>NZ_CP010892.1:6000000-6600000 GCF_000931465.1 Pseudomonas sp. MRSN 12121 | reverse complement strand
TGGCGTTGTGCACGCCGATCACCGAACCGGCGGCGGGCATATAGATGGCCACGGTGAAGGCGTATGCCAGGAACAGCAGCAACACGCTGTCGTGACGCAGGCTGGTGAGCTCCTTGATACCCAGGCGCAGGATGTGACTGAAGCGGCGCATCAGGCCTCCTGTTTTTTCAGCATCGCCAGGCTCAGCCCGGTGAATCCGAGGAAGAAGGCGAACAGCGCCAGGCACTGTGGCCACAGTTCGCGCAGGTCCAGGGCCTTGGTGAAAGTGCCCACCGCGATGTCGAGGAAGTAGCCGGAAGGAAACAACTGCCCCATCAGTGCCGCGGCGCCGTCCAGCGACGAGCGTGGCACGATCAGCCCGGAAAACTGGATGGTCGGCAGGCTGGTGATGATCATGGTGCCGAGAATCGCCGCGATCTGGGTGCGGGTGAAGGCGGAGATCAACAGCCCCATGCTGGTGGTCGCCAGCACGTACAGCAGGCCGCCGACCGCCAGGGTCAGGCCGCTGCCCTTGAACGGCACGCCGAACAGCCAGCGGTTCATGACGGCCAGCAGCGCCAGGTTGACCAGGCTCAGGCCCAGGTAGGGCAGCTGTTTGCCGAGGAGGAACTCCAGGCGCTTGAGCGGCGTGGCGTAGAAGTTGGTGATCGAACCCAGCTCCTTTTCGCGCACGATGCCCAGCGCGGTGAGCATCGCCGGGATGAAGGCCAGGATCAGCGCCATCACACCGGGGCCGATAGCGTTGACGCTGACCACGTCCTGGTTGTAGCGAAAGCGGGTTTCCAGCTTGGCCGCGGCCGGCCGCTTGAGGGCCGGGCTGCTGTGTTCGGCCAGTTGTTCGAGGTTGGCCTGGTGCACGGCCTCGACGTAATTGCGGCTGGTTTCGGCGCGAAACGGCATGCCGCCGTCGAGCCAGGCGGCCACGGTGGGCTGGCGCCCGGCGTACAGGTCGCGGCCGAAACCGGGAGGAATCTCCAGGGCCAGCTTGATCTCCGAACGTTGCAGGCGCCGGTGCAATTCGGCGGCGTCGCGGATCGGCTGCCGCTCCTTGAAGTAGCGGGAGCTGCGGAACGCCTCCAGGTAGGCGCGGCTTTGCGGCGTCTGGTCCTGGTCGTAGACGGCGAAGGCGAGGTTTTCCACGTCCAGGGAAATGCCGTAGCCAAAGATCACCATCATGAACAGGGCGCCGAGCAGGGCGAACGCCAGGCGTACCCGGTCGCGCAGCAGTTCCTTGCCCTCGCGGGCGGCTACGGCGATCAATCGCGACAGGCTGAAGCCCCGACGGCCACCAGCGACAGGGTGGGGGAGCGCCTCGGCCTGGGTGCTGGCGGCAGGAGGCGTTTCGGGCGTGCCCTGGGCAGCCTCCAGGCAGCGGACGAATGCGGCTTCCAGGGTGTCGCCGGCGAACTGCCGCTGCAGGGCGGCGGGGGTATCGCAGGCCAGCACCTGGCCGGCGTGCATCAGCGAGATGCGGTCGCAGCGCTGGGCTTCGTTCATGAAGTGGGTAGAGAGAAAGATCGTCACCCCCTGTTCCCGCGACAACTCGATCAGCAGGCGCCAGAAGTCGTCGCGGGCCGCCGGGTCCACGCCCGAGGTCGGTTCGTCGAGTATCAGCACTTCCGGACGGTGCAGCACCGCCACGGCCAGCGACAGGCGCTGGCGCAGGCCCAGGGGCAGGGCGCCGGAGGGCTGTTCGGCAATCTCCTGGAGGGCGAAACGGCGGATCAACTCGTCGATGCGCGGGCCGCTCTCGGCCTTGGGCAGGTCGAACAGCCGGGCATGCAGCACCAGGTTCTGGCGCACGCTGAGTTCGCCGTACAGGGAAAAACTCTGCGACATGAAGCCCACCCGTTTGCGCGTGGCCAGGTCCCTGGCATCCACCGGGTTGCCCAGCAGGCTGGCGCTGCCCTCGGTGGCCGGCATGAGGCCCGTGAGGACCTTCATGGTGGTGGTCTTGCCGCAGCCGTTGGAGCCGAGAAAACCGAAAATCTCTCCCCGGCCAATGGCGAAGCTGACTTTGTTCACCGCAGTGAAGTCGCCGAAACGCAGGGTCAGCTCATGGGCCTGGATGGCGATTTGCTGGTTGTCCGCAGTCCTGGGCGGGATCACCAGCGGCTGGTTGTCGTGCCCGCTGTCGCCCTGGAAATGGGTGAAGGCCTCATCGAGCTTGCCGCTGGGCGTGACGGCGGCCAGTTCGCGGCTCAAGCCCTGGGCGATCAGCCGGCCGCGGTCGAGCATCAGGCAATGCTCGAACTGCTCGGCTTCCTCCATATAGGCGGTGGCCACCAGCAGCGTCAGGCGCGGGCGCTGCCGGCGCACATCATCCACCAGTTCCCAGAAGCGCCGCCGAGACAGCGGGTCGACGCCGGTGGTGGGCTCATCGAGGATCAGCAGGTCCGGCTCGTGGATCAGCGCACAGCACAGCCCGAGCTTCTGCTTCATGCCGCCCGACAGTTTGCCGGCGGGCCTTTCGGCGAAGCGCAGCAGGTCGGTGGCCAGCAACAGGCTGTGCATGCGCTGTTCGCATTCGTCTTTCGACAGGCCGAACAGCGTGGCGAAGAAGCGGATGTTCTCCGCGATCGACAGTTCGGGATACAGGTTGCCGCCCAGGCCCTGGGGCATGAAAGCGATCCGCGCATAGAGGCTGTTGCGATGCCGGCGTTCTTCGATAGAGCCACCGAGCACCTGCAACTGGCCCTGCTGCAGTCGTTTGACCCCGGCGATCAGGCCCAGCAGGCTCGACTTGCCGGCACCGTCCGGGCCGATCAGCCCGCAGCGGGTGCCGCCGGGCAGGCTGAAGGCGAGATCGACCAGGGCCTGCCGCGGGCCGTAGCGGTGGTTGATGCCGGTGGCGTGCAGCGCCAGCTCGTTCATTGCAGGTTGGCCGGCCAGTCCACGTCCGCCGTGCGCACATAGCCGGCGCCGGGCATGCCGGGCTTGGCCTGCGGTACGGCGCTGGGTTGGGTCAGCCGCAGCTTGACGCGAAACACCAGCTTCTGGCGCTCGTCGCGGGTTTCCACTTCCTTGGGGGTGAATTGCGACTTGGCCGCGACGAAGCTGATTTTCGCCGGCAGCGGTTGTTCGGGCAGGGCGTCGAGCAGGATCCGCGCGTCGCTGCCGACAGCCAGGCGGCCGGTTATCGCAGCGGACAGGTAGAGGTTCATGTACTGGTCGTTCGGGTCGATCAGCAGCAACACCCGGCCGCCGGCCCCCAGTACTTCGCCCGGTTCGGCCAGGCGCAGCTGGATGATGCCGTCGATAGGCGCGCGCAGGCTGCTGTCGTCGATTTCGCTGGTCAGCTGGGCGACTTGTGCCTGGGCCGAACCGATGGCGGCGCGCACGGCGGCGACCTGGGCCTGGGCTGCCTGCACGGCAGCATTGCCGGTATTCAGGCGGGCCTGCTGCTGGTCGATGATCTGCTGGCTGGCGAAGCCGCGCTTGAACAGTTCCCGGGAGCGCTTGAGTTCCTGGGTGGCTAGCAGCAGCTCGCTCTGGCGCAACTGCACATTGGCTTCGGCCGCCGCGAGGTTTTCCCGGGTGCGCACCACGTCGGCCTCGGCCTGGGCCCGCTGCGCTTCCAGGGTGCGAGTGTCCATGCGCGCCAGCAGTTGGTTGCGGGTCACTTTGTCGCCTTCGTCGACCAGCACTTCGGCCAGGCGCCCGGGCGTCTTGCTGGCGATCTGCACTTCGGTGGCTTCGAGGCGGCCGTTGCCCATGCTCAGGCCTTCGGGCAGGCGATCCAGCCTGGACTTCCAATAACCGAAGCCGCCCGCGACCAGCAGCAGGGCCAGCAACGCGCAGGCGAAAAGACGGGAGGAGCGGTGATTCGTCGACATTGAGGCATCCCAGCAGCTGTAACATCCTAGTCTGGCGGCTCAAGCCTCGGGGCGGCTTGATGTCCGTCAAATGAACGGGCAAGCCTAGTTGGTTGTGCGCGGGATGCCTGGATAAATGTCGATTGGGCTGTTCAGCGCAGGGCCAGGACCGCGGCCCATTGCTCGGCGGTCACCGGCATCACGGACAGCCGGCTGCCTTTCTGCACCAGGGGCAACTCGGCGAGGGCGGCCTGCTGTTTCAGGTAGTCCAGGCGCAGCACCTTGGAGAAGGTCTCGACGTGGGCGACGTCGACGGCGCTCCAGGCATTCTTCTCGGCGCTGGCCTTGGGATCGAAGTGCGGGTTGTCCGGCTCCAGGGCGGTCGGGTCGGGGTAGGCGGCCTCGATGATGCGGCCGATCCCGGCGATGCCCGGCTCGGGGCAACTGGAGTGATAGAAGAAGAATTGGTCACCCACCGCCATGGTGCGCAGGAAGTTGCGCGCCTGGTAGTTGCGCACGCCATCCCAGCGCGCCTGGTTCTGGCGCGCCAGGCCCTCGATCGAGAGTTCTTCCGGCTCGGATTTCATCAGCCAATAGGCCATCTTTTTGCTCTCCTTGAGGGTGGCTGGACAAGTTGTTGGGCAATTTCATGACAAACCGACGGTCGGTTGACGCCAGCATTTGCGTGTCGGTTCACGTTATCGCAGAATGCCGGAATTTTAAGCTTGACGCTGCTGCACGGCCTGTTATGGAAACCGTTGCTGTCATCGTGTGTGATGCCTGAGGGGGGCAATCGATGCAACGCAAACCGGATTTACTATGGATTTTGGTTATTTTGTTCGGTTTGGGCGTAGTGACAACCGGTTATGCGCAAAGCCTGTGGGCCAGCAAGACTGACGCCCCGGTCGAACTCACGCAACAGCAGCAGCAGCCTTACAAGCGTTGATTCCTTTCTGGGCGCCGCTGTCCGGTGGCGCCTGTCATGCGAAATACCATTTCCTGTCCGTCACCGTTCCTTGCAGCGGTACGTCCCAGCTCGCCTGATCCAGTCTCGCCACTTTCTGGCATTCATGCGCCAGCCCCAGCAGCGTCGGTTTGCGCCAGCTCTTGCGCCGGGCCAGATAAGCCAGGCTGCGATCGTAGAAGCCGCCGCCCATGCCCAGGCGTCCGCCTGTCTCATCGAAGCCGACCAGCGGCAACAGCACCAGGTCCAGCGCCCAGACCTTGCGTTGCCGGGCCAGGCTCACTCGTGGCTCGGCGATGCGAAAGCGGTTGGGGCGCAGTTTTTCTCCGGGGCGAACCCGCTGGAACACCATCTTGGTCCGCGGCCAGGCGCTGAGCACCGGCAGATAAGTGGCCTTGCCCCGGCGTTGCGCGGCACGCAGCAGCGGGCGCGGGTCGATTTCACCGTCGTTGGGCAGGTACAGGGAGATATGCCGGGCGCGTCGGAACGATGGATGCTGCGCCAGCTGCCGATACAGCCCGTCGGCGGCCCGGCGCTGTTCGCTGGCGGTGAGGGCGCGGCGGGCCTTGCGCAGCATGCGTCGAAGTTGCGGGCGGGACAGCGGCGCCGGTTCGGTCATGGTCACTCAGGTCCAGGTCGGGTACGGCAGGACAGCGTACCGCTAAACCATCGCGCAGCTGAAAAGAAAAATGCCAGCTATCTGCATAGCTGGCATTGATCTGGAATCCAGGCTCCCCGGATGAACCGCTGTCGACTTAGCCCTTGAACCCGAAAGTTCAAGGCGGAGGATGCAGTAGGCGTTAAGGCTTTCCGTCTGGCGGACATGCACACCGGCCCAACGTGCAACTTCCAGGGTAGTGCAAATCGGCTCAGGGACATCGCCAACTGGCAAGCACCCCAGGGAGTGGCGTGGATTATACCGCAACCACCCTCAGGAATCAGCCTTGGTTGTGTCGGTATCGGTGGCGAGTACCAGATCCACGCGTTCGAGCAGGTCGCGTACCTGTTCGCGGGTCGAGCCGCTGGCCTGGATGTCGGGACGATCCTGCTTGTGCAGCAGGTCGTGGGTGATATTGAGGGCGGCCATGACGGCAATGCGGTCGGCGCCGATGACTTTGCCGCTGCTGCGGATCTCACGCATCTTGCCATCCAGATACCGGGCGGCGCTCACCAGATTGCTGCGTTCTTCCTGGGGGCAGATGATCGAATATTCTTTGTCGAGGATCTGCACGGTAACGCTATTGCTTGAACTCATGAGTCTTGCTCCAGGGCCTTGAGGCGCGAAATCATCGATTCGACCTTACGCCGGGCGATTTCGTTTTTTTCAATGAGGTGCGCGCGTTCCTCGCGCCAAGTCTTTTCCTGAGCTAATAAGAGTGCGTTTTGACTCTTTAGTTGCTCGACCCGGTCAATTAGCAGTTCGAGTCTGGCCATCAGCGCTTGCAGGTCGGTGTCTTCCATTGGATCCCACTGAGTTTGTCTGATGAGTGGCAACTGGCTGGGCAAACGAGTTGACGCCCTCGATGGTCTTGGCGCGTCTGCCGATGCTAGGATACAAGGCCTCCATTCTAGACATTGCGCCGCTTGGCGCCTAGCTGCCCATGCCCATTCAGAATTCCCCGTACAACGCTTTCGCCACCCTGCTCAGCAGCAGCGGTCATCCTGTTTCGCCTGCCGAATTGCACGGCCTGTTGCTGGGTCGCAGCTGCGCCGGCGCCGGCTTCGAAGTCGAAGCTTGGCTGATCGATGCCGCCGAGGTGCTCGAAGGCGAGCCACAGGATAACGTTCGCAACGCCTTGATCGGCCTGCAGGAAATGGTCAAGGGCGAGTTGACCAGCGACGACATGACCGTCGTGCTGTTGCTGCCTGGCGACGATGCGCCGCTGGCCGAGCGCGCCGCCGCATTGGGCCAATGGTGCCAGGGCTTCCTCACCGGCTTCGGCCTCAACTCCCGCGACAGCAGCTCCCTGAGCACCGAAGCCACGGAAGTGTTGCAGGACCTTGCGGCGATCGCCCAGGTACAGGACGCACTGGAAGAGTCCGAGGATGGCGAAAGCGACTACATGGAAGTCATGGAATACCTGCGTGTCGCGCCGCTGCTGCTGTTCACCGAGACCAACAAGAGCGTTGCGCCAGCGGCCAAGCCTTCTCTGCACTGATCGTTCGATAGGAAAGCCCGTCTGCCCATGATCCATATCCCGAAATCGGAATACACCCGTCGCCGCAAGGCGCTCATGGCGCAGATGGAACCCAACAGCATCGCGATCCTGCCGGCCGCCGCCGTGGCGATCCGCAATCGCGATGTCGAGCATGTCTACCGCCAGGACAGCGATTTCCAGTACCTCAGCGGCTTCCCCGAACCCCAGGCGGTGATTGTGCTGATGCCCGGTCGCGAGCATGGCGAGTACATCCTGTTCTGTCGCGAGCGCAATGCCGAGCGTGAGCTCTGGGATGGCCTGCGGGCCGGCCAGGAAGGCGCGATTCGCGACTACGGCGCCGACGATGCCTTTCCCATCACCGATATCGACGACATCCTGCCGGGCCTTATCGAAGGTCGCGACCGGGTGTATTCGGCCATGGGCAGCAATCCCGAATTCGATCGCCACCTGATGGAGTGGATCAACGTGATCCGTTCCAAGGCGCACCTGGGCGCCCAGCCACCGAACGAATTCGTTGCCCTGGATCATCTGCTGCACGACATGCGTCTGTATAAATCGGCGGCGGAAGTGAAGGTGATGCGCGAGGCCGCGCGGATTTCCGCCCAGGCCCATGTGCGTGCCATGCAGGCCAGCCGGGCCGGGTTGTATGAGTTCAGCCTGGAGGCCGAGCTGGACTACGAGTTCCGTCGGGGCGGGGCGAAGATGCCGGCCTACGGTTCGATCGTCGCCGCCGGGCGCAACAGCTGCATCCTGCACTACCAGCAGAACGACGCGTTGCTCAAGGACGGCGACCTGGTGCTGATCGATGCCGGTTGCGAGATCGATTGCTACGCCAGCGATATCACCCGCACCTGGCCGGTGAACGGCAAATTTTCCCCGGAGCAGAAGGCGATCTACGAGCTGGTGCTGGCGTCCCAGGAAGCGGCCTTTGCCGAGATCGCGCCGAACAAGCACTGGAACCAGGCGCATGAGGCGACCGTCCGGGTGATCACGGCAGGGTTAGTCAAGCTGGGGTTGCTGGAGGGTGAAGTGGACGAATTGATCGCCAGCGAGGCGTACAAGGCGTTTTACATGCACCGCGCCGGCCACTGGCTGGGCATGGATGTGCATGACGTCGGCGAATACAAGGTTGGCGGCGAATGGCGGGTGCTGGAAGTCGGCATGGCCCTGACGGTCGAGCCCGGCATCTACATCGCGCCGGACAACCAGAACGTGGCGAAGAAATGGCGCGGCATTGGCGTGCGCATCGAGGACGACGTGGTGGTAACCAAGCAAGGCTGTGAAATTCTCACCGGCGGCGTGCCCAAGACGGTGGCCGAGATCGAGGCCCTGATGGCCGCTGCCCGGGCCAGCGCGGCATGAGCCGGGTCAATCTGGCGATCATCGGCGGCGGCCTGGTCGGCGCCAGCCTGGCCCTGGCCCTGCAGTCCGGCGCCAAGGCGCGCGGCTGGAAGATCGTGCTGATCGAGCCGTTCGCGCCGGGCAACAGTTACCAGCCCAGCTATGACGCGCGCTCTTCGGCGCTATCGTTCGGCGCGCGGCAGATCTATCAGCGGCTGGGCCTGTGGCAGGAAATTTCCCGCCGCGCCGAGCCGATCAAGCAGATCCATGTATCCGACCGCGGACGGTTTTCCACCGCGCGCCTGTCGGCCATGGAGGAGGGGGTTCCCGCCCTCGGGTATGTGGTGGAAAACGCCTGGCTCGGCCAGTGCCTGTGGCAAGGCCTGGACCAGGACGTGGTGAGCTGGCGTTGCCCGGCCGAAGTCACGCGCATGGAGCCGCTGGAAGACGGTTACCGCCTGACCCTCAACGACGAAACCATCCTGGACTGCGAACTGGCGGTGCTGGCCGACGGCGGTCGTTCCGGGCTGCGCGAGCAACTGGGAATCGGGGTGAAAAAGCGCCCTTACCACCAGAGCGCGCTGATCGCCAATATCACTCCGAGCGAAGCCCACAACGGCATGGCCTTCGAGCGTTTCACCGACGACGGGCCGATGGCGCTGCTGCCGCTGCCGGACAACCGCTGCGCGCTGGTCTGGACCCGCCTGGGGATGGACGCGCAGCGCCTGGCCGAGCTGGACGAGCGCAGCTTCCTCAGCGAATTGCAGGGCGTCTTCGGCTACCGCCTGGGCACCCTGAAGCAAGTCGGGGCCCGGCATCTCTACCCGCTGGCGCTGGTGGAGGCCGAGGAGCAAGTGCGCCCGCATCTGGTGGTGCTGGGCAACGCTGCCCACAGCCTGCATCCGATTGCCGGGCAGGGCTTCAACCTGTCGCTGCGCGACGCCCAGGCGTTGGCCGATGCGCTGTTGCTCAGCCCGGCGGCACCCGGCGATTTCAGTGTGTTGCAGGGCTACCGCGAGCGGCAGCGCCTGGACCAGGACCTGACCGTGGGCTTTTCCGACCAGGTCACCCGACTGTTCGGCAGCAAGCTGCCGCTGGTGTCGCTGGGGCGCAATATCGGGCTGCTGGGCCTGGACCTGCTGCCGCCGGCCAAGCGTTGGTTCGCGCGGCAGGCCATGGGGCTGGGGACCCGTCCCGATGCGTGAGTGCAAAATCCTTTACCCGCGGCGCGAGCCGCAAGCGAGACAGGTTTAAAGCATGGAAATGCGTGCAGATCTGCTGATTGTCGGGGCCGGAATGGTCGGCAGCGCCCTGGCGCTGGCGTTACAGGACAGTGGCCTGGAAGTGCTGCTGCTCGATGGCAGCCCGCTGAAGGTCAAGCCCTTCGACGAAGAAGCCCCGTTCGAGCCGCGCGTGAGTGCGCTGTCGGCGGCCAGCCAGCGGATTCTCGAGCGTCTGGGCGTCTGGGAAGGGGTCACCCGGCGCCGTAGCAGCCCTTATGCCGAGATGCAGGTCTGGGACGGTAGCGGCACCGGGCAGATTCATTTCTCGGCCGCCAGCGTGCATGCCGAGGTGCTGGGCCATATCGTCGAGAATCGGGTGGTCCAGGATGCGCTGCTGGAGCGCCTGCACAACTGCGACATCGGCCTCTTGGCCAACGCTCGCCTGGAACAGATGCGCCGTTCCGGCGACGACTGGCTGCTGACCCTGGCCGATGGCCGTACCCTGCGCGCGCCGCTGGTGGTCGCCGCCGACGGCGCCCATTCAGCGGTGCGACGCCTGACGGGCTGCGCCACCCGTGAATGGGATTACCTGCATCACGCCATCGTTACCAGCGTGCGCTGCAGCGAACCGCACCGCATGACCGCCTGGCAGCGGTTCACCGACAACGGCCCGCTGGCTTTCCTGCCGCTTGCGCGCGACGGGGAGCAGGACTGGTGCTCGATCGTCTGGTCGACCACGCCGGGCGAGGCCGAACGCCTGATGGCGCTGGCCGACGGCGACTTCTGCCGGGAGCTTGAGCGCGCCTTCGAGGGCCGCCTGGGTTCGGTGCTGGATGCCGACCCGCGGCTGTGCGTGCCGTTGCGCCAGCGGCATGCCAAACGCTACGTGGCCGAAGGGCTGGCATTGATCGGCGATGCGGCCCACACCATCCATCCGCTGGCCGGGCAGGGGGTCAACCTGGGCTTCCTCGACGCCGCGGTGCTGGCCGAGGTGCTGCTGCAGGCGGCCAGCCGCGGCGAACGGCTGGCCGATACCAAGGTACTGAGCCGTTACGAGCGGCGGCGCATGCCGCACAACCTGGCGTTGATGGCGGCGATGGAGGGCTTCGAGCGGTTGTTCCAGGCCGATCCGCTGCCGCTGCGCTGGTTGCGCAACACCGGCTTGAAAATGGTCGACCAGATGCCCGAAGCCAAGGCGCTGTTCGTGCGCCAGGCGCTGGGCTTGAGCGGGGATTTGCCGGAGCTGGCCAGGGCCTGATGGCTGTGGTGGGGCGGGCATCGCCATCGCGGGTGCGTTGGATCCCCCGGCGCATGGGCTTCGGCGGGCTATGCAACATCTGGTAACGCCTGGGTTTCCTGTTCGGTTTGAGAAGGCAAATGCTAGTCCTTATCATTTGCTTCCCTTTGATTCCGAGAGACTGCTCCCATGCTGGCACCGAAGCGTCTATTGACCGCCCTGGCCCTCACCCTCATTGGCGGTACCGCCCAGGCAGCCGATGAGGTCGTGGTCTATTCCTCGCGTATCGACGAGTTGATCAAGCCGGTCTTCGACCTCTACACCCAGAAAACCGGGGTCCAGGTGAAGTTCATCACCGACAAGGAAGCGCCGTTGATGCAGCGGATCAAGGCCGAGGGCGAGAACGCCAGCGCCGACCTGCTGCTCACCGTCGATGCCGGCAACCTGTGGCAGGCCGAGCAGATGGGCATCCTGCAGCCGTTCACCTCCAAGGTGATCGACAGCAACATTCCCCCGCAATACCGCGCCGCTTCCCACGCCTGGACCGGCCTGAGCCTGCGGGCGCGGACCATCGCCTATTCCACCGCGCGGGTGAAGCCTTCCGAGCTGTCCACCTACGAAGCCCTGGCCGACAAGCAGTGGGAAGGCCGCCTGTGCCTGCGCACCGCGAAGAAGGTCTACAACCAGTCGCTGACCGCCACCCTGATCGAGACCCACGGTGCGGCGAAAACCGAAGAGATCATCAAGGGCTGGGTCAACAACCTGTCCACCGACGTGTTCTCCGACGACGTCGCGGTACTCGAGGCGATCAACGCCGGCCAGTGCGACGTGGGCATCGTCAACACCTACTACTACGGCCGCCTGCACAAGCAGAAGCCGGAACTGCCGGTGAAGCTGTTCTGGCCGAACCAGAACGACCGTGGCGTGCACGTCAACCTGTCGGGCATCGGCCTGACCAAGCACGCGCCGCACCCGGAAGCCGCCAAGGCCCTGGTGGAGTGGATGACCACCGCCGAAGCGCAGAAGATCTTCGCCGACGTGAACCAGGAGTTCCCGGCCAACCCGAGCGTGCCGCCTTCGGCCGAAGTGTCGGCCTGGGGCAAGTTCGTGGCTGACACCCTGCCGGTGGAAGTCGCCGGCAAGCGTCAGGCCGAAGCCATTCGCCTGATGGACCGTGCTGGCTGGAACTGATCCGCTGGTTATACTGCGCCCCGCCTTTGCGGGGCGTTTTGTTTACCCGGTTCGCGATTGTCCTTTATTGACCCACCTGGCTTGAGAGTTTTTCGTGGCCCATCCCGCCCAACGTCGCTGGTATCCGCTGGTTTTCGCTGTCGCCGCCCTGGTGCTGCTGCCGCTGAGCGTGCTGCTGCTGTCGTGGCAGGTGGTCGACCCGCAGATCTGGTCGCACCTATGGGAAACCCAGATGCCGCGCCTGTTGGGCAACACCCTGACCCTGGTGCTGGGTGTCGGCGTGGGCGTGACGCTGCTGGGGGTGAGCCTGGCTTGGCTGACCAGCCTCTGCGAATTTCCCGGCCGCCGCTGGCTGGATTGGGCGCTGATGCTGCCCTTCGCAATTCCGGCCTATGTGCTGGCTTTCGTCTTCGTCGGCCTGCTGGACTTTTCCGGCCCGGTGCAGACCCTCTTGCGCGAATGGTTCGGTACAGGCCTGCGCCTGCCGCGGGTGCGTTCCACCGGTGGGGTGATCCTGGTCCTGGTGCTGGTGTTCTACCCCTATGTGTACCTGCTGGCGCGCACGGCGTTCCTGGCCCAGGGCAAGGGCCTGATGGAGGCCGCGCGGGTGCTCGGGCAGACCCCCTGGCAGGCGTTCTGGCGGGTGGCCCTGCCGATGGCGCGCCCGGCCATCGGCGCCGGCGTGGCGCTGGCGCTGATGGAAACCCTGGCCGACTTCGGCGCGGTGGCGGTGTTCAACTTCGACACCTTCACCACCGCCATCTACAAGACCTGGTACGGCTTCTTCAGCCTGTCCAGCGCCGCGCAACTGGCCAGCCTGTTGCTGCTGGCGGTGATGCTGGTGCTGTACGGCGAGCGTCGCGCCCGCGGTGCCAGTCGCTCAGCCAACGAGCGCCCGCGCGGCAAGGCGCTGTATCCGCTGCGCGGGTTGAAGGCCCTGGCGGCCACAGGCTGGTGCGTGCTGGTGTTCGCCTGCGCCTTCGTCATTCCGCTGCTGCAACTGCTGGTGTGGTTCTGGCAGCGCGGCCGCTTCGACCTCGACGAGCGTTATGCCGGGCTGATCCTGCACACCCTGTACCTGGGCGCCATGGCGGCACTGGTCACGGTGAGCGTGGCCTTGCTGCTGGCGTTCGCCCGCCGGCTGGCGCCGACCCGGGCGATCCGTTCCGGCGTCAGCCTGGCCAACCTCGGGTATGCCTTGCCGGGCTCGGTGCTGGCGGTGTCGATCATGCTGGCGTTCAGTTACCTGGACCGTGAACTGGTGATCCCGCTGTCGAGCTGGCTCGGCGGCGCGGGCAAGCCGTTGCTGCTGGGCAGCCTGGCGGCGTTGCTGCTGGCTTACCTGGTGCGTTTTATCGCGGTGGCCTATGGGCCGCTGGAAAGCAGCCTGGCGCGGATCCGGCCTTCGTTGCCGGAAGCGGCGCGCAGCCTGGGGGTCAGTGGTCCGCGACTGTTTTTCAAAGTGTATCTGCCGCTGTTGCTGCCCGGCACGCTGAGCGCGGCGCTGCTGGTGTTCGTCGATGTGCTCAAGGAAATGCCCGCGACCCTGCTGATGCGCCCGTTCGGCTGGGACACGCTGGCAGTGCGGATCTTCGAGATGACCAGCGAAGGCGAATGGTCGCGTGCGGCATTGCCCGCGCTGACCCTGGTCCTGGTGGGATTGCTACCGGTAATTGGCCTGATTCGCCGCTCCGCTCATCGAATCGGTTAGGTGCCAGGGTCACACCATGCAGCTACAATGCGCGGCATTCGGTGCGGGCGATCTTTCTGATCTGGTCGTCGTAGCTGTCTGAAAACCATCTATTTCAAGGCTTTCAGCTCATAGGGCGACCCCCCGTACCTTCGCCACGCCCGGAAGGAGAAACCCATGGGACAGCGCACGCCTCTGTATGACCTTCATCTCGCCCTGGGCGCGAAGATGGTCGATTTTGGCGGTTGGGATATGCCTTTGCATTACGGCTCGCAGGTCGAGGAGCACCATCAGGTGCGACGCGACTGCGGGGTTTTCGATGTATCCCACATGACCGTGATCGATGTCGACGGACCCCAGGCCAAGGCCTGGCTCCAGCACCTGCTGGCCAACGATGTCGAACGCCTGCACAGCCCCGGTCGGGCCTTGTACAGCGCAATGCTCAACGAGCACGGCGGTATCGTCGACGACATGATCGTCTACCGCAGCGAGGCCGGTTACCGGCTGGTGTTCAACGCCGCCACCCGCGACCAGGACATGGCCTGGATGCAGGCCCAACTGGGCGCTTTCCAGGTGCAACTGCACGAACGCAGCGAGCTGGCGATGCTGGCGATCCAGGGGCCCCAGGCCCGGCACAAGATCGCCGAGCTGGTGAGCCAGTCGCGCAGCACCCTGATCCAGCAACTCAAGCCTTTCGAAGGCCAGGCCGATGGCGACTGGTTCATCGCGCGTACCGGCTATACCGGCGAGGATGGCCTGGAAATCGTCCTGCCCGCCGATCAGGCCCCGGCATTCTTCAACGACCTGGTCGGCGCGGGCATTTCCCCGATCGGCCTCGGCGCGCGCGACACCCTGCGCCTGGAGGCCGGCATGAACCTCTACGGCCAGGACATAAGCCAGGACGTTTCACCGCTGGTGGCCAACATGGGCTGGAGCATCGCCTGGGAGCCGGCGTCGCGTAAGTTCATCGGCCGCACGGCGCTGGAGGCCGAGCGCGCCCGTGGGATCAGCCACAAGCTGGTCGGCCTGGTGCTGGAAGAGCGCGGCGTGCTGCGCGCTCACCAGGTGGTGCGCATCGCCGATGTTGGCGAAGGAGAGATCACCAGTGGTAGTTTCTCTCCTACGCTTAGCAAATCGATCGCCTTGGCGCGGGTGCCCATGGCGACCGCCGACCGCGCCGAAGTGGAAATCCGTGGCAAGTGGTACCCGGTCCGGGTGGTCAAACCGACCTTCGTGCGTCATGGCAAAACCTTGATCTAACTTATTTCCGGCGGGATTTCCGCTGACACTTCTTCTTGAGGACACAGAACATGAGCGATATCCCTGCTGACCTGCGTTTTGCCGAAAGTCACGAATGGGCCCGTCTGGAAGCCGACGGCAGCGTGACCGTGGGCATCAGCGACCACGCCCAGGAAGCCCTGGGCGACGTTGTGTTCGTCGAGCTGACCGAAGTCGGTAACGTATTCGGCGCTGGCGACCAGGCCGGGGTAGTCGAGTCGGTGAAAGCCGCTTCCGACATCTATGCGCCCGTGGCGGGCGAAGTGATCGCGGTCAACGAAGAGCTGAGCGCCAGCCCGGAGCTGCTCAACAGCGAGCCGTACGACGCCTGGATCTTCAAGCTCAAGCCAAGCAACAGCGCTGACCTGGACAAGCTGCTGGACGCCGCCGGCTACAAGGCTTCGATCGGCGAATAAGCCGCGCATCGATCGCCGCCAGGCCCGCTGTTCTTGTCGCAGCGAGCCTGGCGGCGATGGCCTTACCCTTGCAACACTTCCTTCACGGTCGCCACCGACCGTTCTACATCGCTTTTGGTCATGGCCGTGAACATCGGCAGCGAGACGATCAGGCGTCCCACCCGCTCCGCCACCGGGAACATCCCCTCCTTGAAGCCGCGTTCGCGGTACAGGCTCAGCAAGTGAATCGGCGGGTAGTGATAGCCGATGCCGATCCCGCGTTCCTGCATCCGCTCCATGAAGGTCGCGCGTGCCGGTTTGCCGTCATGCCGCTCCGGCAGCACCAGTTGGAACAGGTGCCAGTTGCTGTTGCTGAAGTCCGCCGGCGGTAGCTGGGCGCCGTAGCGCGCCTCGAAGTCGTTGCCGAAGCAATCGAAGTAATGCCGGGCCAGCTCGCGGCGATGCGCGGTCAGCGCCTCGAGATGGGCGAACTGGCCCAGGCCGATGGCGGCCGCGACGTCGGTCATGTTGAATTTGCCGCCCAACACATCCACGTCCAGGCCGTCGAAGCCGTGGCGCGTTACGCCTTGCAGGCGGTACTTCTCCGCCAGGCGCGCCTCTTCGGCGTCGTTCAGCACCAGGGCGCCACCTTCGCTGCAGGTGACGTTCTTGTTGGCCTGGAAGCTGAACGAGACGAAGTCGCCGCCGGCGCCGATACGCTCGCCGTTCCAGCTTGAACCCAGCGCCTGGGCGGCGTCCTCCAGGACCCGCAGGCCGTGTTTGTGCGCCAGGGCGTAGAGGCGTGTCATGTCCAGCGGCAGGCCGGCGAGGAACACCGGGATGATGGCCCGGGTCCGCGGGGTGATGGCCGCTTCCACCTGGGCCAGGTCGAGGTTGCGGGTCACCGGGTCGATATCGGCGAACACCGGGGTCGCGCCGACTTCGAGAATCACGTTGGCCGTGGCCACCCAGGAGATCGGCGTAGTGATGACCTCGTCGCCAGGGCCAATGCCGGCGATACGCAAGGCGATCTCCATGGTGCAGGTGCCGGAATTGAAGGTGCGCACCGGGCGTCCGCCACAGAATTCCGAGAGTTGCGCTTCGAAGGCCTGGACCTTGGGGCCGCTGGTGATCCAGCCCGAACGCAGCACTTCGCCGACGCTGGCAATGGTGGCTTCATCGATGGTGGGTTTGGAGAACGGCAGGAAAGGCAGCTGGCTCATGACGATGGAATACCCGATAAGCGGAGGTCGAGGCCGGGCGGCGGGCCGCGCCGGAGTCGAGCATCATGCCCCCGCTGCGCCCGCGGTGCCACACCGTCGGCGCGGGGGATCGGCTGCTATGCTGCTTTGACCGTGTTGCACCGACGCCGAGCGCCGCCTGAGAGAGAGCCTGTCATGTCCCAGTTGCCGTCCTTGAGCCAGTTACGCGACCCCAATGCCTTTCTGCGGCGTCACCTCGGGCCCGACGCCGCCGAGCAGCAAGCGATGCTCGACAGCCTGGGGCTGGGCAGCCGGGTCGAACTGATCGAGCAGACCGTGCCGCCGGGCATCCGCTTCAACCGGGCACTGGACTTGCCGCCGGCGCTGGACGAGCAGGCCGCCCTGGCCAGGCTGCGCGGTTATGCCGAGCAGAACCAGGTCTGGACCAGCCTGATCGGCATGGGCTACCACGGCACCCTGACCCCCACCGTGATCTTGCGCAACGTGCTGGAAAACCCCGGCTGGTACACCGCCTACACGCCGTACCAACCGGAAATCGCCCAGGGCCGGCTCGAGGCCCTGCTCAATTTCCAGCAACTGACCATCGACCTCACGGGCCTGGAGCTGGCCAACGCCTCGCTGCTGGACGAAGCCACGGCCGCCGCCGAGGCCATGGCCCTGGCCAAGCGCGTGGCCAAGTCCAAGAGCAATCTGTTCTTCGTCGACCGCAACTGCCATCCGCAAACCCTCTCGGTGTTGCAGACCCGCGCCGAAGGCTTTGGCTTCGAGCTGGTGGTCGACAGCCTGGAGCAGCTCAAGCAGCACCAGGTGTTCGGGGCCTTGCTGCAATACCCGGACACCCACGGCGAGATCCACGACCTGCGGCCGCTGATCGATCACCTGCACGCCCAGCAGGCACTGGCCTGCGTGGCGGCCGACCTGCTGAGCCTGTTGCTGCTGACACCGCCGGGCGAACTGGGGGCCGACGTGGTATTCGGTTCGTCCCAGCGTTTCGGCGTGCCCATGGGCTACGGCGGCCCCCACGCGGCGTATTTCGCCAGTCGCGAAGAGTACAAGCGGGCGATTCCGGGACGGATCATCGGCGTGTCCCGGGATGCCCGGGGCAACGTCGCGCTGCGCATGGCCCTGCAGACCCGCGAGCAGCATATCCGCCGCGAGAAGGCCAACTCGAATATCTGCACCGCCCAGGTGCTGCTGGCCAATATCGCCAGCTTCTATGCGGTCTATCACGGCCCGCAAGGCCTGCGGCGCATCGCCCAGCGCGTGCATCGCCTGACCTGCATTCTGGCCGCGGGCCTGGAACGCAAGGGCATCGCCCGCGTGAACCGCTGGTTCTTCGACACCCTCACCCTGGACGTCGGCGGCAGCCAGACGGCGATTATCGAGAGCGCCAAGGCGCTGCGGATCAACCTGCGGATCCTCGGGCGCGGGCAGCTGGGGCTGAGCCTGGACGAGACCTGCGACGAGAATACGGTCGCCCGGTTGTTCGATGTGTTCCTCGGCGCCGACCACGGGCTGGAGGTCGCGCAACTGGATGCCGAGGCCCTGGCTCCGGGCATCCCCCAGGAGTTGCTGCGCACCACGCCTTACCTGAGCCATCCGGTGTTCAACAGCCACCACAGCGAAACCGAGATGCTGCGTTACCTCAAACAGCTGGAGAACAAGGACCTGGCGCTGAACCAGTCGATGATCCCCCTGGGCTCCTGCACCATGAAACTCAACGCCAGCAGCGAGATGATCCCCATCACCTGGCCCGAATTCGCCGACCTGCATCCCTTTGCCCCGGCGGAGCAGGCGCTGGGTTATTCGCTGATGATCGCCGAGCTCGAGCGCTGGTTGTGCGCCATTACCGGCTTCGACGCGATCTGCATGCAGCCCAACTCCGGGGCCCAGGGCGAATACGCCGGGCTGCTGGCGATCCGCAAATACCACGAGAGCCGCCAGCAGGGCGAGCGCAATGTCTGTCTGATCCCGGCCTCGGCTCACGGCACCAACCCGGCCTCGGCGCAGATGGCCGGCATGCAGGTGGTGATCGTCGATTGCGACGATGCCGGCAACGTCGACCTGCAAGACCTCAAAGACAAGGCCAGCGCCGCCGGCGGGCATCTGTCGTGCCTGATGGCGACCTATCCCTCGACCCACGGCGTGTACGAGGAAGGCATCAGCGAGATCTGCGAGGTGATCCACCGCCACGGCGGCCAGGTGTACATGGATGGCGCGAACCTCAACGCGCAGGTCGGGCTGGCGCGGCCGGCCGATATTGGCGCCGACGTTTCCCACATGAACCTGCACAAGACCTTCTGCATTCCCCACGGCGGTGGAGGCCCGGGCATGGGGCCGATCGGCGTGCGGGCGCACCTGGCGCCGTTCGTCGCCAACCATCCGGTGGTGGCCATCGACGGGCCGCTGCCGCAGAACGGCGCGGTCAGCGCGGCGCCCTGGGGCAGCGCGAGCATCCTGCCGATCAGCTGGATGTACATCGCGATGATGGGGCCGCAACTGGCGGACGCCAGCGAAGTGGCGATCCTCGCCGCGAACTACCTGGCCGAACAACTGAGCGGGGCCTTCGCGGTGCTCTACAGCGGACGCAATGGCCGGGTCGCCCACGAATGCATCCTCGACCTGCGGCCGCTCAAGGCACAGACCGGCATCAGCGAAGAGGACGTGGCCAAGCGCCTGATGGATTACGGCTTCCATGCGCCGACCATGTCGTTCCCGGTGCCGGGCACGCTGATGGTGGAGCCCACCGAAAGCGAGTCCAAGGCCGAGCTGGACCGCTTCATCGAGGCCATGTTGAGCATCCGCGCCGAGATCGCCCAGGTCCAGGAGGGCAACTGGCCGGCCGAGGACAACCCGCTCAAGCGCGCGCCCCATACCCTGGCGGATATCGCCGGTGTCTGGGAGCGGCCCTACAGCATCGAGCAGGCGGTGATCCCCAGCCCGCATACCCGGGCGCACAAGTACTGGCCGACGGTGAACCGGGTCGACAACGTCTACGGCGACCGCAACCTGTTCTGCGCCTGCGTGCCGGTGGATGCCTATCGCTGAGGCCGGACGCCGGGCAAAAAAATGCCGCTCGAAAGAGCGGCATTTTTTATTGCGCCAACCGGCTACAGGCGGACGGTCACTGCTGGGCGACGGCGTTTTTCGCCAGGATGGCGTTCGCCAGCTCCATGTCGGTGGCCTGCAGGCCCGGATTGTCGGCCCGGACTTTGTTCATCGCGGCTTCCAGGAACGGGCCGCGGATGTTGCCTTCACTGGCGACGAAGCTGCCCGCGTCGTCCTGGGCGGCGACGATCAGCTTGTGATCCTTGAATGTCAGGTAGGTGGACGCGGTGGTCGCGCCGGAGGAAAGGACATTACGCCAGAAGCTGTCGGCCATTGCCGAACCTACGGGCAGGGAAAGCAGGGCCAGGGTGGCGACAGCTGTTTTGAAACGCATGGTGGGTGACTCCAACAGGGGGGACTATTCCGAGGGCTTTGATAGGCATTCACCCGCCCGAGTTCCCTGCTCCGCAACAAGCTTTCGCCTGCGGGGGCGGGGCCGAACGACATCTTCAGGCGCGGTGACTTCACTTCGACGCCCAGCCAATGCGCTGGAACACAGGGTTGGCATTTGACACCATGGGCGACTGTTTCGACTGCACGGATGCCGGCCTTGATCTTTGGCGCAATGATGTATGGAACGCTGTTGAACCTGCTGATGCTGTCCTTTATCGGACTTCCCTTGCTGCTGCTTGCCTTGCTCATTCCGGCCAGTCGACGCCGGATGCGCCGCCAACCCCTGCGCTTCGGCGCGCTGGCAGCCGTTTGTGCCCTCTTCGTGGCGTGCACCCTGTGGAAGATCCATCGCGACGATCAGCGTAACCAGGCCCTTCATCCTCGCCTTGAGCAGGACGTGCAGCTCGATGGCTTGCAGCTGCCTGCCGGCACCCAGCTGAGCCTGGACACCCTGGAGCCGTTGGATGCGCAAGGCCGGCCGCAGCCTCATGGCTTGCGCAGCCTTGTCTTCGCCGAGTTCGCTGCGCCGCATGCGATCAACGGCGTCGAGGTGACGCAGTTGCGGATGTATGGCGGGGGGCCGTTCTCCAAGATGCTGCTGAGCCGCGACCAGGAGGTGATGGGATGGCCCTGTGCCGGCGGCACCTGGGTCACGCTGGACATTGCCGACGAGGACCGCCTGCAACCCAGCCGCTGGCGCTTCTCCTCCTGCACGCTGGTGGCCGGGAGCGATGTGGCAGGGGTGAAGTGGCCGGCTTCCAGCGAGGTCAGTCGGTATGACGGCAGTTTCAGCGTCAGTACCCTGGGCCTGGCTTCGCCGCCGGTGGTCATCCAGGGGGTGGCACTGTCGGACCTGACCCTGAAGCTCGACGAGCAGCGCCGACCCGGGCGCTGGAGCGGGCAACTGGCCCAGGACCTGACCCTGGGCGATTGGCATTACCCCCGCCGGATGCGGGTTCGCCAGGACACGCCAGGCACCCTGATGTTCAGCCCGAGCCGATCGGATTCGGCACATAACCTGCGCACCGGGGAAACGCTCGACGCCGGGCGCTCGATACAGCAACGCAGCGATAGCGGAGCGGTGCTGTGGATCAAGCCCAATACCGGGTTGGGCGTCCTCGACTGGTAGGCGGGAGCAGTCCGGCGCCTACAACTGAAAACGCGTGACCGAAGTCTGCAGGGTGGCGACGGAGCGTTCCATGTGCTCGACCGTGGTCGCCAGTTCGTGCATGGCCAGGCTGTTGCGCTGCGCGATCTGGTTGATCATCTCCACCTGTTGCGCCACTTCGCTGCTGGCTTTGGATTGTTCGCCGATGGTGTGGGAAATCTCCTCGACCATCAGTGCCGAGCGTTGTGCGCCTTCGCGTATTTCATTGATCGAGGTGCCCGCCTGCTGGGCCATGCCGACGCCGTCGTTCACCCGGCTGACGCCGGTCTGCATGCTGCGTACCGCTTGCCCGGTGGTTTCGCGGATGCGTTCGATCATGCCGGTGATCTCCCGGGTCGATTGCGCGGTGCGCGCCGCCAGGCTGCGGACCTCGTCGGCGACCACGGCGAAACCACGCCCGGCCTCGCCCGCGCGGGCGGCTTCGATGGCGGCATTCAGGGCCAGCAGGTTGGTCTGTTCGGCGATGCTGTTGATCACCTGGATGATCGAGTGGATCTCCTCCGAAGACTGGCCAAGGGCGGTAATGCTCTGCGAGGACTGGTTCACCGCCTCGGCGATGTGGGCCATGCCGTCGACCACCCCGAGGATGACCTGGCCGCCGCTGCCGGCGAGGGATTCCGATTGCGCTGAGATGTCCTGGGCGTTGCGCGCATGTTCGGCCACCTGGGCGATATTGCTGATCATCTGTTCCATGGCCGCGGCCATGTTGTTCGCGCCCTGGGCCTGCTCGCTGGCGCCGTCGGCGATGCCCTGGGAGGTCTGGCTCAGGTTGTGCGAGGTGCCCTGCAAGCCTTCGCTTTCGCGGCGGATGGTGGTGATCATGTCCCGCAGGTTGGCCTGCATCTCGCCCAGGGCCTTTTGCAACTGGCCGGCCTCGTCGTCGCTGTCGATGCTGATCGGCAGGCTGAGGTTGCCTTGCGCGATGGCCCGGGCCGCACCGACCGACTTTTCCAGCGGGCGCAGGACGGAATGCAACAGCCGGCGCGTCAGCAGGCAGATCGCCAGCACGGCCAGCAGGCTGCCACCGCTCAGCCACCAGCCGGCGTGGCGCACGGTGCGCTCGCTGGCTTCGCGAGCTTGCGCGGTGCTGGCTTCGATCTTGCTGCTCAGGGCCTCGTTGAGGCCTTCCACTTCGGTAAAGCTCTTGGCGAACGCCGACATGTCCGCGCGGGCGGCGATGGGATCGCGCAACGCCTCGCCGGCGATCTTCTCGGCGGCGCCAATGTAGTTTTCCAGCACCGGCTGCAGTTCGCCGATCGCCTGGCGGATGTCCGGCGCGAGGGGCAGCTTGGCGTTGTCCGCGAGGGCCTTGCGGAACCAGTCGCCGTGTTCGCGCAGGTCGCCCCTGATCTGCTCGCCCTCGCTGGTGTCGCCCGGCTGGCTGGCGAAGGCGGCCAGCACGTCGGCGCGCAAGGCGTCATGCATCATGTCCGCTTCCAGGTGATTGCGCAGGGCGCTGGCGTTGAGTTGGCTATCGGCCAGCGCCTGCGCCAGGCGCGCCTGGCTCCACCAGCCGATGCCGGCGACCAGGGCGATGGCCAGCACGCTGAGCGCTCCGGAAACGATCATTTTCTGACGGATGTTCATGCCCACTCCCTGCTCCCGTTGACCTGTGGCTAAGCGTAGTCCAGAGGCGCGCGAAACGGCTGCGCGCTAGCGCTGCTCGCTCTGTGGGGTGACGCGCAATATCTCCTCGAGGGTGGTCAGCCCGGCCGCGACTTTCTGCGCGCCGGACAGGCGCAGGCTGCGCATGCCTTCCTGGAAGGCCTGGCGGCGAATCGCGAGCAGGTCGGCGTCGGCCGTGATCAGCGCCTTGAGGCTGTCGCTCAGTTGCATGATTTCATACACCCCGGCACGGCCCCGGTAGCCGGTATCGCGACATTCCGCGCAGCCGCTGGCGCCGTGGGCGTGGCTGGGCAGCGGCGCCTGCCAGGGGCGGGTCAGGCCTTGCCAGTCGTTTTCGTCCAGGGTCATGGGCGTCTTGCAGTGCGGGCACAGGGTGCGCACCAGGCGCTGGGCCATGACCCCGAGCAACGTCGCCTTGATCAGGTAGGGCGCGACGCCCAGTTCCAGCAGGCGGCTGATCGCGCCGGGCGCATCGTTGGTGTGCAGGGTCGACAGCACCAGGTGTCCGGTGAGCGCGGCCTGGATCGCCATCTCGGCGGTTTCCAGGTCGCGGATCTCGCCGATCATGATGATGTCCGGGTCCTGGCGCATCAGCGCGCGCACGCCGCTGGCGAAGGTCAGGTCGATATTGTGCTGGACCTGCATCTGGTTGAACGCCGGTTCGACCATCTCGATCGGGTCCTCGATGGTGCAGAGGTTGACCTCCGGCGTCGCCAGCTTTTTCAGGGTGGTGTAGAGGGTGGTGGTCTTGCCCGACCCCGTGGGGCCGGTGACCAGGATGATGCCGTTGGGCTGGCGGGTCATGTCCTGCCAGCGCCGCAGGTCATCGCTGGAAAAGCCCAGCTGGTCGAAATCCTTGAGCAGCACCTCGGGGTCGAAGATGCGCATGACCATTTTCTCGCCGAAGGCGGTGGGCAGGGTCGACAGGCGCAGTTCCACCTCGCCGCCCTCCGGGGTCTTGGTCTTGACCCGGCCGTCCTGGGGTTTGCGTTTTTCCGCGACGTTCATCCGGCCCAGGCTTTTCAGGCGGCTGACCACCGCCAGGGTGACCAGGGGCGGGAACTGGTAGACGTTGTGCAGCACGCCGTCGATGCGAAAGCGCACCGTGCCTTGCTCGCGGCGCGGCTCGATATGGATATCGCTGGCGCGCTGCTGGAAGGCGTACTGGAACAGCCAGTCGACGATATTGACGATATGCGCGTCGTTGGCGTCCGGCTCCTGGTCGCTGGCGCCGAGGTTGAGCAACTGCTCGAAGTTGCCTGGCGCTTGGCTTTTCTGGTCGGCGCTGGCGCCGGTGACCGACTTGGCCAGGCGGAAGAACTCCACGGTCAGGCGCTGGATTTCCACTGGGTTGGCCACCACCCGCCGGATCGGCAGCTTCAGCACGTGGGTCAGGTCGGCTTCCCAGGCGCTGACGTAAGGCTGCGCGCTGGCCACCGTGATGGCGTCGCGGTCGATCGCCACCGCCAGGATCTTGTGGCGCTGGGCGAAGGCGTAGGACATCAGCGGGGTGACGGCGGCGACGTCGATTTTCAGCGGGTCGATGCGCAGGTACGGCTGGCCGGCCTGCTGCGCCAGCCACAGGGTCAGGCTTTCCAGGTCCAGGCGCCGGCCTGGCCGGTGCAGGTCTTCCAGGGACTGGCTGGCGAGGAACTCCAGCGGGTGCAACTGGCTGTTGGCGGCGTTGCGCCGGGTGCCGAGGGCGTGTTCGGCCGCATCCTGGCTCAGGCGGCCCTGGCTGACCAGGTCGCGCAGCAGGTCGTTGAGGTCCAGCCAGCGGTCCTGGGTGACGAGGGGAACGGACATGCGGGCTCCTTGTGAACAATCCGGCGGGCGGGATAGATGCGCCTCTGACCACGAATTGCCAAGAATAGTCCCGGGGTGGCGGCTGCCAGCCCTTCAAGCATTGCCGGATTTTACCGGCAGCCCTCAGCCGGCGGCTTGCAGCCGTTCGCGTTCGGCGGGCTGCAACTGGACCGAGCACACGCTGATCAGGTTGCGCAGTTTTTCCGCGATGACCTGTGCGCGGTGCCAACTCAGGCCCTCGAGCACCACCTCCATCAGCAACGCATCGTCCTCTTGCCGCACCTGGACCTGCTGCGGCAGCAGCGACTGCAGGGCGAAATGGTTGAGCACCCGGCACAGCACGTCGGCTTCGGCGTCGGTGACCAATTGGTAATGCACCCGGCAATGGGTGTTGGCGACGTTCCACACATCGGCGCGGGAACTGACGGCTTCGAGAGGGGGCATGGGCTTCTCCTGGAAAGTGGAGAAATTTTTACATTCGGTTCCGGGTATTTCTTATCTAATATTCAGGTATTTTCGCCATAGGCGAATTACCCGATTCGTATTTTCAAGGTATCGAGGAATTTATATGCACAGCGAGCTGGACGCCTACGATCGACGCATTCTCGCCCTGCTGCAGGAGGACGCTTCGCTGTCCAGCGCACAGATCGCCGAGCAGGTGGGGCTGTCGCAGTCGCCGTGCTGGCGGCGTATCCAGCGGCTCAAGGAGGAGGGGGTGATCCGTGGCCAGGTGACCTTGCTCGACCGCAAGAAGATCGGCCTCAACACGCAGATCTTCGCCGAGGTCAAACTCAACGCCCACGGCCGCTCCAACTTCACCGAATTCACCGAGGCGATCCGCGGCTTTCCGGAGGTGCTGGAGTGTTATGTGCTGATGGGGGCGGTGGATTTCCTGCTGCGCATCGTCACGCCGGACATCGAGGCGTATGAGCGTTTCTTCTTCGAGAAGCTGTCGATGGTGCCGGGGATCCAGGAGGTGAATTCGATCGTCGCGCTGTCGGAGATCAAGTCGACGACGAGCTTGCCGGTGTTGCGTTGATGCTATCGCGAGCAAGCCCGCTCCTGCAGGAGGGAGCTCGCCCGCGATCGGGTCCTTACATGCGCAGCAGGGTCTTCCAGGCGCGGTTCTGGAACACCGTGATCGCCTGTTGCTTGCGCGCTTCCAGGGCTTCTTCGCTGATCGGCGCGTGGGCCAGTTGCGCCAGCTTGTTCAGCTCGCCGTACAGCCGATCCAGCTCGGGGATTTCCAGCACGTTGCGCGCGTGATGCAGCCAGACCTGAATGCGTTCGATGCGCGGCAGTTGCTCGGCCAGGTCCTCGGGCTGCTGCTGGTAACGCGGCAGTTGCAGGGCGCTGGCTTCTTCGGCCAACAGGCGTGGCAACCAGCTGGCCAGTTGCGCCGCGCCCTGGCGATTACCGCGGGTGTTGCGCTCGGCGGCCCAGGTACGGGCCAGCAGCCAGCGCGAGGTGTTCAGCGAGAACAGGCCCCAGCGCACGTCTTGCAGTTCTTCGAGGAACTGCTCCGGCGCGGCCTTGCGCACGTCTTCGTCGTCCAGGCCGGCCTGCACCAGCGGGCGCCAGTCTTCCAGCAGGGCATCCAGGGCTGCGCGCAGCTCGGCGGTGGCCTGGCGCGGTGCGGCCTGGCCCAGGCTGCTGACTAGGGCGCGTAGTTCCGCCAGGTTGTCGACCCAGTCCTGCAGCAGGCGCCAGTGGCCGTTGAAGCGATATTGCTCGGCCAGGCGCTGGCTGCTGCCCAGCAGGTGCCAGGTCAGCGCCGCGAAGGCATCGTCCAGCGGCATCGAGGCGCTCAGTTCCGGCGCGGGTAGGCTCAGGGAATAACTGTTGGCATCGAACAGGCGGTAGCCACGCTCGGCCTTGCTGATGTCGCAAGGCATCAGCGGCAGGGTCACGGCCAGTTCGGCGGCCAGCTCCAGCAGGGCGGCCGGTTCGCCTTCGCGCAGTTCCAGTTCCAGCTCGCAGATTTCTTCCTTCTGCTTGCCGGCCACCACGTGGCCCAGGTCCAGGGCGGCTTCGATCACCACCTTGGCCTTGCCGCGGCCCCAGGCGATTTCCGCGCGCTCGCGGACGAAATCGGTGGTGAACAGCGGCTTGAGGGTTTTCTTGTCCAGCTCGGCCAGTTGCTCGGGCCAGCATTCGCCGTCGAGTTTCTTCAGGTCGAGCTTGGCTTTGGCCAGGTGCCAGTCGTATTCGTTGCGTTCCGACAGGCCGGCGACGCTCTGGCCGCGGGTCTTGAGGGTCTGGATCACTTCTTCGCCATCGCGGCGCAGGCGCAGGGCGACCTTGGCGCGGGCCAGGTCGCGCTCGGGCGTGTCGAAGTACTGGTTCATCAGTTCACGGTGTTCCCAGCCGCTTTTATTGCGTTTTTTCAGGAGCGGGTGCTCACGCAGGGCGGCAAGGGTTTCGCGGCTGACGCGGAGTTTGATTTCGGTTTCTTTCTGCATGGCCGGAAAATCCAGGATCGGGAGCGCAGTCGGGGGAATGTGTGGCTGCCAAGGCCGTGCAGTGTACAGGACTCGCCGCGTCGAGGCGCCGTGGCGGTTTATTCCTGTCGCGGGATGGCTCTATGATGGGCCTCGTCCAGGAATCGGGGAGCCAGCGCATGCCATTGCCGTCCATGAAAGAGCAGTTCGCTGCACTGATTGCCACCCCTTCGGTCAGTTGTACCCAGCCTGCGCTGGACCAGTCCAACCGCCCGGTCATCGACCTGCTCGCCAGCTGGCTCGGCGACCTGGGTTTTGCCTGCGATATCCAGCCGGTCAGCCCTGGCAAATTCAACCTGCTCGCCAGCTTCGGCAGTGGCCCCGGTGGCCTGGTGCTGGCCGGCCATAGCGACACCGTGCCGTTCGACGGTGCGCTGTGGCAGACCGATCCGCTGAAACTCACCGAGGTCGACGGTCGCTGGGTCGGCCTGGGCAGCTGTGACATGAAAGGTTTCTTCGCGCTGATCATCGAGGCGGTCCGGCCATTGCTGGAGCAACCGTTCAAGCAGCCGCTGCTGGTTCTCGCCACGTGCGACGAGGAAAGCTCCATGGCCGGCGCCCGGGCCCTGGCCGAAGCCGGGCGGCCCCTGGGGCGCGCCGCGGTGATTGGCGAACCGACCGGGCTCAAGCCCATCCGCCTGCATAAAGGGGTGATGATGGAGCGCATCGACATTCTCGGCCGCAGCGGCCATTCGTCCGACCCGAGCCTGGGCCACAGCGCCCTGGAAGCCATGCATGACGCCATAGGCGAATTGCGCGGCCTGCGCCTGGCGTGGCAGCGCGAGTTCCGCAACCCGCAGTTCAGCGTGCCGCAGCCGACCCTCAATCTGGGCTGCATCCATGGGGGCGACAACCCGAACCGCATCTGTGGCCAGTGCTCGCTGGAGTTCGACCTGCGGCCCTTGCCGGGCATGGACCCCGAGGCCCTGCGCGCCGCCATCCGGCAGAAGCTTGTGCCTGTGGCCGAGCGGCACCAGGTGAAGATCGATTACGCGCCGCTGTTTCCCGAGGCACCGTCCTTCGAGCAGGCCGCCGATGCCGAACTGGTGCGGATCGCCGAACGCCTGACCGGCCATCGCGCCGAATCAGTGGCGTTCGGCACCGAAGCGCCTTATCTTCAGCGCCTTGGTTGCGAGACGCTGGTCCTGGGCCCGGGCGACATTGCCTGTGCGCACCAGCCGGGGGAATACCTCGAAATGTCACGCTTGCAGCCTACCGTGCATCTATTACGTGAACTGATCGAACACTATTGCCTGACGCCGGCCTAAATCACCGCCGTCCAGGCCCGTATCAGAAGGAGAGCGAGCGTGTCGCCAAGCCTGTTCCGACGATAACCATCAGCCCGCCGTGCGTTTTTCCGTTTCGTCCTTTCATAGGCTGCTTCTTGTTTACAGGCTCAGGTCATGCCCGAATACGTCAATTGGCTGCGTCACGCTTCTCCTTATATCAATGCCCACCGCGATTGCACTTTCGTCGTCATGCTGCCCGGCGACGGTGTCGAACACCCGAACTTCGGCAACATCGTCCATGACCTGGTGCTGCTGCACAGCATGGGCGTGCGCCTGGTGCTGGTGCATGGTTCGCGCCCACAGATCGAAGCCCGCCTGGCTACCCGCGGCCTGACTCCGCATTACCATCACGGCATGCGCATCACCGATGCGGCGACCCTGGAATGCGTGATCGATGCCGTGGGCCAATTGCGGATCGCCATCGAAGCCCGCTTGTCCATGGACATGGCGTCCTCGCCGATGCAGGGCTCGCGGTTGCGCGTGGCCAGCGGCAACCTGGTGACCGCCCGACCGATCGGGGTCCTCGAGGGTGTGGATTATCACCATACCGGCGAAGTGCGCCGGGTCGACCGCAAGGGCATCAATCGCCTGCTGGACGAACGCTCGATCGTGCTGCTGTCGCCGCTGGGGTACTCGCCGACCGGGGAAATCTTCAACCTGGCCTGCGAGGACGTCGCGACCCGCGCCGCCATCGACCTGGGCGCCGACAAGCTGCTGCTGTTCGGCGCCGAGCAGGGCTTGCTGGACGAGAGCGGCCATCTGGTCCGCGAGTTGCGCCCGCAACAGGTGCCGGCTCATTTGCAGCGCCTGGGCGGCAACTATCAGGCGGAGTTGCTGGATGCCGCGGCCGAGGCATGTCGGGGCGGTGTGGGGCGCAGCCATATCGTCAGCTACGCCGAAGACGGCGCGCTGCTGACCGAACTGTTCACCCGCGACGGTGGCGGTACGCTGGTGGCCCAGGAGCAGTTCGAGCTGGTCCGCGAGGCGGCCATCGAAGACGTTGGCGGTTTGTTGGATCTGATCAGCCCGCTGGAAGAGCAGGGGATCCTGGTGCGGCGCTCGCGCGAAGTGCTCGAGCGGGAGATCGAGCAGTTCAGCGTGGTCGAGCGCGAGGGGATGATCATTGCCTGTGCGGCGCTTTATCAGATCGCCGATTCCGATGCCGGCGAACTGGCCTGCCTGGCGGTGAACCCCGAGTATCGCCATGGCGGTCGCGGCGACGAACTGCTGGAAAGGATCGAGACCCGCGCCCGGGCCCAGGGCCTGAAGACCCTTTTCGTGCTCACCACCCGGACCGCCCACTGGTTCCGCGAGCGCGGCTTCGCACCCAGCAGCGTCGAACGCCTGCCTTCCGCGCGGGCTTCGCTGTACAACTACCAGCGCAATTCGAAGATCTTCGAAAAAGCGCTCTGACCGCCCTTCACCCGAAAAAACCGCGCCTTGACAGGCGCGGTTTTTTTGCTGTGCTTGTCGCCTGGCTTTTTATTTCAGAAAAATAAAGGTGGGCGATACAAAAACTGTAACAAATTGACGAGAGCATCGGCGTTTAGCCATGATTGCGTCGCCTTTTTGATACTGGTTGACGTATCTGGCTGATGTTTCAACGGTTTGGTCTAAAGAATCGCAGGGCAATAACATTCAGGAATCAAAGACGTCGCCGATACTTTTGCCGCGGCACAGAGGAGGGGACGCCTCTATATTCCTGGAGTGCATGAAAAAGGATGAAATAATTCTTTTTGGGATTATGAGAAATTCATTACCCTGCAAGGATTCAATCACCGCGATTAGACCTTGGTCGTAGACACAGTTGGTTACGATTGACTTATGGGTCACGGTCTGGCGCTAATCGCCCACCGATGGACCCGGGGCACAAGACCCTGGGCCTGAGTACACAAGAATTAGAAACGAGAGGAGCGAAACATGAACAAGTCCACCTTGGCCCTGGCTGTGGCCGTTGGGGTTCTGGCGCAGCAGGCAGGCGCCGCGGGTTTCATCGAAGACAGCAAGGCCACTCTGGGTCTGCGTAACTTCTATATCAATACCGATAACCGTGATGCCGATACCAAGGCCTCCGGTGCGCAGAGCAAGCAGGAAGAATGGGGCCAGGGCTTCCAGCTCAACTTCACTTCCGGTTACACCGAAGGCACCGTGGGCTTCGGTCTCGACGCCATCGGCCTGCTGGGCATCAAGCTGGATTCGGGCGGCGGCACCAACGGCGCCACTGCCACTTCCTACGGCGGCACCGTCTTCCCGAGCGAGTCCAACGGCAAGGCAGTGGATAACTACTCCAGCCTGGGCCTGACCGCCAAGGCCAAGATCTCCCAGACCGAACTGAAGCTTGGCACCCTGCAGCCAAAACTGCCGGTCATCGTGACCAACGATGGTCGTATGCTGCCGCAAACCTTCCAGGGTGGTCAGATCACCTCGAACGACATCAAGGACCTGACGCTGGTAGGCGGTCAGATCGAGCACGCCAAGGGCCGTAACTCCAGCAACAACGAAGAGTTGTCGATTGCTGGCGCGAACGCGCACACCGCTGCCGGTCGTGACAGCAACAAGTTCATCTACGGTGGTGGCGACTACAAGATCACTAAAGATCTGACTGCCCAGTACTACTACGGCAACCTGAAAGATTTCTACAAGCAGCACTTCGTTGGCCTGCTGCACAACTGGGCGATCGGCCCGGGCGTGTTGAAATCCGACCTGCGCTACTTCAATAGCCGCGACGACGGTGCCAATGGCCACGACTCGGCCTACTACACCACCGGTGACTACGGCACTGGCATCACCAAGGGCAAGGTTGATAACAACCTGATCAGCGGCCTGTTCCTGTACTCGGTCAACGGCCACACCTTCGGTGGCGGCTACCAGGTCAGCAACGGCGACAGCGATTTCCCTTGGCTGAACCAGGGCGACGGTTCGTCGGCCTACCTGACCACCGACATGCAGATCGCCAAGTTCGCCCGCGCCGGTGAACGTACCTGGCAGGCTCGCTACTCCTACGATTTCGCCAAGCTGGGTGTGCCAGGCCTGACCGCCGGTGTGATCTACCTGCGTGGCGACAACATCGACACTTCCGGCAAAGAGGGTTCCGTTCTCCCTCAGCGTACCGTTTCGGTTACCAATGCCAGCGAGTGGGAACGCGACCTGACCGTGGCCTACGTGATTCCGGAAGGTCCGCTGAAGAACCTCGGCCTGACCTGGAAAAACGCCATGTGGCGTAACGACATTCCTGGCCAGCGCTCGCAGGACGAAAACCGCCTGATCGTCAGCTACTCGATCCCGCTGTTGTAATCCGACGTTAAAGCCTCGCCCGGCGCAATGCCGGGCGAGGTGTCGTCATCCAGGTCGGACCCACCCCCGCAGGTCCTTCCCGAAACCCCTCTTTACAGCTACTCAAGGCCTTCTCGAACCTCGTCGAGAATGGTGTGCCCTGGGCGTGCATGAATCCAGTGAAGAGATTTTTAATATTCCCTTTCGATCTAGATAAATCGACATTTATTCTTTTTAAATATTCGTCGGCACAGGCAGAGTAGGGCTCATAACGCACTCACAGGAGCAGCACCATGAGCCTCAGACTGGGCGACATCGCCCCCGACTTCGAACAGGATTCCAGTGCCGGCAAGATTCGTTTCCACGAGTGGCTCGGCGACAGCTGGGGCGTGCTGTTTTCCCATCCGGCGGACTTTACCCCGGTGTGCACCACGGAGCTGGGGTTCACCGCCAAGCTCAAGGACGAATTCGCCCAGCGCGGTGTGAAAGCCATTGCCCTCTCGGTGGACCCGGTGGACTCGCACCACAAGTGGATTGAGGACATCAACGAAACCCAGAACACCCTGGTCAACTTCCCGATCCTGGCCGATGCCGACCGCAAGGTTTCCGACCTTTACGACCTGATCCACCCGAATGCCAACGACACGCTGACCGTGCGCTCGCTGTTCGTCATCGACCCGAACAAGAAGGTGCGTCTGACCATTACCTATCCGGCCAGTACCGGGCGCAACTTCCACGAGATCCTGCGGGTGATCGACTCGCTGCAGCTCACCGACAACTACAAGGTGGCCACCCCGGCCAACTGGCAGGACGGTGACGAAGTGGTGATCGTGCCTTCGCTCAAGGACGAAGATGAAATCAAGCGGCGGTTCCCCAAAGGTTATCGCGCGGTCAAGCCGTACCTGCGCCTGACGCCACAACCGAATCGTTAACGCTACAGACCGTAGGAGCGAGCGGGTGGCGATCCAACTTGCCCGCGATGGCGTCATCCGTGACTACCACGACATCGAGTCGTGCCTATCGCGGGTAAGTCGAATCGCCGCCCGCTCGCTCCTACAAGAGCCGTATCCATAAAGCAGGGGTTTTCAGGCCGTTTCGACGGCCTTTTTTTTCGCCTGGGAAAAGCGTGGTCTTATATTCATTTAAAGAATAAACAAATGAATAAATAAGATTTATGGATATATGAATAGGCTGTTAAGGTCTGCTCAGCTCAGCGAGATCGCAAACCGCGAATCGCCCATTACCGTTAAGGAACTCTCTGCATGCTGGTCGTCTCGCTCGGTGGCAGTCCCAGCCAACGCTCCCGCTCCGGGGTGCTGCTGGAACGTGCCAAACGCTGGTTGCAGCAACAAGGTGTGGAAGTGGTCGACTACCAGGTCCGGGATTTCCCGGCCGAGGATCTGCTCCATGCGCGCTTCGACAGCCCGATGGTGATCGATCTGTTGCAACAGATCGAGCAGGCCGACGGATTGCTGATCGCCACGCCGGTCTACAAGGCATCGTTTTCCGGCGCGTTGAAAACCGTGCTCGACCTGCTGCCGGAGCGCGCCCTGAATCACAAGGTGGTGTTGCCGATGGCCACGGGCGGCAGCATCGCCCACATGCTGGCGGTGGACTACGCGCTCAAGCCCGTGCTGTCGGCGCTGAAGGCCCAGGAGATGCTCCAGGGCATCTTCGCCGAGGACAGCCAGATCGCCTACGGCGAAGGCAGCGCCCAGGCGCAGTTGGCGCCGGCGCTGGAACAGCGCCTGCACGAGGCCCTGGAGCAGTTCCACAGCGCCATGGCGCGGCGTCCCAAGCCGCTGGACCCGAATCTGTTGAATGACCGTTTGTTGAGTGCTCGCTGGAGCATTTGAGCCTCACCCCGAATTCGAAGTACTCACCTTACTGGTCCGCCAACGGGCAAGCAGGTGCAGCCAATACCCAACAGCAAAAAGGAGAGCGCCATGCGCCCTGTGATTTTGCGTCGTGGTCTGGTCGCTCTGTTTGCTGCGGCTGTGTCCTTCGGCGTCATCGTTCAAGCCCAAGCGGCCGAGACCCTGCGTATCGGCTATCAGAAGTACGGCACCCTGGTGCTGCTCAAGGCCAAGGGCTCGCTGGAGAAGCGCCTGGCGGAGCAGGGGGTGCAGGTGCAATGGACCGAGTTCCCCGGCGGCCCGCAGTTGCTGGAAGGCCTGAACGTCGGTTCGATCGACTTCGGCGTCACCGGCGAAACCCCGCCAGTGTTTGCCCAGGCGGCCGGTGCCGACCTGGTGTACGTGGCCTACGAGCCACCGGCGCCCACCAGTGAAGCGATCCTGTTGCCCAAGGATTCGCCGATCAAATCGGTGGCCGAGCTCAAGGGCAAGAAGGTCGTCCTCAACAAAGGCTCCAACGTGCATTACCTGCTGGTCCGCGCCCTCGAGGACGCTGGCCTCAAGTACAGCGATATCCAGACCGTGTTCCTGCCGCCCGCCGATGCCCGCGCCGCTTTCGAGCGTGGCAGCGTCGACGCCTGGGTGATCTGGGACCCCTACCAGGCCGCGGCCGAGAAGCAGCTGAACGCCCGCACCCTGCGTGACGGCAGCGGCATCGTCGATAACCACCAGTTTTACCTGGCGACCAAACCCTACGCGCAACAGCACCCCGAGGTGATCAAGGCCCTGGTGGAAGAAGTGCGCGCGGTGGGCGAGTGGTCCAAGGCCAACCCGGACGAGGTGACCCAACAGGTGGCGCCGCTGCTCGGCCTGCCGGCGGACATCACCCTGACCTCGGTGAAACGCCAGGGCTACGGCGCGCAGTTCCTGACCCCGGAAGTGGTCGCGGCGCAGCAGAAAATCGCCGACAGCTTCCACCAGCTCAAGCTGATTCCCAAGCCCCTGAGCATCAAGGACGTGATCTGGACACCTCCAGCCGCCGTTGCCAAAGCGCCGTAATCCGATTCCTTCAGGAGACAACTCCATGAGCCTCAACATTTTCTGGTTCCTGCCTACCCACGGCGACGGCCATTACCTTGGCACCGCCGAAGGCGCTCGCGCCGTCGATCACGGTTACCTGCAGCAGATCGCCCAGGCAGCGGACCGCCTCGGCTTCGGCGGCGTGCTGATCCCCACCGGGCGTTCCTGCGAGGATTCCTGGCTGGTGGCGGCATCGCTGATTCCGGTGACCCAGCGCCTGAAGTTCCTCGTCGCCCTGCGCCCCGGCATCATTTCCCCGACAGTGGCGGCACGCCAGGCCGCGACCCTGGATCGCCTGTCCGGCGGCCGGGCGCTGTTCAACCTGGTGACCGGTGGCGACCCGGACGAGCTGGCCGGCGATGGCCTGTTTCTCGATCACGAGGAGCGTTATCAAGCCTCGGTGGAGTTCACCCGCATCTGGCGGCGTGTGCTGGAGGGCGAGACCGTCGACTACGACGGCCAGCACATCAGCGTGAAGGGCGCCAAGCTGCTCTATCCGCCGATCCAGCAACCGCGTCCGCCGCTGTACTTCGGCGGCTCCTCGGAAGCCGCCCAGGACCTCGCCGCCGAGCAGGTGGACATGGTCCTGACCTGGGGCGAACCGCCAGCCGCGGTGGCCGAGAAAATCGAGCAGGTGCGCGCCAAGGCTGCCAAGCAGGGACGCAGCGTGCGCTTCGGCATCCGCCTGCACGTGATCGTGCGCGAAACCAACGCCGAGGCCTGGCAAGCGGCCGAACGCCTGATCTCCCACCTGGACGACGACACCATCGCCCGTGCCCAGGCTTCCCTGGCGCGTTTCGACTCGGTCGGCCAGCAGCGCATGGCGGCCCTGCATGGCGGGCGCCGTGACAAACTGGAAGTCAGCCCCAACCTCTGGGCCGGCGTCGGCCTGGTACGTGGCGGCGCGGGCACCGCGCTGGTCGGCGACGGCCCGACCGTGGCCGCGCGGATGAAGGAATACGCGGACCTGGGCATCGATACCTTTATCTTCTCCGGCTATCCCCACCTGGAGGAGTCGTACCGGGTGGCCGAGCTGTTGTTCCCGCACCTGGATATCCAGCGGCCCGAACAGCCCAAGGGCGCCGGTTATGTGAGCCCGTTCGGCGAAATGGTCGCCAACGACATCATCCCCAAAGCTGCGTCCCAGAGCTGAGGCGCGGCCATGAACAGACAAACCTTGTTCCATCGCCTGGCGCCCTGGGCCCTGCCGTTGCTGCTACTGGCGGTGTGGCAGCTGTCGGTTTCGGCGGGCTGGCTGTCGACGCGGATCCTGCCGGCCCCCAGCGCGGTGATTGCCGCCGGGGTCGAACTGGTGCGCAGCGGCGAAATCTGGACTCACCTGGCCATCAGTGGCTGGCGCGCGGCGATCGGCTTCCTGATCGGTGGCGGCATCGGCCTGACCCTGGGGTTTATCACCGGCCTGTCGAAGTGGGGCGAACGCCTGCTGGACAGTTCCGTGCAAATGATCCGCAACGTGCCGCACCTGGCGCTGATTCCCCTGGTGATCCTGTGGTTCGGCATCGACGAGTCGGCGAAGATTTTCCTGGTGGCCCTGGGCACGTTGTTCCCGATTTACCTGAATACCTATCACGGTATTCGCAATGTCGACCCGGCGCTGGTGGAAATGGCGCGCAGCTACGGCTTGTCGGGCTTTGCCCTGTTTCGCCAGGTGATCCTGCCGGGCGCCTTGCCGTCGATCCTGGTGGGCGTGCGTTTCGCCCTGGGCTTCATGTGGCTGACGCTGATCGTCGCGGAAACCATCTCCGCCAGCTCCGGCATCGGCTACCTGGCAATGAACGCCCGGGAGTTCCTGCAGACCGACGTGGTGGTACTGGCCATCGTCATGTACGCCGTGCTCGGCAAGCTGGCGGACCTCGTCGCGCGCGGCCTTGAACGTGCCTGGCTGCGCTGGCATCCGGCCTATCAAGTGGCCAAGGGAGGTGCGCAATGACGGCTCAACAACCGCCACGCCTGCTGCGCGGGATCCCGCTGGTCGTGCGCAAGCTGCAAAAGACCTTCGGTGCGCGCCAAGTGCTGCGCGAGATCGACCTGCACATCCCGGCCGGGCAGTTCGTCGCGGTGGTCGGCCGCAGCGGCTGCGGCAAGAGCACCTTGCTGCGCTTGCTGGCCGGTCTCGACCAGCCCACCGCCGGCGAGCTGCTGGCCGGCGCCGCACCGCTGAGCCAGGCGATCGAAGACACCCGGCTGATGTTCCAGGAGGCGCGCCTGCTGCCCTGGAAGAAAGTCATCGACAACGTTGGCCTGGGCCTCAAGGGCGACTGGCGTGCCCAGGCCCTGGAAGCCCTCGAGGCGGTGGGTCTGGCCGATCGCGCCAACGAGTGGCCGGCGGCCCTGTCCGGCGGCCAGAAACAGCGCGTGGCCCTGGCCCGGGCGCTGATTCATCAGCCGCGGCTGTTGCTGCTGGACGAGCCGCTGGGCGCGCTGGATGCCCTGACCCGGATCGAAATGCAGCAACTGATCGAGCGCCTGTGGCAGCAGCATGGCTTCACCGTCCTGCTGGTGACCCACGATGTCAGTGAAGCGGTGGCAGTGGCCGACCGGGTGATCCTGATCGAAGAGGGCGAGGTCGGTCTCGACCTGCTGGTGGAGCTGCCGCGCCCACGGGTGCGGGGCTCCCATCGACTGGCCGCCCTGGAAGCCGAAGTCCTCAACCGCGTGCTGTCGCTGCCCGGGACACCGCCCGAGCCGGAACCCGTTTCACCCTTGCCCACGCAATTGCGTTGGGCTCAGTAAAGCAACCTCACACCCTTACCCCAGACAGGAATCAACACCATGACTATCAAAGCCATCAACGTTCGTAACCAGTTCAAAGGCACCATCAAGGAAATCGTCGAAGGCGACGTGCTGTCGGAAATCGACGTACAAACCGCCTCCGGCATCGTCACGTCGGTGATCACCACGCGTTCGGTCCGGGAGCTGGAACTGGCGATCGGCAGTGAGGTGATCGCCTTCGTGAAATCCACCGAGGTGTCGATCGCCAAGTTGTGATCGGTGCGCGACAACCGGCCCCGGACGGCGCGAGCCCTTCGGGGCTTTTTTGTGGGGCAGGGCTTGAGCGGCTCGAACCCTGGTGGGATCGAGCGTGCTCGCGCTAGGCGTCAGCCCGCCTGCGATAGCTCGCGCTTGGGCAGATAGGGCGGCAGGTACAGCCCCAGGTAGGCGTCGAATACGCGCATGCCCTCCTCGGCCATGCGTCCGGTGATCTGCCCGTGCTGCTGTACCGAGCGCGCATAGACGCGGTCGCCCAGCTCCATGGCCAGGGCGAACACATCGACCTCCTCGGGCAGCGCCGGCAGTTGGAAGTGCCGGTCGAACAACTTGCGCATCAGGTCGCCCAGCTCGATGTCGTGCTGGCGATCGGCCTGGGTGACTTCGGTGAGGCCATGCTGGGCGAGGATCAACTGGCGGGCCGCGGCGTCGGCGCTGTAGATGGCGAGCATGCGTTGCTCGACCAGGCGCGACAGGTCGTGCCAGCTGTTCAGCGCTGCATGGTCGATGGGTTCCTGCAGGCAGGCGCGGAACGCCGCATGGACGTCGGCGGTCAGCGCTTCGAGCAGCGCGGGCACGCTGGCGAAGAAGTGATAGACCGAGGAGGGCGGGATCTGTGCGCGTTCGGCGACGCTGTAGATCGACAGGCTGGCCACGCCCTCGGCGGCGAGCAGGGTGCGGGCGGCCTCGAGTATCGAGTCGATCCGGGCCTGGCTGCGTGCACGGGGTTTGCGGGGGGCGGCTACGCGTGTCATGGGAGTCTCCTGCGGGGCAGCCGGCATTGTACGAGGCGGGCTGGGTGTTGTCTGCCAGGGCGCCTTCGCTGGCAAGTCGGATCGCCGCCCGCTCGCTTCCACAGGAGGTCCGGGGTGTATGCAATTGCTCTTGTAGGAGCGAGGCTTGCCCGCGATCCGCCGCAAGGCGGCCATAAAAAAACGCCACAGGCGTTGCGGCCTGTGGCGTCGTTTTCCGGCTGCGCCGCTTACACGGTATGCAGGTACCAGTTGTACTCGAGGTCGGAGATCGAGTGTTCGAACTCTTCCAGCTCGCTCTCTTTGCAGGCCACGAAGATATCGATGTATTTCGGGTCGATGTAGCGGGCCATGACTTCGCTGTCGTCCAGCTCGCGCAGGGCATCGCGCAGGTTGTTCGGCAGGCTCTGCTCGTTCTGCTCGTAGCTGTTGCCTTCGGTTGGCGGCGGTGGCTCGACCTTGTTGGTCAGGCCGTGGTGCACGCCCGCCAGGACCGAAGCCATCAGCAGGTACGGGTTGGCGTCGGCGCCGGCCACGCGGTGCTCCAGGCGGACCGCATCGGCGGAGCCGGTCGGCACGCGCAGGGCCACGGTACGGTTGTCCAGGCCCCAGCTCGGCGAGTTCGGCACGTAGAACTGCGCGCCGAAACGACGGTAGGAGTTGACGTTCGGGCAGAGGAAAGCCATCTGCGCCGGTAGGGTCTCGAGCACACCGCCGATCGCGTGACGCAGTGCGGCGTTCTGCTCGGGATCCTCGCTGGCAAAAATATTCTTGCCATCCTTGTCCAGGACCGAGATGTGGACATGCAGGCCATTACCCGCCTGGCCCGGGTAAGGCTTGGCCATGAAGGTGGTGTCCATCTCATGGTCGTAGGCGATGTTCTTGATCAGGCGCTTGAGCAGGACCGCGTAGTCACAGGCCTTGATCGGGTCGGCGACGTGATGCAGGTTGACTTCGAACTGCGCCGGCGCGCTTTCCTTGACGATGGCGTCGGCGGGGATGCCTTGCTCTTTCGCACCTTCGAGGATGTCCTGCAGGCAGTCGACGTATTCGTCGAGGTCGTCGATCAGGTAGACCTGGGTCGAGTGCGGACGCTTGCCGGAGATCGGCGAGCGTGGCGGCTGTGGCCGGCCGTTCACGTTCTCCTGGTCGATCAGGTAGAACTCCAGCTCGAACGCCGCGCAGATGGTCAGGCCCAGCTCGTCGAACTTGGCCACGACCTGGCGCAACACTTCGCGCGGGTCGGCGAAGAACGGCTCGCCCTCGAGTTCGTGCATGGTCATCAGCAGTTGCGCGGTCGGGCGCTTCTGCCAGGGTTCGTTGCTCAGGGTATCGGGGATGGGATAGCAGATCCGGTCGGCGTCGCCGATGTCCAGGCCCAGGCCGGTGCTTTCCACCGTCGAGCCATTGATATCCAGGGCAAACAGGGAGGCCGGCAGGTTGATGCCTTTCTCGTAAACCTTGTGGAGGCTGGTGCGTTCGATGCGCTTGCCGCGCACCACACCATTCATATCCGCAATCAGAAGGTCAACGTACAGAACCTCAGGATGTTCCTTAAGGAACGCGTTCGCTTCGTTGAGCTGAACGGCACGCGGGGGTACCGACATGATGCAACACCTTTGTTATTAAGAATAACGTTTGTTAAAAATATCAATCATTGGGCTTTTCTGGTTTCAGTCAACCCGAACGGCCTGCCGAAGTCAAGCGAGGCCTTTTTTGCCCTAAAAAAGCGCTTGTGGGGCATTTTTGGGGCGCTTTGGGGGCTGCGAAGGTCCTGCTCGCCGCAGGCTTGAGCGGGCCGTGTTGTATTTTTTACGGGGGTGTTGTGTAAAAAAATGAACAAGGCTAAGCTCGATTCAAACCCATAACATCAATAATACCGGGGTGTTTCATGTCTCGCCTGCCGTTAATCGGCGTCACCGCCTGCTCCAGGCAGATCGGTCTGCATGCTTCTCACACCTGTGGTGATCCGTGCGTTCATGCAGTAGCAGCCATGATCCTTCCAGCCCTGGCCGATGTTCCGGCCCCGTCCGATATTCTGGACGGTCCGGCGCACATTCTCTTTAGCCGTTCCTCTGCCCATAACGCATGCGTTCATCATGAAAGTCCCTTGCACAGGGCCGGTATCGCCGGCGCTGCCGGGCCTGACGGTGGGCAGGATGCCGAATACGGGGGCGAGGTCCGTGCGCCTGGCGGGTGGGTCGCAGCCTTCCCGCTCGAAGGGGCGCCGACCGGGGGAGGCAAGGCTTTTGCCTTGGGGGTGCATCAGTACCCTCAATGGCAGGTAAGCTCTAGCTCCCGTTACCCTGGCTTCCCGGCATCTGACGATGCCTGTGGCAAGCGGGTCCCCCGATGCGACGCCGATGCGTCACACAACCTGGCTTATAAGAGTCAGGAAACTCACGCCTAGAGGCATTTATGAGCAACAACCTCGACCAGCTCACCGATTGGTTGAAAGACCACAAGATCACAGAAGTCGAATGCATGATTGGCGACCTGACCGGGATCACCCGGGGCAAGATCTCGCCGACCAACAAGTTCATCGCCGAAAAAGGCATGCGCCTGCCCGAGAGCGTGCTGTTGCAGACGGTCACCGGCGACTATGTCGAAGACGACATCTATTACGAATTGCTGGACCCGGCCGACATCGACATGGTCTGCCGTCCCGATCAGAACGCGGTATTCATGGTGCCCTGGGCCATCGAGCCGACCGCCCAGGTGATCCACGACACCTACGACAAGCAGGGCAACCCGATCGAGCTGTCGCCGCGCAACGTGCTCAAGAAAGTGCTCAAGCTCTATGCCGATCACGGCTGGCAGCCGATCGTGGCGCCGGAGATGGAGTTCTACCTGACCAAGCGCAGCGACGACCCGGACTACCCGCTGCAGCCGCCGGTGGGGCGCTCCGGCCGTCCGGAAACCGGTCGCCAGTCGTTCTCCATCGAGGCGGCGAACGAATTCGACCCGTTGTTCGAGGATGTCTACGACTGGTGCGAACTGCAGGAGCTGGACCTCGACACGCTGATCCACGAAGACGGCACGGCGCAGATGGAAATCAACTTCCGTCACGGCGACGCCCTGTCCCTGGCCGACCAGATCCTGGTGTTCAAGCGCACCATGCGCGAAGCCGCGCTCAAGCATGACGTGGCCGCGACCTTCATGGCCAAGCCGATGACCGGCGAGCCGGGCAGTGCCATGCACCTGCACCAGAGCATCATCGACATCGAGACCGGCAAGAACGTCTTCTCCAACGAAGACGGGACCATGAGCCAGCTGTTCCTCAACCACATCGGCGGCCTGCAGAAGTTCATCCCCGAGCTGCTGCCGCTGTTCGCGCCCAACGTCAACTCGTTCCGCCGCTTCCTGCCGGACACCTCGGCCCCGGTGAACGTGGAGTGGGGCGAAGAGAACCGCACCGTGGGCCTGCGCGTACCGGATGCCGGGCCGCAGAACCGCCGGGTGGAAAACCGCCTGCCGGGCGCCGACGCCAACCCTTACCTGGCCATCGCCGCCAGCCTGCTGTGCGGCTTCATCGGCATGGTCGAAGGCCACAACCCGAGCGCCCCGGTGGTCGGCCGCGGTTACGAGCGGCGCAACCTGCGCCTGCCGTTGACCATCGAGGACGCCCTGGAGCGCATGGAAAACAGCAAGACCATCGAGAAGTACCTGGGCAAGAAATTCATCACTGGCTACGTCGCGGTCAAGCGGGCCGAGCATGAAAACTTCAAGCGCGTGATCAGTTCATGGGAGCGGGAGTTCCTGCTCTTCGCCGTCTGATGCGCGGGGCGCCGCGGTAACCGGCGGCGCCTTCACCGGAAAATCAGGAGAGTTCCAATGACCAGCAACAACCCGCAAACCCGTGAGTGGCAAACCCTCAGCAGCGAGCACCACCTGGCTCCGTTCAGTGACTTCAAGCAGTTGAAGGAGAAGGGCCCGCGCATCATCACCAACGCCGAGGGCGTCTACCTCTGGGACAGCGAGGGCAACAAGATCCTCGACGGCATGGCCGGCCTGTGGTGCGTGGCCATCGGTTACGGCCGCGCGGAACTCGCCGAGGCAGCCAGCAAGCAGATGCGCGAGCTGCCGTACTACAACCTGTTCTTCCAGACCGCCCACCCGCCGGCGCTGGAGCTGGCCAAGGCGATTGCCGATGTCGCGCCGCAGGGCATGAACCATGTGTTCTTCACCGGTTCCGGCTCCGAAGGCAACGACACCATGCTGCGCATGGTTCGCCACTACTGGGCGATCAAGGGCCAGCCGCAGAAGAAAACCATCATCAGCCGGGTCAACGGCTACCACGGTTCTACCGTGGCCGGCGCGAGCCTGGGCGGCATGACCTACATGCACGAACAGGGCGACCTGCCGATCCCGGGCATCGTGCATATCCCGCAGCCTTACTGGTTCGGCGAGGGCGGCGACATGAGCCCGCACGAGTTCGGGATCTGGGCGGCCAACCAGCTGGAAGAGAAGATTCTCGAAGTCGGCGTCGACAACGTCGGGGCCTTCATCGCCGAGCCGATCCAGGGCGCGGGCGGGGTGATCGTACCGCCGGACAGCTACTGGCCGCGGATCAAGGAGATCCTCGCCAAGTACGACATCCTGTTCGTCGCCGACGAGGTGATCTGCGGTTTCGGTCGTACCGGTGAGTGGTTCGGTAGCGACTTCTACGGCCTCAAGCCGGACATGATGACCATCGCCAAGGGCCTGACGTCCGGCTACATCCCGATGGGCGGCCTGGTGGTGCGCGACGAAGTGGTGGCGGTGCTCAACGAGGGCGGCGACTTCAACCACGGTTTCACCTATTCCGGGCACCCGGTGGCCGCCGCGGTGGCCCTGGAAAACATCCGCATCATGCGCGACGAGAAAATTATCGAGCGCGTCCAGGCAGAAACGGCACCGTATTTGCAGAAACGCCTGCGGGAACTGAACGATCACCCGCTGGTGGGTGAGGTTCGCGGAGTCGGCCTGCTGGGCGCTATCGAGCTGGTTCAGGACAAGGCTACCCGGGCACGTTATGTCGGCAAGGGCGTGGGCATGATCTGCCGGCAGTTCTGCTTCGACAACGGCCTGATCATGCGTGCCGTTGGCGACACCATGATCATCGCTCCGCCCCTGGTGATCACCCGGGAGGAGATCGACGAGCTGGTGGCCAAGGCGCGCAAGTGCCTGGATCTGACCCTGAGTGCGTTGCAGGGCTAAGTGCTAGGCTCTGAGCGGGAGTACTTCGGGGTACTTTCGCTCGGAGCGGTCATAAAGGATGGGGCTTTTGTTGAAAGCCTGCCTTGGAACTTGCCAGACTACCGCCTGTTTTTAGTTGCCCGGCAACCGGTCGCTGAACGCAAGGTTAAAAAGAATAATTGGAGCATTACGCATGAAGGCATTAGGTATGAAGAAAGCTGGCAAGACCCTCCTCGCCATGTCCCTGATGGGCGTGATGGCAGCGGCGGCCCAGGCGGATGACAAGGTGCTGCACGTTTACAACTGGTCCGACTACATTGCGCCGGACACCATCAAGAAGTTTGAAACCGAGTCGGGCATCAAAGTCGTCTATGACGTGTTCGACAGTAACGAAACCCTCGAAGCCAAGTTGCTGGCAGGCAAGTCCGGCTACGACATCGTCGTACCGTCGAACAACTTCCTGGCCAAGCAGATCAAGGCGGGTGTCTATCAGGAGCTGGACAAGTCCAAGCTGCCCAACTGGAAGAATCTCAACGAGTCGCTGCTCAAGGCGGTATCGGTCAGCGACCCGGGCAACAAGCACGCCTTCCCTTACATGTGGGGCTCGATCGGCATTGGTTTCAACGCCGAGAAGGTCAAGGCCGCGCTGGGCGCCGATGCGCCGACCAACTCCTGGGACCTGCTGTTCAAGCCTGAGAACGCCGCCAAGCTGAAGTCGTGCGGTATCAGCTTCCTCGATTCGCCAACCGAAATGATCCCGGTGGCCCTGCATTACCTCGGCTACCCGACCGACAGCCAGGACAAGAAGCAACTGGCCGAAGCCGAAGCGCTGTTCCTGAAGATCCGTCCTTCGATCGGCTACTTCCACTCGTCCAAGTACATTTCGGACCTGGCCAACGGCAATATCTGCGTAGCCGTCGGCTACTCGGGTGACATCTACCAGGCCAAGGCCCGTGCTGCCGAGGCCGGCGACAAGGTGAAAGTCAGCTACAACATTCCGAAGGAAGGCGCCGGCAGCTTCTATGACATGGTCGCCATTCCCAAGGACGCCGAAAACGTCGAAGGCGCCTACAAGTTCATGACCTTCCTGCAGAAGCCGGAAATCATGGCGGAAATCACCAACGCCGTGCGTTTCCCGAACGGTAACGCGGCTGCGACGGCGCTGGTCGATAAAGAGATCACCGCCGACCCGGGCATCTACCCACCTGCCGACGTGCAGGCCAAGCTGTACGCCATTGCCGACTTGCCGGCGGCGACCCAGCGGATCCTGACCCGCAGCTGGACCAAGATCAAATCCGGTAAGTAATGCCAGACCTGTAGCCGCCGACCGGGCTGTAATGGCCTTGGCGGCGGCCGACATCCTTCAAGGCAACGGTGTCGATAACCGCCTCATGGCGGCGGCTGCAGCGTTTTGTAGTCATTCAATGACAGAAAGTTTTGCTGGATCGGTTTATCGAGGGTAAGTTGCGCGCCGGTTTTGTTGCTGGGCGGCCATTGGCTGTCGGGTAGCGCGGGCAACCCAGGCCCAATTATTTAGAGGACCTCCACTTGCCTATTTCTTTATTTCGCAAAGCCTTGCTGGCAGGTGCCGGGCTGACGCTGGCCGTCAGTGTCCAGGCCGCACCGACCGTGCATATTTATAACTGGTCTGACTATATCGGTCAGAGCACATTGGCAGATTTCGAGAAAGCCACCGGCATCAAGCCGGTGTACGACGTGTTCGACTCCAACGAAACCCTGGAAGGTAAGTTGCTGGCCGGTCGTACCGGCTATGACGTGGTCGTGCCGTCCAACCACTTCCTGGGCAAGCAGATCAAGGCCGGGGCGTTCCAGAAGCTCGACAAGGCGCAGTTGCCCAATTATTCGAATCTCGACCCTGCGCTGCTCAAGCGCCTGGAGAAGAACGACCCGGGCAACCAGTACGCCGTGCCTTACCTGTGGGGCACCAACGGCATCGGCTATAACGTCGAGAAGGTCAAGGCCGCGCTGGGCGTGGACAAGATCGACTCCTGGGCCATGCTGTTCGAGCCGGAAAACATCAAGAAACTGTCGAGCTGCGGCGTGGCCTTCCTCGATTCCGCCGACGAGATGCTCCCGGCGGTGCTCAACTACCTGGGCCTGGACCCCAACAGCCAGAACCCCGAAGACTACAAGAAGGCCGAAGCCAAGTTGATGGCGGTACGGCCCTACGTCACCTATTTCAATTCCTCGAAATACATCTCCGACCTGGCCAACGGCGAGATCTGCGTCGCCGCGGGTTTCTCCGGCGATGTGTTCCAGGCCAAGGCGCGCGCCGAGGAAGCCGGCAAGGGCATTGCCATCGCCTATGTGATTCCCAAGGAAGGCGGCAACCTCTGGTTCGACATGCTGGCCATTCCCAAGGACGCCGGTAACGTCAAGCAGGCGCATGCCTTCATCAATTACCTGCTCGAACCTGCGGTGATCGCCCAGGTCAGCGACCACGTCGGTTACGCCAACCCGAACCCCAAGGCGGGCGAACTGATGGAGCAATCGGTCCGCCAGGACGAAGCGGTCTACCCGCCGCAGGAGATTGTCGACAAGCTGTACGTCAACTCAGAGTTGCCGCCCAAGATCCAACGACTCATGACCCGCAGCTGGACCAAGGTCAAGTCGGGCAAATAGCGTCAATCGCTCAAACTATCCAGAGTTCGCCCGCATGGGGCGAACTGCAAATTCTGTTGGGAGTTTCGTAAATGGCAGTTGCCTCCGGCGCCTACAAGAAAGCCCTCGAGGGCGACCAGACACCCAAGCAGGTGCTGGTCAAGATCGACCGGGTCACGAAGAAGTTCGACGAGACGATTGCCGTGGACGATGTGTCCCTGGAAATCAAGAAAGGCGAGATCTTCGCCCTGCTCGGCGGCTCGGGTTCGGGCAAATCCACCCTGCTGCGCATGCTGGCGGGTTTCGAACGGCCCACGGAGGGGCGCATCTACCTGGACGGTGTGGACATCACCGACATGCCGCCCTACGAGCGGCCGATCAACATGATGTTCCAGTCCTACGCCTTGTTCCCGCACATGACCGTGGCGCAGAACATCGCCTTCGGCCTGCAGCAGGACAAGATCCCCAAGGCCGAGATCGATGCCCGCGTGGCCGAGATGCTCAAGCTGGTGCAGATGAGCCAGTACGCCAAGCGCAAGCCGCATCAGCTCTCCGGTGGCCAGCGCCAGCGCGTGGCCCTGGCCCGTTCCCTGGCCAAGCGGCCGAAGCTGCTGCTGCTCGACGAGCCGATGGGCGCCTTGGACAAGAAGCTGCGTTCGCAGATGCAACTGGAACTGGTGGAGATCATCGAGCGCGTGGGCGTGACCTGCGTGATGGTGACCCACGACCAGGAAGAGGCCATGACCATGGCCGAGCGCATCGCGATCATGCACCTGGGCTGGATCGCCCAGATCGGCAGCCCGATCGACATCTACGAAACCCCGACCAGCCGCCTGGTCTGCGAGTTCATCGGCAACGTCAACATCTTCGAGGGTGAAGTGATCGACGACGCCGAAGGCCACGCGACCATCACCTGCAAGGACCTGGACCGCAACATCTACGTGGGCCACGGCATCAGCACCTCGGTGCAGGACAAGTCGGTGACCTACGCCATCCGCCCGGAGAAACTCCTGGTGACCCCGGACATGCCGACCTGCGAATACAACTGGTCGAGCGGCAAGGTGCATGACATCGCCTACCTCGGCGGGCATTCGGTGTTCTACGTCGAGCTGCCGAGCGGCAAGCTGGTGCAGTCGTTCGTGGCCAACGCCGAGCGCCGCGGCGCGCGGCCGACCTGGGGCGACCAGGTGTACGTGTGGTGGGAAGACGACAGCGGCGTGGTACTGCGCTCATGAACATGCGAAAGCTCAAGCGCCGCCTCAACCGGATAACGCCCGGTGGCCGTCAGCTGGTCATCGGGGTGCCCTTCCTCTGGCTGTTCCTGTTCTTCATGCTGCCGTTCTTCATCGTCTTGAAGATCAGCTTCGCCGAAGCGGACGTGGCCATTCCGCCGTATACCGAGATCTACAGCTTCGTCGACCAGAAGCTGCAGGTGCTGCTCAACCTGGGCAACTACGCGATGCTCGGCGACGACGAGCTGTATATCGCCGCTTACCTGGGCTCGCTGAAGATGGCCTTCTTCAGCACGCTGCTGTGCCTGTTGATCGGCTACCCGATGGCCTACGCCATCGCCAGTGCCCGCAAAGAGATGCAGACCGTGCTGGTGCTGCTGATCATGATGCCGACCTGGACCGCGATCCTGATCCGCGTCTATGCGTGGATGGGCATCCTCAGCAACAACGGCCTGCTCAACGGCTTCCTGATGAGCATGGGCTGGATCGACGAGCCGCTGCAGATCCTCAACACCAACCTGGCGGTGTATATCGGCGTGGTCTATTCGTACCTGCCGTTCATGGTGCTGCCGCTGTACGCCAACCTGGTGAAGCACGATACCAGCCTGCTCGAGGCCGCCTCGGACCTGGGGTCGAGCACCTTCAACAGCTTCTGGAAGATCACCGTGCCGCTGTCGAAGAACGGCATCATCGCCGGCTGCATGCTGGTGTTCATCCCGGTGGTCGGCGAGTTCGTGATCCCCGAGCTGCTCGGTGGCCCGGAGACCCTGATGATCGGCAAGGTGCTGTGGCAAGAGTTCTTCAACAACCGTGACTGGCCGGTGGCTTCGGCCCTGGCGGTGGTGATGCTGGCGATCCTGATTGTGCCGATCATCCTCTTCAACCGCAGTCAGGCCAAAGAAATGGAGGGCAAGGAATGAAGCGCTTCAGTTTCTCCAACCTGATGCTGGTGCTGGGGCTGTTGTTCATCTACCTGCCGATGCTGATCCTGGTGATCTACTCGTTCAACGCCTCCAAGCTGGTGACGGTCTGGGGCGGCTGGTCGGTGAAATGGTATGTCGGCCTGCTGGACAACTCGCAACTGATGGGTTCGGTGGTGCGCTCGCTGGAGATCGCCTGCTACACCGCCGTGGCGGCGGTGGCCCTGGGCACCCTGGCGGCCTTCGTGCTGACCCGCATCACCCGTTTCAAGGGTCGTACCCTGTTCGGTGGCCTGGTCACCGCGCCGCTGGTAATGCCCGAGGTGATCACCGGTCTGTCGCTGTTGCTGCTGTTCGTGGCCATGGCCCAGATGATCGGCTGGCCCCAGGAGCGGGGCATCGTCACCATCTGGATCGCCCACACCACGTTCTGCGCGGCTTATGTGGCGGTAGTGGTGTCGGCGCGCCTGCGCGAGCTGGACCTGTCCATCGAAGAGGCGGCCATGGACCTGGGCGCGCGGCCGTGGAAGGTGTTCTTCCTGATCACCATCCCGATGATCGCGCCGTCGCTGGCGGCGGGCGGCATGATGTCGTTCGCCCTGTCGCTGGACGACCTGGTGCTGGCGAGCTTCGTCTCCGGCCCGGGCTCCACCACCCTGCCGATGGAAGTGTTCTCGGCGGTGCGCCTGGGGGTGAAGCCGGAGATCAACGCCGTGGCCAGCCTGATCCTGCTGGCGGTGTCGCTGGTGACCTTCCTGGTCTGGTACTTCAGCCGCCAGGCCGAAGAGCGCCGCAAGCGCGCCATCCAGCAAGCCATCGAAGAAGCTGCCGCCGACTCCTGGAAGCAGCCGGACGTCCGTCGTTCCCAGGCCCCGGAAGTGGCCTGAGGCGCGACAGCAACACGACTTACCCGCTGCAAGACATCGCCCCAGGATTGGGGCGATGTCGTTTCTGGCGGCAGTCACCGCAGTGCCGTCGCCTCAGCTTTTCAGCGTGTCGTAGGCTTCCAGCGTGCGCAGCGAATAGATATAGGCTGCGCCGGCATTCAGCGAAATGGCGGTGGCCAGGGTCGCTGCCACTTCTTCGCGGGACGCCCCGGCCTTGATCGCGGCGTCGGTATGCACGCCGATGCAACCGTCGCAGCGGGTGGTGATGGCTACGGCGATGGAAATCAGTTCGCGGGTCTTGGCGTCGAGTACGTCGTTTTCTGCCGCCGCTTCGCCCAGGGCCATGTAGGCCTGGACCATTTTCGGGTTGCTCTTGCCCAGGGAGCCGAAGGCTTTCTTGACGGTGGGCAGCAGTTCTGACCAATTGTTGAACATGGCATTAACTCCAGAAGGGGATGGGGTGTACTGTCGCGACACCTGTAGTCTCGACCCTCCTGGCGTTCCGGGTTTGTCCGATCCGCTCACTTACCGACGCGATGCGCTCAAATGAATTCGATCGATACCCTCATTGCCCTGGCCAATGTGCGCGGTAGCCTGGATCTGCGTTGTCAGTTCCAGGGCGGCTGGACCCTGGAGCATCCCCAGGAAGCGCTGGGCATGGCGCCTTATCACATCGTCCTGGCGGGGCAGTGCCGGGTTGAGCTGCCCGACGGGCAGCGCCTGCATCTGCGGGCCGGGGATGTCCTGCTGTTGCCGGAGGGCTCACCCCATGTCATGCGCAGCCCCGATCGGCGAGTGCCCGCGATCGCGCCGGTGGTGGAGGCGTCGGGGGCGGTGCCGGTGCACCGGCTGGGCGACCGGGAGGTCGAGCTGGACATGCTCTGCGGGCGGTTTTTCTACAACCGGGCCTCCATGCTGTTCGCCGCCTTGCCGCAGTATTTGCTGATTCCCGGCGTCGCGGCACCTGGCGAGGGCCCGCTGGCGGCGTTGGTGGCCCTGTTACGCGGCGAGGCCGACGGCGCCCAGGCTGGCGCCCGGTCTTTGCTCGACGCGTTGTCGTCGGCCCTGTTCACCCTGATGTTGCGGGCCTATCTGGACAGTGCGCTGCCGCAGAGCGGCACCCTGGCGTTGCTCGGCGACAAGCGCCTGGGGCGCGCCTGGCAGGCGATGCTCACCGATCCGGCCCATCAATGGAACATCGATGGCCTGGCGCAGGCCGCGGCGATGTCGCGGGCCACCTTCATGCGGGCATTCGTGCGGGTGGCCGGGGTCTCGCCCTGGGCGCTGTTGACCCGGGTCCGCATGGAGCGGGCATTCGGGCTGCTCAGGCATTCGCATTTGAGCTTGAGCGATATCGCCGCCGAGGTCGGCTATCAGTCACAGGCGGCGTTCAGCAAGAAGTTCAAGGAGGCCTATGGCGAGGCCCCAGGCAAGCTCAGGCGGCAGATCTGACGGCCTGCGCCAATTTTTGTCGGAGCGGAGCCTGCTCGCGATAGCGCCGTACCTGACATACCGCGGCGCCCGTATCGCCAGCAGGCTGGCTTCTACGGGAGCAAGGGGTTATTGCGCCGCCCGCGCCGGCAACAGCTTCAGGGTGCTGTGGGTATTGGCCGTGACTTCTTCTTCGTTGAAGTGCGCCTGTTGGTACACGCCCTCGATATAGGCCTCGGCCTGGTCCTGGTAATGCCTGTCGAACAGCACGCCGCTTTGCCCGACCGGGTTGATGGTCAGGCTGTGGGCCGGGTCGGCGAAGTCGATCAGGCGCCGGGTCGAAGGGCCGTAGGTCACCGGCCAGGGCGCGGGCCCGATCTTCGCCGACTGGTTGTTCGGCACCTCGTGGGTGCCCGGGGCGGCGAACGGGCCGACGTTGAAGAACCGGTCCAGGGGTTTCTGCAGGCCCAGCGGGTGGCCATGGGTCAGGGTGTGCGCCTGGCCCCAGCGCCATTGCGCGGGGTCATCGCCGTAGGTGGCCTTGAGATGGGCGATGCTGGCGCGCCAGGCGCTCCTCACGGTATCGGCGCGGTTTTCCTGGCCCAGGGTGTTGCGGTTGTCCCACCACGGCGAATCGGCGGAGGCGGCCAGGCGCGGCAGCGCGGCGTCGATCACCCGGGTGGTCAGCAGGGTGTCGAAGAAGGCGTCGCCCAGCTCGTCGTGGAAGGCGGCATCGGTGAGGTCGAACAGGAACTGGTTGAACAGGGTGGCGCTGGTCGAGTCCAGCGGATAGTCGCCTTGCCACTGCGCCAGTTGCTCCACCAGCTTGAGCTCTTGCGGGTCGCTCACCACCTCGCGCAGCACCGGTAGCAGCGGCGCCAGCAGGCGCGGGCCGTAGGCGGTAGTGGTGCCGAGCTGGAGTTTCTGGCTGGCTTCGAGGTCCCACTTCACGCTTTTGTCGCTGAGCTGGCGATCCAGTTGCTGGCCGCGGTCGGCGAGGTTGTAGTAGCCGGGAATCTCCATGCCGGTGGGCGAGACCGGCTGGAAGTTGGCCGAGAGGATGTAGCCGCGCGCCGGGTTTTCTTCCTGCGGGTTGGCGCTGAACGGGTAGAAACCGTCCTTGTCCGCCAGCGACGTGCTGCCGTCGAGGATAAAGGAGCCCTTGGCGCCGATCGGCCGTTTCGGCAGCAGCGCCGCGGCCCACCAGCCGATATCGCCCTTGGCGTTGGCCCAGACGATATTCAGCCCCGGCGCCTGGACCTTGGCCGCCGCGCTGCGGGCCTTGGCCAGGGTGTCGGCGCGGTTGAGCTGGTAGAAGCCGTCGAGGATCGGGTTGGGCGCTTCCAGGAAGGCCCACCACATGGCAATCGGCGTCTTGCCGGCGTTGGCCCCGAGCGCATCGTTGACGATCGGCCCGTGGGGCGACTGGCGCAGGATCTGGGTGACCGGCGGTTGGCCCTTCACCGCGATCTGCTGTTGGCTGGTGACCAGGTCGACCCACTTGCCGCGGTACCAGACCTGGTTGGCGTTGTCCGGGTTGATCTTCTCGGCGATCAGGTCCAGATCGTCGTTCTGGAACATGGTCAGGCTCCAGCCGAAGTCCAGGTTGTGGCCCAGGAAGGCATAGGGCACCAGCGCTTGATGATGGCCGTAGAGCTCGAAGCCCGGCGCCGACAGCTGGGCCTCGTACCACACCGAGGGGACGGCGAAGCGGATGTGCGGATCGCCGGCCAGCAACGGCTTGCCGTTCTTGGTCCGGGTGCCGGAGATCGCCCAGGCGTTGCTGCCTTCGAACTGCGGCAGGCCGGCGTCGGCCAGGGCTTGCTCGCTCAACTGGGCGATGGCGCCGAGGTCTTGCCAGTCGCTGGCGGCCAGGCCGAGGGACAGCGGGGCGCGTCCCTTGGCCAGCACGCCCTTGGCTTGCCAGTCGAGGTCGAAGACTTTCAGGTAATCGCTGCCGAGCTGGTCGCGCACGTAGGTCAGCAGCGGCTCGGTACGAAAGGCCGCGGCGAAGCTGTAGGCCATGTAGCCGGCGACGCTGATGCTGTCTTCGGCGGTGAAGGAGCGCTTGGGGATGCCCAGCACGTCGAATTCGACGGGTTGCGGGTGCGTATCCTGATACTGGTTGATCCCGTCCAGGTAGGCTTGCAGGCCTTTCCAGGCCGGGGACTGGCGGTCCAGCGCGGCCACATAGCTGTCGGCGCGCTCGCGGATACGCAGGCTGCGGAACAGCTTGTCGGTGTCCAGCAGCTTGGGCCCGAGGATCTCGGCCAGCTCGCCCCGGGCCAGGCGCCGCATGATCTCCATCTGGAACAGCCGGTCCTGGGCATGCACATAGCCCAGCGCACGGTACAGGTCGGTTTCGTTTTCGGCGCGGATATGCGGCACGCCGCGTTCGTCGTAACGCACGGTGACCGAGCCCTGCAGGCGCGCAAGCTCGACCTGGCCCTGGCGCGACGGCTGCTTGCTGTACAGGTACCAGCCCCCGCCGGCGACAAGGGCGAGGATCAGGACGGCGACTACGGTCAGGCTGCGTTTCATGGTGACTCCTTGTTCTTCGGCGATGGCCTGCCGGGTGAAGGCAAACATTTAGCACAGGCCTTCTGCGCCGGGCATCCACTGTCCGCGAAAAGTCGCGAATGCCTTAATCCGTCGGGTTCGGCCATGGACAATAACAGCCCACCGCCAGGGTGTGGGTGGCGTTGACCGTGCGGCCTTCGTGCAGGGCCTGGAGGATCGGCTCGATGAAGCTGTTGCTGGAATTGCAGGTCAGCCCTTCGCTGTAGGGGCCGAAGTAGGCCAGCTTGCCGCTGCGGTCCCAGATCGCCACGGCCGGGCTGGCGGGGACCTGCTCCGAGCCGGGCAGGTCGTCGAGGATTTTCAGGCGGCTCAGGGTGGCGGGCAACTGGCCGTGGCTGCCGCTTTTCTGCACGGAGTAGAATTCCACGCCCTGCGGGCCGTAGTGTTCGATCAGTTCGGCCAGGTGTTGCTGGTTGCCGACATTGCAGGGGCAGGCCGGGTCCCAGAAGTGCACCAGGCGGATGGCGCCTTCGCCGGCCAGGCCGGACGGCAATTGCAGCGGGTCGCCGGAAAACACCGCGGTGTGCTCGCTGAAGGCGCGCAGGAAACGTCCCTGGAACCAGTCGTAGGCGCCCCACAGCACCCCGGCGCACAGGAGCGCGAGCAGGCTGGCAAGCAGGGTCGTGCGGTAGGGCAGGCGCATACGGATCATTCCTTGGAGGTCGCGTAGCTTGCCATGCTTGCCGCGACAGATGAATATCGCAGACCGATAAAGCCCGTTTTGCGTTTCGCGCCCCTCCCTGGAAAAACCTTATGCCTGTGACCTTCGACCCCGACCTTCTGCGCGCCAGCCTGCGGCCCCTGGCCGAGGCCCGGCCGCTCTCGGAGCAGGCGCAGGCCTATCAGCGCTTCTATGGGCTGGACCTGCCGGTCAGGCGCGGGCTGGGGCGTTTCGCGGTTGGCGGCTTCGAGGTGGTCGGCCAGGTCTGGTGGCCCGAACGGCCGGTGGCCACGGTGTTTCTGCTGCACGGCTTCTACGACCACATGGGCTTGTACCGACATGTAATCGAGTGGGCGCTGCAGCGGCAGTGGGCGGTGATTGCCTGCGACTTGCCGGGCCACGGGCTGTCCAGCGGCGAGCGCGCCAGCATCGACGATTTCGCGGTGTACCAGGCGGTGCTGCAAGGCTTGTTCGATGAGGCCCGGTCCCTCGACCTGCCGCAGCCCTGGCACCTGTGCGGGCAAAGCACAGGGGGCGCGATCGTGGTCGATCATCTGCTCAACCAGGGGGCGCAAAGCCCGGCGCAGGGGCAGGTGATCCTGCTGTCGCCACTGGTGCGTCCACGGGCCTGGGGCTGGTCCAGGCTCAGCTATTACCTGCTCAGGCCTTTCGTCAAAGGCATTGCCCGGCGTTTCAGCGAGAACTCCACCGATCCCGGCTTCCTGCCGTTCCTGCAGCGCGACCCCTTGCAACCCCGGCGCCTGCCGACCGCCTGGGTCGGGGCGCTGGCGCGCTGGATCAAGCGCATCGAACGGGCCCCGCGCAGCAGCCGGCAGCCGCTGATCGTCCAGGGGCAGGCGGACATGACAGTGGATTGGCAGCACAACCTGCAAGTGCTCGGGGAGAAATTCCAGCATCCCCAGGTGCTGATGCTGCCCGAGGCGCGGCATCACCTGGCGAACGAGGCGGAGCGCATCCGCCAGCAATACTTCGCCTTCCTGAACCAGCATCTTTGAACCTATTCCCGCTATAGGGGGCGGGGGTGTTCAGGGAGCGAGGCTCGATGTGCTCTGGCCGACGGCCAGCCCGGCACGGATCGCGGCCAGGGCGGCCTGATAGTAGGCCTTGCCGTCGGCGGACTCGGCGAAATTGGCGAATTCTTCCAGCTCGGGGTCGGACAAGTCGCGATAGACGTACAGCAAGGTGTTGTTCAAGTCGTTGCCGATCTGCGCCATCAGCCGCTGGCGCTGGCCGTTGAGCATGTTCTGCGCCTGGCCGGCGCCGAGCAGGCCGGGGATCATCTGGCTCAGGCTGTCGGCCGCCACGCCGGCGATGGCCAGGCTGACTTCCGCACCGGCCTCGCGGGCCGGCAGCGCCTGGGCCAGGTGGCCGATGATCAGTTGACGGGTATCGCTGGCCTGCATCTTCGGCAGGCCCTGGGCGTTTTTCGCCAATTGGTCGCGACGGGTCGCCAGCAGTTCGGCGGCGATGATCTTGCGCCCCAGCGGCGACTGGAAAAACTTCAGCGCCGGCTGCGGGTCGGCGAGGTTCTGCCGCAGCTGGGCCTGGGCGCGGCGGTCCATGGCCTGCGGGGCGAAGCGCTGGTTGCTGTTGTTGACCAGCGCCTGATACACCGCTGGCGGCAGGCTGTTCTGGTAACGCTGCTGGGCGGCGGTGAGGGCATCGTTGAAATGCGCGCGTTGTTCCGGCCAGCCGGCGACCTTGTACAACTGGTCGTGGCCGTCTGCCCAGGCGGGCAACACACAGAACATCAACAGTGAAAAAAGCAAACGGCGCATAAGGACTCCTGTCGGCAGCCCACTATTCTCCGGGGCAAGGCGATGGTTGTCGAGAATTCGTATCAGTTCAGTACGCAAACTGTCCGATCGCAGGACGAATACCAAGGCCGTCAGGCTGCTTGGTCAGAATTATCTACGGGATCTGTCGGATTCATTTGGGTGTGGATACTATGCGCGCCATGCACATGCCCTCTGATCACCCCCTGCTGTTGCGCATCGTCGATGACCTGGCCGTCCGTGGCTGGTCGCAACAGAATATTTTCCTGCCCCAGGCTCTGACCCTGGAGCTGGCGGCCGAGTGCCGTAAACGCGCGGCCGAGGGCGAGCTGGCGCCGGCGGCGGTCGGCCGCGGCCCGGCGCAGGAAATCCGCGAGGGGATCCGCGGCGATCATATCCAATGGCTCGAGCCCGGCCAGGCCGACTGCTGCGATACCTACCTGGGGTTGATGGACAGCTTGCGCGAGGCATTGAACCGCGGGCTGTTCCTGGGCCTGGAGGATTTCGAAAGCCATTTCGCCCTCTACCCGCCCGGGGCTTTCTACCTCAAGCACCTCGATCGTTTCCGCGACGACGACCGGCGCATGGTGTCGGCGGTGATCTACCTCAACCCGGACTGGCTGCCCGAGGAGGGCGGCCAGCTGCGCATGTACCTGGACGACGCGGTCGAATACGACGTGGATCCTGTCGCCGGCCGGCTGGTGGTGTTCCTCTCCGGCGAGGTGCCCCACGAAGTGCTGCCCGCGACCCGGGAACGCCTGTCCTTGACCGGCTGGTTCCGCCGGCGCGGCAGCGAGCCGTTCTGAGCATGCACAAGATCCTCGTCAGTCGCTGCCTGCTGGGCCACCGCGTGCGTTACGACGGCGGTGCCAGCGGGCCGTTCGACCTGCTGGCGAGCTGGCAGGCCGAGGGGCGGGTGGTGGCGCTGTGCCCGGAAGTCGCCGGCGGCTTGCCGACGCCACGGGCGGCCGCGGAAATCCCGGGCGGGCAGGGCGCTGAAGTGCTCGATGGCCTGGCGCGGGTCATCACTCGCGACGGTGAGGATGTCAGCACCGAGTTCCTCGCCGGCGCCCGCCAGGCGCTGGAACTGGTGCGTGAACACCGTATCCGCATCGCCGTGCTCAAGGCCAACAGCCCGTCCTGCGGCAACCTGCTGACTTACGACGGGACGTTCAGCGGGGCCAAGGTCAGCGGCGAGGGCGTCACCGCCGCGTTGCTCAAGCGGGCCGGCGTGCAGGTGTTCAGCGAGCTGGAACTGGCCGAAGCGGCCGCCGCCCTGGCCGCTCTCTGAGGCCATAGCCGCCTCTGGTGCGATGGCGCCGGAGTCAGGGTTTGGGCGGTTTGCTCGCATCCATGCCGAACCACTTTTCCGACAACGCCATCAACCGGCCATCGGCCTTGATGCGCTGCAGCGCGCCGTCCAGGCTCGCCTGGAACGCCGGATTACCTTTCTGGAACGGAATCGCCAGGCTCAGCGTCGGCCCGACCTTGGCGCCTTCCTTCACCGGCAAACGGCTGTCGCGGATGGCGTAGGGCACCAGCAGGCGGTCGCTGATGGCGGCGTCGAGTTGCTTGTCCGCCACATCCTTGATCGGCTGCTGGGCGTTCGGGTAGGCGCGCAGGTCGATGCCTTCCACGGTGCGCGCCTGTTCGACGAACTGGCTGCCCTGGGCCACGCCCAGCGTCTGGCCCTGGAGCGCCTGCAGGCTGCCGGGCGTGCGCTGTTCTTCCTTGCGCACGATCAACTGTGCGCTGGAGTAGCTATAAGGCTCGCTGAAGTCGAAACGATCCTTGAGTTCCGGGGTCATTGCTATGTGATTGAGGGCGATGTCGTAGCGACCGCTTTCGACGCCGGGCAGCAGGTCGGCGGCGTCGGTGACCACGAAGTCGGCCCGTACATCCATCTCGCGGGCGAGCAGTTGGCCCAGTTCGACCTCGAAGCCGGTGAGCTTGCCGTCGTCCTTGAAATTGAACGGGGGGGTATTGGCCTCCAGGGCGATGCGCAGTTCCCCGCGGTCGTTAACGTCGTCGATCAGTTCGGCTTGGGCGCAAGTGCTCACAAGAGGCAGCAAAAGTATCAGGCCAGACAGGAAACGCATGGTCACTCCTTGAATTCATATAGGCGGCGCGCTGTTCGGGCTCGCTTTGCTATGGTGTTGATTGCCCTTCGACAACGATAGGCCACGAAGTTGTCGTAACCGTACCGATTTTGCGCAAAAACTGGAGAGTAGAATGAAAACCTTTATGTCTCGTGCTGCACTGGCTGGCCTGATGCTGGGGGCTTCGATGCTGGCCTCTGCGGCGGATATTCCTCGTACCAAGGCGCCGGAAGGGGCGTCCGTGTTCATTGTCACCCCGGTCAATGGCGACACCGTGGCCAAGACCTTCAAGGTCAAGTTCGGCGTCAGCGACATTTCCCTGGCCCCCGCCGGCGACCAGACCCCGCACACCGGGCACCACCACTTGCTGGTCGACGTCGACAAGCTGCCAGCCGAGAACATGCCGATCCCGGCCGATGCCCAGCACATCCACTTCGGCAAGGCCCAGACCGAAACCGAACTGACCCTGGCCCCGGGCAAGCACACCCTGCAACTGGAGCTGGGCGACAAGAACCACGTACCGTTCGACCCGCCGATCGTTTCGGAAAAGATCACCATCACCGTCAAGTAAGCGCGGCGGCGGCAATAAAAAAGGGAGGCCCGAGGGCCTCCCTTTTCAGTACGCGCGAAGGCTTAGAACAGGACGCGGCTACGGATGGTGCCGTTGACCTGTTGCAGCTTCTCTTGCGCCAGCTCCGAGTATTCGGCGTCGACGTCGATCACCACGTAGCCAACCTTCTCGTTGGTCTGCAGGAACTGACCGGAGATGTTGATGCCGTTTTCGGCGAAGACCTTGTTGATCTCGCTCATCACGCCCGGAATGTTCTCGTGGATGTGCAGCAGACGGTGCTTGCCTGGGTGTGCCGGCAGGGCCACTTCCGGGAAGTTCACGGACGATACCGAGGTCCCGTTGTCGCTGTACTTGACCAGCTTTTCCGCTACTTCCAGGCCGATGTTGGCCTGGGCTTCGGCGGTGGAACCGCCGATGTGCGGGGTCAGGATCACGTTGTCCAGGCCACGCAGCGGGCTTTCGAACTCTTCGTCGTTGGAGCGTGGCTCCACCGGGAACACGTCGATGGCCGCGCCGATCAGGTGCTTGTCCTTGATCGCCGCTGCCAGGTGGTCCAGCTCGACCACGGTGCCGCGCGCGGCGTTGATCAGGATGCCGCCTTTCTTGATGGCGCGGATTTCCTTCTCGCCGATCATCCACTGGGTGGCGGCGGTTTCCGGAACGTGCAGGGTCACGATGTCGGACATGCCCAGCAGCTCGTGCAGGTTGCCGACCTGGGTGGCGTTGCCCAGCGGCAGCTTGGTCACGGTGTCGTAGAAGAACACCTGCATGCCCAGGCCTTCGGCCAGGACCGACAGCTGGGTGCCGATCGAGCCGTAGCCGACGATGCCCAGCTTCTTGCCGCGGATCTCGAAGGAGTTGGCTGCGCTCTTGATCCAGCCGCCACGGTGGCAGGAAGCATTTTTCTCGGGGATGCCGCGCAACAGCAGGATCGCTTCGGCCAGCACCAGTTCGGCAACGGAACGGGTGTTGGAGTACGGCGCGTTGAACACGGCGATGCCGCGCTCGCGGGCCGCGTCGAGGTCGACCTGGTTGGTGCCGATGCAGAAGCAGCCAACGGCGACGAGTTTCTTCGCGTGATCGAAGATCTCTTCAGTCAGTTGGGTGCGGGAGCGAATGCCGATGAAGTGCGCGTCGGCGATCTTTTCCTTCAGCTGGGCTTCCGGCAGAGAACCGGTGAGGTACTCGATGCTGGTGTAGCCCGCGGCCTTGAGGACGTCGACAGCCGATTGGTGGACGCCTTCGAGAAGAAGGAACTTGATCTTGCTCTTATCGAGAGAAGTCTTGCTCATCTGCGTAAACCTGTGTCCCGGAGAAAAATGGCAGGAAATGGTCAACAGATGCTGACCCGGACGGCAGGAAAGCCGTCGCCGCAGAACGCCCTTCGGCACTATTCTGCGGGGGGTCGTATGCTAGCATACGGACCCCGCGAAACACTCGTTCCTGCGACGTGAAGCGTTCTCAGGATGACCATGAATTGTTCGAGAGTTCTGCCGATGACCAATCCCGCGCTGATCGATGAGCTGAAGACCCTGGTCGAGGCTGGCAAGGTCCTGACCGATGCCGCTTCCCTGGAGGCTTACGGCAAGGATTGGACCAAACATTTCGCCCCGGCGCCGAGCGCCATTGTCTTTCCCAAGACCATCGAGCAGGTCCAGGCCATCGTGCGCTGGGCCAACCGGCACAAGGTCGCGCTGGTGCCGTCCGGCGGTCGCACCGGCCTGTCGGCCGCCGCCGTGGCGGCCAATGGCGAAGTCGTGGTGTCGTTCGACTACATGAACCAGATCCTCGACCTGAACCTGACCGATCGCACCGCAGTGTGCCAGCCGGGCGTGGTCACCGAGCAGTTGCAGAACCTCGCGGCGGAAAACGGCCTGTATTACCCGGTGGACTTCGCTTCCGCCGGTTCCAGCCAGATTGGCGGCAATATCGGCACCAATGCCGGCGGAATCAAGGTGATTCGCTACGGCATGACCCGCAACTGGGTCGCCGGCCTGAAGGTGGTCACCGGCACGGGCGACCTGCTGGAACTGAACAAGGACCTGATCAAGAACGCCACCGGCTATGACCTGCGCCAGCTGTTCATCGGCGCCGAGGGCACTCTGGGGTTCGTGGTCGAGGCCACCATGCGCCTGGATCGCGCGCCGAAGAACCTCACCGCGATGGTCCTCGGCACGCCCGACTTCGACTCGATCATGCCGGTGCTGCACGCCTTCCAGGGCAAGCTCGACCTGACCGCCTTCGAATTCTTCTCCGACAAGGCCCTGGCCAAAATCCTCGGCCGTGGCGACGTGCCGGCGCCGTTCGAGACCGCATGCCCGTTCTATGTGCTGCTGGAGTTCGAGGCGACCACCGAGGAAGTGGCGAACCAGGCCCTGGAGACCTTCGAGCATTGCGTCGAGCAAGGCTGGGTCCTGGACGGCGTGATGAGCCAGAGCGACACCCAGCTGCGGAACCTGTGGAAACTGCGCGAGTACATCTCCGAGACCATCTCCCACTGGACCCCGTACAAGAACGACATTTCGGTGACCGTGTCGAAAGTCCCGGCCTTCCTGCGGGAAATCGACGAGATCGTCGGCCGCCATTACCCCGATTTCGAGGTGGTCTGGTATGGCCACATCGGCGACGGCAACCTGCACCTGAACATTCTCAAGCCGGATAACCTGGGCAAGGACGAGTTCTTCGCCAAGTGCGCCACCGTGAACAAATGGGTGTTCGAGATCGTCGAGAAGTACAACGGCTCGATTTCCGCCGAACACGGTGTGGGCATGACCAAGCGCGATTACCTGACCTACAGCCGTTCGCCGGCGGAAATCGCCTACATGAAGGCGGTCAAGGCGGTGTTCGACCCGAACGGCATCATGAATCCGGGCAAGATTTTCGCTGTTTGACCCAAGGGTCGATCACGCGGTACCTGATGAACCAAAAGAGCAGGAGTCGGTAATGAACTATCAGCACCAGTATGTCGACGGTACCCGTATTCATTTCCCGGTCGGCAAGATCGTGTGCATCGGGCGCAACTATGCCGAGCACGCCAGGGAGCTGGACAACCCGGTGCCGAGCGAGCCGCTGCTCTTCATCAAGCCGGGCAGTTGCGTGGTGCCGCTGGAAGGCGGCTTCGCCATCCCCACCGAGCGTGGTTCCGTGCATTACGAGGCGGAAATCGCCGTCCTGATCGGCAAGCCGCTGTCGACCCGACCCAGCCGCGAAGAAGTGCTGGATGCCATTTCCGGCTTCGCCCCGGCCCTGGACCTGACCCTGCGCGACAAGCAGGCCGAGCTCAAGGCCAAGGGCCTGCCCTGGGAAATCTCCAAGTGCTTCGACGGCGCCTGCGTGCTGGCACCCTTTGTCGTCGGCAGCACCTTCCCGGACCTCGCCGACATCGGCATTCGCCTGACCATCAACGGTGAAGTCCGCCAGGACGGCAACAGCAGCATCATGCTCAACCCCATCGTATCGATGATCCAGTACATGGCCGGCTGCTTCTCCCTGCAGGCGGGCGACGTGATCCTGACCGGCACGCCGGTAGGTGTCGGACCGCTGAACGTGGGCGACGAACTGGTGCTGGAGCTGCCAGGCGTCAGCCGTTTCGAGAGCCGCGTGCGCTGATCCTGACGACGGCCGACACGCAAGGCTCGCCTGCAACGGGCGGGCCTTTCTTGTGAAACCACCGGCAGCGTCTAGGATGGTTCTGCGGCTTTGCCATTTTTTTCACACCCAATCTGGATAATTTCCCGGTTTCAGGCGTCTGAGCCTGCCCCGATGGGCTATTACCCCCTAGCTGATTTCTGGAATACGCGCCCCATGTCCATGCCTCATGCCCCTGAGCTTCGCACTGTTCGCCGTCGTGGTCGGTTCACCATGCGCTGGTATTCCTGGCTGCTGCTGTCGGGCATCGTGATGTACGGCATCGCCATCGCCATGCACTGGGACGACCGCGGCCTGCTCTGGGTGCTGGAGCGCTTCGAAACCCCGGCCGAGCGCCAGGAAAGTGTCTGGCTGCCGGACTACCGCGCGGTCATCGATGCCAAGGCGCTGCCGGGCATGGAAAAGGACGAGGCTTCCGACCTGAGCTACAACCCGCAGACCAAGACCCTGTTCGCCGTCATGGGCAAGAACCCGTTCCTGGTCGAGCTGAGCCTGCAGGGCGATGTATTGCGCAAGATGCCGCTGGTGGGCTGGAGCAACCCGGAAGGGGTGGCGGTCATGGAAAACGGCTTGATGGGCATCGTCGACGAGCGCGATCACTTGCTGACCATCGTCAAGGTGGACGCCACGACCCGCGAACTGAATATCGCCGACTTCCCGAAATACGACCTGGGCCCTTCGCAAGACCAGAACAAGGCGTTCGAAGCGGTCGCCTGGGACCCGCGCAAGCAGCAGTTGCTGCTGGGCGAGGAGCGCCCGCCGGCACTGTTCACCTGGAAAAGCGACGGCAGCCAGACCCTCCATGGCGACAAGCAGAAGCTGGAAAGCGATGAGCTGGACCTGCGCAACCTGTCCGCCCTGGGCATCGATCCGCGCACCGGCCATACCCTGGTGCTGTCCGCCGATTCGCACATGCTGCTGGAACTGTCCGAAACCGGCGAGCAGGTCAGCTTCATGACCCTGCTGGGCGGCTTCAATGGCCTCAAAAGCACCATCCCGCGGGCCGAGGGCGTGGCCATGGACGATCAGGGCGTGCTGTACATGGTCAGCGAGCCCAATCTGTTCTACCGCTTCGAGAAGCGCTGAATCAGAGATCTCTGACGATAAAGAGCCACAATCCGGCATACGTGCGCGGCGATTAAGCTTAAATTCATGCGGTCGTGATATTTCATCCGCCTGATTTTGTCTTTGAGCTTCCCGAATGCGTCGTCTTGCCTACCCCAAACCGCTGTTCCTCCTCCTGTGTTTCATCCTGCTGGTGCTGGTCGGCGTTGCCGGGCAGCACCATCGTTTCTTCGAGCGTCTGTGGTTCAACTGGCGGGTCATGTCGCAGCCGGCCAACACCGATGCCATTGGCCTCGACGGCTATCGAGTGACCCTCGAAGGGCAGAAGATCGAGGGCCTGGACGACGTCTCGGCACTCACCTACGACCCGGTGCGAAACAGCCTGTTTACCGTGACCAACAAGAATGCCGAGCTGATCGAACTGTCGCTCGACGGGCGCATTCTGCGCCGTATCGCCCTGACCGGCTTTGGCGACCCGGAAGCGGTCGAATTCATCAGCGCCGACACCTATGTGCTCACCGACGAGCGCCAGCAGCGGCTGATCAAGATCCATCTGCAGGACGACACGGTGTTCCTCGATGCCGCGGACGCCGAACAGATGACCCTGGGCGTGCACATGAGCGGAAACAAGGGGTTCGAAGGCCTGGCCTACGACTCGGTGGGCAAGCGCCTGTTCGTCGCCAAGGAACGCGACCCGATGCTGATCTACGAAGTCCAGGGCTTCCCGCATTACGACCCGGAGAAGTCGTACGCGGTGCATGTGGTCAACAATCCCAAGCGCGATGCCGGCCTGTTCGTGCGGGACCTGTCCAGCCTGCAATACGACGAGCGCACCGGGCATCTGTTGGCGCTGTCGGACGAGTCGCGTCTGGTGCTGGAGCTGGATGTGGACGGTCGTCCCCTGAGCACCCTGTCATTGCGCAAGGGGCAGCAAGGGTTGCAGGCTACGGTGCCGCAGGCCGAGGGCATCGCCATGGACGACGGCGGCACCCTCTATCTGGTCAGCGAACCGAACCTGTTCTACGTCTTCAAAAAGCCTGCCGTAACCCCGTAACCCCGTAGCCGCCTGTAGCCGCTGCCGAGCTCCAGCGAGGCTGCGATCGAGGTGGGCGGCATTCCGACATAGTCCTCGCTAAACCTGTCCACGCGATTTACCGGGAAGAATACGGCGCCTGGTTTTGCGACCGCTGCGCGGTCGATCGCAGCCTCGCCGGAGCTCGGCAGCGGCTACAGGTCCTTCCTAGAACTGCCACTGCACCCCCAGGGAATAACCCGTCTCACTGCCCTCGGCATGACCGATCCGGCTGTTGACCTCGGCGTACAGCCCCAACTGCGGCGTGATTGCCAGCTGGCTGCCGAGTTGGGCACGGCCGAAGCTTTTGTCCACGCCGCCCAGGCGGGCCACGCGAACCTGGTCGTCGGCGCGGCTGGTCAGGTCCAGGTCGTCCAGGCGGCCGTCGGCCAGCTCCTTGACCCAGGCCAGGTCGCCGTAAGGCAGCAGGCTCATGCCGTAAGGCAGGGCGAGGGTGCCGCGCACGCGCCAGCCGAGGCTGGCTTCCAGCGACTCGAACGACTGCTCCTCGTAGCCCAGCGCGGTGCGCAGGTCCTGCTTTTCGTGGAACGAGTCGATGCGGTAGTGGGTGTAGTCGAGACCGGCGAACGGGCCGCTCTTGATCGCGCCGAAATCCAGGTCGTAGCCCCCGAGCATGCGGGCGCCGAGGGACAGGGCGTCGGTATCGCCGGTCAGCTTCTGGTTCAGCAGCACCGGGCCGCCGTTGGCCTGGATCACCAGGTTGCGCTTGGATTCGAAGCTTGTGCGACCGACGCTCAGGTCGCCGGCCAGCCATTGCGGGCCGCCATCGTTGAGCAAGGCGTAGACCGCCGCCTGCCAGGTGTCGCTGTCGAGCTTGCCGCGATGCTCGAGCTTGTCGCGGCCGTTCTGGTAGCTGAGGCTGGCGCCGATATTCAGGCTCGCATTGAGCTGGTAGTCGCCCAGGGCGTGCACGCCGAGCCGGCGCGCCTCGGGGTTCGGTGCGCTATCGAAGCCGCTGTCGGGGCTGTATTCGCCGTCGATGCCGATCTCGCCATCGAAACTGCCGACTTCCCGGCCCATCGCCTGCAAGGTCAGCCAGCGCCGGTCATGCAGCCGGACCATGGCCTGGTGCTGGCGCTGCAGGTGATCCTGCTGGTTGCGCGCCACGGCGCCGCCGGACGCGGTGGAGGCCAGCAGGTCGGCGTTGGTCAGTTCGAGAACCAAGCGGCTGAGCAGGCGCGAGTAGTCGCGCAGGCGCTGGTCGATGCGCTCCTGGCCGAAGGCGTTGGTCAGTACTGCCTTGTTGTCCTCGGCGGGATCATGCCAGGTCGAGCCGCCGGGAATGGCCGGATTGGTGGTCTGGGTATAGCCGTCCAGATCGCCGATTTCCCAGTTGGTGGCCTCGATATAGAGAATCGGGATGTTCAACCCCTCGAAGGCTTCGCCGTCGCTGCAACAACCGGTGCCCGCGGGGTACGCCGGGTCGAGCCCGGGGTTGGTGAACAGGTTGATCTGCAGCTCCCTGGCGATTTGCAGGGTGTGTTCGCGCAGCGCAGCCAGGGCCGGGTTGGCGGTGCTGTTCTGCCCGGCATGGGCATACATCATGTCGCCGGTGATCAGGCTGTCGAGGTTGATCATGGCGAGCATGTTGGCGCGCTGGCTGGCGCTGAGCGAGTCGACGAACGCCCTGGAGCCGCGCAGGCCTTCTTCTTCGGCGCCGAAGCCGACCACCTGCAGGCCGTTTTCCAGTGGCAGGCCGTCCAGGTTGCGGGCGATTTCCGTCAGCACGCTGGCGCCGGAACCGTTGTCGTCCAGGCCCTGCAAGGCCGGGCGCCCGAAATAAGTGTCGAAATGCGCGCCGAGCACCACGTATTGCGGCCGGGTCCCGGCAGCGTAGGCCAGCACGTTTTGCGAGCGGCGGGTGCTCCCACCGGCGGTCCAGGTGAAGTCCTGGCGGCTGATGTCATAGGCGCTGCCCATCCGGCTTTGCATCCAGTCGGCGGCGCCGGCGAAGTTGGCGGTGCCGCGGTAGCGGCCCGGGTAATCGTTGATCAGCTTGTCCAGCGTGGTGGCGGCGTGTTCGCCGTATTCGTAGGCGAAGGCCGGGGTGGCCAGCAGGGCGCTGCCCAGGCTGACAGCGAGCGCGAGGGGTTTGAGCACAGTGATCGTCCTTGAGAGGGAAAACGGAAGGCATTGCACGATGCGCGCCTCATTCCCCGGGCGACGCTGGATTGGCGCATCGCTTAAATCGGGTGTCGCCTGGCTGTAATTTGTAACGGATTTGATACGCGAAGCCGTTCGCCAGACTGAGACCTGGTGCGCGAAATCGGAGATTCCTGCGACGAAATGCGGCGAAAAGTAGCAGTACGAACGAAAGAGGGGCGCAAGAAGGGGCAGGCGGGGAGCGAAGCATTCGCCCCGGCCATGGCGGCAGGGGCGAAACCGGAGGGATCAGGCGGTGAGGGTCTTCACGCCTTCGCTGGTGCCCAGCAGCAGCACGTCGGCCGGGCGGGCAGCGAACAGGCCGTTGGTGACCACGCCGACAATGGCGTTGATCTGGGCTTCCAGCTCCACCGGGTTGGTGATCTGCATGTTGTGCACGTCGAGGATGATGTTGCCGTTGTCGGTGATCACGCCTTCGCGGTAGACCGGGTCGCCGCCCAGTTTCACCAGTTCGCGGGCCACGTGGCTGCGGGCCATGGGGATCACTTCCACCGGCAGCGGGAAATTGCCCAGCACCGGCACCAGCTTGCTGGCGTCGGCGATGCAGATGAAGGTCTTGGCCACCGCCGCGACGATCTTCTCGCGGGTCAGGGCTGCGCCGCCGCCCTTGATCAGGTTCAGGTGCTCGTCGCTTTCGTCGGCGCCGTCGATGTAGAACTCCAGGTCGCTGACGGTATTCAGCTCGTACACCGGAATGCCGTGGCCCTTGAGGCGCGCCGCGGTGGCTTCGGAGCTGGCGACCGCACCGTCGAAGGCGGCCTTGTGCTGGGCCAGGGCATCGATGAAGCAGTTGGCGGTGGAGCCGGTGCCGACCCCGACGATGCTCTTGTCATCGAGTTTCGGGAGGATGAGGTCGACGGCAGCCTGGGCCACGGCCTGTTTGAGTTGATCCTGGGTCATGCGGGCTCCGGAAGCGGGCAAGGGGGGGACGGAAAGGCCGGCATTATAGGCGCCGCCGCGGGGAAGGTCATTGCCCGATTGGCGGGTCGAGACAGCGCAGCGCGCCACCGGGCCTGGGCCGCAGGCTCTAAAACCTCGGGATTCGTGTGGTCGCCCGGGCAAACGCTGGGTTAGACTCGCTGGCCCTGCCCAACCCGCTCAGTGATGCTTTCCGATGCTCGAACAGTACGTCAAGAAGATCCTCACCTCGCGCGTTTACGACGTTGCCGTAGAAACCCCGTTGCAGACGGCCCGCCAGCTCTCCGAGCGGCTGGGCAACCAGGTCTGGCTCAAGCGCGAAGACTTGCAGCCGGTGTTCTCGTTCAAGATTCGCGGCGCCTACAACAAGCTGACCCAGCTCAGCGATGCCGAGCGCGCCCGCGGCGTGGTGACCGCGTCGGCCGGCAACCATGCCCAGGGCCTGGCCCTGGCGGCCAAGGTGCTGGGGGTGAAGGCAACCATCGTGATGCCCAAGACCACCCCGGAAATCAAGGTCGAAGGCGTGCGCTCCCGCGGCGGCAAGGTGGTGCTGCATGGCGATTCCTTTCCGGAGGCCCTGGCCTACTCGCTGAAGCTGGTGGACGAAAAGGGCTACGTCTATATCCATCCGTACGACGATCCGCACACCATCGCCGGGCAGGGCACCGTGGCGATGGAGATCCTGCGCCAGCACCCGGGGCCGCTGGACGCGATCTTCGTTCCGGTCGGCGGCGGCGGACTGATCGCCGGGATCGCGGCCTACGTCAAATACCTGCGGCCGGAAATCCGCATTATCGGCGTCGAGCCGGACGACTCCAACTGCCTGCAAGCGGCCATGGCCGCCAGCGAGCGCGTGGTGTTGCCGACCGTGGGCATCTTCGCCGACGGCGTCGCGGTGGCGCAGATCGGCCAGCACACCTTCGACATCTGCAAGGACTACGTGGATGAGGTGATCACCGTCAGCACTGATGAGATCTGCGCGGCGATCAAGGACATCTACGACGACACCCGCTCCATCACCGAGCCGGCCGGCGCCCTGGGCGTGGCCGGGATCAAGAAGTACGTCGAGCAGCGTGGCGTCAGCGGGCAGACCCTGGTGGCCATCGATTCCGGCGCCAATGTCAATTTCGACCGCCTGCGGCATGTCGCCGAGCGCGCCGAGCTGGGTGAAGGCCGCGAAGCCATCATCGCCGTGACCATTCCCGAGAAGCCGGGCAGCTTCAAGGCGTTCTGCGAGGCCGTCGGCAAGCGGCAGATCACCGAATTCAACTACCGCTACAACACCGGCAGCGAGGCGCACATTTTCGTCGGCGTGCAGACCCATCCGGAAAACGACCCGCGCAGCGCGCTGATCGCCAGCCTGTCCGAGCAGGGTTTCCCGGTGACCGACCTGACCGACAACGAACTGGCCAAGCTGCACATCCGTCATATGGTCGGCGGGCATGCGGCGCGGGTCAGCGACGAGGTGGTGTTTCGCTTCGAGTTCCCGGAACGCCCGGGGGCGCTGTTCAACTTCCTCAACAAGCTGGGCGGGCGCTGGAACATCTCGATGTTCCACTATCGCAACCATGGCGCGGCCGACGGCCGGGTGGTCGCGGGCTTGCAAGTGCCGGCGGACGAACGCCATCTGGTACCGGCGGCGCTGGCGCAAATCGGTTACCCCTATTGGGACGAGAGTGATAACCCGGCGTATCAGCTGTTCCTGGGCTGAACGGCTACGCTGGTGAGCAAGGCCTCAAGGAGTCGACTACATGGAAACGCTGACCACCCTCAAGGTGATCCACATCGCCGCTACCGCATTGCTGTTGCTCAGCGGCCTCGGCCTGGCGCTGCTGGCCTGGCGCAAGCGCAGCGCCGGCCCAACCGTTACCCTGCAGCGCCCGTGGGCGTTCGTATGGCTGCTGATGGGCATCAGCCTGGTCAGCATGCCGTTCACCGGCTGGTGGCTGGTGCACCTGATCGGCTGGCCACTGGGGCAAACCTGGATCCTGGGCTCCAGCATCCTCTATATGGTGGCGGCGCTGTGCTGGTTCTGGCTGGTGGCGCGGCTCAATCGCCTGCGGTTGGGCAGGGGCGGCAACCTGAATTTCACCCTGGCGCTGGCGGTCATCAGTCTGCTGGGGTTCGTGGCGATCGCCGGATTGATGGGCGCCAAGCCGGTTTGACGGCCTGATCGCGCGCCAGCTCGCCGCTACGGGGAAAGGCGTCGTTCACGCCGATCTGCAGGAGCGAGCGGGTTCGCGTTGGTGTCTTCAGTCGCGCAGGCTGATCACCGGCCAGCCGCGGCGCTCGGCCTCGGCCCGCAGGTTCGGGTCCGGATCCACCGCGACCGGGTTCGCCACCTGTTCCAGCAGCGGCAAGTCATTCATCGAATCGCTATAGAAGTAGCTGTCTTCCAGGCTATGGCCGGTTTCCTCGAGCCAGCGCGCCAGGCGGGTCACCTTGCCTTCGCGAAAGCACGGGATATCGGTGCTGCGGCCGGTGTAGCGGCCGTCGAGCATCTCGCACTCGGTAGCGATCAGGGTTTCCACGCCCAGGCGTTCGGCGATCGGCGCGGTGACGAAGCGGTTGGTGGCGGTGATGATCACCAGCTTGTCGCCGGCAGCCTTGTGCTTGGCCAGCAGTTGCGCGGCCTTGGGCAGCATCAGCGGTTCGATGCAGTCGCGCATGTAGTCGCGGTGCCATTGGTCGAGCACGTCCATCTCGGTGCGGCCGAGAATTTCCAGGCAGAAGTTCAGGTACGCGGCATTGTCGAGTTTGCCGGCCAGGTAGTCCTGGTAGAACTCGTCATTGCGGGCCTTGTAGGTGACGGCGTCGAGGAAGCCTCGTTCGCACAGGTAATCGCCCCAGGCGTGGTCACTGTCGCCGCCCAGAAGGGTGTTGTCCAAGTCGAATAAAGCCAGGCGCATCGCGGTTACTCGCTGATAAGTCTGAAAAAAGGCGATCAGAATACGGTCTTTTCACAAGAGTGCACATAAGGTAGGAAGCCTCGTTGCTGCTTTCACAACCTTTGTGGAACAATGCGGCGACATGCGTTTGCGAGGTTGTTGCCGTGATCGACCCCGATGGTTTCCGCCCCAATGTCGGGATCATTCTGACGAATGATGCTGGCCAGGTGCTATGGGCTCGCCGTATCAATCAAGATGCCTGGCAGTTTCCGCAAGGGGGAATCAACCCCGAAGAAACGCCGGAAGACGCTCTGTACCGCGAGTTGAACGAAGAAGTCGGCCTGGAGCGCGAGGATGTGCAAATTCTCGCCTGTACCCGAGGCTGGTTGCGCTATCGTTTGCCGCAACGCCTGGTACGTACTCATAGCCAGCCGCTGTGCATCGGCCAGAAGCAGAAATGGTTTCTCCTGCGCCTGATCTCCAACGAGCAGCGGGTGCGGATGGATTTGACCGGTAAACCGGAGTTCGATGGCTGGCGCTGGGTCAGTTATTGGTATCCGTTGGGCCAGGTGGTGACATTCAAGCGCGAGGTGTATCGCCGCGCTCTCAAAGAGCTTGCCCCGCGCCTTCTAGCGCGCGACTGACGACGGAGTTCGACCCCGAGCCATGCTCAATACGCTGCGCAAGATCGTCCAGGAAGTTAACTCCGCCAAGGATCTCAAGGCGGCGTTGGGGATTATTGTGTTGCGCGTCAAAGAGGCCATGGGCAGTCAGGTCTGCTCGGTCTATCTGCTGGACCCCGAGACCAACCGTTTTGTCCTGATGGCCACCGAGGGCTTGAACAAGCGCTCGATCGGCAAGGTCAGCATGGCACCCAACGAAGGTCTGGTCGGCCTGGTCGGGACGCGCGAAGAACCGCTCAACCTCGAGAACGCCGCCGACCACCCGCGTTATCGCTACTTCGCCGAGACCGGTGAGGAGCGTTATGCCTCCTTCCTCGGCGCGCCGATCATTCACCACCGCCGGGTCGTCGGCGTCCTGGTCATCCAGCAGAAAGAGCGTCGCCAGTTCGACGAGGGCGAGGAAGCCTTCCTGGTGACCATGAGTGCCCAGCTGGCGGGGGTTATCGCCCATGCCGAGGCCACCGGTTCGATCCGTGGCCTGGGTCGCCAGGGCAAGGGTATCCAGGAAGCCAAGTTCGTCGGCGTGCCCGGTTCGCCAGGCGCGGCGGTGGGCACCGCGGTGGTCATGTTGCCGCCGGCCGACCTGGATGTGGTGCCCGACAAGAGCATTACCGACATCGACGCCGAACTGGCGCTGTTCAAGACTGCTATCGAAGGCGTGCGCGCCGACATGCGCACGCTCTCGGAAAAACTCGCCACCCAGTTGCGTCCCGAAGAGCGGGCGCTGTTCGACGTCTACCTGATGATGCTCGACGATGCCTCCCTGGGCAGCGAAGTGACCACCGTGATCAAGACCGGCCAATGGGCCCAGGGCGCCTTGCGCCAGGTGGTCACCGATCACGTCAACCGTTTCGAACTGATGGACGACGCCTACCTGCGCGAGCGGGCCTCGGACGTCAAGGACCTGGGGCGGCGCCTGCTGGCCTACTTGCAGGAAGAGCGCCAGCAGACCCTGGTCTACCCCGACAACACCATCCTGGTCAGCGAGGAACTGACGCCGGCCATGCTCGGCGAGGTGCCGGAAGGCAAGCTGGTCGGCCTGGTGTCGGTCCTGGGTTCGGGCAACTCCCACGTGGCGATCCTGGCTCGCGCCATGGGCATCCCGACGGTGATGGGCCTGGTCGACCTGCCGTACTCCAAGGTCGATGGCATCGACATGATCGTCGACGGCTACCACGGCGAGGTCTACACCAACCCCAGCGACGTGCTGCGCAAGCAGTTCGCCGATGTGGTCGAGGAAGAGAAGCAACTGGCCCTGGGCCTGGATGCGCTGCGCGACCAGCCGTGCGTGACGCTGGACGGCCATCGCATGCCGCTGTGGGTCAACACCGGCCTGCTGGCGGATGTGGCCCGGGCGCAAAAGCGTGGTGCCGAAGGTGTGGGCCTGTACCGCACCGAAGTGCCGTTCATGATCAACCAGCGCTTCCCGAGCGAGAAGGAGCAGTTGGCGATCTATCGCGAGCAACTGTCGGCCTTCCACCCGCAACCGGTGACGATGCGCAGCCTCGATATCGGCGGCGACAAGTCGCTGTCGTATTTCCCGATCAAGGAAGACAACCCCTTCCTTGGCTGGCGCGGCATCCGCGTGACCCTCGACCATCCCGAGATTTTCCTGGTCCAGACTCGCGCCATGCTCAAGGCCAGCGAAGGCCTGAACAACCTGCGCATCCTCCTGCCGATGATCTCTGGCATCCACGAGCTGGAGGAAGCGTTGCACCTGATCCACCGCGCCTGGGGCGAAGTGCGCGACGAAGGCACCGACGTGCCGATGCCGCCGGTCGGGGTGATGATCGAGATTCCCGCCGCGGTGTACCAGACCCGTGAGCTGGCGCGCCAGGTGGATTTCCTGTCGGTCGGCTCCAACGACCTGACCCAGTACCTGCTGGCGGTGGATCGCAACAACCCACGGGTGGCGGACCTCTACGACTATCTGCACCCGGCGGTGTTGCAGGCCTTGCAGACCGTGGTCCGCGATGCCCATGCCGAAGGCAAGCCGGTGAGCATCTGCGGCGAAATGGCCGGCGATCCGGCGGCCGCGGTGCTGCTGATGGCGATGGGGTTCGACAGCCTGTCGATGAACGCCACCAACTTGCCGAAAGTGAAGTGGATGCTGCGGCAGATCAACCTCAGCAAGGCCAGGGAACTGCTGGCCGAGCTGATGACCATCGACAACCCGCAAGTTATCCACAGCTCGCTGCACCTGGCGCTGAAGAACCTGGGCCTCGCGCGGATGATCAACCCGGCGTCGGCCAAGACTCTTTAAGAGTCATCGCGGGCCAGTTCGCTCCTGCCCAACCCAGCAGGAGCGAGCTTGCTCGCGATAACGTCCTTCCAGCCGCCGCTATACCCTCAGTTCCACCTCGCCCAGATGCCCGCCGTAAGGCCCGAAACTGCGCTCGACCAGATGCCGCGAACCATCGGCCTGGACGATCAGCGCGGTGCTCGCCCGTGTGCCGTAGCTGGGGCTGGCGATGAAGATGCTCGACAGCAGGCTTTCGGTGGCCAGGCCGACGCCGGTGTCGGGAAGGTCGGCGAAGGGCGCGGTCTGCGCGTCGCCCAACAGCGCCAGCAGGGCCTGGGGCTGCGGGGCGTGCAGCACTTCCTGCAAGGCGGCCCGGGCCTTGAGCAGCTTGGGCCAGGGTGTGTCGAGGCCGGCGTTCGACAGGCCATAGATACCGCTGCCCAACCGTTTTGGCTCAGGTTCCTGGGCGTTGTAGTGCCAGAGCTGATCGCGGGTGCCCAGCAACAGGTTGAAGCCGGCATATTCCGGCGATCGGCCGACAACGTCGGTCAAATAGTCGTCCAGCGGCATCTTCGCGCTGAGAAAACGCGCCACCAGTTCGCCCCGGGAACGCCGGGCGGGAGGTTGGTGGGGGTTGCGGATATTGGTCAGGGCGGCGAAGCGTCCGTCGGCGCCCACGCCGAGCCAGGTGCCGCCGGCTTCCAGGTCGCGACCGGCGTAGATATCGGGAGCTTCGGGCCATTGCGCCAGCGGCAGGCTGGGGCGGGCGTAGAACTCGTCACGGTTGGCCGCGACGATCAGGGGCTGGGCATGGCCCGGCCGCCAGGCGAATACGATCAAGCACATCAGGTTGTCCCTTTTGTGTTTTTGCTCACTTTACGCACAGATCGGCCGGGTATCCATCGCCTCCAGTGGAGCCCGGGGCCATGCATCCGTTACCATGCCGCACTCTTTTCGGGATGCCTCCATGGAATTTCTGCTCTATCTGCTGCTGGGCGCCTGCGCGGGCATATTGGCCGGCCTGTTCGGCGTGGGTGGCGGCATCATCATCGTTCCCGTGCTGGTGTTCAGCTTCACCCTGCAAGGTTTCGATCCGTCGATATTGACCCATCTGGCGGTCGGTACGTCGTTGGCGACCATCATCTTCACCTCGATCAACGCGGTTCGCGAGCACCAGCGCAAGGGCGCGGTGCGCTGGCCGATCTTCGCCTGGATGACCGTGGGCATCCTGCTCGGCGCGGGGGCCGGGGCCCTGACGGCCGAGGCCATCTCCGGGCCGAACCTGCAGAAAATCATCGGGGTCTTCGCCGTGCTGGTCGCCCTGCAGATGGCCCTGGACTTGCGGCCCAAGGCCAGCCGTGAGGTTCCCGGCAAGTTCGGGCTGACCCTGGCCGGCAGCGTGATCGGCTGGGCTTCGGCGATTTTCGGCATCGGCGGCGGCTCGCTGACGGTGCCGTTCCTGACTTGGCGCAGCGTGCCGATGCAGCAGGCGGTGGCGACCTCCTCGGCCTGCGGTTTGCCGATCGCCGTGGCCAGTGCGATAAGTTTCATGATTCTGGGCTGGCATGATCCGCTGCTGCCGGCTCATAGTCTGGGTTTTGTGTATTTGCCGGCACTGCTGGGGGTCGCCCTGACCAGCATGGTCTTTGCCCGCTTCGGCGCACGCCTGGCCCATCGGCTGTCGCCGCGCCTGTTGAAGCGGTTGTTCGCGGCCCTGCTGTTTGTGGTGGGCCTGACGTTCCTGCTCTGACAGGGCGCAATCCTGGCTTAATCCGCGCGTGGCATGGTCCGGCGCACATCGAGTTTTACGCTAACGAGGAGTCGCAATGCTGCCTTACCCGCAGATCGACCCGGTGGCCCTGGCCATCGGTCCGCTGAAAATTCACTGGTACGGCCTGATGTACCTGATCGGCATCGGTGGCGCCTGGCTGCTGGCGTCGCGCCGGTTGAACCGCTTCGACCCCACCTGGACCAAGGAGAAGCTCTCCGACATGGTGTTCTGGATGTCGATGGGGGTCATTGTCGGCGGGCGCCTGGGTTATGTGCTGTTCTACGACCTGAGCGCCTACCTGGCCAACCCGATGCTGATTTTCGAAGTGTGGAAGGGCGGCATGTCGTTCCACGGCGGCTTCATCGGGGTGATGCTGGCGGCCCTGTGGTTCGGCAAGCGCAACAACAAGTCGTTCTTCCAGCTGATGGATTTCGTCGCACCGATGGTGCCGATCGGCCTGGGTGCGGGGCGCATCGGCAACTTCATCAACGCCGAGCTGTGGGGCAAACCGACCGACCTGCCCTGGGCGATGGTCTTCCCGCCGTTCAGCGACCCGGCCCAGCTGGCGCGTCATCCTTCGCAGCTGTATCAGTTCGCCCTGGAAGGCGTGGCGCTGTTCCTCATCCTCTGGCTGTACTCACGCAAACCGCGCCCGACCATGGCGGTTTCCGGGATGTTCGCCCTGTTTTACGGTATTTTCCGCTTTATCGTCGAGTTCGTCCGGGTGCCGGACGCGCAGCTGGGCTATCTGGCGTGGAATTGGCTGACCATGGGCCAGGTGCTGTGCGTGCCGATGATCGTCGGCGGCCTGTTCCTGATCTGGCTGGCCTACCACCGCGCTCCGGCGGCCCCGACGGCAAAAGACGCCGCGCTCTAATTCGGATCGCAGGGCGCAAGCCCTGCCTTCAAGGACACAGGTAATACATGAAGCAATATCTCGATCTGGTCGCCCACGTCATCAAGAACGGCACCAAGCAGGCCAACCGTACGGGTGTGAACACCATCAGTTTCCCCGGCGCGATGCTGCGTTATGACTTGAAGGACGGCTTTCCCGCGATCACCACCCGCAAGATGGCGTTCAAGTCGGCCATCGGCGAGATGTGCGGTTTCCTGCGTGGGGTGAACAACGCCGCCGAGTTCCGCGCCCTGGGCTGCAAGGTCTGGGACCAGAACGCCAACGAAAATGCCCAGTGGCTGGCCAACCCGTTCCGCCAGGGCGAGGACGACCTGGGTGAGATCTATGGCGTGCAATGGCGTAAATGGCCGGCTTACAAGCAGATCCCCCTGAGCAACCCGGCTGCCATCGAGCAGACCCTGGGCCAGGGCTACCGGCAGATCGCCGAAGGCGAGGAAAACGGCCAGGCCTACGTGGTGCTGTACAAGGCCATCGACCAGGTGCGCCAGTGCGTGGACACCATCATCAAGGACCCGGGCAGCCGGCGTATCCTGTTCCACGGCTGGAACTGCGCCCAGCTGGACGAAATGGCCCTGCCGCCGTGCCATCTGCTGTACCAGTTCCACCCGAATGTCGAGACCCGGGAAATTTCCCTGACCCTCTACATCCGCTCCAACGACCTGGGCCTGGGCACGCCGTTCAACCTCACCGAGGGCGCTGCGCTGCTGAGCCTGATCGGCCGCCTGACCGGCTACACCCCGCGCTGGTTCACCTATTTCATCGGCGATGCCCACGTCTACGAAAACCACCTGGACATGCTCAACGAACAGCTCAAGCGCGAGCCGTTCCCGATGCCGAAACTGGTGATTTCCGATCGCGTGCCGGAGTTTGCCAAGACGGGTGTGTACGAGCCGCAATGGCTGGAAAAGGTCGAACCGAGCGATTTCTCGCTGGAAGGCTACCAGCACCACGCGCCGATGACCGCGCCGATGGCGGTCTGACCCAGACCTTCGGGCGCAATGATCGCGGGCAAGCCTCGCTCCTACGTTTTGCAGGAGCGAGGCTTGCCCGCGATGCCGTTTCTAGTGGCCGTGACTGCGGCCCACGTGTGAATTCTCGACCTCGCTGGGCGCCACCGAGCCGCTGACCTCCAGGCGCTGCAAAATCCCGCATTGATCCAGGCCCGGTCCTTCGCCGCAACGTTGGCGCAGGTCGAGCAACTGTGTCTGCAAGGCCAGCAGGCCGTCGATCCGCGCCTTGACGTGGTGGATATGCTCGTCGATCAGCGCATTCACGCTCTGGCACTGGTCCTGCGGGCTGTCGCGCAGGTTCAGCAGGCTGCGGATTTCCTCGAGGGTCATGTCCAGGCTGCGGCAGTTGCGGATGAAGGTCAGGCGCTCGGTATGGGCCTGGGTGTACAGGCGGTAATTGCCCTCGCTGCGGGCCGGTTCCGGCAGCAGGCCTTCGCGCTCGTAGTAACGGATGGTTTCGACCTGACAGTCGGTCAGTTTCGCCAGCTCGCCAATTTTCATCGCGACAATCTCCGAAAGGGTGCTTGACCCTATAGTGGCTACAGGGTGTTCACTTGGCAACAGGCACCTTTTCGGACGCGACCTTATGAGCGATTCCCTGCACACCCCTAGCAAATCCGGCGCTGGCTCCCGGCATGCTGGCCACGATCACGATCACGATCACGATCACGATCACGATCACGATCATGGCCACAGCCACAGCCACAGCCACAGCCACAGCCACAGCCACAGCCACAGCCACGGCGCGAAGCTGCGGGCCGTCGAGAAACACGACCATGCCAGTCACGGCGGCTCCTGCTGTTCATCCCAGGCCGTACCTTCGCTGGTCAAGCTCGGCACGGCGTCGAGCGCCAATGCGCGCCTGAGCAGCTTCCGCATCGACGCCATGGACTGCCCCACCGAGCAGACGCTGATCCAGAACAAGCTGGGTAAGCTGGCGGGCGTGCAGCAGCTGGAGTTCAACCTGATCAACCGAGTGCTGGGCGTGACCCACGACCTGCCGGATACCGCGCCGATCATCGCCGCGATCAAATCCCTGGGCATGGAGGCCGAACCCATCGGCCAGGACGGTGAAGCGACCGCCCCAGCCGCACCGGCCAAGAAACACTGGTGGCCGCTGGCGCTCTCCGGCGTCGCGGCGCTGGCTGCCGAGGTGATCCATTTCACCAGTGCCGCGCCGACCTGGGTGGTGGCGGTAGTCGCCCTGGTGTCGATCCTCAGTGGCGGCCTGGGCACCTACAAGAAGGGCTGGATCGCCCTGAAGAACCGCAACCTGAACATCAACGCCCTGATGAGCATCGCCGTGACTGGCGCGGTGCTGATCGGCCAGTGGCCGGAAGCGGCGATGGTGATGTTCCTGTTCACCGTGGCCGAGTTGATCGAGGCCAAGTCCCTGGACCGGGCGCGCAATGCCATCAGCGGCCTGATGCAGATGACCCCGGAAAAAGTCACGATGCAGGAGGCGGATGGCACCTGGCGGGAACGGGAAGCCAAAAGCGTCGAACTCGGGGCATTGGTGCGGGTGCGTCCTGGCGAGCGCGTCGGCCTGGACGGGGAAGTCACCGCGGGCAGTTCGACCATCGACCAGGCGCCGATCACCGGTGAAAGCCTGCCGGTGGAGAAGACCGTGGGCGACAAGGTCTTCGCCGGCACCATCAACCAGGCCGGCTCGCTGGAGTACAAGGTGACCGCGGTGGCCGGCAACTCGACCCTGGCGCGGATCATCCATGCCGTGGAACAGGCCCAGGGTGCGCGTGCGCCGACCCAGCGCTTCGTCGACAGCTTCTCGCGAATCTATACGCCTGCCGTCTTCGCTTTCGCCCTGGCCGTGGCGGTGATTCCGCCGCTGTTCATGGGCGCGGCCTGGTTCGACTGGATCTACCGCGCCCTGGTACTGCTGGTGGTGGCCTGCCCTTGTGCCCTGGTGATCTCGACCCCGGTGACCATTGTCAGCGGCCTGGCCGCGGCGGCGCGCAAAGGCATCCTGATCAAGGGCGGGGTGTACCTGGAGGGCGGTCACAAGCTCGACTACCTGGCCCTGGACAAGACCGGCACCATCACCCACGGCAAGCCGGTGCAGACCGATTTCCTGTCCCTCGACCCGCTGGCGGACGATACCGCCCCGGCCATTGCTGCGAGCCTGGCGGCCCGTTCCGACCACCCGGTTTCCCTGGCCATCGCCAACGCGGCTGTGGATAAGCAACTGGACCTGCACCTTGTGGATAACTTCGAGGCCCTGGCCGGTCGCGGGGTCCGCGGCGAAATCAACGGCCAGCTCTACCACTTGGGCAACCACCGTCTGGTGGAGGACCTGGGGCTGTGTTCGCCGGCCCTGGAAGAGAAGCTGTTCGCCCTGGAGAAGCAGGGCAAGACTGTGGTGCTGCTGCTCGACAGCGCCGGCCCCCTGGCCCTGTTCGCCGTGGCGGACACGGTCAAGGAATCCAGTCGGGAAGCGATCCAGCAGTTGCACGAGCTGGGGATCAAGACCCTGATGCTCACTGGCGACAACCCGCACACCGCCGAGGCCATCGCGTCCCAGGTGGGGATCGACCAGGCCCGTGGCGACCTGCTGCCTACCGACAAGCTGCAAGCCATCGAAGACCTCTATACCCAGGGGCATCGGGTCGGCATGGTCGGCGACGGCATCAACGACGCCCCGGCCCTGGCTCGCGCGGAGATTGGCTTCGCCATGGCCGCGGCAGGCACCGATACTGCCATCGAAACCGCCGATGTCGCCCTGATGGACGACGATTTGCGCAAGATTCCGGCGTTTGTCCGCCTGTCGCGCGCTACCTCGAGCGTCCTCGTGCAAAATATCACCCTGGCCCTGGTCATCAAGGCAATCTTTCTTGGGGTAACCTTTGCCGGGTTGGCCACCATGTGGATGGCCGTGTTCGCCGATATGGGCGTCAGCCTGTTGGTGGTCTTCAACGGTTTGCGCCTGCTGCGCAAATAGAGGGTGAGAGGATGCGGTGCTGAGTGCCGAGCTGAAGGCGTTTTACATGGTGGCCCGCCTGGGCAGCATTACCCAGGCGGCCAAGAAGCTCGGCCTGAGCCAGCCCACGGTGACCACCCAGATCCGCCATCTGGAAAGCCAGTACGCGGTCGAGCTGTTCTACCGCGGCGGCCGGCGCCTCAGTGTCAGCGAGGAGGGCGCCCGGCTGCTGCCGATGGTCAAGGCGTTGTTGCAGCAAGAAGCCGATATCGAGTTTTTCCTGCGTAACAGCGGCCAGGTGCAAGGCACCCTGCGGATCGCCGCCACCGCGCCGTATTACATCCTCGACCTGGTGAAGACCTTCCGTGAGCGCCTGCCCCAAGTCGAGGTCTCGGTGGAAATCGGCAACTCGCAGCAGGTGCTGGAGTCGCTGGAGGAATACCGGGTCGACATCGCCGCCTCGTCGCAGCTGCTTGAAGATTCCCGGTTGATTCGCCGGGTGCTCGGCAGCGATCCGCTGGTGCTGGCGGTGCATCGCAATCATCCGCTGGCCGCCCTCGATCACGTACCCTTGAACGCGCTTGCCGGGCACACCCTGTTGATGCGCGAGCCGGGTTCCACCACCCGGCGCCTGACCGAAGAGTTGCTTGGCAGCGCCCGGGTCAATTTTGGCCCGCTGCTGGAGATCGGCAGCCGCGAATCGATCCGCGAGGCGGTGCTGCGCAATATCGGCATCAGCATCATCGCCCGCCAGGAAGTACCCCACGATCCGCAGTTGCGGGTGCTGACCATCGAGAACGCGCCACAGATCGCCGAGTACCTCTACTGCCTCAAGGAGCGCAAGGGCGCACGCCTGCCCGCGGCGTTCCTCGGCCTGGCCCAGGAAATGGCGCCGGCCTGAACCTAGCCCGTTCCTTGTAGCCGCAGCGAGGCTGCGAACGGGCGCTCCGCGCCCGCAAAAAGGCGCCCTGCGATTATCTGCTCATACGGCGTTGCCTGGGTTGCGGCTGCTGCGCAGCCGTTCGCAGCCTCGCTGCGCTTGGCAGCGGCTACAGGGTTGCGCGGTTAGCAGCAGAGGCAACCCAAATCCGCCAATACCACTATCGGCAGCTTTTGCCTCATTGCCACAGTAACTACGCATTCGCTCCTTAGGATGGCCTGCATCTGCTTGATGAGGCCCGTCCATGAACCACCCGATCGCAACCGCCCTGAGCAACCCCGGTGCCCCCATGAAGGTGCGCGGGATGCAGAAACGCTTCGGCGCTTTCACCGCCCTGGATAACGTCTCCCTGGATGTCGCGGCCGGCGAACTGGTGTGCCTGCTCGGCCCGTCGGGCTGTGGCAAGACCACCTTGCTGCGCTGTATCGCCGGCCTCGAGCGCCAGGACCAGGGCGAATTGTTCCTGGGCGATCGCGACGTCTCGCACCTGGCGCCCCAGGCCCGCGACTACGGCATCCTGTTTCAGTCCTATGCGCTGTTTCCCAACCTCAGCGTCGAGGCCAACATCGCCTATGGCCTGGCCGGCAGCGGCCGCGACGAAGTGCGCCGGCGCGTGGCGCAGATGCTGGAGCTGGTGGGTCTTTCCGGCAGCGAAAAGAAATACCCCGGCCAGCTCTCGGGCGGCCAGCAGCAGCGGGTCGCCCTGGCGCGGGCCCTGGCCCCGGCGCCTTCGTTGCTGCTGCTGGACGAACCGATGTCGGCGCTGGACGCCCGGGTGCGCGAGCACCTGTGTACCGAGCTGCGCCAGCTGCAACGGCGCCTGGGCATCACCACCTTGATGGTCACGCACAACCAGGACGAGGCCATGCTGATGGCCGACCGGATCGCGGTGATGAACAACGGCAAGGTTGAGCAGTACGCCACGCCCCAGGAAATCTACGATCGCCCGGCCACTCCCTTCGTCGCCGAGTTCGTCGGCCAGGGCAACTGGCTGCCGTTCCGTCGCAGCAGCGACAGCCATGCCCAGGTCGGCGGGATGAACGTGCGGCTGGCGGCCGATTCCGGCAAGGCCGCCTCGGGCCGCCTGTTCTGCCGCCCGGAAGCGATCAGCGTCAACCCGCCGGTGCACGAGGAAAACCTGTTCCCGGCCAAGGTCCGGGAAATCACCTTCCTCGGCAACCGCTGCCGCATGAGCTTCGAGCTCAACGAACTGCCTGGCCATCCGTTGCTGGCCGAACTGGCCCCGGAAGCCATGCCGCGCCTCGGCGCCCAGGACATCTGGGTAGCGCTGCCGCCGCGCAGCCTGCAGGTGTTTACCTGAGATGGCTGCCGAACTGACCCTGCCGCTACCCGCCAAGCGGGCGCGCCAGGCTACCCGCGCCGAGATTGGCGACCGTCTCTTCGTGCTCGGCGGCAAGCTGGTGCTGCTCGTGCTGCTGGGGCTGGCGGTGCTGCTGCCGTTGCTGGCGATCTTCTGGCGCGGCTTCAGTGGCGAAGCCGGGCAGGGCGGTGGCCTGGCCGCCGCCCGCGAGCTGGTGACCAGCGCCAACTTCCACTGGCTGTTGGGCAACAGCCTGAAAGTCTCCCTCAGCGTGGCCGCCATCGTGGTGCCGCTGGCCTACCTGTTCGCCTATGCCCTGCAACGCACGCTGATTCCCGGCAAGGCGATCTGGCGCGGCATGTCCCTGTTGCCGCTGATGGCGCCGTCGATGCTGCCGGGGATCGCCCTGGTCTATCTGTTCGGTAACCAGGGCCTGCTGCGCGGGCTGCTCTCGGACAATATCTACGGCTTCTGGGGCATCGTCCTCGGCGAGGTGATCTACACCTTTCCCCACGCCTTGATGATCCTGCTGTCGGCCCTGTCCCTGGCCGATGCGCGGCTGTTCGACGCCGCGTCGAGCATGGGCGCCAGCCCGGCCAAGGCGTTTCGCAGCATTACCTGGCCGGCTACCCGGCAGGCGGTGTTCGCCGCGTTCTGCCTGGTGTTCACCCTGACCATCACCGATTTCGGCGTGCCGGTGGTGGTCGGTGGCGACTACCAGGTGCTGGCGCTGGAAGCCTACAAGGCGGTGGTCGGCCAGCAGCAGTTCGGGCGCGGCGCGTTGATCGGCATGGTGCTGTTGCTGCCGGCGCTGTTCAGCTTCGGGGTCGACGCCTGGCTGCGTCGCCGCCACGGCGACGCCATGAGCGGCCGGGCCCAGGTGTTCCAGCCGGCGCCTTGCCGGCTACGGGACGGTTGCTACCTGGCGATCGTGCTGCTGATCTGCGCCGCGCTGCTGCTGGTGTTCGGCATGGCGGTGTTCTCGTCGCTGGTGAAGTTCTGGCCCTACAACCTGTCGCTGTCGCTCAACCACTACCAGTTCAACGACACCGCCGGCGGTGGCTGGCTGGCCTATCGCAACAGCCTGACCATGGCCCTGTGCACGGCGCTGATCGGCAGCGTGCTGATCTTCACCGGCGCCTACCTGATGGAGAAGACCCACACCCAGCGTGGCCTCAACCTGGCGTTGCGCATGCTCAGCTTCGTGCCGATGGCGGTGCCGGGCCTGGTGCTGGGCCTGGGTTATGTCTTTTTCTTCAACCTGGGCGGCAATCCGCTGCATGTGTTCTACGGCAGCATGACCCTGCTGGTGGTGTGCACCATCGCTCACTACCTGACCACCGCGCAGATGACCGCCACCACCGCGCTGCGCCAGCTCGACGCCGAGTTCGAGGCCGCCGCGCTGTCGCTCAAGGCGCCGCTGTACCGCCATTACCTGAAGGTCACGGTGCCGATCTGCCTGCCGGCGCTGCTGGACATCGTGCGTTACCTGTTCGTCTCGGCAATGACCACCGTCTCGGCGGCGATCTTCCTCTACAGCCCCGACACCATCCTCGCGGCGGTGGCGGTGCTGAACATGGACGACGCCGGCAACGTCGGCGGCGCGGCCGCCATGTCGACCCTGATCCTCTTTACCTCGGCGGGCGTGTCGTTGCTCCTGGCCTGGGCTGCGCGCGGCTTGCTGCGCCGTTCCCAGGCCTGGCGGCAGACCGCGCCCGGCCATTGAATCCGCCCAACCCGCACTTCCACTCAGAAAAGGAACCGCACCATGTTCAAGCCCCTGGCTGTCGCCGCTGTCGTCCTCACGGCTTTCAGCATGAACGCCTTTGCCGCGAAGACCGAACTGACCGTCTATACCGCCCTGGAGGCCGAGCAGCTCAAGAGCTACAAGCAGGCTTTCGAAGCCGCCAACCCGGACGTGGAAATCAAATGGGTGCGCGACTCCACCGGGATCATCACCGCCAAGCTGCTGGCGGAAAAAGCCCGGCCGCAGGCGGACGCGGTGTGGGGCCTGGCCGCTTCCAGCCTGGCGATCCTCGACCAGCAGGGCATGCTGCAAAGCTACGCGCCGAAGGACCTGGGCAAGATCGGCGGCAACTACCGCGACGCCGCCAACCCGCCGGCCTGGGTCGGCATGGACGTGTGGGCCGCGACCATCTGCTTCAACACCGTCGAGGCCGAAAAGCAGGGCCTGACCAAGCCGGTGAGCTGGCAGGACCTGACCAAGCCTGAGTACAAGGGCAAGATCGTGATGCCCAACCCGGCGTCGTCCGGCACCGGCTTCCTCGACGTCAGCGCCTGGTTGCAGACCTTCGGCGAGAAGCAGGGCTGGCAGTACATGGACGACCTGCACCAGAACATCGGCCAGTACGTCCACTCCGGTTCCAAGCCGTGCAAGCTGGCGGCGGCCGGCGAATTCCCGATCGGCATCTCCTTCGAATACCCGGCCGTGCAGCTCAAGCGCCAGGGCGCGCCGCTGGACATCGTGCTGCCGAAGGAAGGCCTGGGCTGGGAAATCGAAGCCACCGCGGTGATCAAAGGCACGCCGCATGAAGAAGCCGCGAAGAAGCTCGCCGACTTCTCCGCCAGCCCGGCGGCCATGGAGCTGTACAAGGAAAACTTCGCGGTCCTGGCCCAGCCGGGCATCGCCAAGCCGCAGACCGAACTGCCGGCCGACTACGAGCAGCGCCTGATCAAGAACGATTTCGCCTGGGCCTCGAAGAACCGCGACGAAATCCTCGCCGAATGGCGCAAGCGCTATGACGGCAAGTCCGAGAAGGTCGCCGCCAAGTAACCGACAGACCACATCGCGGGCAAGTCGAATCGCCGCCCGCTCGCTCCTACAGACGCTTCTGTAGGAGCGAGGCTTGCCCGCGATTCGACCTCGCAGAGGTCGTCTTTACAAGGACCCCACCCATGAGCAACCACAACGACCTGCTGATCGTCGGCGCCGGCATCCTCGGGCTGTCCCACGCCTATGCGGCCGCCAAGCGCGGTTTGCGGGTCCGGGTTTTCGAGCGCAGCGCCACGCCCCTGGGCGCGTCGGTGCGCAATTTCGGCCAGGCCCTGGTGACCGGCCAGCCACCCGGGGCCATGCTCGACCTGGCCCGGGCCAGCCGCGGGATCTGGGGCGACTGGGCCGAACTGGCCGGCCTGCCCTTGAAACGCAACGGCTCCTACCTCTTTGCTCGCACCGAGGCCGAGGAGCATGTGTTGCAGGCCTTCTGCGCCGGTCGCGCGCGGGAATACGGCTACCGCGTCGAACTGCTGCGCGGCGCGGCCTTGAACGACCTGTATGGCGGTCGTTTTCGCCATCACCGGGCGGCGCTGCACGGCCTGGACGACCAGCAGCTGTATTCCCGGGAAGCCATCCCGCTGCTGATCGATTACCTGCGCCGCGACCTGGGGGTGCAATTCCACTTCTCCACCCTGGTGCGCGACCTCGAGCCCGGTCGCTTGCACAGCACCGCCGGCAGTTTCAGCGCGGCGCAGATCCTGGTCTGTTCCGGGCATGACTACCAGACTCTGCTGGCGGAGCCGATCGCCGCCCTGGCGCCCCAGGTCTGTCGCTTGCAAATGCTCCGCGCGCGACCCGAGGTGGCGCTGGACCTGCAGCATGCGCTGCTCACCGGCCTGAGCTGCGTGCATTACGGCGCCTTCGCCGACCTGCCCGAAGCGGCGGCGGTGCAGGCCGAGATCCTGCGCGACACGCCGCACCTGCATGAAAACGGCATCCACCTGCTGATCAGCCCGACCCCCTATGGCGAGCTGATCATCGGCGATTCCCATCATTACGGCAGCGATCCGTCGCCGTTCAATGCCGAACAGGTGGACGACTGGATGCTTGAGCTGGCGGAACAGACCCTGGGCTGCAAGGTGCGGGTCGTCGAGCGCTGGCAGGGCGTCTACGGTGCCCGCGGGCCGGGGCCGTTCTCGTTCCTGCAACCGGCCGTCGGGATCAGCGTGGCCCTGATGCATACCGGGGTGGGCATGAGCGTCGGCCCGGCCATGGCCGAGGGCAACATCGCCCGTTTGCTGGAGGAAGCGTGATGGGCCCCGAGCAGCGGATCGCCGAGGTATTCGGCCTGTATGAGCGTTTTGGCGCCAGCGACTACATCGGCGAACCGGTGTCGCAGCTCGAACACATGTCCCAGGCCGCGCAACGGGCCATCGCCGAAGGCTTCGACGACGAAGTGGTGCTGGCGGCGTTCTTCCACGATATCGGGCACATCTGCGGGGATGATGCCGAGAGCATGGGCGGTTTCGGGGTGGTCAGCCATGAGCGGCTGGGCGCGGATTACCTGCGGCGCGCCGGCTTCGGCGAGCGTCTGGCGCGGCTGGTGGAATATCACGTCCAGGCCAAGCGTTACCTGACGTTCAAGGAGCCGGGCTACTACCAGCGGCTCAGTGAAGCCAGCCGGCGCACCCTGCATTACCAGGGCGGGATGATGAGCGCCGAGCAAGCCCGGGCCTTCGAGCAGGACCCGCTGTGCGCCGTCAGCCTGCGCATGCGCCACTGGGACGAACAGGCCAAGGAGCCGGGCGTGCCGGTGATGGATTTGCAGGTGCTCAAGGACAAGGCGGTGCGTCTGTTGGTGGCCTGATCCGGGGTTCTGCGGTGCCTGGGCCATGGTTATCGCGGGCAAGCCTCGCTCCTACGGGGTTGGCGGACCTGTAGGAGCGAGGCTTGCCCGCGATGGCGTCCGTGAGAACGCCGCCGATCTACTCCTCGACCACCAATTTCTGCGCCAACACCTCGATCTGCTCCTGGCGCTCGGCCTGGCTCGGACGCGCCCCGGGGTTGAGCGACGACCACTGCGGGTGGGCCCGGGCCTTGTTCAGCGCTTCCGGCAACTTGCCTTCGCGCCAGCCCTGGTCCTGGGGCGTGGTCAGTTGGATGCTGTCCAGCGCCGCATGGCCGCGCCGGTCCAGCGCCTGCACCAATTGCCGTTGGCGCAGGGCCAAGAGGCGCAGCACGCTGTCGTCCACGGTCAGTTCGCGCTGACCCTTGAGTTTGCCCAGCAGACGGCTGCCGTAGCTGCGCGCGGTTTGCAGCGCGCCGCCGGCGATGGCCCCGGCCAGGGCCGCCGCGCCCAGGGTCAGGCCGCCCACCAGGAGGTCGACGCCAGCCCCGGCCGCCGCCCCGGCGGCGATCCCGCCACCGACCCGCACCCCGAGCTGCTTGAGGGTTTCCGGGTTGAACAGGTCATCGCCCCAGCGCCCGTCGAGCAGCGGCAGATCACTGGCGGCGGCATCCTGCGGGCGGAACGCGTAGAGCTTGAGCAGCGCCTCGACGCAGCGCTGCTCACGCTGACGCACGGCCTTGCGCAGTTCGCCGATGGCCTGCTGTTCCTGTTCGACGTCGCTGACCACGCTGCGCCGGCAGGCGGCGCAATCGATCAGCAGCTCGGCGATCAGCCGCGCGGCGCTTTGCCGGCGGGCCGCGCGCTGCGCCTGCTGGTCGGCGATCAGGCGTTCCAGCTGCGGCCGCGAGTTTTCCAGCAGCAGCGCCAGGCTTTCATACAGCCGCCGCTCGCCGTCTTCCGGCGGCGCCACGCTGTCGAAGCGCACCAGGGCGTGCAGGCCCAGGCGGGCCAGGGCTTCGCGCCAGTCTGGCTCCCGGTGGTTGGCGCTGCTGACGAAATTCAGCACCGGCAGCAGCGGCTTGCCGCAGCCGGCCAGGACTTCCAGCTCGTCGCGGTACTTGGCCAGCACCGGCTCGCGGGCGTCGATCACATACAGCCCGGCGTCGCAGGCCAGCAACTGGCGCAGCACCTTGGCTTCTTGTTCGAAACGCTGGCGCGCCTCGCTGCCGTCGAGAAACCGCGCCAGCCGCGCCGGGCCGTCCAGGCGCTCGCCGGGGTGTTCCAGGCGTTCCAGGTAGTCGAGCAGGGCGATGGCGTCTTCCAGGCCGGGGGTGTCGTACAGGTCGAGCAGCGGTTCGCCGTCCACCGACAGCCGCGCCCCTTCGACATGGCGGGTGGTGCTGGGGCGATGGGACACCTCGCCGAACCCGACATCGCGGGTCAGGGTGCGCAGCAGGGAGGTCTTGCCGACATTGGTGTGGCCGACCACTGCCAGCTTCAAGGGGGGCTTGCGGGGGTCAGTCATGCCCGGTCTCCAGCCAGTTCAGCGGTGCGCAATCGGCGAATGGCAGCTCCAGTTGTTGCAGGGCCGCATGCCAGTCGCCCAGGCGTTCGGCATCCAGGGCCTGGCCCGCAGGCGCCTGCAGCAGCCAGACCCGGGTGGCGCTGGCGCTGCGGGCGAGCTCGGCGATCAATGCCAGGCTGCCGCGGTCCGGCGAGCGGCGCGGATCGCAGGCGATGGCCAGGCGCGCCGGGGGAAAGCGGCTCATCTGTTCCAGCAGCCGGTTGCGCGATTCGCGGCTGTCGAGGATGCCGGCGTCTTTCACCGTGGCCGGCAATTGCGGTGGCCAGGGGCGCTGGTCGTCCAGCTCGATGGCCACCAGCAGGGCGCCAGCGCTGTCCAGGGTGCTGGCACCGCCTTCGACACGGTGCAGCCGTTCGGGGGCGGCATCGTTGATCCCCAGGCGTTCGCTGCTGGGCATCAAGGCTTCGCGCAACGCGCTGTAGCCGGGCAGGTTGAGGTCCAGCCGCAGGCGCGCCTGGCCGTGCTTCCAGCGCCAGCGGCAGAACAGCATCAGCAGCAGGCGCGGCAGCACGCCGTAAATGATCAGCGAGGCCACCAGCCAGATGGCCCACATCTGGCGCACCTGTTCAGTGTTGTAAACGTCCCGGGTGCTGGCCTGAATCATCTCTACGGTCGGCATCCCGAAACCTATGGCGCGAGGCAAGGCGCTGAGGGCATTGGTGATCGCCACGAAGGCATCTGCGCCGAGCAGGGTGCTTTCCCAGTAGAACCCGTAGCGCCGGGTGATCAGCAGCATCAGCAGGATCGCCACGGCGCTGAGCAGGGCCAGCAGCCACAGGCCGTGGACCAGGGTGCCGATGGCCCAGCGATTGAGTTTGCGCCGTTGCAGCAACAGCAGCAGGGCGGGCGCCAGTTGCGCGGCCTTGGCGTCGCGGGCGAGCCTGGCGCTGAGCCACAGCCACAGGCGGCCGAGACTGGCGCCGTGTTCGCCGGCGAACAACAGGCCCAGCACCCAGCCCAGCAGCAGAAGCAGGTTGAGGCCGAGCAGGCTGCCCAGGGCCCAGAACACATTGACCGGGGTTTGCCCGTCGCCCAGGGCGGCGAAGGCCAGGCCGGCGCCGCTGACCAGGGCCAGCAGTGCCAGCAGTATCAGCGCCAGGCGCGCGCCCTGGGTCCAGTGGCGCAGGGCCGCGGCCAGGCCGTCGCGTTCGGCCAGCCACAGCGCGCGGTATTGGATGCGGCTCGCCAGGTCGCCACCCGCGCTGCGGGCCAGGCGATTGGCTTCCTGGTCCTCCAGGGCGCCGGCCTGTTCTTCACGCAGGCGGATGGCTTCGGTGAGCCAGAGTTTTTCCAGTGGGGTCAGTTCGCTCACGCGTCATTCCGTTGCTCAAATGAGGGGTGAGCATAACCGCTGTCACGCCGATCGGGGTACGTTGCGGGGCGCCGAGCCTCTGGTATCCTCGCCGGCATGAAAAAAACTCTCCCCCTCAGCCTGATCGCGGCCCTCGGTGAAAACCGCGTGATCGGCGTCGACAACAGCATGCCCTGGCACTTGCCGGGGGACTTCAAATATTTCAAGGCCACCACCCTGGGCAAGCCGATCATCATGGGGCGCAAGACCTGGGATTCGCTGGGCCGCCCGCTGCCGGGACGGCTGAACATCGTGGTCAGCCGCCAGGCCGATCTGCGCCTGGAAGGCGCCGAGGTGTACCCGTCGCTGGACACGGCAGTGGCGCGAGCCGAGCAGTGGGCGCTGGAGCAGGGCGTTGGCGAGCTGATGCTGATCGGTGGCGCGCAGCTGTATGCGCAAGGGCTGGAACAGGCCGATCGCCTGTACCTGACCCGCGTGGCCTTGAGCCCGGAAGGCGATGCATGGTTTCCGGAGTTCGATCTGAACCAGTGGCAACGGGTGTCGAACGTGCCGAACCCGGCGGAAGCCGACAAGCCGGCCTACAACTTCGAAGTCTGGGAACGGGTTTAACCCTGTAGCCCTGTAGCCCTGTAGCCCTGTAGCCGCTGCCGAGCGGAGCGAGGCTGCGATCGAGGACGAAGTCCTCGCAAAACCTGAGCACGCGGTTTTCCAGGAAGAATGGATTGTCCGGTTTTACGACTGCTTCGCAGCCGATCGCAGCCTCGCAGGCTCGGCAGCGGCTACAGAACTACAGAGCTACAGAGCTACGGTCGTAACCCCGCTCCGGGGAGTCCGGAGCGGGGCTGGACGATCAGGCCTGCGCCAGCTCCGCATGCTCATCGGCATCGAGCTTTTCTTTATCGGTCTGCTGCATGATCTGGCTGGTGATCGCACCGGCGGTCATCGAACCGCTGACGTTCAGCGCGGTGCGGCCCATGTCGATCAGCGGTTCCACCGAAATCAGCAGCGCCACCAGGGAAACCGGCAAGCCCATGGCCGGCAGCACGATCAGCGCGGCGAAGGTCGCGCCGCCGCCCACCCCGGCCACGCCGGCCGAGCTCAGGGTCACGATGGCCACTAGGGTGGCGATCCACAGCGGGTCCAGAGGGTTGATGCCCACGGTCGGCGCCACCATCACCGCCAGCATTGCCGGGTACAGGCCTGCGCAGCCGTTCTGGCCGATGGTCGCGCCGAACGAGGCGGCGAAGCTGGCGATGGACTGCGGAATCCCCAGGCGGCTGGTCTGCGCCTCGATACTCAGCGGGATGGTCGCAGCGCTGGAGCGGCTGGTGAAGGCGAAGGTCAGCACCGGCCAGACCTTGCGGAAGAAGCGCAGCGGGTTGATCCCGGCCAGCGACACCAGCAGGCCATGGACCACGAACATCAGGCCCAGGCCGATGTACGACACCACCACGAAACTGCCGAGCTTGATGATGTCCTGCAGGTTGGAGCTGGCGACCACCTTGGTCATCAGCGCCAGCACGCCGTAGGGGGTCAGCTTCATCACCAGGCGCACCAGGCGGGTGACCCAGGCTTGCAGGGTGTCGATGGCGTTGACCACTTTCTGGCCCTTTTCCACGTCGTCCTTGAGCAGTTGCAGGGCGGCGATGCCCAGGAATGCCGCGAAGATCACCACGCTGATGATCGAGGTCGGCTTGGCCCGGGCCAGGTCGGCGAAGGGGTTCGACGGGATGAACGACAGCAGCAGCTGCGGGATATTCAGGTCGGCGACCTTGCCCGCGTAATCGCTCTGGATCACTTGCAGGCGGGCCATTTCCTGGGTGCCGGCCACCAGCCCTTCGGCGGTCAGGCCGAACAGGTTGGTCAGGGCAATGCCGATCACCGCCGCGATGGCGGTGGTGAACAGCAGGGTGCCGATGGTCAGGAAGCTGATCTTGCCCAGGGACGAGGCGTTGTGCAGCCGCGCCACGGCACTGAGGATCGAGGCGAATACCAGCGGGATCACGATCATCTGCAGCAGTTGCACATAACCGTTGCCCACCAGGTCGAACCAGGCGATGGAGGTTTTCAGGACTGGGTTACCGGCACCGTAAAGGCTGTGCAGGGCCACACCGAAGACCACGCCCAGCACCAGGGCCAGCAGGACTTTTTTCGCCAGGCTCCAGGTGGTGTGACGGGTTTGTGCCAGGCCCAGCAGCAAGGCCAGGAACACCAGCAGATTGAGGATCAGCGGCAGGTTCATTGAGGCTCCATAAGACTTGTGCCAATCGCGTATGGCGGCGATTGCGAACCGGCAAGCCTAACAGCTTGATATCTAATGAATTAATACCAAAAACGCATGGCGACTGTCGTTTTTGGAATAAGGCGTTGACGCTCAGGCGCATGCCGGTGGCGGAATCAGGACGCGCACGGTCGCCCACAGGCGAGAATTGTCACAGCGATTTGTTAGCGTCGAGCTCTTTCAATCAGGGAGAAAACGCCGATGAAACTCGCTCCGACATTTCTGGCTGCCGCACTCTGCCTGGGCCTTGCCGGCCAGGCCCTTGCCACCGACCTGAAACACTGGCCCGCGGACCAGGCCAAGCAGCTGGACGCGATGATCGCGGCCAACGCCAACAAGGGTAACTACGCGGTGTTCGACATGGACAACACCAGTTACCGCTACGACCTGGAAGAGTCGCTGTTGCCGTTCATGGAGAACAAGGGCCTGATCACCCGCGACAAGCTCGATCCCTCCCTGAAGCTGATGCCGTTCAAGGACACCGCCGAGCACAAGGAAAGCCTCTTCAGCTATTACTACCGCCTCTGCGAAGTCGACGACATGGTCTGCTACCCCTGGGTGGCGCAGGTGTTCTCCGGCTTCACCCTCAAGGAGCTCAAGGGCTACGTGGACGAGCTGATGGCTTCCGGCAAGCCGGTGCCGGTCACCTATTACGAAGGCGACGCGGTCAAGAGCACCGAGGTCAACCCGCCGAAAGTCTTCACCGGCCAGACCGAGCTGTACAACAAGCTGATGGAGAACGGCATCGAGGTCTACGTGATGACCGCCGCTTCCGAGGAACTGGTGCGCATGGTCGCGTCCGATCCGAAGTACGGCTACAACGTCAAGCCGCAGAACGTCATTGGCGTTACCACCCTGCTCAAGGATCGCAAGACCGGCGAGCTGACCACCGCGCGCAAGCAGATCACCGCCGGCAAATATGACGAGAAGGCCAACCTCGGCCTGGAACTGACCCCCTACCTGTGGACCCCGGCCACCTGGATGGCCGGCAAGCACGCGGCGATCCTGACCTACATCGACGAGTGGAAAAAACCGGTGCTGGTGGGCGGCGACACCCCGACCAGCGACGGCTACATGCTGTTCCACGATGTCGACGTGGCCAAGGGCGGCATCCACCTGTGGATCAACCGCAAGGACAAGTACATGACCCAGCTCAACGGCATGATGGCCAAGCACGCCGCGGCCCAGGCCAAGGAAGGCCTGCCGGTGACGGCGGACAAGAACTGGGTGATCGTCAAGCCTGAAGACATCCAGTAACGGCGGGTTGGACCCTATCGCGGGCAAGCCTCGCTCCTACGTGATCAGTGGCGTCTGTAGGAGCGAGCGGGCGGCGATCCGACTTGCCCGCGATAGGCCTCGCAGAGGTCGATCTCCAGGCAAAAAAATGCCCCGCACTTGGCGGGGCATTTTCATTTCAGCGGCTGACGATCACAGGCCGTCGAGCAGCGCCTTGTTGCGCACGGCGCCCTTGTCGGCGCTGGTGGCCAGCAGGGCGTAGGCTTTCAGGGCCGTGGTCACCTTGCGTGGGCGTTTTTCCGCCGGCTTCCAGCCCTTCTTGTCCTGTTCGACACGGCGTGCCGCCAGTTCCTCGTCGCTGACCAGCAGGTTGATCGAGCGGTTCGGAATGTCGATCAGCACCTTGTCGCCGTCCTGCACCAGGCCGATGGCGCCGCCCGCGGCGGCTTCCGGCGAGGCGTGGCCGATGGACAGGCCCGAGGTGCCGCCGGAGAAGCGGCCGTCGGTCAGCAGGGCGCAGGCTTTGCCCAGGCCCTTGGACTTCAGGTAGGAGGTCGGGTACAGCATTTCCTGCATGCCCGGGCCGCCTTTCGGACCTTCGTAGCGAATGATGACGATATCGCCTTCCTTCACTTCGTCGGCGAGGATGCCGCGTACCGCACTGTCCTGGCTTTCGAAGATCTTCGCGTTGCCTTCGAAGACATGGATCGACTCGTCGACGCCGGCGGTCTTCACCACGCAGCCGTCCAGGGCGATATTGCCGTACAGCACGGCCAGGCCGCCTTCTTTCGAGTAGGCGTGCTCGACGCTGCGGATGCAGCCGTTTTCACGGTCGTCGTCCAGGCTCGGCCAGCGGGTCGACTGGCTGAACGCAGTCTGGGTCGGGATGCCGGCCGGGCCCGCCTTGAAGAAGTGGTGCACGGCTTCATCCGTGGTCTGGGTGATGTCCCACTTGGCGATGGCTTCCTCCATGCTGCGGCTGTGCACGGTCGGCAGGTCGGTGTGCAGCAGGCCGCCGCGGGCCAGGGAGCCGAGGATGCTGAAGATGCCGCCGGCGCGGTGCACGTCTTCCATGTGGTACTTCTGGATGTTCGGCGCCACCTTGCACAGCTGCGGCACGCTGCGCGACAGGCGATCGATGTCGCGCAGGTCGAAATCGATCTCGGCTTCCTGGGCCGCGGCCAGCAGGTGCAGGATGGTGTTGGTCGAGCCGCCCATGGCGATGTCGAGCATCATGGCGTTCTCGAACGCCTTGAAGTTGGCGATATTGCGCGGCAGCACCGACTCATCGTTGTCGCCGTAGTAGCGCTTGCACAGCTCGACGATGGTGCGGCCAGCCTGCAGGAACAGCTGCTCGCGGTCGCTGTGGGTGGCCAGGGTCGAACCGTTGCCCGGCAGGGCGAGGCCCAGGGCTTCGGTCAGGCAGTTCATCGAGTTGGCGGTGAACATGCCGGAGCAGGAACCGCAGGTCGGGCAGGCGCTGCGCTCGTACTCGGCGACCTTCTCGTCAGAGGCGCTGGAGTCGGCGGCGATCACCATGGCGTCGACCAGGTCGAGGCCGTGGGAGGCGAGCTTGGTCTTGCCGGCTTCCATCGGGCCGCCGGAAACGAAGATCACCGGGATGTTCAGGCGCAGGGCGGCCATCAGCATGCCGGGGGTGATCTTGTCGCAGTTGGAGATGCAGACGATGGCGTCGGCGCAGTGAGCGTTGACCATGTACTCCACGGAGTCGGCGATGATCTCGCGGCTCGGCAGCGAATAGAGCATGCCGTCGTGGCCCATGGCGATGCCGTCATCCACGGCGATGGTGTTGAATTCCTTGGCCACGCCGCCGGCGCGTTCGATTTCGCGGGCGACCAGCTGGCCCAGATCCTTGAGGTGCACGTGGCCCGGGACGAACTGGGTGAAGGAGTTGGCAATGGCGATGATCGGCTTCTTGAAGTCGTCATCCTTCATCCCCGTGGCGCGCCACAGTGCGCGGGCGCCGGCCATGTTGCGGCCGTGGGTGGATGTTTTCGAGCGGTAATCAGGCATGGAGCACTCCGGGCGGCTAATCAGGTGACAAATGGGGAGTGAGCTTCTATTGACCTTGGGAACACCCGGAAATGGCCGTGTGTCCTGAAGCTGCCGATGACGCCGCGGGATCGCCGCGCGCCTCGGCCTGAGCTCATAAACCCGCCGGGGGATGACTGGCGATGAATCTCGCGATTCTACACCGCTGGCGTCAGGAAGGAATGCCGTGGCCGCTCTACGGTGTCGATTGCCTGGGTAGCGAAATAGCCAGCCGGCTGGTTTAGACTCGCCGGCCTTCGATCACCTTCCAATGGAGCTGGAATGTCCGCGACGCTGCGATCCTTGAGGTTCTACCTGGTCATCGGCCTGCTGCAGGGGCTGCTGTTGATGTGGGCTGTGCTTTATAGCGGCTGGTCCGGTATCGCGATGGCCGCGTTGGCGGCGGCGCTGTTGATGGGCGGCGGGTTGTTGCAGCTGCTGCCTGAGCGTCGACGTGAACGGCGCATGTGGTTGGCGTTGCTCGCGTTGGCCCTGGCGGCGGCGGGCGCAGTCGTAGCCTGTCGAGAGCTGCCGATGACCGGCCTGGCGTTGGCTGGCGTGTCGACCGGCCTGATCCTCATGACCCTGTTCAGCGCGGCTGTGTTGCAGGGGCGCACGAACCTCTGGCGACGTTTTTTCGGCTATGCGCTGTGGGTGGCGCTGGCCTTGCCATTGCCCTGGATCGCACATGCGCTCTTCAAGGCCTGGACGTTCAGGCACTATCGCGACCCGCTCAAGGGCGGCTTTCTGTCGCTGGTGTTCTTTGCCGGGCCGACCCTGGCGTTCTCCATCGGCCTGTTCCTGATCGGCCTGTGCCTGGCTGCGGTGCTGCGGCGCAGAAGCGCGGCGGCTGCCTGATAGCGATGCCTGGCCACCCTCGCCGCCCTGCGAGCACCACCTCACAAAAGGATTTGCAATGCCCGTGTTGAACCCTTCCCTGTTGTTCTATATCGCCATCGCTCTGGTACAGGGGCTGCTGCTGGTCAGCGGCCTGATCTATCGCCAGCCAGCGCTTGCCAGCGTCTCCTTGATGTTGGCCCTGGTGGCCGGGGTCAACCTGCAACTGCTTGGCAACGCGCTGCTTGAGCGTGGCACCTGGTTGCTGGTCATTGGCTTCAGTGTGCTGATGTCGGGGCTTTCCGGCTGGGTGTTCAATCACGATCCCTATGGCTGGCTCTGGAGGTTCTGGCTTTTCGCGGCGGCTGTGCTGGTGTATATCGGCACCGCGTTCGTCCTCAGCTGGCCGACCCGCGAGGGGAACCGCCCGCGCTATCAGGACCTGTTCCGGCATGCCTGGAACAATGCGTTCATCGTGCTCCTGGCGCTGCTGGTGACCCTGGCCTTCAGCCTGCTGCTGTGGCTGTGCGGCCAGCTGTTCAGCATCCTCGGCATGCCGCAACCCGGCGAACTGTTCGCTTCGCCGTACTTCATCTGTTTCAGCCTGCCGATGTTCTTCTCGCTGGGCATGCGCATGGGCCGCGAGAACGAAAGGGTCATCGGCTTGCTGCGCGGGATTCTGTTGACGGTGTGTCGCTACCTGCTGCCCCTCAGCGCGCTGATTACGCTGGTCTTCACCCTGGCCCTGGCGCTCACCGGCCTGCAGCCGATCTGGAGCACCGGCTACTCCAGCAGCATCTTGCTGTGCCTGGCAGGCTGCAATCTGTTCCTGCTCAATGGCGTATTCCAGGACGGCCAGCACGACGCTGGCTACGCCAAGCCCCTGAAAGTCCTGGTCAACGCCAGCCTGTGTTGTCTGCCCTTGCTGGTGTTGCTGGCGGGCTATTCGAGTTGGCTGCGGATTGATCAATACGGCCTGACTCCCGCACGCTTCCTGGCCATGCTGTTTGTCGTCCTGGCCCTGGTGCACAGCCTGGCGGCGCTGTGGGCGGTCTTGGGCAAGCAATCGGTGTGGCTTGCCAGCCTGCGTCGCAGCAACCCCTGGATGGCCCTGTTGAGTTTCGTGGTGCTGCTGTTGGTGTTTTCCCCTGTGCTGGACCCGCAGGCCTTCAGCGCCAGCAACCAGGTGCAACGTCTGTTGGACGGGCGTACGCCGGTGAGTGAGTTCGACGCCAGGACGCTGCGCCAACGTCTGGGCGTACCAGGCCGGGAGCAGTTCGACGCGTTGCTTGAGCGGGTGCGGCAGGGGCAGATTCTCGATGAGCCGGGCAGGGCACAGTTGCTCGGACTTCTGGAAGGGGTGTCGCCCAAGGATCAGCCCGCCGATTACCTCAAGCCGCATCTGTACTGGCTAGGCCCGGTGCCGGACGGCAGCCAGCAACTCATCGACGTACTGACGACCCTGAGCGAGTGCACGCCGCCGGGGTGTACCGCGTGGGCGGTTGATCTGGATGACGATGGCATCGACGAAGTGTTGCTGATCGACAAGCAGAGCTGGGCGTCGTCGGCGCTGCTGTTCGCCCGTCGGGATCAGGGCAAGGGCTCATGGCGTCATGAGGGCACGTTGTCCGGAATCGAGGATGCTCCAGGGCTGATCGCGCAGATTCGCGAGGGCCAGATCAAGCCGGTGAGGCCGCGCTACAAGACGCTGCGGATCGATGGCGTGGAACTGAACACGCAGTGGTTCCACCCGCGTGACTGATCGGCAGCGATAAAAAATCCCGGCGCCTGGCCGGGATTTTTTTGCTCTCGGTACTCAGCTGTTAGGCAGCAACCGGCAGGTGATGCTCTTGATGTAGCGGGTTTCCGGAATCGCCGGGTGCACCGGGTGGTCCGGGCCCTGGCCGCCGCGCTCCAGCAGCTGGATATTGCGGTCCAGGTGGCGGGCGCTGGTGAGCAGGATGTTCTGCAGGTCGTCTTCGGGCAGGTGCATCGAGCACGAGGCGCTGACCAGGATGCCGTCCTTGCTCAGCAGGCGCATGGCCTGCTCGTTCAGGCGGCGGTAGGCGCCTTCGCCGTTCTTCAGGTCTTTCTTGCGTTTGATGAAGGCTGGCGGGTCGGCCACGATCACGTCGAAACGCTCCTCGGCGGCCTTGAGTTCCTTCAGGGCCTCGAACACGTCGCCTTCGATGCAGGTGACTTTCTCGGCGATGCCGTTGAGCGCGGCGTTGCGTTCCACGCCGTCGAGGGCGAAGCCCGAGGCATCGACGCAGAACACTTCGCTGGCGCCGAAGGCCCCGGCCTGCACGCCCCAGCCGCCGATGTAGCTGAACAGGTCCAGCACCCGCTTGCCCTTGGCGTAAGGCGCCAGGCGGGCGCGGTTCATGCGGTGGTCGTAGAACCAGCCGGTCTTCTGGCCTTCCATCACCGGGGCCTCGAACTTCACGCCGTTCTCTTCCAGGGCGACCCACTCCGGCACCAGGCCGAACACGGTTTCCACGTAGCGGCCCAGGCCTTCGGCATCGCGCGCGGCCGAGTCGTTCTTGAACAGGATGCCGCTGGGCTTGAGCACCTGGACCAGGGCGGCGATCACGTCGTCCTTGTGCTGTTCCATGGTCGCCGACGCCAGCTGCACCACCAGGATGTCGCCGAAACGGTCGACTACCAGGCCCGGCAGCAGGTCCGAGTCGCCGTAGACCAGGCGGTAGAACGGCTTGTCGAACAGGCGCTCGCGCAGCGACAGGGCCACGTTCAGGCGGTGCACCAGCAGCGACTTGTCCAGCGCCAGCTTGGCGTCGCGCGACAGCAGGCGGGCGCAGATCAGGTTGTTCGGGCTCATGGCGACGATGCCCAGCGGCTTGCCGCCGGCGGCTTCCAGCACTGCCTGGTCGCCTGCCTTGAAGCCGTGGAGTGGGGTGGCGGCTACATCGATTTCGTTGCTGTAGACCCACAGGTGGCCGGCGCGCAGGCGGCGATCGGCGTTGGCTTTGAGGCGCAGGCTTGGCAGGGACATGACGTCGCTCCGGAAAAAAGAGCGGGAGTATAACGTGTTGCGACCGCCGGGAGGCTGGCGAGTGGATATGTGGTGGCGGGGGAGCCGCCGGGCACTGTTATAAAGTTCCTTTCGGCTGGCCATGGTGGCCATCTAACGGGTTAGAATCGCCGCCTGACCCAGAGTGCGTAACTATGTCCCAAGCGATGTCCCAAGAGCTTTCCGCCGAACAGATTCAACAGGCCCTGCAAGGCATCAGCGTGCCGCCCCAACCGCAAATCATGGTGGATTTGCAGATGGAGCAGTACATGCCCGACCCCGACCTGGAAGTGATCGCGCGGCTGATTTCCCAGGACCCGGGGCTCTCCGGCGCCCTGCTGAAAATCGTCAACTCGCCGTATTACGGGCTGAGCAACAAGATCGCCTCGATCCAGCGCGCGGTGAACCTGCTGGGTAGCCGCTCGATCATCAACCTGATCAACGCGCAGTCGATCAAGGGCGAAATGAGCGACGAAACCATCGTCACCCTCAACCGTTTCTGGGACACCGCCCAGGACGTGGCGATGACCTGCCTGACCCTGGCCAAGCGCACCGGGTCGCAAGCGGTCGACGAGGCTTACGCGCTGGGCCTGTTCCACGATTGTGGCGTGCCGCTGATGCTCAAGCGTTTCCCCGACTACATGACGGTGCTGGAAGAGGCCTACGCCGGCGCGGGCCCGGAGAACCGCGTGGTGGATACGGAAAACCGTGTGTTCAACACCAACCACGCGGTGGTCGGTTACTACACGGCCAAGTCCTGGCGCCTGCCGGAGCATGTGACCAACGCCATCGCCAATCACCACAACGCCCTGGCGATCTTCAGCGACGAGTCGTCGCGCAACAGCCAGCTGAAGAACCTGCTGGCGATCCTGAAGATGGCCGAGCACATCTGCGCGTCCTATCGCGTATTGGGCAACCAGGTCGACGACCACGAATGGAACAGCATCGGCCACCTGATCCTCGATTACGTCGGCTTGTCCGACTACGACTTCGAGAACCTCAAGGAAACCGTGCGCGAACTGGGCGCGCACTGATTCCCGACCACGTATGAGCACGCGAGGCGCACATGCCTGAATTACCGGAAGTCGAAACCACCCGGCGCGGTATCGCGCCGCACCTGGAAGGGCAGCGCGTCAGCCGCGTGATCGTGCGCGAGCGGCGCCTGCGTTGGCCGATTCCCGAGGACCTCGACGTGCGCCTGTCCGGGCAGCAGATCGTCAAGGTCGAGCGCCGCGCCAAGTACCTGCTGATCAATGCCGAAGTCGGCACCCTGATCAGCCACCTGGGCATGTCGGGCAACCTGCGCCTGGTGGAGATCGGCATGCCGGCGGCCAGGCATGAGCATGTCGATATCGAACTGGAGTCCGGCCTGGCGCTGCGCTACACCGACCCGCGGCGCTTTGGCGCGATGCTCTGGAGCCTCGACCCGCTCAATCACGAGTTGCTGGTGCGCCTGGGACCGGAACCGTTGACCGACCTGTTCGATGGCGAGCGCCTGTACCAGCTGTCGCGGGGCCGTTCGATGGCGGTCAAGCCGTTCATCATGGATAACGCGGTGGTGGTTGGGGTGGGCAACATCTATGCGACCGAAGCGCTGTTCGCCGCTGGTATCGATCCGCGCCGCGAAGCCAAAGGCATTTCCCGGGCGCGTTATCTGAAGCTGGCGATCGAGATCAAGCGCATCCTGGCCGCGGCCATCGAGCGCGGCGGGACGACCCTGCGCGACTTTATCGGCGGCGACGGGCAGCCGGGTTATTTCCAGCAGGAACTGTTCGTCTACGGGCGCGGCGGGGAGCATTGCAAGGTCTGCGGCAGCGGGCTGCGCGAGGTCAAGCTGGGGCAGCGTGCGAGCGTGTATTGCCCTAAATGCCAGAGCTGAAAAGCATCGCGGGCAAGCCGGATCGCCGCCCGCTCGCTCCTACCGTTCACAGAGCCTTGTAGGAGCGAGGCTTGCCCGCGATAACGTTTGCCGCGACGCGGTAAAACCAGCGGTTTACGCCTTACCGGTAATCTTCCGGTACTTGGCCATCAACTCTTCTTCGGTTTCCGGGTGGGCTTCGTCCAGCGGGATGCAATCCACCGGACACACCTGCTGGCACTGCGGCTCGTCATAGTGGCCGACACATTGGGTGCACAGGTTCGGGTCGATCACGTAGATCTCTTCGCCTTGAGAAATCGCAGCGTTCGGGCACTCGGGTTCGCAGACGTCGCAGTTGATGCAATCGTCGGTGATGATCAGGGACATGGGGCACTCCGGCCGGGGCGGCGGGCCCAGGCATTTGAAAAATCAATGGCGCAATTGTGCCGTATTGACGGGCGCAGTGCACGCGGGCGCGATGGGAGGGGCGTTTGCAGGTTGGCAGCGCGGGAGCTGGCGCGGGCCTGGCCAGCGCCCGCGGGGCTTATTTCTTGAAGCGCAGGGTCAGGGCGTCGGCCACGGCCGGATGCACGAACTTGCTGATATCGCCGCCCAATGCCGCGATTTCCCGGACCAGGGTCGAGGAAATGAACGAGTAGCGTTCCGAAGGCGTGAGAAACAGGCTTTCCACGTCCGGCGCCAACTGGCGGTTCATGTTGGCCAGCTGGAATTCGTATTCGAAGTCGGAAACCGCGCGCAGCCCCCGCAGGAAGACATTGGCGTTCTGCTCCTTGGCGAAGTGTGCCAGCAGCGTGGAAAAACCGACGACTTCAACGTTCGGCAGATGCTTGGTGACCTCGCGAGCCAGTTCCACGCGCTGTTCCAGGGGGAAAAGCGGGTTTTTCTTCGGGCTGGCGGCGACGGCGATGATCACGTGATCGAACAGCCGCGAGGCGCGTTCGACCAGATCGCCATGGCCCTTGGTAATAGGGTCGAAGGTACCTGGGTACAACACTCGGTTCATCGCGTCGTCCTGGCGGGAATCCGTTGGGGAGTCGGATGGTATCGCAGCCTTTCCGGTCGGCCAAGTCGCCTGTCACGGAAGAAAGCACTATAGACGACGGAAATAAGCGGCGTTTTCACCCGGTTTTCAGCCGTTCGGCCAGGGCCGTGGCCAATTGCGCGGTCAGCCCGTAGACCGACAGCTGCGGGTTGGCGCCGATGCTGGTGGGGAACAGCGAACCGTCGTGGATCGACAGGTTGGCCAACTGATGGTGGCGGCCCAGGCTGTCCGCGACGGCGCTCTTCGGGTCTTCGCCCATGGCGCAGCCGCCCATCACGTGGGCGCTGCCCAGGCGGGTGCGGTACAGCTCCAGGCGCAGGCCGTCGATCATTGCCTTGGCCTCGGCTAGGGTCTTCACGTAGCGGGCATCGTTGTGTAATGGCATGACCGCCTGCGCGCCGCCGGCGAACTGGATTTCCGCCATGCTGTGAAACGCCCGGCGCAGGCCGTCCCAGGCGTAGTCCGAGACCTGATAGTCGAGCACCGGCGAGCCGTCGCCGCGCAGTTCCACGCTGCCGCCGCTGCTGTCCGGGTGAAAACCGTCCCGCAGCAGCGCGAGCATGGCGTGGGTGTGGGGCAACTGCTGCATGTTCAGGGCGCTCTGTGGGCCGAAGCCCCCGAGCAAAGTGGCGGCCAGCGCCGGTTGCAGCGGCGGCACCTCGAGTTTGTAGGACATCCTGCCGGTAGTGCCGTCCTGCCACTGGAAATGATCGGAGTAGATCGACTGCGGCGCGCCGTAGAAGGGATTGATCACGCCGTCGAATTGCCCGGCGGAAAAATTCACCAGGTGCAGGAAGGTGCGTTTGCCCAGGCGCCGGTGCGGGTCGGCCGCGTCGGAACGCAGGAGCAGGGCCGGGCTGTTGATCCCGCCGCCGGCCAGCACGTAATGCCGGGCCCTGACCGTGATGGTGCGCCCGGTGGGCGCCACGCAGCGCTCGTCCATGGCCAGGCATTGCAGGCTTTCGACCCGCTCGCCCTGGATCCGCAGGCGTTCGGCGCGGGCCAGGTACAACAGCTCGCCGCCTTTCTCCAGGGTCGCGGGGATGGTGGTGACCATCATCGATTGCTTGGCGTTGGTCGGGCAGCCCATGCCGCAGTAGCCGAGGTTCCAGCAGCCACGCACGTTGCGCGGGATCACATGCCAGCTGTAGCCGAGCTTTTCGCAACCGTTCCTGATCACATCGTTGTTGGCGTTGGGCGGCATGATCCACGGCGCGACCCCCAGGCGTTGCTCCATTTTCTCGAACCAGGGCGCCATCTCGGCCGGGCTGTGGCCCTTGACGTGGTGCTCGCGGGCCCAGTGTTCCAGGGTCGGGTCGGGGGTGCGGAAACTGGAGGTCCAGTTGATCAGGGTGGTGCCGCCGACTGCGCGCCCTTGCAGGATGGTGATGGCGCCATCCTTGCTCATGCGGCCGATACCTTCCTGGTAGAGGCTGGCGTAGGCCTGGTCCTCGAGCATCTTGAAGTCGTCGCTGGTCTTGAGCGGACCTTCCTCGATCAGCAGCACCTTGTAGCCGGCGGCACTGAGAATTTCCGCGGTGGTGCCGCCGCCCGCGCCGCTACCGATGATGGCGACATCCGCTTCGAGGGTCAGGTCCTGCTGCAATTGCGTGCCGTTGTAGGTTTTCCAGCCGCGGGCCAGGCCTTCGCGAAACAGATCGGGTACGGGCATATCGGGCGGTCTCTTATTGTTTTTCGGGGGGATTAGGCAGGGGCGTCAGATCCTGGGTGGCCCGGGGTAGCCGCAGTGGGCCCAGGACTCCGCGCGGCCGTACCAGGCCATCGTCACCAGTTGCAGCAGGGAGGCGCGGCCCTGGCGCAGCAGGCCGATGGCGCTGTTTTCCCAGCGATCGAGAAAGTGCCGGATGTCTTCGGCGCTGGCGCTTTCCCAACTGCCCCAGATACCGGTCAGCGGGCCGCGGGTAATGCCCATGGCCAGCACGTCGAGCAGTTGGCGGGTGAGCTTGAGCATTTCCGGCGACAGATGATCGAGGCTGCTGTCCAGGCCGTTCAGGGTTGCGTCGATGGCGGCTGGCAGCTGCCCGGCGGCCACGGCGCCTTCGAGCAGCACCGGGACCAGCGCCCGCAGGATCGGCAGGTCGCTGTCGCGCAGTACCGCGAAGCCATGGGCCGCGGTGCTGGACGAGCAGCCGCTGAGGCTGGCGCCGAGGCCGGCGGTGGCCAGGAAGGCGCTGGCGCCCAGGCTGATTTTCAACAGGCCGCGGCGTGACAGGACGGGTGTGGCAGGCAGGCTGGGAGTCATTGTGGTTATTTCCCGGCAGTGGTCTGGTTAACGGATGAACAGCTTCTGGATCAGCCGCTGGATCGGCTTGCCATAAGGCGGGTAGATCAGCCGCGCAGCGTTCAGGCGCTGCTTGCTCAGCACGCCCTTGGCCTTGCTGAAGGTCAGGAAGCCCTCGTGGCCGTGGTAATGACCCATGCCTGAGGGGCCGATGCCGCCGAACGGCATGTCGTCCTGGGCCACATGCAGCAGGGTGTCGTTGAGGCAGACACCGCCCGAGTGGGTTTCGTTGAGGACCCGGTCCTGCTCGGCCTTGTCGTAGCCGAAGTAGTAGAGCGCCAGGGGCCGCGGGCGCTGGTTGATATAGGCGAAGGCCTGGTCCAGGCCGGTGTAGGGCACGATCGGCAGGATCGGGCCGAAGATCTCGTCCTGCATCACCAGCATGTCGTCGCTGACATTCAGCATCAGGCTGTGGCCCATGCGCCGCTCCTGGTTCTCCTCGAACAGCGGGATCAGCAGCGCGCCCTTGCCGGTGGCGTCGCTGATGTAGCTGTTCAGGCGCGCCAGCTGCCGCGGGTTGATGATCGCGGTGTAGTCGGGGTTGTCGGCCAGGGTCGGGAAGAAGCCGCGGACCACCTGGCGATAGGCATCGACGAAGGCCCCGACCCGGTGTTCCGGGACCAGCACGTAGTCCGGGGCGACGCAGGTCTGGCCGGCGTTCATGGTCTTGCCGAAGGCGATGCGTTCGGCGGCGTCCTTGAGCGGCACATCGGCGGACACGATGGCGGGCGACTTGCCGCCCAGCTCCAGGGTCACCGGGGTCAGGTTTTCCGCCGCGGCGCGCATCACGTGCTTGCCGATGCTGGTGGCGCCGGTGAACAACAGGTGATCGAAAGGCAGTTTCGAGAACGCCATGCCGACTTCGGCTTCGCCCAGGACCACGGCGACCAGGTCCTCGGGGAACACCTTGGCCAGCAGGCGCTTGAGCAGCAGGCCGGTGGCAGGCGTGGACTCGCTGAGCTTGAGCAGCACGCGGTTGCCGGCGGCGAGCGCGCCCACCAGCGGGCCGATGGCCAGGAACAGCGGGTAGTTCCACGGCACGATCACGCCGACCACACCCAGCGGCTGGTAGACGACCTTGGCCGAAGCCGGCTGGAAGGCCATGCCGACCTTGCGCCGCGAAGGTTTCATCCAGCGTTTCAGGTGTTTGCTGGCGTAGTGGATGCCATGCAGGCTGGGCATGATCTCGGCGAGCAGGGTTTCGTCGGCGCTACGGTGGCTGAAGTCGGCGCTGATGGCGTCGATCAGCGCTTGGCGTTCGCTGTCCAGCAGCTCGCGCAGGCTCTTGAGCCATTGCTGGCGCTGGGCGGCGGGTGGCATCGGGTTGGCCGCGTAGGCCTGGCGCTGGGCGGCGAACAGGTCATGGAGCTCGTCCAGCTGGGATTGGGCTTGCGACAGGTAGGCGACTTCGGCAGACATGGACGGCTCCGGACGGGTGGGTGGGCGATTTTTAGAGCTTATACTCTAAAATGTCAAATAACATCCCGGCCCGGCTTTGATTTATCCCATGGGGGATAGGTCGTAAGATGCCGGGCAACGCCTCCTCGATTAAAGCCCACGCTCATGGCCCCACGCATAAAAACCCGCGAACGTATCGTCCAGAACAGCCTGGAGCTGTTCAACCAGCAAGGCGAGCGCAGTGTCAGCACCAACCACATTGCCGCCCACATGGAGATTTCGCCGGGCAACCTGTATTACCACTTCCCCAACAAGCAGGCGATCATCGCCGTGCTGTTCTGCGAGTACGAAGCCCTGGTCGACAGCTTCCTGCGCTTGCCGCCGGGGCGCGCCGTGACCGTGGAAGACAAGCGCTACTACCTGGAGGCGGTGCTGTCTGCCATGTGGCGCTATCGCTTCCTGCACCGCGACCTGGAGCACCTGCTCGACAGCGACGCCGAACTGGCCGCCCGCTACCGGCGGTTCTCCCAGCGCTGCCTGATCCATGGCACGGCGATCTATGCCGGTTTCGTCGAGGCTGGCATCCTCAGGATGGACAAGGTGCAGATCGAGTCCCTGACCCTCAATGCCTGGATCATCCTCACGTCCTGGGTGCGCTTCTTGTGCACCACCCGGGAAAATTCCATGCACCTGAGCGAAGAAGCCATCAAGCGCGGCGTCTATCAGGTGCTGGTGCTCGAGGCCGGTTTTGTCACCGAGCAGGCCCGGGACGCGGTGAACAGCCTGTTCGAGGAGTTTTACGTACCCTTTGCCCAGGCCCTGGAAGAAGTGCAGTAGGATCAATCACCCTCAATGACTGGAGCCCGTCATGCCCATCGCGCAACTGATCAGCCCGCAGCAATTGGCCGCTCGCCTGGAGCAGCCCGGGCTGGTGATTCTCGATTGTCGTTTTGCCCTGGAAGATCCGGATTACGGCCAGCGCAGCTATGCCGGAGGGCATCTGGCCGGCGCGCATTTCGCCGACCTGGAGCGTGACCTCAGCGGCCCGGTGACCAAGGGTGTGACCGGGCGCCACCCGCTGCCCGAGCCGGCGGCGCTGGTCGCGCGGTTGCAGGCCTGGGGTATCGATGCCGACAGCGATATCGTGCTCTACGACGACGGCCCCGGTGCCTTTGCCGCCCGCGCCTGGTGGCTGCTGGCCTGGCTGGGCAAGCGCGACGGGGTGTTTATCCTCGATGGCGGCCTGAAAGCCTGGCACGCCGCCGGCCTGCCGCTGAGCCTGGATGCGCCGCCCAGCGTCCTCGGCCATTTCTCGGGCCAACCTGACCCATCCTTGCTGCTGAACGCCGAGCAACTGCAAAAGCGCCTCGGCCAGCCCGGCCTGACCCTGCTCGATGCTCGCGCCGCGCCACGCTTTCGCGGCGAAGTGGAGCCCATCGACCCGGTGGCCGGGCACATTCCCGGCGCGCAATGCGCGGCCTTCACCGACAACCTGGGCAGCGACGGCCGTTTCCTGCCAGCCGATCAGCTCAGGCAGCGGTTTGCCGCCAAGCTGGGAGAGCGTTCGCCGACCGAGCTGGTGGCCTACTGCGGGTCGGGCGTGACCGCCTGCCACAACCTGTTCGCCCTGTGCCTGGCCGGTTATCCCCTGGCCAGCCTGTATGCCGGCTCCTGGAGCGAATGGATCACCGATCCGCAGCGCGCGGTTGCCACTGGCGACTGATCGACGCTGCCTCCTGTAGGAGCGAAGCTTGCTCGCGATTCGTACTTCCAGGCGCCGCGTACGGCCTGACGGACCGCGCTGCCTGGGGGATTTTTCGCGGGCAAGCCTCGCTCCTACAGGAGGTCAGGAGGGCGAGGGCGGGGTTAAAGGGACTGGCGCGCACTGCGATAGGCCGCCGGGCCCACGCCATAAACCTGCTTGAACTGCCGGCTCAGGTGGCTCTGGTCGGCGAACCCCAGTTGCGTCGCCACTTCCAGGGGTAGGCAGCCGTCGCGCAGCAGGGCCCGGGCCTGGGCGATGCGCTGTTGCATCAGCCAGGTGTGCGGCGGCATGCCGGTGGCGCGGCGAAACACCCGGGCAAAGTGGAAAGGCGAGAGATTGACCGCCGCGGCCAGCTCCTCCAGCGAGGGCGGGGCGGCCAGCTGCGCTTGCAGCAGGTCCTTGGCCCGGACGATCGCCCGATGTTCCCGACCGGCGGCGCCAGGCGCCTTGACCCCGGCATGGCGTCGCAGCAGCAGGAGCATCATTTCCCGCCAGACGGTCTGCTGCTGCAGGGCGCTGGCCGGGCTTTCCAGCAATTGATGCAACTGGCAGAAGCCGTGGACCAGGTCGGGGTCGCGATACAGCGTGGCGCCGAAGGCCGGCAGGTCGCCGCTGGGCAGTTCCAGTTCGTCGAGCATGCCGAGGATCTGTGCGTTGTCCGGGTAGAACGCGCGATACAGCCAGCCGTCCTCGGTGCCCTTGTGCCCGGTGTGCAACTCGTCCGGGTTGATCAGCACCAGGGTGCCGCGTCCCGCCAGGTGTTCGGCGCCGCGATAGCGGTAGCGCTGGGCGCCGGCCATGATCATGCCGATCACATAGCCGTCGTGGACGTGGGGGACGAAGCGATGCTCGATGTAGCGCGCGGCCAGCAACTCCACGCCGGCCAGGGGGGCGGTCTGCCAGAAACGGATCGACTCGCCCTGGTCGGTGTTCATCTAGGCTCCCGGCCCGGGGCGGCCAGCCATTGCGGAATGCGGCGTTCCAGGTAATAGCCGGGGGTCTTCAGCGTGCCGTCGACAAAGCCGACATGGCCGCCCTTGGCCTGCAACTCGAAATGGGTGCTGCTGGACAGCTCGCCGGCTTCCGGCAGGCTGTGGGGGAAGACGAAAGGATCGTCCGCGGCCTGGATGATCAGGGTCGGCGTGCGGATTTCCCCCAGGAAATAGCGGCTGGAAGCACGCCGGTAATAGTCCTCGGCGTCGGCGAAACCGTTCAGCGGCGCGGTGACCCGGCCGTCGAAGTCCCAGAAGGTCCGCAGGTTTTCCAGCGAACCGAGCCGTTCCAGCACGGCCAGGCCTTCATGGCGTCCGTCGTGCTGGAACTGGCGTTGCTTGTCCTTGATGTAGGCCAGCATCTCGCGCATGAAATGCGCCTGGTAGACCTTGGAAAACCCCTGGCCGATACGGTCGGCGCACTGGTCCAGGCGAAACGGCACCGAGACCGCGACGGCGCCCTGCAATTGGCTGGCGCTGCCGCTTTCCCCCAGGTGCTTGAGCAAGACGTTGCCCCCCAGCGAGTAGCCCACCGCGAACAGCGGCGCCAGCGGCCGCTGGCGGCGCAGATGGTCGATGGCGGCGGCCAGGTCTTCGCTGGCGCCCGAATGGTAGCTGCGCGGCAACAGGTTGGGTTCGCCCGAGCAGCCGCGCCAGTTCAGCGCCACGCTGGCCCAGCCCTGACGTGCCAGGGCCTGTTGCAGGCCGGCGACGTAAGGCGAGTTGGAAGAGCCGGTCAGGCCGTGCAGCACCAGGACCAGAGGCGCGCTGGCGGTATGCGGGCCGTGCCAGTCGAGATCGAGGAAGTCGCCGTCGTCGAGCCACAAGCGTTCGCGCTGGCGCTCCAGGTGCGTGGTCTTGCGCCACAGCGGGCCCCACAGGGTCTGCAGGTGCGGATTGCCGAGGCCGAAGGCGGGAATGAAGCGTTCTGACGGAGTGGGCACGGTGATTCTCGTAGCAGCGGTGCGCGACCCGCTTGGGGTCGCGCACCTTCATCGGGCCGACGGTCAGCCGGCGATCTCTGCCATACGTTGCCACAAGGAGTAGTACACCTGCCCGGATTTTTGCTCGCGGTGCAGGCGCCAGTTGGCCGGCAGGCCGAGGGTGGAGGGCGGGGTCTCGCTTTCGGTGTAGACCCAGGCGTCGTCCGCCAGCCAGCCACGCTCTTCCAGCAGGGCGCAGGCGGCTGGCAGCAGGTTCTGATGGAACGGCGGGTCGAGGAACGCCAGGTCGAAGCGGCTGGCCGGCTGGGTTTCCAGATAGCGCAGGGCGTCGGCGGTCTGTACCTGGCCGACGGTGCAGCGCAGGGTGCCCAGGTGTTCGCGCAGGCGCGACACGGCCACGCTGCTGGCATCCAGCGCCAGGCCCAGGGTGGCGCCGCGGGACAGCGCCTCGAGGAACAGCGCGCCGCTACCGGCGAACAGGTCGAGTACCTTGGCGCCCGGAACGTAGGGCGCCAGCCAGTTGAACAGGGTTTCGCGCACCCGGTCCGGCGTCGGGCGCAGGCCCGGCACATCGGGGAAGCTCAGGCGCCGACTGCGCCATTCGCCGCCTATGATGCGCAACTGGCCCGCGCCGTTGTGCGGGTTGTGGGCGGGTTTCTTGCTGTGACGCGATGGGCTGGCCATTAGTGCTCCGGAACCCCGAGCGGCTGCTCGGCGGGTTTGTCAGTAGGGGCCGGCAACGGCTTTTGCGGTACGGTCGGACCGGCGGTGACGATCACCATCTTGTCCGTGCTCAGGTGCTTGTTCAGCGCCTCGCGGACCTGGTCCACGGTAAGACTCTGGGAACGCTGCATGAAGTCTTCAAGATAGCTAAGCGGCAGGTTATAGAAGCCGATGGCGCCCAGTTGGCCGACGATATCGGCGTTGCTCGCGGTGGACAGCGGGAAGCTGCCGGCCAGTTCGCGCTTGGCGTCGTCGAGTTCTTTCTGGGTCGGGCCGGTCTTGAGGTAGTCGGCGAGCACATCCTGCACCAGCTTCAGGGTGCCCTGGCTCATTTCGGCGCGGGTCTGCAGGCTGATCATGAACGGGCCGCGCACCTGCATCGGGCTGAAGCCGGAAGAGACGCCGTAGGTCAGGCCGCGTTTCTCGCGGACTTCGCTCATCAGCCGGGTGCCGAAACCGCCACCGCCGAGGATCTGGTTGCCCAGGGCCAGCGCTGCGTAATCCGGGTCGTCGCGGTCGATGCCCAATTGCGCCAGCAGCAGGGTGGTCTGGCTGGAGGGGTATTCGATATGGCCGATGCTGGCCTGGGGCTCGGTCGGCTGGGGGATTTTCGCCAGGGCCGGGCCTTTTGGCAGCGCCGCGGAAACCTGCGCGGCAATCGCCTCGGCCTCGTTGCGCGACAGGTCGCCCACCAGCGCGATCACCACGTTGCCGGCGGTATAGGCCTTGGCGTGGAACGCCCGCAACTGCGCCAGGCTGATCGACGGCACGCTCTGCGCCGTACCGTCGGCGGAATGGGCATACGGATGCGTGCCGTACAGGCGGCGCATCAGCTCCAGGCTCGCCAGCTTGCCGGGGCTCTGCTTCTGGTATTCGAAGCCGGCGAGCATCTGGTTCTTGATGCGGGCCAGGGAGTCGGCGGGGAAGGTCGGCTTGCCGATGACTTCGCTGAACAATTGCAGGGCCGGCGTGCGTTTGTCCGGCGCGCTCAGGCTGCGCAGGGAAAGGATGGCCATGTCCTTGTAGGCGCCGTTGCCGAAGTCGGCGCCCAGGCCTTCGAAACCTTCGGCGATCGCGCCGACATCCTTGCCGGCCACGCCTTCGTTGAGCATGGCGTTGGTCAACTGCGCCAGGCCGGGCGTGCCGCCATCCTGGCTGCTGCCGGCGGCGAAGGTCAGGCGCAGGTCGAACATCGGCAGTTCATGGGCTTCGACGAACAGCACCTTGGCGCCTTCGGCGGTGCTCCAGGTCTTGATGTCGAGGCTGCGGTGGCTTGGCGCCTTGCCGTCGAGTTCGGCCAGGGATTGCAGTTTCTGGGTGCTCTTGGCTTTTTCCAGGGCCTGGCTGGCCTTGGACTCGTCGGCGCGCAGCAGGTAGAGGCCGGCGCCGGCGATCAGGGCCACCAGGGCCAGGCCGAGCAGGACCGGGCTGGCGCTTTTGCGCTTACTCATGAGCGGACTCCTCGGGCAGTACATGGGCAACGCTCAGGCGTTCGCGGGTGAAATAGGTGCGGGCGGCCTTCTGGATGTCCTCAGGGGTCACGCTTTGCAGTTCGGCGAGCTCGGTGTCCATGAGTTTCCAGGACAGGCCGACGGTTTCCAGCTGGCCGATGGCGGTGGCCTGGCTGGAGATGGAATCCCGTTCGTAGACCAGGCCGGCGATCACCTGGGCGCGCACGCGTTCCAACTCTTCGGCGGTCGGCGGGGTCGCCTTCAGCTCGTCGAGCAGGCGCCACAGTCCGGCCTCGGCCTGGGCGACGGTCTTTTTCTTCTGGCTGTTGGGGATGGCCGAAAGCAGGAACAGGCTGTCGCCGCGGGTGTAGGCGTCGAAGCTCGACGAACCGCCGGACACCAGTTCTTCGCCACGCTCCAGGCGGGTCGGGATGCGGGCGCTGTAGCCGCCGTCGAGCAGCGCGGCGATCAGGCGCAGGGCGTGCACCGAGTGCTTGTCCCCGGCGGTGGCGATGCTCGGTACGTTGAAGGCCAGCATCACGCTCGGCAGCTGGGTTTTCACCCGCAGGGTGATCTGCCGCTCGCCCGGCTCGGCCAGTTCCAGCGGTTGCTTCGCGGCCGGCACGTCACGTTTCGGGATGCTGCCGAAATAGCGCTGGGCCAGGGTCTTGACCTCATCCGGGGTGACGTCGCCGACCACCACCAGGGTGGCGTTGTTCGGCACGTACCAGGACTCGTACCAGTGGCGCAGTTCCTCGACTTTCATCCGCTCCAGGTCGGCCATCCAGCCAATGGTCGGCGTGTGGTAGCCGCTGGCGGGGTAGGCCATCGCCTTGAACCGCTCGAAGGCCTTGGACATCGGCTTGTCGTCGGTGCGCAGGCGGCGCTCTTCCTTGATCACTTCGATTTCGCGGCTGAACTCGTCCGGCGGCAGGCGCAGGCTGGCCATGCGGTCGGCTTCCAGCTCGAAGGCCACGCCCAGGCGGTCGCGGGCCAGTACCTGGTAATAAGCGGTGTAGTCGTCGCTGGTGAAGGCGTTCTCTTCGGCGCCCAGATCGCGCAGGATCAGCGAGGCTTCGCCCGGGCCGACTTTCTCGCTGCCCTTGAACATCATGTGTTCCAGGGCGTGGGACAGGCCGGTCTGGCCCGGGGTCTCGTAGCTGGAGCCGACCTTGTACCAGACCTGGGAGACCACGACCGGGGCTCGGTGGTCTTCCCGGACCACGACCTTGAGGCCGTTGTCGAGGGTGAATTCGTGGGTGGGTTGTGAGTCGGCAGCCAGGGCTGCGAGGGGCAGACAAACCGTACTGAGCAGCAGGCCTGCGGCGCGGCGGGCTAGAGCATTCATTCGTTTTTTAAACCTGTTGGGCTGCCCGCTTGGTCTTAGCGTCGGCGGGCGAGGAGATGCTAGGATACTGATCCGTTTTACTGGCGGCCACGCCTATCAGGCTCGCATGGATCAATGTGTGCTTGAGCAGGTTGTATGGGTTTCCGGCAAGAAGCGCAGTTTTATCGACTAGACTTCGACTTTTCGCCGATTTTGCCGTTTCAGTCCTTTAGTAAAATCGATCCTTGGGGCGCCGCTGGGCACCTCGACAAAATGTTGCGCGTGAACAAGCCGGCGGAAACGCAGTCTGTTCTGCATCGAATATTTAATTGCCGATGCGCCTTGCTGGCGCGTCGCTACCTTGAGATAGCCGTCCTCCATGTTTGGTTCCAACGACGACAAGAAGACCCCAGCCGCGGCTGGCGAGAAGAAAGGCCTGTTCGGATGGCTGCGCAAGAAGCCGCAGGAAACCGTCGTCGAACAGCCGCAAGCCCCCGTCGAGCCGACCCCGGCTCCTGTTGCCGAACCGGCCCCTGTCGTGGAAGCCGCCGCACCGGTGGTGCTGCCTATCGCCGAGCCGGTCCTGCAGCCCGTGGCGGAACCGGCCCCGCAGCCGACCCCCGTTGCCCCTGCGCACGCCGAACACCAACCCTGGCTGACCCTCCCGGTGGCGGAAGAGCCGGTGGCCCTGGTCGAAGACGAGCAAGCCCCGCACATCACGCCGCCGATTCCGGCCGCGACCGAGGTGCAGCAGGCCGCCGAGCTGCTGGCGGCCGAAGCGGTGCGCGCCAGCGAGCCGGCCGAGGCCGGGATGCCGTTCGAAGCGGACGACGTGCCACAACCGGTGATCGCCGCCTTCGTTGCGCCTGAGCCCGTTCGTGCGCCGGAGCCTGCTCCTGCTGTCGTTGCTCCAGTTGCTCCAGTTGCGGCGGTCGAAGAGCCCGCTGCCGTCGAGCCTCCCCGCGCCGAAGAAAACAAGGTCGGTTTCTTTGCCCGCCTCAAGCAGGGCCTGTCCAAGACCAGCGCCAGCATCGGCGAAGGCATGGCCAGCCTGTTCCTGGGCAAGAAGACCATCGACGACGAGCTGCTGGAAGACATCGAAACCCGCCTGCTGACCGCCGACGTGGGGGTGGAAGCCACCGCGGTGATCATTCGCAACCTGACGCAGAAGGTCGCACGCAAACAGCTGACCGATGTCGATGCGCTGTACAAGTCGCTGCAGGCCGAGCTGGCGAGCATGCTCAAGCCGGTGGAGCAGCCGCTGCGGATCGCCTCGCAAACCAAGCCGTTCGTGATCCTGGTGGTGGGCGTCAACGGCGCCGGCAAGACCACCACCATCGGCAAGGTGGCCAAGAAGCTGCAGCTCGAAGGCAAGAAAGTCATGCTGGCCGCGGGCGATACCTTCCGCGCCGCCGCTGTGGAACAGCTGCAGGTGTGGGGCGAGCGCAACAAGATCCCGGTGATCGCCCAGCACACCGGCGCGGATTCGGCTTCGGTGATCTTCGACGCCGTGCAGGCCGCCAAGGCCCGTGGCATCGACGTGTTGATCGCCGACACCGCCGGGCGCCTGCACACCAAAGACAACCTGATGGAAGAACTGAAGAAGGTCCGTCGGGTGATCGGCAAGCTCGATGCCGACGCGCCGCACGAAGTGCTGTTGGTGCTCGACGCTGGCACCGGCCAGAACGCCATCAACCAGGCCAAGCATTTCAACCAGAGCGTGGAACTGACCGGCCTGGCCCTGACCAAGCTCGACGGCACTGCCAAGGGCGGGGTGATCTTCGCCCTGGCCAAGCAGTTCGGCCTGCCGATCCGCTATATCGGCGTCGGCGAGGGCATCGACGATTTGCGCGCCTTTGAAGCCGAACCCTTTGTCCAGGCACTGTTTGCCGAGCGGGAGCGTTCATGATTCGTTTCGAACAGGTCGGTAAGCGTTACCCGAACGGCCATGTCGGCCTGCACGAGCTGAGTTTCCGGGTGCGTCGGGGCGAATTTCTGTTCGTGACCGGCCATTCCGGTGCCGGCAAGTCCACGCTGCTGCGGTTGCTGCTGGCCATGGAGCGCCCCACCAGCGGCAAGCTGCTGCTGGCCGGCCAGGACCTGAGCACCATCAGCAATGCGCAGATTCCCTTCCTGCGGCGGCAGATTGGCGTGGTGTTCCAGAACCACCAACTGCTGTTCGATCGCACTGTGTTCAACAATGTCGCCTTGCCGTTGCAGATCCTCGGTCTGTCCAAGGCCGAAATCGCCAAGCGCGTGGACTCGGCCCTGGAGCGCGTGGCGCTGTCGGACAAGGCCGAGCTGTACCCGGGCGACTTGTCCACCGGCCAGCAACAGCGCGTCGGCATCGCCCGCGCCATCGTGCACCGCCCGGCCTTGCTGCTGGCGGACGAACCCACCGGTAACCTCGACCCGCGTCTGGCGGCGGAAATCATGGGCGTATTCGAAGATATCAACCGGCTGGGCACCAGCGTGCTGATCGCCAGCCACGACCTGGCGCTGATCGCGCGCATGCGCCATCGCATGCTGACCTTGCAGCGCGGCCGATTGATCGGCGACGGGGAGGCTGGCGTATGAGTGCGACCCGCAGCCCGAAAGTGGCCGAACGCGTGGCTCCCAAAGCCACGGACCAGCCGCCGCAGAAGAAAAAGCGCGACGAAGACGACGGCCCGGATTTCAGCACCCTGCTGCACGCCTGGATCGAAAGCCATCGCGCCAGCCTGCTGGACAGCCTGCGTCGCCTGGGCAAGCAGCCGATCGGCAGCTTCTTCACCTGCCTGGTGATGGCGGTGGCGCTGAGCCTGCCGATGGGCTTGTCGCTGTTGCTCAGCAACGTCGAGCGCCTGGGGGGATCCTGGCAGCGTGCGGCGCAGATTTCCCTGTACCTGGAACTCGACGCCAGTGCCGGCGAGGGCGAAAGCCTGAGCGAACAGATCAAGGCCATGCCGGGCGTGGCGGATGCCGAGTTCATCAGCAAGGACAAGGCGCTGGATGAGTTCCAGCAACAGTCCGGGCTGGGCGAGGCGCTCAAGGAGTTGCCGCAGAACCCGCTGCCGGGCGTGGTCCTGGTGACGCCCAACGAAGTGGACAAGACCACCCTGGAAGCCTTGCGCCAGCGCCTGGCGGAAATGCCCAAGGTGCAACAGGCGCAGCTGGACCTGGTATGGGTCGAGCGCCTGGCGGCGATTCTCAAGCTGGGCGACCGGTTTGTCTTCGGCCTGACGGTGCTGCTGGTTTCTGCATTACTTTTGGTGATAGGCAATACCATTCGTCTTCATATTGAAAACCGCCGCACCGAGATAGAAGTGATTAAACTCGTCGGCGGCACTGACAGTTATGTGCGGCGTCCCTTCCTTTATATGGGTGCCTTGTATGGCTTCGGTGCGGGGATCCTGTCATGGGGTGTCCTGGCGTTCGGCCTCAACTGGTTGAACGACGCGGTAGTGGGGCTGGCTGGCTTGTACGGCAGTGATTTTGCCCTCGCTGGCGTGCCGGTCGCCGATGGTCTGTCGCTCTTGCTTGGCGCCGTGTTGTTGGGGTATATCGGTGCGTGGATTGCAGTCGCCCGCCACTTGCGGGAGCTGGCGCCGAAATAGTGTCTTTTTGCTTGCATTGACCTTTCAGTATTTTTGGGAACTTGTTTTTCGGTTTCCGGTCAATTTTCAGCAGTGCTGAATAAGCACGAGTTATGTGAGTCGGAGGTTTTTTCGTATGACCACTTCTTTGCAACCTGCTTATGCCTTGGTCCCGGGTGCGAACCTGGAGGCCTACGTGCACACGGTGAACAGCATTCCTTTGCTGACGCCCGAGCAGGAGCGTGAACTGGCCGAGAGTCTCTACTATGAGCAGGATCTTGAGGCGGCTCGGCAGATGGTGCTCGCCCACCTGCGTTTTGTCGTACATATCGCCCGTAGCTATTCCGGCTACGGTCTGGCCCAGGCCGACCTGATCCAGGAAGGCAACGTCGGCCTGATGAAGGCAGTAAAGCGTTTCAACCCGGAAATGGGCGTGCGCCTGGTGTCGTTCGCCGTGCACTGGATCAAGGCGGAAATCCACGAGTTCATCCTGCGCAACTGGCGCATTGTGAAAGTCGCGACCACCAAGGCCCAGCGCAAGCTGTTCTTCAACCTGCGCAGCCAGAAGAAGCGCCTGGCCTGGTTGAACAACGAAGAAGTCCATCGCGTGGCGGAAAGCCTCGGCGTGGAACCGCGCGAAGTGCGCGAGATGGAAAGTCGCCTGACCGGCCATGACATGGCCTTCGACCCAGCCGCCGAAGCGGATGACGACAGCGCCTTCCAATCGCCGGCCAACTACCTGGAAGACCACCGGTACGATCCGGCTCGCCAGCTGGAAGACGCCGACTGGACCGACAACTCCACCAGCAACCTGCACGAGGCGCTGGAAGTACTGGACGACCGTAGCCGCGACATCCTCTACCAGCGCTGGCTGGCGGAAGAGAAAGCCACGCTGCACGACCTGGCGCAGAAGTACAACGTCTCGGCCGAGCGTATCCGTCAGCTCGAAAAGAGCGCGATGAACAAGCTCAAGCTGTCGATTACCGCGTAATACACAGCGCTACGCAAAACGCCCCGATCCGATCGGGGCGTTTTTGTTTGTGGGAGTTGTGGTGTCTGTAGGGGCGCTCTCGCGAGCAAGCTTCGCTCCTACGGGGCCGCGCATTCTTCTGTAGGAGCGAAGCTTGCTCGCGATCAGGTCTTGAACGTTACTGCGACCACAGCGCCTTGCGCGAATCGTTCAGCCCCAGCAGATAGCTGTCCCCGCCCAATTGGCTCATCTGCCGGCGGATCCAGCCGGCCCGTTGCGCTACATAAGGGCTTGGGTGGCTGGCGCTCCAGACCCGCGGGTTGGGCAGGACCGCCGCCAGCAGGCTGGCCTGTTGCCGCGACAGCGAACGGGCGCTGACACCGAAGTGATGCTGCGCCGCCGCTTCGGCGCCGAACACGCCTTCGTCCCATTCGACGCTGTTGAGGTAGACCTCGAGAATCCGCTGTTTAGACCAGAAGATCTCGATCAGCCCGGTGAACCAGGCCTCCAGCCCTTTGCGCAACCAGCTGCGTCCGGACCACAGGAACAGGTTCTTCGCCACCTGCTGGCTCAAGGTGCTGGCGCCGCGGATCGAACCGCCGCGCTCGTTGTGGGCGAAGGCGGCCTGGATCGCGCCGATGTCGAACCCCCAGTGCTCGGAGAACTTCTGGTCTTCGCCGGCGATCACCGCCACCTTCAGGTCGTCGGCGATCTCGTCCCAGGGTTTCCAGCTGCGTTGCAGGTCGATGGGCTCGCCGTCGACCCAGGACTCGATCTTGCGTTCGACCATCAGGGCCGTTCCCGGGGGCGGCACGATCCGCAGCAGCAATACCAGCAAGACGCTGCCCACAGCGAACCAGAGCAGGACTTTAGAGACGCGACGAAGAAGTAAACGCAGCATAGAGATGGCTTGGCCGAACCCGTTGAGCGCGCCATTATACAGACCCGCTCGCTGATTCTGACTGGAGTTCCTCATGCTGCGTGGCTTCCTGATGCTGGCCGCCTTTTTCGGCTTTACCGGCGTTGCCCTGGGGGCTTTTGCCGCCCATGGCCTGAAAAACCGCCTGAGCGCCGACTACCTGGCGATTTTCCACACCGGCGTTACCTACCAGCTGATCCATACCCTGGCGCTGCTGGGGGTGGCGTTGCTGGCCACGCAGATTCCCGGCCGCCTGGTGAACTGGGCCGGTGCCTCGTTCGCCCTGGGGATCCTGCTGTTTTCCGGCAGCCTCTACCTCCTGACCCTGACCGGCATCGGCAAGCTGGGCATCATCACCCCGCTGGGCGGCCTGGCGTTCCTGGTCGGCTGGTTTTTGCTCGGTCTTGCCGCCTGGCGCCTGCAACTGACCGCTTGACGCTTGTAGCTGACCTTTAGGTCATGATCGGGCTAGAATGCTGGCCCCTAAAAATGATGGCGGCATCCGGCATGCGCATTCAGTTGAACGGCGAATCCTATGAACTGCCCGACGGCGAGACCGTTGCGGCCCTGCTGACCCGTCTGGACCTGACCGGACGCCGGATCGCAGTGGAGCTCAACCTGGATATCGTCCCGCGCAGCCTGCACGCCGAGACCACCCTCAACGAGGGCGATCAGGTTGAAGTGGTGCATGCCATCGGCGGCGGCTAGCCGCCCAGGGTAAGAGCCCCGCGGCAGGCCAAGCCGGCCCGGAATGCGCATTTGCCGCCCGTAATGGATCGCCTGGCGTCGGTTCCTGGCGGCGCCTCCCGGGTTTCTCGGCGTGGAACCCTACAGAATTCTGCAAGAACCTCACCCCAACAGAGGATTTCCGATGAGCAACGTTCGCAGCGACAAGCCCTTCGTCCTGGCTGGCCGTACCTACCAGTCGCGCTTGCTGGTAGGGACCGGCAAGTACCGTGACATGGAAGAAACCCGCCTGGCCATCGAAGCCTCGGGTGCCGAGATCGTCACCGTCGCCGTGCGCCGGACCAACATCGGCCAGAACCCCGGCGAGCCGAACCTGCTGGATATCCTGCCGCCGGATCGCTACACCATCCTGCCGAACACCGCCGGTTGCTATGACGCGGTCGAGGCCGTGCGCACCTGCCGCCTGGCCCGTGAGCTGCTCGACGGCCACAACCTGGTGAAGCTGGAAGTGCTGGCCGACCAGAAGACCCTGTTCCCCAACGTGCTGGAAACCCTCAAGGCCGCCGAAGTGCTGGTCAAGGAAGGTTTCGACGTGATGGTGTACACCAGCGACGACCCGATCATCGCCCGCCAGCTGGCGGAAATGGGCTGCATCGCGGTCATGCCGCTGGCCGGCCTGATCGGTACTGGCCTGGGGATCTGCAACCCGTACAACCTGCAGATTATCCTCGAAGAAGCCAAGGTCCCGGTGCTGGTGGATGCCGGTGTCGGCACCGCCTCCGATGCCACCATCGCCATGGAGCTGGGCTGCGAGGCGGTGCTGATGAACTCGGCCATCGCTCACGCGCAACAACCGGTGCTGATGGCCGAGGCCATGAAGCACGCCATCGTGGCAGGCCGCCTGGCGTACCTCGCCGGCCGCATGCCGAAGAAACTCTATGCCAGCGCCTCCTCGCCGCTGGATGGTCTGATCAAGTAAGAGCCATTGATGACTGAATCAAACGACACGCCAATCCAGCCGGAAGCCGGCGACGAGCGCCAACACCGCCGCATCAAGAGTTTCGTGATGCGCGCCGGGCGCATGACCGAAGGCCAGCAGCGCGGCCTGGAGCAGGGCGCGCCGCTGTACGTGCTGCCGCTGGCCGACGCGCCGGTGGACTTCGACCAGGTGTTCGGCCGTTCGGCGCCGCGCTCGCTGGAAATCGGCTTCGGCATGGGCCATTCGCTGCTGGAAATGGCTGCGGCTGCGCCGGAGCAGGATTTCATCGGTGTGGAAGTGCACCGTCCGGGTGTTGGCGCGCTGCTCAACGGCGTGCTGACTCAGGGCCTGACCAACCTGCGGGTCTACGATTGCGATGCGATCGAAGTGCTCAACCGCTGCATCGCCGATAACAGCCTGGATCGCCTGATGCTGTTTTTCCCCGATCCGTGGCACAAGAGCCGTCACCACAAGCGCCGTATCGTCCAGGCGTCTTTTGCCGAGCTGGTGCGCAGCAAGCTCAAGGTCGGCGGCATCCTGCACATGGCCACCGACTGGGAGCCGTATGCCGAGTACATGCTGGAAGTGATGAATGTCGCGCCGGGTTACCGCAACCTGGCCGAAGACGGCAAGTGCGTGCCACGCCCGGCCGAACGCCCGATCACCAAGTTCGAGCGCCGCGGCGAGCGCCTGGGGCATGGGGTGTGGGATCTGAAGTTCGAAAAGCTGGCCTGAGCCCTGCTGTGTAGGAGCATCCGCTGGATGCTCGATTGCTCGCGATCAGCTGCCAGGCTGAAAAGTCGACGCAGCGAAGTCCGCTATCGCGAGCAAGCTTCGCTCCTACAGGGGCGAGAGGAAATCGACGGGAACGTGGTCGGTCAGCCAGACCCCGTTCTCGGCCTGATAGAACTTGAAGCCCTGCGCCTGCATGTCCTGTGCGGCGACCTTGAGTATCACCACCTTCCCGTATCGCTGGCCCACCGCCTCGGCCGTCGCCATGTCCTGTGACAGGTGCACGTGATGGCGCGAGCCTGGGATCAGGCCTTTCTCGTCGATCGACGCCATGAACCGGCTGGCGGTGCCGTGATAGAGCACGGCCGGGGGCTGCTTTTCAGCGAGTTGCAGGTTCACGCTGGCGCTGGAGTGGCCTTGCACGGCGCGGATGCGCTGCTGGTCTGCGGACAGGGCGAAGCGCTTCTTGTCGTTGCTGGCCACCACCTCGGCGATCAGCTCGGGCGTCAGTTGGCGTCCTTCGCGGGCGGCGCCGTCGATCAAGGCATCGATCCTGGCCCAGCCTTCGCTGTCCAGCTCAAGGCCGATCGCCTGGGGTTCATGGCGCAGCACGTAGCTGAGGAATTTGCTGGTGTCGTCCAGTCGTTTCTTACTCATATTTCATGCATCCCTGCGTTCTGTAGGCGCGAGTGGGCGGTGATCCGAAGTGCCCGCGATGGGAGTCCCGCGGCCTGTCTGGATGTCGCGTTATCGTTCATCGCGAGCAAGCTTCGCTCCTACAGGTACGGCGTGATCCCTGTAGGAGCGAGGCTCGCCCGCGATCAGGTCAGCGGCGGTCCGCCACCACGCCGATCAACACCAGCACCACCAGCAGCACCGGCGCCAGGCTGTAATTGTTGAACTGGCTCAGGCCGCGGACGATCCAGGGCGTGGCGTAGATCAGCGCCGCGCCGCTGCCGATCATGCACAGCAGCGCCATCATCGGCACGCGCAGGGCACCGGCGAGGCCGCCCAGGCGGGCTTCGACCCAGCCCTTGATATCCGCGCCGAACAGCACCAGCAGGCAACCCACGAGGGCCAGGGAGATTTCCGAAAGGTTGCTGCGGCTCCAGCGGGACACGGTGGCGAGCAGGTCGAGTATCAAATCCATGTGGTTTCCCTTAGGGCTGAAATCAGCTCAGAAATTTCTGCAGCAAGTCGTTGAGGAAGAGCTGGCCACGCGGGGTGGCGGCCAGGCGTGACGGTTCGACCTGCAACAGGCCGCTTTGTTCGGCCTCGCGACGGCCTTCGGCGAGGCTTTCCAGGGGCAGCCCGGTGCGTTCCGGGTAGAGCTGCGCCTCGACGCCCTCGGTCAGGCGCAGGGCGTTCATCAGGAACTCGAACGGCAGCTCGTCGTCGGCCAGGGCCTTTTCGCCGGCCTTGAAGCTTTTTGCCGGGTTGAGGTAGTCCTTGGGCAGACGGGTCTTCCAGGTGCGCACGATGCGCCCGTCCGGGTGGCTGAGCTTGCCGTGGGCGCCGGCGCCGATACCGATGAAGTCGCCAAAGCTCCAGTAGTTCAGGTTATGCCGCGCCGCCCGGCCGGGTTGGGCATAGGCCGAGACTTCGTACTGGGCGTAGCCGTGCTCGGCCAGCAGCGCCTGGCCGGCTTCCTGGATATCCCACAGGGTGTCGTCTTCCGGCAGCGTCGGCGGCTGGTTCCAGAACACCGTGTTGGGCTCCAGGGTCAGCTGGTACCAGGACAGATGGGTCGGCTGCATGGCGATGGCCTGGCGCAGGTCGCCCAGGGCATCCTCCAGGGACTGGTCGGGCAAGCCGTGCATCAGGTCCAGGTTGAAGTTATCGAACCCGGCCCGGCGCGCCATGTCGGCGGCGCGCACCGCTTCGTCGCCGTTGTGGATGCGGCCCAGGGCCTTGAGCTTGTCTTCCTGGAAGCTCTGGATGCCGATCGACAGGCGATTGATGCCCAGGGCGCGATAGGCGGTGAACTTCTCCTGCTCGAAGGTCCCGGGGTTGGCTTCCAGGGTGATTTCGATATCGGCGGCGAAGGCAATGCGTTGCTTCACGCCTTCGAGCAAGCGGCCCAGGGCCTGGGCGCTGAACAGGCTCGGCGTGCCGCCGCCGAAGAAGATCGAGCTCAGCTCACGGCCGTAGGCGGCGGGCAGGTCCTGTTCGAGGTCGGCCAGCAGGGCGTCGACGTACTCTTCTTCCGGCAGCACCGGGCTGGCGGCATGGGAATTGAAGTCGCAGTAAGGGCATTTGCGTACACACCACGGGATGTGGATGTACAGCGCCAGGGGCGGCAGGTGGGGCAGGGCCGCCCGGGGCGTTGGCGCGCCGCCGAAGATCAGCGGCGACGCGGACGAATCGATGGTCATTGCAGGCCCAGGCGTTGCCGCAGGATGGCCATGGCGCGGGCGCGATGGCTGAGCTGGTTCTTTTGCACCGGGTCCAGTTCGGCGCTGGAGCAGTTGCGCTCCGGCACCCAGAACAGCGGATCGTAGCCGAAGCCGTGTTCGCCGCTGGCCGCGGTGAGGATGCGCCCATGCCACAGGCCTTCGCAGAGGATCGGCAGCGGGTCGTCGGCGTGCCGCACCAGGGCCAGCACGCAGACGAACTGCGCGCCGCGCTCGGCTTCGGGCACGTCCTTCAGGGCGTCCAGCAGCTTGGCGTTGTTCGCCGCGTCGCCCCGGCCATCGGCATAACGCGCCGAGTAGATGCCCGGCGCGCCGCCGAGGAAATCCACCGCCAGGCCCGAATCGTCCGCCAGCGCCGGCAGGCCGGAAATGCGCGAGGCGTTACGGGCCTTGAGGATGGCGTTCTCGACGAACGACAGGCCGGTTTCTTCTGGTTCGACGCTGCTGAACTCGCCGATCGAGCGCAGTTGCACCGAGCCGCCGAGCATGGCCTGGAGCTCCTTGAGTTTGCCGGCGTTATGGCTGGCCAGTACGAGTTGGGTAAAAGTCATCATTCGCCGGGGAAAAGTTCTTGGTTGAAGTTGATGGTGTTGATCGTGTCACCGGTCTGCACCTTGACCTCGAAGGTGCGGGTTTCCTGCTGCTCTACCGGGTATTGGGCGATGTAGTAGATCGCACCCTGTTCGGTGATCTGCTTGAATTTCAGTGGCACCGCGTTGCTGGTCAGGTCCTTGACGGTGCCGGTCACCTGGGCGACCTGCGGCTTGCCGGCCTTGAGCACGGAAACGTTGATCACGCCCTGGTTCTTGCTGCGCACCAGCTCCGCGGCCTTGGCGATGTCCGGTTGCAGGAAGGTGGAGTTGAAGGTGTTGTAGTGCACGGTCACGTCACCGAACACTTCCTGGCGCTCGCCCTTGATGGTGTCGGCGGCCATCGCCGACGCGCCGAGGCACGCTGCCAATAGAAAAGTAACCAAGCGACCCATGATCGTTCTCCTTGCTGTACCTGGTTTATACCGCGATCTGGTGGTCCTGCAGGCCGGGGCTGCTGACGCGGTAGATGCCGATCTCACCTAACAGATTAGGCCATAGCTTACTGGCCCACCCATGGCGGTGCTGTTGATCCACCGCAAGGCGATCGATGACCTTGGCTTCACGTTCGCGGCACAGTTCCTCGAAGTCCTCGAAAGTACAGAAGTGGATGTTCGGCGTGTTGTACCAGGTGTACGGGAGGAATTCGGAGACCGGCATCCGCCCCTTGCTGGCCAGGTACCAGCGGCAGCGCCAGTGGCCGAAGTTGGGGAAGGTGATGATGCACTGGCGGCCGACGCGCAGCATTTCGTCGAGGATCCGGTCCGGGTAGTGCACGGCTTGCAGGGCCTGGGTCATGACCACGATGTCGAAGCTGTTGCTGGCGAAGTTGCCCAGGCCCTTGTCCAGGTCCTGCTCGATGACGTTGATGCCCTTGGCCACGCACTCGGCGATGTTGTCCGGGTCGTTTTCCAGGCCGTAGCCGGTGACCTGCTTGTGATCGCGCAGCCAGGTCAGCAATTCGCCATCGCCGCAGCCGAGGTCGAGCACGCGGCTGCCGGCGGGGATCCATTCCTGGATGATTTCCAGATCCGCTCTCATGACGGGTTCCTCACAGCGAAATTCGGTTCATGTAGTTACCGAACGCCTGCAGGTAACGCGGGATCGGAATCAGAAAGGCGTCGTGGCCCTGTGGCGCGTCGATTTCCAGGTAGCTGACGTCCTTGCGTGCCGCCATCAGCGCGTCCACCAGCTCCCGCGAGCGGGCCGGGGAGAAGCGCCAGTCGGTGGTGAAGGACATCACGCAGAACTTGGCCTTGGCCCCTTCGAAGGTTTTCGCCAGGTTGTCGTCGAAGTTCGCCGCCGGGTCGAAGTAGTCCAGCGCCTTGGTCATCAGCAGGTAGGTGTTGGCGTCGAAACGCCCGGAGAACTCCTCGCCCTGGTAGCGCAGGTAGCTCTCGACCTGGAACTCGACGCTGTGGAAGTCGTAGTTGAGCTTTTCGCTCTTCAGGCCGCGGCCGAATTTCTCGCCCATGGAGTCGTCGGACAGGTAGGTGATGTGCCCGACCATCCGCGCCAGCATCAGCCCGCGCTTGGGGATCACGCCCTGTTCCTGGAACGAGCCGCCGTGGAATTCAGGGTCGGTGAGGATGGCCTGGCGCGCCACTTCGTTGAAGGCGATGTTCTGCGCCGACAGCTTGGGCGCCGAGGCGATAGCCAGGCAATGGCGCACCCGGTCCGGGTAGGTGATGGTCCATTGCAGGGCCTGCATGCCGCCCAGGCTGCCGCCGATCACCGCGGCGAACTGCACAATGCCGAGCCGATCGGCCAGGCGCGCCTGGCTGTGCACCCAGTCTTCCACGGTCAGCACCGGGAAGTCGGCGCCGAACGGCTTACCGGTGTCCGGGTTGATGCTGCTCGGCCCTGTGGAGCCGTTGCAGCCGCCGAGGTTGTTCAGGCTGACGACGAAGAACTTGTTGGTATCGATCGGCTTGCCCGGGCCGATGCAGCTGTCCCACCAGCCCGGCTTGCGGTCGTCGGGGCTGTGGTAGCCGGCGGCATGATGGTGGCCGGACAGGGCGTGGCAGATCAGCACGGCATTGCTCGCCGTGGCGTTCAGCTGGCCGTAGGTCTCGAAGATCAGGTCATAGGCGGCCAGGGAGCGACCGCAGGCCAGGGCCAGGGGCTCGCTGAAATGCGCCACTTGCGGCGTTACCAGACCAACGGAATCGGCGGGAAAGGCAGTTGGCATCGACCCTGCTCTCGTTCAAATGAGGCGTAAGTCTAAAGACCGCTGTTCCCAGCGGCAAGCAAAGGCCGGGGCTGATTTCAGGCCGTTGAAGCGCAGTGGGGCAATCGCGGGCAAGCCTCGCTCCTACAGGGCCGCCTTGCACTGTAGGAGCGAGCGGGCGGCGATCCGACTTGCCCGCGATGAAGGATGACGACGTCAGTTGGACGGGCGCTGTAGTCCCGGCAGGTCCGGCAGCTTTTTCGGTGCGTTGATCCGCACCCGTTTCTGCCGGTTCAGCTCGCCGCTGACCAGGCTGACCTGGCTCTTGGACACGCCGAAGGCCTTGGCCAGGAATGCCATCAGGTAGGCGTTGGCCTTGCCCTCCACCGGCGGCGCGGTGAGGCGGATCTTCAGGCGCTCGCCATGCAGCCCGGCGAAGTCGTCGCTACGGGCCGCAGGTTGCAGGTGGCACTCCAGGATCAGGTCGTCGCCGTCCCAGCGAAAGTAACTCATCAGCGGGGCCGGGTCAGATCAGCAGGCGCAGGATTTCCGGCATCATGGTCATCGCGGCCAGGTTGTTGATCACCAGCATGTCGATCAGCTTGAGCACCATGAACGCCAGGATCGGCGAGATATCCAGGCCGCCCATGCTCGGCAGGATGCGACGGAACGGCGCCAGGGCCGGCTCGCAGATCTGGTTGACCAGCTCGGCGCCCGGGTTGTGGCTGCCCGGGGCGACCCAGGACAGGATCACGCTGATGATCAGGGCGAAGAAGAAGATCTTCAGGAACAGCGCAGTCACGCCGATGATCGACCAGATCAGCAGTTGCACCGGGTTGCCGGTGGTGCCGTAGGTCAGCAGCAGGGTCAGGGCCATCAGCAGCAGTTGCACGAGGATCGCCAGGACCAGCGACGACATGTCGAGGCCGAACAGGCTCGGGATGATCCGGCGCATCGGCTTGAGCAGCGGCTGGGTGGCGCGCACGACGAACTGGCACAGCGGGTTGTAGAAGTTGGCGCGTACCAGTTGCAGCACGAAACGCATCAACACGATCAGCAGGTAGAGGCTGCCCAGGGTTTGCAGCACGTACACCGCCGCAGTGTTCAATCCAATCATCATTGGCTCCTTATTGGCCCAGTTGTTCGGCCATTTCGGCCGAGCGGTGCGCGGCGGCACCCAATGCTTTTTCCACCAGGGCCTCGAAGCCGCTGGCCTGGAACGACTTGATCGCCGCTTCCGTGGTGCCGGCCGGCGAGGTCACGCGACGGCGCAGCTCGGCCGCGTCGACATCGCTGGACACCGCCATGTGCGCTGCGCCCAGGGCGGTCTGCAGGGTCAGTTGCGCGGCGGTTTCCCGAGGCAGGCCGAGTTTCTCGCCGGCGGCGGTCATGGCTTCGATCAGCAGGAAGAAATACGCCGGGCCGCTGCCGGAAACGGCGGTTACCGCGTCCAGTTGCTGCTCCTGTTCCAGCCACAGGACGATGCCCACGGCCGACAGCAGCTCTTCGGCCTGCTGGCGCTGCTGCGCGCTTACCGCGGCGGTGGCGTACAGGCCGCTGGCACCCTGGCGCAGCAGGGCCGGGGTGTTGGGCATGCAACGCACGATCGGCTGCGCGCCGAGCCAGTTGTTCATGCTGGCGCAGGTGATGCCGGCGGCGATCGACACCACCAGCTGGTGCGGCTTCAGGCTCGGGCGCAGGGCTTCGCACACGGCTTTCATGGCCTGCGGCTTGACCGCCAGGACCACCACGTCGGCGCCGTCGATGGCCTCGGCGTTGTCGGCGAACAGTTCAATACCGTGTTCGGCCCGGACCCGGGCGCGGGTTTCGGCGCCCGGGTCGCTGGCGCGGATCTGGCTGGCGTCCAAGCCCTTGGCGCGCAGGCCGCCGATCAAGCTGGCAGCCATGTTGCCGGCGCCGATAAAGGCGATACGAGTCTTGCTCATGACAGGTCCTTATAGAGAGATGGGGCCGCCAGGGTCATGCCTGGCCATAATCACGGGCGCCAAACAAAGCGGTACCGATACGTACCCAGGTGGCGCCCTGGGCGATGGCCGCTTCGAGGTCGTGGCTCATGCCCATGGAAAGTGTGTCGGTTGGCAGGTTCAGGCGTTCGCGCAGGTCATCGTTCAACTGGCGTACGGCGGCGAAGGCGGCATCCTGGGCGGCGCGATCGTCGGTGGGTTCGGGAATCGCCATCAGCCCACGCAGTTTCAGGCGTGGCAGGGCGCCGATGGCGCTGGCCAGGGCCGGCAGGTCGGCCGGGGCGCAGCCGGACTTGCTGGCTTCGCCGCTGACATTGACCTGAATGCAGATGTTCAGCGGCGGCAGGTCGGCCGGGCGTTGCTCGGACAGGCGTTGAGCGATTTTCAAGCGATCCACGGAATGCACCCAGGCGAAGTTCTCGGCGATAGCTCGCGTCTTGTTCGACTGAATGGGGCCGATGAAGTGCCAACTCAAGGGCAGGTCGCCCAGTTCCGCCTGTTTGCCCAGGGCTTCCTGCAGGTAGTTTTCGCCGAAGTCGCGCAGGCCCGCGGCATAGGCTTCGCGCAGGGCGGCGGCGGGTTTGGTCTTGCTCACGGCCAGCAGCTGGATACTTGTTTCATCGCGTTGCGAAGCCTGGGCGGCGGCGCGGATCCGAGCACTAACCAGGGAAATGTTGTCTGCTATCGTGGACATTCGATGTACGCCAGCGGCTCTTGGGTTCGCGGCATTCTACTGGAATTGGGGAACGCTATGGATATCACCGAGTTGCTGGCCTTCAGCGTCAAACAGGGCGCTTCGGACCTGCACCTCTCGGCGGGTTTGCCGCCGATGATCCGCATCGACGGCGATATTCGCCGGATCAACCTGCCGCTGCTGGAGGCGCCGCAGGTGCACGAGCTGATCCTCGCCAGCATGACGGACCCGCAGCGGGCCGAGTTCAAGGCGGCGCTGGAGATCGATTATTCCTTCGCGCTGCCGGGCGTGGCGCGTTTCCGGGTCAATGCCTTCAACCACCAGCGCGGCAATGGCGCGGTCTTTCGCAGCATTCCCGACCAGGTGCCGAGCCTGGACGCGCTGGGCCTGGGCGAGGTGTTTCGCCGGATCAGCGAAGCGCCCCGCGGCCTGGTGCTGGTGACCGGGCCGACCGGGTCGGGCAAGTCCACCACCCTGGCGGCGATGATCGACCACCTGAACCAGCACCGGCACCAGCACATCCTCACCATCGAGGATCCTATCGAGTTCATCCATGAGCCGAAAAAGTGCCTGATCCACCAGCGCGAGGTGCAGCGCGACACGCACAGTTTCTCCAGCGCCCTGCGCTCGGCCTTGCGCGAAGACCCCGATGTGATCCTGGTCGGCGAGCTGCGCGACCTGGAAACCATTCGCCTGGCGTTGACCGCGGCCGAGACCGGGCACCTGGTGTTCGCCACCTTGCACACCACGTCGGCGGCGAAAACCGTGGACCGGGTGGTGGATGTGTTCCCCGCCGAGGAAAAGGCCATGGTCCGCTCCGTGCTGTCGGAGTCGTTGCAGGCGGTGATTTCCCAGGCGTTGCTCAAGCGTGTCGGCGGTGGCCGGGTCGCGGCTCACGAAATCATGCTGGGGACCGCGGCGATCCGTAACCTGATCCGCGAGGACAAGGTGGCGCAGATGTACTCGGCGATCCAGACGGGCGGCGGAGTGGGGATGCAGACCCTGGACATGAGCCTGAAGGCGCTGGTGGGGGCGGGGCTGGTCAGCCTGGAGCACGCCCGGGAGAAGGCGCGGGCGCCGGAGAGCATCTGAGGGTGGAGCGGGAAATGCAATCGCGAGCAATCGGTCGATGCCCGATTGCTCGCGACGGGAGGGATCAGCGCTGCACGATGCGCAGGTTGTTCTGCTCTTTTGGCAGGACCCGCTTGGCTACCACGTAGTTCTTGTCCCAGTAAGGCTTCTTCAGGGTATCGATGGTCACCGACTTGCCGCGACGCGGCGCGTGGATGAAACGATCGTTGCCCAGGTAGATGGCGACGTGGTTGACTCGCCGGCTCTTGAGATTGAAGAACAGCAGGTCGCCCGGCTTGAGGTCCTTGCGCTCGACTTTCTGCCCGTGACCGCTGGCCATGGCATTGGAAGTGCGCGGCAGATCCACCGCGGCGACGTCGTTGAAGGCGTATTTCACCAGGCCGCTGCAATCGAAGCCTTTGCTTGGACTGCTGCCGCCCCAGCGGTAAGGGGTGCCCAGGACGTTGACGGCACGGCTGAGCACGGTGCTGCTCTGCTTGGCCGCCATCTGCGGGACCGCTTTGTTGTTGCTGACGGTGGCCAGGTGAGTCGGGCGCTTGACCGATGGCTTGGTCTTGGCGCTGCTCTTGCTGACTTGGGTCACGTGGGCTTTTGGTGTGAAGCCGTTCACGTAGGGAAGACGTTGCTCACGATTGGTGGCGTGGGCGGCCAGTGGCATCAATAGGCAAATGGTTAGCCATGTCTTGAAAAATGGACGCATTAGGCAAGGCTCATATGGGTTAGCGCGCAACTTTATAACAGCTTTTGTGTCACTTCTCAGGCCGTTGGTCGATTCAACCTGGGAGTCAAATTCGTCGAAGCGGTGGCAAATTGACGCAATTGTCCGACAGAAGTCAGGCAGTACAAGGGTTTCACGGCAGCAACCTTAACATTTGCCACACGTCGGACGCCTGTAAAAAAGTCACAAAGAATCAAAGAAAATTTATCTATCGCATGGAAAGAGGTACTCGATGAACACCTATCGTCCCGACGGTTCGCCCCATGACACCCACAGCAAGGTGATCGGCTACCTGCTCTGGATTTTCGGTTTTACCGGCTCCCACCGCTTCTATTACGGCAAGCCGATTACCGGAACCCTGTGGTTTTTCACCTTCGGCCTGCTGGGTATCGGCTGGCTGATCGACCTGTTCCTGATCCCGGCCATGGACCGCGAGGCGGACCTGCGTTTCACCCCCGGCCCCATCGAGTACAGCGTTGCCTGGATCCTGCTGACTTTCCTCGGGGTCCTGGGCGTGCACCGCATGTACCAGGGCAAATGGCTCACCGGCCTGCTGTACCTGGTGACCGGCGGGCTGTTCTTCCTGGGGGTGCTGTACGACTTCTGGACGCTGAACGACCAGGTGTCGTTGCGTAACTCGCAGCGGGGCTAGATTTCGAGATTGTTATCGCGGGCAAGCCTCGCTCCTACAGGTCCGCGTGATCCGTAGGAGCGAGCGGGCGGCGATCCGACTTGCCCGCGATAAGCAGGCGACGCCGAACTCAGCCCTTGTGGCTGATCCGGCCGTCCACCAGGGTGTAGCGCACCAGGCCCGGCAGGCTATGGCCGAGGAACGGGCAGTTCTCGCCTTTGGACAGCCAGTGTTCGCCAGCGATGGTCGACGTGCTCGGATCGAACAGCACCAGGTCCGCCGGGGCGCCTACCGCCAGTCTGCCGGCCGGCAGGCGCAGGGCGGCGGCCGGGCCGCTGCTCAGGCGGGCCAGCAGGGTCGGCAGGTCGAGCAGGCCGTCTTCCACCAGCGTCAGGGCCAGCGGCAGCAGCAATTCGACGCTGCTGATGCCCGGCTCGGTAGCGCCGAACGGCGCCAGCTTGGCGTCGCGTTCATGGGGCTGGTGATGGCTGGAAATGGCCTGGACCACCCCGGACTTCACCGCCTCGCGCAGGCCTTCGCGGTCGGCGCGCGAACGCAGCGGCGGCTGGACGTGATAGAGGCTGGAGAAGTCGATCAGCGCATCGTCGGTGAGGATCAGCTGATACAGCGCGACATCGGCGGTCACCGGCAGGCCGCGGGCCTGGGCCTGGGCGATCAGGGCCACGCCCCGGGCGCTGGTCAGCTGGCTGAAGTGAGCGCGCACGCCGCTTTGCTCCACCAGCAGCAGGTTGCGGGCCAGGGCCACGGTTTCCGCGGTCTCCGGGATGCCCGGCAAGCCGAGGAAGCTGGCGGTGGCGCCTTCGTGGGCCAGGCCGCCTTCGGCCAGGTCACGGTCCTGGGAGTGGAAAATCACTGTCAGGTCGAAGGTCGCCGCGTATTCCAGCGCCCGGCACAGGGTGCGGGTGCTGCGGAAGCTTTCCAGGCCGTCGCCGAAGGCCACGCAACCGGCGTCGCGCAAGGCGATGAGCTCTGCCAGCTGTTCACCGTCCAGGCCTTTGCTCAATGCACCGATCGGAAACACCTTGGTGTTGCCGGCTTCGCGGGCGCGATCGAGGATCAGCTCGGCCACCGCCGAGGTGTCCAGCACCGGCTTGGTGCGCGGCGGGCAGCACAGGCTGGTGACGCCACCGGCGGCGGCCGCGCGGGTTTCGCTGGCGATGGTGCCTTTGCGGCTGTAGCCCGGTTCGCGCAGGGAGACGTTGAGGTCCACCAGCCCCGGGGCGGCCACCAGGCCTTTGGCGTCGATGCTTTCGACTGCGTTGAAACCGGCCGGGGCGGCGCCGATGGCGACGATCTTGCCGGCTTCCAGGTGGATGTCGCTGACTTGATCCAGGCCGCTGGCCGGATCGATGACACGGGCGCCGAGAATGCTGAGCTTCACTGGGCGTTCTCCTGCTCGAATTGTCGCTGGGCGGTCTGCCCGCTCATGGCCATGGACAGTACGGCCATGCGTACCGCGATGCCGTAGGTCACCTGGTTGAGGATCACCGAACGCGGGCCGTCGGCCACCGCCGATTCGATCTCCACGCCGCGGTTGATCGGCCCCGGGTGCATGACGATGGCGTCCGGCTTGGCGCCGGCCAGGCGCGCGGTGGTCAGGCCGAACAGGCGGTAGAACTCGCCTTCGCTGGGCAGCAGGCCGCCCTGCATGCGTTCGCGCTGCAGGCGCAGCATGATCACCACGTCGACGTCTTTCAGGCCTTCGGCCATGTCGGTGTAGACCTTCACCCCGTACTGCTCGATGCCGATCGGCAGCAGAGTCTTGGGCGCGATCACGCGGATGTCCGGGCAACCCAGGGTCTTGAGGGCCAGCATGTTCGAGCGCGCCACCCGCGAGTGCAGGATGTCGCCGACGATGGCCACCGAGAGGTTCTCGAAGCCGCCCTTGTGCCGGCGGATGGTGAGCATGTCGAGCATGCCCTGGGTCGGGTGGGCGTGCCGGCCGTCGCCGCCATTGATGATCGCCACCTGCGGGCACACATGTTCGGCGATGAAGTGCGCGGCGCCGGAATCGCCGTGGCGCACGACGAACATGTCGGCGGCCATGGCTTCGAGGTTGCGCAGGGTATCGAGCAGGGTCTCGCCCTTGCTCGCCGAGGAGGTGGACACGTTGAGCGTGATCACGTCCGCCGACAGGCGCTGGGCCGCCAGTTCGAAGGTGGTGCGGGTGCGGGTGGAGTTTTCGAAGAACACGTTGCACACGGTTTTACCGCGCAGTAACGGGACCTTCTTGACCGCCCGGGCGCCGACTTCGAGGAAGGAGTCGGCGGTGTCGAGGATTTCCGTCAGCAGCTCGCGAGGCAGGCCATCGAGCGAGAGGAAGTGGCGCAGCTGGCCCTGATCGTTGAGCTGCAGCGGGCGCTTGGCGTCTAGAGGCGTCATCGCAATGGACTCTTGGGAGGGCGAATTAAAGGGCGAGGTCCTGGAGTTCGAGTTGAAGCGGCGCAGGACCGGACAATTTTACCCGCTCGTGGGCCGCCAGCGACAGGGTGGCGCCGACCACATTCGGACGAATCGGCAGTTCGGCGGCGTCCAGGTCGAGCAGGCAGACCAGGGTCACGCTGGCCGGGCGGCCATAGTCGAACAGTTCGTTGAGGGCGGCGCGGACGGTACGGCCGCTCATCAGCACGTCGTCGATCAGCACCAGGTGCTGGCCTTCGATCTCGAACGGCAGTTCGGAAGGGCGCACCTGCGGGTGCAGGCCGTTCTGGCTGAAGTCGTCGCGGTAGAAAGACACATCCAGCGTGCCCAGCGGTGCGTCGCTGCCCAGTTCGGCGAGCAGCGCCTGGGCGACCCAGACGCCGCCGGTGCGGATGCCGATATAGCGCGGCTCGCTGATGGCGCGGTGTTCCAGGTGGGCAGTGAGACGCACGGCCATCTGGCTGATCAGTTCGGCGGGGTTGGGCAGGCTCATGATTGCTCCTTCGTGGGCTCGCGCCTGGTTGCATCCGGCAAAAGGCGCTGGGGCTTACGGCGGGTGGGTGGCCAGGAGGCGCGTGGCCGGGGTCGACCACGCATCTTCAGGATTCGGCGTTTCAGTTGTTCAACAGCGCTGCGTTTTCGTCGAGCCAGCCTTGCAGCAGCAGGGCGGCGGCGATGGCGTCGACCGGGTTGTCGCGGTAACTGCCTTTCTGACCGCCGCGGGCCAGGCGTTCGCCCTTGGCCTCGAAGGTGGTCAGGCGTTCGTCATGGGTATAGAAGGGCAGGTTGTAGCGCCCGTTGAGGCGCCGGGCGAACTTCTCGGCGCGCACGCACATCTCGCTCGGGGTGCCATCCATGTTCAGCGGCAGGCCCACTACCACGGCGTCCGGCTTCCATTCCTTGATCAGGGCTTCGACCTGGTTCCAGTCCGGGACGCCGTTCTGCGCCTTCAGGGTGCACAGCTCGTGGGCCTGGCCGGTAATGGCCTGGCCCACTGCCACGCCGATCTGCCGGGTGCCGTAGTCGAAACCGAGGATCAGTCGCAGGGCCATCAGGCGTGGCCTGCCTGGCTGGTCAGCAGGGCGAGGTTGACGCCCAGGTGCCGGGCCGCCGCTTCCAGGCGCAGTTCGCTGGTGGTGTTGAACAGGATGTCGGCGTCGAACGGGCAGGTCAGCCAGGCGTTGTCCGCCAGTTCGGCTTCCAGTTGCCCGGCTTCCCAGCCGGCATAACCCAGGGCGATCAGGCTCTGGGCCGGGCCGACGCCGTCGGCGATGGCGAACAGCACGTCCTGGGAGGTGGACAGCGACACGCCCTCGAGCTCGACCGTGGCCTGGAAGGTCGGGCCGCTGGGATGCAGGACGAAGCCGCGGTCGGTCTGCACCGGGCCGCCCGTGAAGATCGGTACGTGCTGGCACAGGGCTGGCGGTTCGATCTCGGGGCGCAATTGCTCGAGGATGTCGGCGAGGTTCAGGTCCTGCGGACGGTTGACCACCAGGCCCATGGCACCATTGGCATTGTGCTCGACGATGTAGGTCAAGGTGTGCGCAAAGTTCGGGTCGGCCATGTGCGGCATGGCGATCAGGAAGTGATGCTTGAGGTAGCTGGGGCTGACGTTTTTCATGAGCGCTAGTGTGGCGGCGCAGGGGCGAACTGACAAGCTGGGGATGTGGCGGAATCTGGCGGGCTGGGCAACGGTGTTTGGCTTGGGATCTATCGCGAGCAAGCTTCGCTCCTACAGAGTCCGCTTATTTCTTTTGTAGGAGCGAGGCTTGCCCGCGCTAGCGTCGGGCCAGACAGCCACGCCCCATCAATTGCTGGACAGCTTGTCGCCGCGGGCGAACTTCCAGGTGCGGATGATTTCCAGGCGGTCGATATCCGACAAGTCGCCGGTAAAGGGCGCGAACGGTGCCGCCAGGCGCACGATGCGCTGCGCCGCCTGGTCCAGCAGCGGCTGGCCGGAGGATTCCAGCACCAGCACCTCGTACAGCGAACCGTCGCGGTTGATCGACACCATCAGCCGCAGGTTGCCGTAGATCTGCTTGCGCCGGGCTTCTTCCGGGTAATTGAGGTTGCCGATGCGCTCGACCTTCTTGCGCCACTCGTCCTTGTACCAGGCGCCCTTGTCGCGCATGGTCGAGGCCGCGCTCAGGCGGTGGATGCGCGGGCGCTTGGCGTACAGCTGCTGCTCCTGGGCCAGCTCGGCCTCCAGGCTGGCGATGTCGCTGGACAGCTGCGAGCTGTCGAACGTCGGCGCGGGAACCTTGGGTTTCGCCTCGGTCTTGACCTCTTCACGCTGGGTGACGGTCTTCTTCGGTTTCGGCGCAGTGGTGGCGACCGCGGCCTTGGGCGCGGCTTCCTTGGGTTCGGTCTTGGCCGGAGGCGGCGGGGTGACCTTGTTCACCTTGTTTTCCTGGAACGGCGCCACCTCGGTGGTCTTGGGGATCGCCTTCTTGTCCAGGGTGCCACTGCCTTCCTGGTTTTCCTGGGCCAGGAAATCGGCCTTCTTCGGCTTGGTTTCGCTCTTGAAGGTGGCCAGGGTGATTTCCAGGGTCTTGCTGATCTGCTTGGGTTCGGCGAAGGAGAAGCCCAGGCCGAGAATCAGCGCGATGTGCAGCAAGGCGGCCAGGAACAGGGTAAATCCCAGGCGATCGGCCGGGCGCACGCCGCTGTGGGCCAGCTCGGGAGGCAGATCGGCAGGGAGAGTCATCGGCGGCTTAACATCACAAAAGGCATCACAGAACCAACATCGCGCGTTTCACAGGCGGCGCATGATAACGCAATGTTGGTTTGTGCTTGGCGGTTCTGGATCAACGCGCCTTGAGCTTCTGATCGATGGCATCCATCAGCATGGCGCCGATGTTGGTGCCGAAGGCGTTGTCGATCTCGCGGATGCAGGTCGGGCTGGTGACGTTGATTTCGGTCAGGTGCTCGCCGATCACGTCGAGCCCCACGAACAGCAGGCCCTTCTCGCGCAGGGTCGGGCCGACCTGGGCGGCGATCCAGCGGTCCTTGTCGGTCAGCGGGCGGGCTTCGCCACGGCCGCCGGCGGCGAGGTTGCCGCGGGTCTCGCCGATGGCCGGGATGCGTGCCAGGCAATAATCCACCGGCTCGCCGTCGATCATCAGGATGCGCTTGTCGCCGTCGACGATCGCCGGCAGGTAGCCCTGGATCATGATCTGCTGCTTGCCATGCAGGGTCAGGGTCTCGAGGATCACCGACAGGTTCGGGTGGCCGGTGGTATGGCGGAAGATCGACGAGCCGCCCATGCCGTCCAGGGGCTTGAGGATCACGTCGCCGTGATGGTCGGCGAATTCGCGCAGCACGTCCGGGCGACGGCTGACGATGGTCGGCGGGGTGCACTGCGGGAACAGCGTGGCGAACAGCTTTTCATTGCAGTCGCGCAGGCTCTGCGGCTTGTTGACCACCAGCACGCCGTCGCGCTCGGCCTGCTCCAGCAGGTAGGTGGAGTAGACGAACTCCATGTCGAACGGCGGGTCCTTGCGCATCAGGATCACGTCCAGATCGCTCAGGGGGCTGTCGATCTCGGCGTCCAGTTCGAACCACTTCTGCGGGTCGGCGAATACCTTCAGCGGACGCATCCGCGCCCGCGCCACGCCACCGGTCGCCTGGTACAGGTCCTTCTGCTCCATGTAGAACAGGGTCCAGCCGCGTTCCTGGGCGGCCAGCAGCATGGCCAGCGAGCTGTCCTTTTTATAGGAGATGCTGGCGATGGGGTCCATGACAATCCCGACGCGAACGCTCATGGGCGGTTTCCTCGAAAATTAGTGGGCGCAATGGCTTGAAAAAGTGGCGTCAGAGTGGCGCCCGGGCGGTCCCCGGTCAAGGAAAAACCACCGCGCCGGTCGGCCGATAGATTGCATGGGGAGAGTATGCTAAAAAGGCTCGCATGCCGGGCCCAGGCCTTGAACATCAAGGGCTTGGGGCCTCGGCCGGCGGTACGGGCAGGGAATCGATTCACGGTGGCGACGGTAGAGCAGATATGGAACAGCAATCCAGCGCCCTCAAGGTGATGGTGATCGACGATTCGAAGACGATTCGCCGCACGGCCGAAACGCTGCTGAAGAATGCCGGGTGCGAAGTCATTACCGCGGTCGACGGTTTCGAGGCCCTGGCCAAGATCGTCGACCATCATCCGGGCATCATCTTCGTCGACATCATGATGCCGCGGCTCGATGGCTATCAGACCTGCGCGCTGATCAAGAACAACAGCGCGTTCAAGTCCACGCCGGTGATTATGCTGTCCTCCAGGGACGGCCTGTTCGACAAGGCCAAGGGTCGCATCGTCGGCTCTGACCAGTTTTTGACCAAGCCTTTTAGCAAGGAAGAACTGCTGAGCGCGATCAAGGCCCATGTGCCGGGGTTCGCCGCAGTAGAACAAGCACATTGAGGTCCGGCCAGCGGGCCGCACGCCTATTCGTATGGGGAAGACCATGGCTCGTATCCTGATCGTCGACGACTCGCCGACCGAAATGTACAAACTGACCGGCATGCTGGAAAAGCACGGCCATGAAGTCCTCAAGGCCGAGAACGGTGCCGATGGCGTGGCCCTGGCGCGCCAGGAAAAGCCCGATGCCGTGCTGATGGACATCGTCATGCCGGGCCTCAACGGTTTCCAGGCCACGCGCCAGCTGACCAAGGACGCCGAGACCAGCCATATCCCGGTGATCATCATCACCACCAAGGATCAGGAAACCGACAAGGTCTGGGGCACGCGCCAGGGCGCCAGGGATTACCTGACCAAGCCGGTCGACGAAGACACCCTGATCAAGACCCTGAACAACGTCCTGGCCGGCTGACCGCCCGCGCCATGGCCGAGTCGCAAACCGCCTTCGAACTGCTGCTCGAGATCGACCGGCGCTGCCGCCTGCTGGCCGCCGACCTGCCCTCCCAGGAAACCCGCCAGCACGGCTGGAGCGGCATCGGTTTCCGTCTTGGCGAGCGCTGGTACGTCGCGCCGATGGGCGAGGTCAGCGAAGTCCTGCACGAGCCGCGCTACACCCAGCTGCCTGGGGTCAAGCCCTGGGTCAGGGGCGTAGCCAACCTGCGCGGGCGGCTGCTGCCGGTGATGGACCTGTGCGGATTCTTCGGCCACGAACTGTCGGCCTTGCGCAAGCAGCGGCGCGTGCTGGTGGTCGAGCACAAGGACATCTTCGCCGGCCTGATGGTGGATGAAGTGGCCGGCATGCAGCATTTCGCGCCGAGCAGCCTGGAAACGACCGCCGACGGTAGCGAACAGGGCGCCATCACGCCGTACCTGCGGGGGTATTTCCCGTGTGAGCCGGTGTGGTGGGTCTTCAGTCCCTTCGCCCTGGCGCAGTCGCCGGGGTTCCTGAATGTGGCAGTTTAATGTTGTAGGCGCGGGGCTTGCCCGCGAAACGGATGGCGCGGCTCACCGCATGAGGTTCATTGCGGGCAACGGAACAACGGGAATCCAGCTGTGCAGATACTGAAAGCCAACCCAGGCAAGCCAATGGAAGGATCGCGCAGCCGCTCGCAGATCATCGTGCTGTTCATCGCGCTGATCGTGTTCATCATGCTGCTGTTCGCCAACTTCGCTTACCTCAACACCCAGGCTACCTACGACAAGCAGTACATCGGCCATGCCGGCGAGCTGCGGGTGCTGTCCCAGCGCATCGCCAAGAACGCCACGGAAGCCGCCGCCGGCAAGGCCGCGGCATTCAAGCTGCTGGGCGATGCGCGCAACGATTTCGCCCAGCGCTGGGGCTACCTGAAAAAAGGCGACCCGGCCACCGGGCTGCCCGCCGCGCCGATCGCGGTGCGCGAGGAAATGCACGCCGTGCAGCAGGACTGGGACAAGCTGCTGCACAACGCCGACGCGATCCTGGCCAGCGAACAGACGGTGCTGTCCCTGCACCAGGTGGCCGCGACCCTCGCGGAAACCGTGCCGCAGTTGCAGGTCGAGTATGAAAAGGTCGTGGAAATCCTCCTCCAGCGCGGCGCCCCGGCGGCCCAGGTGGCCATGGCGCAGCGCCAGTCGCTGCTGGCCGAGCGCATCCTCGGTGCGGTGAACACCGTGCTGGCGGGCGACGAGAACGCGGTGCAGGCCGCCGATGCCTTCGGTCGCGACGCGGCGCGCTTCGGCCAGGTGCTCAGCGGCATGCTCCAGGGCAATCCGAGCCTGAAGATCAGCCAGGTCGAGGACCGCGACGCGCGGGCGCGCTTGACCGAGATCAGCGAGCTGTTCCAGTTCGTTTCCGGCTCGGTGGACGAAATCCTCGAGACCTCGCCCGAGCTGTTCCAGGTCCGCGAGTCGGCGAGCAATATCTTCAGCCTGTCTCAGACCCTGCTCGACGAAGCCTCGCGCCTGGCCATCGGTTTCGAGAACCTGGCCGGCGGGCGTTCGCTGGACACCATCGGCGGTTATGTCCTGGGCTTGGCCGCGCTGGCCTCGATCATCCTGATCGGCCTGGTGATGGTCCGCGAAACCAATCGCCAGTTGCACGAAACCGCGGAGAAGAACGAACGCAACCAGAACGCGATCATGCGTTTGCTGGACGAAATCGAGGACCTGGCCGACGGCGACCTGACGGTGACCGCTTCGGTGACCGAGGACTTCACCGGCACCATCGCCGACTCGATCAACTATTCCGTCGATCAGTTGCGCGACCTGGTGGCGACCATCAACCTCACCGCCGGTCAGGTCGCCGGGGCGGTGCAGGAAACCCAGGCCACCGCCATGCAACTGGCCGAAGCCTCGGAGCATCAGGCCCAGCAGATTTCCGAAGCCTCGATGGCGATCAACGAGATGGCCCAGTCGATCGACCAGGTGTCGGCCAACGCCGCCGAGTCTTCGGCGGTGGCCGAGCGCTCGGTGGAGATCGCCAACAAGGGCAACGAGGTGGTGCACAACACCATTCACGGCATGGACAACATTCGCGAGCAGATCCAGGACACCGCCAAGCGCATCAAGCGCCTGGGCGAGTCGTCCCAGGAAATCGGCGATATTGTCAGCCTGATCGATGACATTGCCGACCAGACCAATATCCTGGCGCTCAATGCGGCGATCCAGGCGTCCATGGCCGGGGATGCCGGGCGCGGTTTCGCGGTGGTGGCCGACGAGGTGCAGCGCCTCGCGGAGCGTTCTTCGGCGGCCACCCGGCAGATCGAGAACCTGGTGCGGGCGATCCAGACCGACACCAACGAGGCGGTGATCTCCATGGAGCAGACCACCTCGGAAGTGGTGCGCGGTGCGCGGCTGGCGCAGGATGCGGGGGTGGCCCTGGAGGAAATCGAAGGCGTCTCCAAGACCCTGGCGGCGCTGATCCAGAGCATCTCCAACGCGGCCCAGCAGCAGACGTCGTCGGCCGGACAGATATCCTTGACGATGAACGTGATCCAGCAGATCACTTCACAGACTTCGTCCGGCTCGACCGCGACGGCCGAAAGCATCGGTAACCTGGCGAAAATGGCCAGCCAACTGCGGCGCTCGGTGTCCGGCTTCACCTTGCCGGCGAGTCGCGAGCAGACGCCGCGGGAAAACCGCTGAGGCCGGAGCACGATTTCGATGGGAATGGTTATGGGTGGCCGGCACGACTATGTGGCCCTGGAGTGGGTCAAGGGCGAAATTGCCGAAACGCTGAAGCAGGCCCACCAGGCGCTCGATCGCCTGGTCGACGAGCCGCAGGCGGTGGCGGCCCTCGACCAGTGCCTGGAGTGCATCCATCAGGTCCATGGCAGCCTGCAGATGGTCGAGTTCTATGGCGCGGCGCTGCTCGCCGAAGAAATGGAAGCCCTGGCCCAGGCGCTGCGCGAGTCCCGCGTGGCCCAGCGCGACGAGGCGATCTACCTGCTGCGCCAGGCCATCAGCCAGTTGCCGCAGTACCTTGAGCGGGTGCAGGGCGCGCGCCGCGACCTGCCGCTGGTGGTGCTGCCGCTGCTCAACGACCTGCGCAGCGCCCGCGGCGAAAGCCTGCTGACCGAAACCAGCCTGTTCAGCCCGCAACTGCCGGACCTGCCGCCGCTGGACGAGGCGACCCTGGACCGCCTGGCGCCCCCCGACCTGACCATCCTGTTGCGCAAGTTGCGGCACATGTTGCAGACCGCGCTGGTCGACTTGCTGCGCGAGCAGGACGTGAAGGCCAGCCTGGGCTACATGGCCAAGGTGTTCGAACGTCTCCAGGGGCTTTGCCAGGACGCGCCGCTGGGGCCCTTGTGGCAGATCTCCCTGGCGCTGGTGGAAGGCATCGGCAGCGGCGCGATCGCCAACAGCCCGGCGGTGCGCAGCCTGCTCAAGGATGCCGACCGCGAACTCAAGCGCCTCTATGAACAGGGCATCGCCGGGATCAACCAGCCGGCCCCGGACGAACTGCTGAAAAGCCTGCTGTTTTACATCGCCAAGGCCCGTTACCCCACCGCGCAGATGCAGACCATGAAAGACGCCTACGGACTCGATGACGCTGTGCCCGACAACGCCCTGGTCGATCAGGAGCGCGCCCGCATGGCCGGTCCGGACCGCGACGCCATGCGCTCGGTGCTGGCGGCCCTGTGCGAGGAGCTGGTGCGGGTCAAGGAGCGCCTGGACCTGTTCGTGCGCAGCGACCGCCAGCACGCCTCGGACCTGGACAGCCTGCTGGCGCCCCTGCGGCAGATCGCCGACACCCTGGCGGTGCTGGGCTTCGGTCAGCCGCGCAAGGTGATCATCGACCAGCTCGCCGTGGTGCTGAGCCTGGCCCAGGGCCAGCGCGAGCCGAACGACGCAGTGCTGATGGACGTCGCCGGGGCCTTGCTGTACGTCGAGGCGACCCTGGCCGGCATGGCTGGCCCGGCCGAGCCCGAGAGCCGCGAAGACAGCCGCCTGCCGACCACCGACCTGACCCAGATCCATCAACTGGTGATCAAGGAAGCGCGGGTCTGCCTGCAGCAGGCCAAGGATCTGATCGTCGACTACATCGACGCCGGCTGGGAGCGCGAACGCTTGCAGCCGCTGCCGGAGTTGCTGACCCAGGTGCGCGGGGCCCTGGCGATGATTCCCCTGGGCCGGGCGGCGGGCCTTCTGCAAGCCTGCGTCGGCTTCGTGCGCGAACACCTGTTGCTGGATCCGCGCCGGCCGGGCTGGCAGCAACTGGACAGCCTGGCCGACGTGATCACCAGCCTCGAGTATTACCTCGAGCGCCTGAGCGACGATCACCAGGCGCCGGGGGAGAAGATCCTCGACGTCGCCGAACAGGGCCTGGCCGCGCTGGGCTATACGCCGGATGTAGCGGTGGCGGACGACCAGGTGCCGCTGCTCAGCGATGTGCTCAGCCCCAGCGAAGCCCTGGTGATGCAGGACCTGCAGGAGCTGGACAGCCCGGAAGTGGTGCAGTCCCTGGCCGAGGTCCTGGCCAGCCCGGTCTCGGTGCTCAACCCGCCGGCGCTGGACACTCCGGACAGTCTATTGCCGCCGCCGGGCGATGAAGATCCGGTGGACGACGAGTTGCGCGAAGTCTTCCTCGAGGAGACCGATGAGGTGCTCGACGTGCTGCGCGAGTACCTGCCCCTGTGGGTCGCCGATCCCCATGGCAAGGCGGCGCTGGGTGAGCTGCGGCGGGCCTTCCACACCCTCAAGGGCAGTGGGCGCATGGTCCGCGCGCTGGTGTTGGGCGAGCTGGCCTGGGCCGTGGAGAACCTGCTCAACCGGGTGCTGGAGAACAGCGTCGAGCCCGGGCCGTTGGTGCGGCAACTGCTTGAAGACGTGTTGCAACTGCTGCCCGAACTGGTCGACGAATTCGCCGCCCAGGCCCAGCGCCAGCGCGACGATGTCGACCGGCTGGCGGCCCGCGCGCATGCCCTGGCCCGGGGCGAGGCGACGCTGGCGGACGAAGTGCAGGACGGGCTCGATCCGCAGTTGCTGGAGATCTTTCGCAACGAGGCCGAAACCCATCTGGAGAGCCTCAAGCGTTTTCTCGAGCGCGCCGCCGAGCACCTGCCCCTGCAGGCCAGCGACGAATTGCAGCGGGCCCTGCATACCCTCAAGGGCAGCGCCCATATGGCCGGTGTGCTGCCGATCGCCGAGCTGGCGGCGCCGCTGGATCTGTTGGCGCGGGAATACCGTGCGCACCTGATGGCCCTGGACCTGGACGAAATCGAGCTGCTGCAAGAGGCCGAAGGCCTGTTCCGCCGTGGCCTGCAACAGCTGGGCAGCGACCCGCTGGCGCCCATCGACGGCGCCGCCGACCTGGTCGAGCGGGTCCGGGCACTGACCGCCGCGCGCCTGGCCAGCCTGCTTGAGGCCCCCAACACCGGGCTACGGGTCAAGCGCGATGCGCAATTGATCAGCAACTTCCTGGCCCAGGGCATGGACATCCTGCTGGACGCGGAGAACCTGCTGCGCCGCTGGCGCCAGCACCCGGGCGAGCGCCAGGAACTGAGCGACCTGCTGGACGAATTGACCACCCTCGGCGAAGGCGCGCACCTGGCGGACCTGCAACCGATGGACGAGCTGTGCGAGGCGCTGCTGGACCTGTACGGCGCGGTGGAAGAAAGCAGCCTGGTGGTCGGCGAGCGCTTCTTCCACGAGGCAGAAAAGGCCCACGAAGCCTTGATCGACATGCTCGACGAACTGGCCGCCGGGCAGGAAGTCAGCCCGCAACCGGCGCTGATCCGCGCGCTGCACGAACTGCTGGAGGAAGGTCTCGACCCGGCGGCCATGGGGTTGATCCGCAGCGATGGCAGCCGCACCCTGAGCATCACCGACCTGACCCGCGCTACCGCGCAAATGCAGCACGAGGCGCAGAGCGAGGTGGCGGGACCGGACGCGGAAATCGTGGCGATCTTCCTCGAAGAGGCGGTGGATATCCTCGACAGTGCCGGCCAAGCCCTGCAGCGCTGGCTGGCCGACCCGGACAACGGCGCGCCCTTGTCGTCCCTGCAGCGCGACCTGCATACCCTCAAGGGCGGCGCGCGGATGGCCGAGGTCGGGCCGGTGGGCGACCTCGCCCAGGAGCTGGAAAACCTCTACGAAGGCCTGGTGGATCGCCGTTATCAGCATGGCGAGGCACTGGCCGACCTGTTGCGCCGCAGTCATGAGCAGTTGGCGCTGCTGTTGCAGCAATTGCAGGCGCAGCAAGCCTTGAGCGATCCGAAGGCGCTGATCGAGACGATCCGCGGGTTCCGCCAGCGCAGCGGGGTCGCCAGCGAGCTGCCCGAGACGGCGGTGAGCGATGACGCGGCGGCGCACGATCCGGAACTGCTGGAGATCTTCCTCGAAGAAGGTTTCGACATTCTCGACAGCTCCGGTGCGGCCCTGGCGCGCTGGCAGGCCGAGCCGAGCAGCCGCCAGGAAGTGGAAACCCTGCTGCGCGACCTGCACACCCTCAAGGGCGGTGCGCGCATGGTGGAAATCGCACCGATCGGCGACCTGGCCCACGAGCTGGAGTTTCTCTACGAGGGCCTGTCCAGTGGCCTGTTGCAGGCGACGCCGGCCCTGTTCGGCCTGTTGCAGAAGAGCCATGACCGGCTGGCGCAGATGCTCGACGCCGCCCGCGCTGAACAGCCGATCAAGCCGGCCGAGAGCCTGATCGAGGCGATCCGCGGCTTCACCCATCCGGTGCAGGCCGCAACGCCGCCCCTGGTGCTGCCGGACCTCTCGCCGCCGGGCAAGCCCGAGCCACCGGCGGCGCCGGCAGAGGCCGGGGACATGGTCAAGGTCTCGGCCGAGCTGCTCGACGACCTGGTCAACCTGGCCGGGGAGACGTCGATCTTCCGTGGACGCATCGAGCAGCAGGTCAACGATGCGCGGGTCGCCCTGAACGAAATGGAGACCACCATCGAGCGTATCCGCGACCAGCTGCGGCGCTTGGACACCGAAACCCAGGGGCGGATTCTCAGCCGCCAGCAGGTCGAGGCCGAACGCCTGGGGTACGAGGAATTCGACCCGCTGGAGATGGACCGTCATTCGCAGTTGCAGCAACTGTCGCGGGCCTTGTTCGAGTCGGCGTCCGACCTGCTCGACCTCAAGGAAACGCTGGACCGGCGCAACCAGGACGCGGAGAACCTGTTGCAGCAGCAGGGGCGGGTCAACACCGAGCTGCAGGAAGGCCTGATGCGCACGCGCATGGTGCCGTTCGAGCGCCTGGTGCCGCGCCTCAAGCGCATCGTCCGGCAGGTGGCCGAGGAGCTGGGCAAGGACGTGGTGTTCAGCGTCGGCAATGCCGAGGGCGAGATGGACCGCAACGTCCTGGAGCGCATGGTCGCGCCCCTGGAGCACATGCTGCGCAACGCCGTCGACCATGGCCTGGAGTCCGCCGAAGTGCGCCGCGCCGCGGGCAAGCCGGAGCAGGGGCGGATCACCCTGGACCTGTCCCACGAAGGCGGCGATATCGTCTTCGACATGCGCGACGACGGCGCCGGGGTGCCGCTGGAGGCGGTGCGGCGCAAGGCGATCAAGCGCGGCCTGCTCGACCCCAACGCCGAGATCAGCGACCGCGACGTGCTGCAATTCATCATGCAGCCGGGGTTTTCCACGGCGGAGAAGATCACCCAGATTTCCGGGCGCGGGGTCGGCATGGATGTGGTCCATGAAGAGGTGCGCCAGCTCGGCGGCTCGATGACCATCGACTCGATCCCGGGGCAGGGCGTGCATTTCCGCATTCGCCTGCCGTTCACCGTGTCGGTCAACCGGGCGCTGATGGTGCAGTGCCAGGACGAGCAGTACGCGATTCCGCTGAACACCATCGAGGGCATCGTCCGGGTCGTGCCCCACGAACTGGAAAGCTATTACCAGCTCGATCCGCCGCACTACGAATACGCCGGCCAGCGCTATGAGCTGTGCTATCTCGGCGAGCTGCTGCACACCGTGCCGCGGCCGAAACTGTTGGGCCAGAGCCTGCCGCTGCCGGTACTGCTGGTGGACTACAACGAACACCGGATCGCGGTTCAAGTGGACGCCATGGCCGGCACCCGGGAAATCGTGGTCAAGAGCCTGGGCCCGCAGTTCGCGGCGGTGCAGGGCTTGTCCGGGGCGACCATCCTCGGCGATGGCCGGGTGGTGCTGATTCTCGACCTGCTGGCACATATCCGCGCCTTGCAGGCGCGGCCACCGGCGCCGCGGGCGGTGGATGACGAAGCGCCGGCGGAGGCCGCACCGCTGCGGCCGCCGCTGGTGCTGGTGGTCGACGATTCGGTGACGGTGCGCAAGGTCACCAGCCGCCTGCTGGAGCGCCACGGCATGAACGTGCTGACCGCCAAGGACGGGGTCGACGCCATGGCGCTGCTGCAGGAGCACACCCCGGACCTGATGCTGCTGGACATCGAAATGCCGCGCATGGACGGTTTCGAGGTGGCGCAGCAGGTGCGCGCCGACCCGCGCCTGCGGCAGTTGCCGATCATCATGATCACCTCGCGCACCGGGCAGAAACACCGCGACCGGGCGATGGCCATCGGCGTCAACGATTACCTCGGCAAGCCTTACCAGGAGTCGGTGCTGCTGGAGAGCATCGCCCAGTGGAGCAGACCCCATGCATGACTACCGCGCCAGCTTCCTCACCGGGCTGCTGCTGCCCCTGGCCGACCGCACCCTGATCCTGCCCAATGTCGCCGTCGCCGAGCTGATCGACTACCAGCGCGGCGAACCCGCCAGCGACGCGCCGCCCTGGTACCTGCGCGCGGTCGCCTGGCGTGACCGCCAGCTGCCGCTGATCAGCTTCGAGGCCGCCTGCGGCCAGCCCCTGGCCATCGGCGAACGCGCGCGCATCGTCGTGCTCAACACCCTGGGCGGCCGCGAACGCCTCAAGTTCATCGCCCTGGTAATCCAGGGCATCCCGCGCTCCTGCCGGCTCGACAGCCAGCTCAGCTACGTCGATGTGCCATTGGCACCGCTGGAGAAAGCGGCGGTGCAGGTGGGGGAGCAGGTGGCGAAGGTGCCGGATTTGCTGGGGTTGGAGGAGATGCTGGTGAAGGCGGGGTTGTCCTAGGCCTTTCCGAAGAACTGATCGTTACCCAAAAGGCCTTGCCCCGCCTCAGCCGCGGCACCTGTAGCCGCTGTCGAGCCTTAGCGAGGCTGCGATCGACTGCGCAGCAGGCGCAGGGATCTCGAAACCGCAGGAGGACCTTCGGTCCTATCGCAGCCTCGCCAGGGCTCGGCAGCGGCTACAGGGGGGCATAGGAACGGCCCTGCGCCCTTCGATCATTACCCTGACCGTAACGATCCGCCACTCTGCTTGATTGATGCCTTGCCTCCTGCGCTCCTAAGGTAGCTGCCACGACAGCGAACCCGTGGAGTGGACATGACAACAAGACTATCCCCCGACTCGCGCTGGACGCGGCGGCGCAGTGAGAAGCAGCGGCGGCTTGAACAGGTGCGGGGGCTCGCCGATGGCGCTGTGTTGCCCACCGACAAGATTGTCGCGGCGCTGGAGGCGTTGATCCTGCCCGGCGACCGTGTGGTGCTGGAGGGCAACAACCAGAAGCAGGCGGACTTTCTGTCTCGCTCCCTGGCCAAGGCCGACCCGGGCAAGCTGCATGACCTGCACATGATCATGCCCAGCGTCGGGCGTTCGGAGCATCTGGACCTGTTCGAACGCGGCATCGCGCGCAAGCTCGACTTCTCTTTCGCCGGCACCCAGAGCCTGCGCATCAGCCAGTTGCTGGAAGACGGCCTGCTGGAAATCGGCGCGATCCACACCTACATCGAGCTCTACGCGCGGCTGGTGGTGGACCTGATCCCCAACGTGGTGCTCTCGGCCGGCTTCATGGCCGACCGCGCCGGCAACATCTATACCGGGCCGAGCACCGAGGACACCCCGGCACTGATCGAGCCGGCGGCGTTCAGCGACGGCATCGTCATCGTCCAGGTCAACCAGCTGGTGGACGATGTCAGCGAGTTGCCGCGGGTGGATATCCCGGCGTCCTGGGTCGATTTCGTGGTGGTGGCCGACAAGCCGTTCTACATCGAGCCGCTGTTCACCCGCGACCCGCGCCATATCAAGCCGGTGCACGTGCTGATGGCGATGATGGCGATCCGCGGCATCTACGAGAAACACAGCGTCCAGTCGCTGAACCACGGCATCGGCTTCAACACCGCGGCCATCGAGCTGATCCTGCCGACCTACGGCGAATCCCTGGGCCTGAAAGGCAAGATCTGCCGCAACTGGACCCTCAACCCCCATCCGACCCTGATCCCGGCTATCGAAAGCGGTTGGGTGGACAGCGTGCATTGCTTCGGCACCGAACTGGGCATGGAGCAGTACATCGCCGCGCGGCCGGACGTGTTCTTCACCGGGCGCGACGGTTCGCTGCGCTCGAACCGGATGTTCTGCCAACTGGCCGGGCAGTACGCGGTGGACCTGTTTATCGGCGCGACCTTGCAGGTCGATGGCGATGGTCATTCCTCCACCGTGACCCGCGGCCGCCTGGCCGGCTTCGGCGGTGCGCCGAACATGGGCCACGACCCGCGTGGCCGGCGCCACGGCACCCCGGCCTGGCTCGACATGCGCCACGACGACGCGCCGCAACCGATGCTCGAACGCGGCAAGAAACTGGTGGTGCAGATGGTCGAGACCTTCCAGGAGGGCGGCAAACCGACCTTCGTCGAAACCCTGGACGCGGTGGAAGTGGCGAAGAAAAGCGGCATGCCGCTGGCGCCGATCATGATCTACGGCGACGACGTCACCCACCTGCTGACCGAAGAGGGCATTGCCTACCTGTACAAGGCGCGCTCCCTGGAAGAGCGCCAGGCGATGATCGCGGCGGTGGCCGGGGTGACCGCCATCGGCCTGCGCCACAACCCCAAGGACACCGCGCGCATGCGTCGCGAAGGGTTGATCGCCTTGCCCGAAGACCTCGGCATCCGCCGCACCGACGCGACCCGCGAGCTGCTGGCGGCGAAAAGCGTCGCCGACCTGGTGGAGTGGTCGGGTGGCCTGTACAACCCGCCCGCCAAGTTCAGGAGCTGGTAAATGCACGCCTTCAACCTGCAAACACAATCCCTGAGCCTGGCCGAGCGCCTGGCGGACCTGGCGGTGGATGCGCTGATCGATGAGGCGGACCTGTCGCCGAAACCGGCCCTGGTCGACCGCCGTGGCAATGGCGCCCACAGCGACCTGCACCTGGGGCTGATGCATGCCTCGGCGCTGTCGTTGTGGCCGGCGTTCAAGGAAATGGCCGAGGCTGCCAGCGAGGCCGGCGCCATTGGCCTGCCCCTGCGCGAAGCCCTGGGGCGCATCGGCCGTGACGGCGAAGCGGCGATGCTCGCCACCACCCACGGCGTGAACACCCATCGTGGGGCGATCTGGGCCCTGGGCCTGCTGGTGGCCGCCGCCGCCCTGGAGCCTCACGCCAACAGCGCCGGCGCCCTCTGCCTGCGGGCCGCGCGCCTGGCGCTGCTGGACGATCGCTACGCGCCACGGCCCCTCAGCCACGGCGCACAAGTGGCGCTGCGCTATGGCGTGCGCGGTGCGCGCGAAGAAGCCCAGTTGGGCTTTCCGGCGGTGCTGCAACGGGGCCTGCCGCAACTCCAGCGCAGCCGTGCCCAGGGGCATGGCGAACAGAACGCCCGGCTCGATGCGCTGCTGGCGATCATGAGCGGCCTGGCCGACACCTGCGTTTTATATCGCGCCGGTGAGGAAGGTTTGCAGGCCATGCAGCAGGGCGCCCAGGCAGTACTTGAGGCCGGCGGTAGCGCCAGCCTGTCCGGGCGTCGCCGGTTGCACGAGCTGGACCAACAACTAGTGGCCTTGAACGCCTCGCCCGGTGGCGCCGCGGACTTGCTCGCGGCCTGCCTGCTGATCGACCGGATCGCCTCCGGCGCCGCCTTTACCCAGGGAGCAGTGTGATGGAAACCTTGTCTTTCGAATTTCCCGCCGGGCAACCCGCCCGGGGCCGGGCGCTGGTGGGCTGTGTCGGCTCGGGCGATCTGGAAGTGCTGCTCGAGCCCGGGCAGCCCGGCAAGCTGAGCATCCAGGTGCAGACTTCGGTCAACGGCAGCGCCTCGCGCTGGCAACACCTGTTCGAGCGCATGTTCGACGGCCAGACGCCGCCGGCGCTGAGTATCGACATCCATGATTTCGGCGCCACCCCCGGCGTGGTGCGCCTGCGCCTGGAGCAAGGTTTCGAGGAGATCGGCCATGACTGACAGCGCCCGTTTGCTCAATAAGCACAGCTTCGTCGAGCTCGGCGCCCGGCAGCGCGCCAGGGCCCTGCTCGACGCCGGCAGCTTTCGCGAATTGCTCGACCCCTTCCAGCGCGTCATGTCGCCGTGGCTGGCGCGTCAGGGCGTGGTGCCCCAGGCCGATGACGGCGTGGTGATCGGCAAAGGCAGCATCGACGGCCTGCCGGTGGTGATCGCCGCCATCGAAGGCGCGTTCCAGGGCGGCAGCCTCGGCGAGGTCGGCGGGGCGAAGATCGCCGGCGCCCTGGAACTGGCGGCCGAGGACAACCGCAAGGGCATTGCGACCCGTGCGGTATTGCTGCTGGAAACCGGCGGCGTGCGCCTGCAGGAGGCCAATCTCGGGCTGGCGGCGATTGCCGACATTCACGCGGCGATCGTCGACTTGCGCCAGTACCAGCCGGTGATCGGCATCGTCGCCGGCAGCGTCGGTTGTTTTGGCGGCATGTCGATTGCCGCCGGGCTGTGCAGTTCGCTGCTGGTGACCCAGGAGGCGCGGCTGGGCCTCAATGGCCCGCAGGTGATCGAGCAGGAAGCGGGCCTTGAGGAATACGACTCCCGCGACCGGCCTTTCATCTGGAGCCTGACCGGCGGCGAGCAGCGCTTCGCCAGCGGCCTGGCGGACCGTTATGTGGCCGACGACGTGGCGCAGATCCGCCAGCAGCTCGGCGAGCTGCTGGCCCAGGGGCTGCCCACCGCACAGCGCAGCCGCCAGGCCGAACGCTACCTGCAATGCCTGTCGCGGCTGGACAGCCGCCCACAGATCGACCCGGCGACGGTTCGCCAGCTGTATCGAGGAGACCACTGATGAGTGCTTATTCCCTGAGGGGCCTGAACTGGTTCCACGCCCTGAGCGCGGGGGCTGCCCCGGTGACCGGTTTGCCGGCGTCGCTGAAGGTGGCGGATGCCGTGCTGGCGCAGCAGCCGGTGCGTTTTATCGCCGTGGTCGCCGACCCTGAAAACCCCTTCGTGCGGGCGCGCAACGGCGAGGTCGGCCTGCTGGAAGGCTGGGGCCTGGCCAAGGCGGTGGACGAGGCGATCGAGGCCGACCGCGAGCAGAGCGTCAAACGCGCGCTGATCGCCATTGTCGACGTGCCAAGCCAGGCCTATGGGCGGCGCGAGGAAGCGTTGGGCATCCACCAGGCCCTGGCCGCGGCTGCCGACAGTTACGCCCGGGCCCGGCTGGCCGGGCACCCGGTGATCGGCCTGCTGGTGGGCAAGGCCATGTCCGGGGCCTTCCTGGCCCACGGTTACCAGGCCAACCGCCTGATCGCCCTGCGCGATCCGGGGGTGATGGTGCATGCCATGGGCAAGGCCTCGGCGGCGCGGGTCACCCTGCGCAGCGTCGAGGAACTGGAGGCCCTGGCCGCCAGCGTGCCGCCCATGGCCTATGACATCGACAGCTATGCCAGCCTCGGCCTGCTCTGGGAGACCCTGGAGGTCAGCCAGATCGAGCAGCCCGGCGCGGACGATCTGGCGCGGGTACGGCAATGCCTGGAGCAGGCGATTGCCGATGCGCGGGCGCATGGCCGCGACCTGTCGGGCCGTCTGGGCGCCAGCAATCGCGGCGCGTCCAGCCGGGTCCGCCAGCTGTTGCGCGAGCAATGGTGAGCGCCGTGAACGATGCCTTGTTGCCCCACGACCTGCTGTGGGGCCTGACCCCGCGGCAATTACCCGCCGATGCCCCGGCCTGGGCAGTGGCGGCCATGGCCGCGGGGCAGCCGGTGGTGGTGCGCCGCGCGCTGACCGCGGCGGGGCAGGTGGCGGTAGGCGTGCGTGGACAACAACGTGAACAACGTTATGCAACGCTGATGACGCTGGCAGCCATCGAACGCCGGGTGCGACCGGAGGACCTGCGTCACGCCGAGTCGGATCATGCCTGGCCAGCCCTTCAGGCATTGGCCGAGTTGCGCGGGCCGCTGGACGCCTGTGGCTGGGCCTGGGGCGTCAGCGGCAGCGCCGGGTTCGAGCTGGCCAGCGGTGTGCCGGCCTTGCATCGACACAGCGACCTGGACCTGATCCTGCGCACTGAACAGCCCATGAACCGGGAACAGGCCCGGGCGTTGCTGGCGCTGCTCGATACCGGCATTTGCCCGGTGGATATGCAATTGCAGACGCCTCATGGCGCCGTGGCCCTGCGCGAGTGGGCCGGGGCCTCGGCCCGGGTGCTGCTGAAAAGTGCCAGCGGCGCGCGGCTGGTCAGCGATCCGTGGCAGCCATTGGAGCAGGTGGCGTGAGCAGCCTGCTGGTATTCCCGGGCCAGGGCGCGCAGCAGCCGGGGATGCTGCATCGCCTGCCCCAGAGCGCTGTGGCGGATGCCTGCCTGCAACAGGCCAGCGAGGTGCTGGGCGAGGACGTCCTGACCCTGGACACGCCCGAGGCCCTGGCCAGCACCCGCGCCGTGCAGCTGTGCCTGCTGATCGCCGGCGTGGTTCATGCCCGGGTGCTGCTGGAACAGGGGCCGGGGGCGGATTACGTGGCGGGCCTGTCGATTGGCGCCTACCCCGCGGCGGTGGTGGCCGGGGCCCTGGCGTTCGGCGATGCGCTGCGTCTGGTCAGCCTGCGCGGCGAGCTAATGCAGCAAGCCTATCCCCAGGGTTACGGGATGACCGCGATCCTCGGCCTGGAACTGGCGACGGTGGAGGCTTTGCTGGCCCAGGTACATAGCCCGGAGCAGCCGGTGTACCTGGCCAATATCAATGCCGACAACCAGGTGGTGATCGCCGGCAGCGACGCCGCCATGGCCCGGGTTGCCGAGCTGGCCCGGGGCTGTGGGGTCGGGGTCGCCAAGCGCCTGGCGGTCAGCGTGCCGTCCCATTGCCCGCTGCTGGAGGCGCCAGCCCGGGCCCTGGCGCAGGCGTTTTCCCAGGTGGCGCTACAACCGCCGCGCCTGGGTTACCTGAGCGGCAGCCGTGCGCGGCCGCTGCGTACGCCGGAGCAGTTGCGCGACGACCTGGCCTTCAACATGTGCCGGGTGGTGGACTGGCGCGGCACCGTGCAAAGCGCCTACGAGCGCGGCGTGCGGCTGCAGATCGAACTGCCGCCCGGGGCGGTGCTGACGGCCCTGGCGCGCCGGGTGTTCGAGCAAGGCACCGTGATTGCCTGCGACGGTGCCCGGCTCGACACCCTGCAAGCGCTGTTGCGTGAGGAGGTAGACCGCCAACCCTAGACACCGGCTCAAGCTTGCGAAGCACAAGAACAACAACTTCGACGATGCACTTTGAGGACAACAACAATGATTATCTACGGTGTGGCGCTGCTGGCGATCTGTACGCTGGCAGGGGTGATTATCGGTGACCTGCTCGGCGTGTTGCTGGGCGTCAAATCCAACGTCGGCGGGGTCGGCATCGCCATGATCCTGCTGATCTGCGCGCGCCTGTGGATGCACCGGCACGGTGGCATGACCAAGGATTGCGAGATGGGCGTCGGCTTCTGGGGCGCCATGTACATCCCGGTGGTGGTGGCCATGGCCGCGCAACAGAACGTGGTCACCGCCTTGCACGGCGGCCCGGTGGCGGTGCTGGCGGCCATCGGCTCGGTGCTGCTGTGCGGCGGCACCATTGCCCTGATCAGTCGTACCCACAAAGGCGAACCGTTGCCGGACGAGCCGCAAACAGCGGCGCCCGGCGCCACTCCGGCCGGGGGACGCTGATATGTGGGATCTGATCGAGAAAGGCCTGGAACACAATGGCCTGGTCACGGCCTTCGCCTTCGTCGGCGTAATCATGTGGGTCTCGGTGCTGCTGTCCAGGCACCTGACCTTTGGCCGGGTACACGGCTCGGCCATCGCCATCGTCATCGGGCTGGTGCTGGCCTGGGTCGGTGGCACGCTCACCGGCGGGCAAAAGGGCCTGGCGGACCTGACGCTGTTCTCCGGCATCGGCCTGATGGGCGGCGCCATGCTGCGCGATTTCGCGATTGTCGCCACGGCCTTCGAAGTGCAGGCCACCGAGGCGCGCAAGGCCGGGATGATCGGCGCCATCGCGTTGCTGCTGGGGACGGTGCTGCCGTTCATTGTCGGCGCAAGCATCGCCTGGGCCTTCGGCTATCGCGATGCGGTGAGCATGACCACCATCGGCGCCGGCGCGGTGACCTACATCGTCGGGCCGGTGACCGGGGCGGCGATCGGCGCCAGTTCCGATGTGGTGGCGCTGTCCATCGCCACGGGGCTGATCAAGGCGATCCTGGTGATGGTCGGCACGCCCATGGCGGCGCGCTGGATGGGCCTGGACAATCCGCGTTCGGCGATGGTCTTCGGTGGCCTGGCGGGCACCGTCAGCGGGGTGACCGCGGGCCTGGCGGCGACCGACCGGCGCCTGGTGCCTTATGGCGCGCTGACCGCGACCTTCCATACCGGGTTGGGTTGCCTGTTGGGGCCTTCGTTGCTGTTTTTTATCGTGCGCGGGTTGGTTGGCTGATATGACGCCATCGCGGGCAAGCTCCGCTCCTACAGAATCACGCAAAACCTGTAGGAGCGAGCGGGCGGCGATCCGACTTGCCCGCGATAGCGTCTTATGACCCCCGCGAATACATCCGGCACTCCGCCAACAACGCCAGCAGGTTCGGATCGCGTTCCTTGGCCTTGAGAAACACCACGCCGATATGCTGTTGCAGCCGGTAGCGCGGCTGCAGCGCAATCAGCTTCACGCGGTTTTCGTACACCGCGGCGATCCTTCCCGGCAACAGGGCATAACCCACCCCCGAGCTGACCATGCTCAGCAGGGTGAAGATGTCGTTGACCTGCATCGCCACCTTCGGCTCGAACCCCGCCTGCTTGAACACTCGCACACCGTCCTGGTGGGTGGCGAAGCCCTGGGTGAGGGTGATGAAGGTCGCGTCGCGCACATCGCTGAGGTCGACCTCGGCCTGTTGGGCGAACGGCGAATCGGCGGGCGTGGCGAGGAAGATATCGTCGGAGAACAGCGGGATCTGTTCGCAGTCCGGGTCGCTGACGCTGTCGTCCAGCGACACCAGGATGGCGTCAACTTCCATGTTCTTGAGCTTGTACAGCAGGTCGATGTTGGAGCCCAGGATCAGGTCGATGTTCAGCTCGCTGCGGCGCAGCTTCAAGCCCATGATCAGCTGCGGCACGGTCTTCACCGTCAATGAATAGAGCGAGCCGAGCTTGAAGCGCTCCGCCGAGAAACCCGCGGCTTCGCGGGTCAGGCGCACGCTTTCGACCACGTCCTGGATCAGTTTCTGCGCCCGCTCTTCGAGGACGAAGGCGCTTTCCAGCGGGGTCAGGTTGCGTCCTTCATGCTTGAACAGCGGGCAGCGCAGGGCGCTTTCCAGGGAGTGAATGGCCCGGTGCACGCTGACATTGCTGGTCTGCAACTCGGCGGCGGCGCGGGCCAGGTTGCCGGTGCGCATGAACGCGAGGAACACCTCGAGCTTCTTCAGGGTCAGTTCTTCATCGATCAGCATGGTCGGCACTCTTTTTCGAATGCACCGATTGTGCCTGTCGAGCCATGACTTGGCTGGAGGTTTTTTCGTCCATACCTTATTCGGAAACATTGCGCTTGCAGGCTACAGCTTCGCGCCTTGCGCAGATTTTTCGCCTTGGGAGGTGAGGGGTACATGTATCACGGGGAAAGACTCAACGCCTGGACGCACCTGGTCGGTGCGGTGGCGGCACTTGTCGGGGGAATCTGGCTGGTGGTGCTGGCCAGCCTTGACGGCAGCCCATGGAAAATCGTCAGCGTCGCCATCTACGGCTTCACCCTGCTGGTGTTGTACAGCGTCTCGACCGTCTACCACAGCGTGCGCGGGCGGGCGAAAAACATCATGCAGAAAGTCGATCACTTCTCCATCTACCTGCTGATCGCCGGCAGCTATACGCCGTTCTGCCTGGTGACCCTGCGCGGACCCTGGGGCTGGACGCTGTTCGGCATCGTCTGGGGGCTGGCGCTGATCGGCATCCTGCAGGAGATCAAGCCGCGCTCCGAGGCGCGGATCCTGTCCATCGTGATCTATGCGGTGATGGGCTGGATCGTGCTGGTGGCGGTCAAGCCGCTGCTGGCGGCCCTGGGCATCGCCGGTTTCATCTGGCTGGCGGCGGGCGGGGTGCTCTACACCGTCGGCATTATCTTCTTTGCCCTGGACAGCCGTTTGCGCCATGCCCATGGGATCTGGCACCTGTTCGTGATCGCCGGCAGTTTGCTGCACTTCGTGGCGATCTTGTTTTACGTGTTGTGACGAGCGACCGCATCATCGTTCATCGCGGGCAAGCCTCGCTCCTACAACGGGTAGCGTACATCCCTGTAGGAGCGAGGCTTGCCCGCGATGGCGTCCTGACAGGCTGCCTCAATCCCCGGTCATCAACCGATCCAACTGCTCCTGCGCCCGCCCACCAAAAATCTCCAGCAGGCTACGCAAGGTATGCGGCAGCGCCTCCGCGGCGCGGGTCACGGCGTACAGGGTGATCGGCAGCGCCGGCGTCAGCGGGCGGATCGCGGTGCTGGCGGGCGAGGCGCCGAGGGCGGTGAACGGATCGATCACCGCCAGCCCGGCGCCGGATTCGACCATGGCGCGGGCCAGGGAATAGGTCTGCACCGCGATGCTGACCCGCGGCGCCGGCTCCACGGCTTTCAGGTAACCGTCGAGTTTCGCCGCCAGCGGGTCGGCGCTGGACAGGCCGATCAACGGCGCGCCCGCCAGTTCCAGCAAGGACAGCGGCGTGCCCCGGGCCGCCAGGGGCCAGTAATCCAGCGGCGCCAGCGCCACCAGCACCCCGCTGGCCAGGGCCTGGGCGGTCAGCCCCGGGTGATCCGGGCGTTGCAGGGTCAGGGCGACGTCGATCTCGCGCATCAGCAGGTTCTGCACCAGTTCGCGGCTGTGGGCGCTGGACAGCTCGCAGAGGATATCCGGGTAGCGCCGGGTCCATTCGCTGATGGCCGGCGGCAGCAGCGACAGGGCCAGCGCCGGGGTGGCGCCGATGCGCAGGCTGTGGCCCGGTTCGCGGCGCAGGCTCTGGGCCAGGCGCCGCACCCCTTGCAGGCTTTCGCTGACCTTGTCGACCTCGCGCTCCAGCTCCAGGGCCTCCGGGGTGGCCTGCAGCTTGCCCTTGACCCGCAGGAACAGCGGGAAGCCCAGCTGCTGTTCGGCGTGTTGCAACACCTTGGTCACCGCCGGCTGGGAAACGTGCAGCAATTGCGCCGCGCCGCTGATCGAACCGGTCTGGCGGATGGCCTGGAAAATCTCGATATGGCGCAGTCGCATGGCAAGTCCATAACCTTTGTTTATGGGTGGACCATCTTTATTCATTGTCCCGCGCCTGTCACCTGGCCCTAACCTGAAGCCCGCTCAACGAGGGATTAAGGACTGACATGGCACAGCGGGTTTGCATCATCGGCGGCGGGGTCATCGGCCTGGCCAGCGCCTACGCCCTGGTTCGCGAGGGGTTCGACGTCAGCCTGGTGGAGGCACGGGACGCCTTCGCCAGCCAGACCAGCTTCGCCAACGGCGGCCAGCTGTCGTACCGCTACGTGGCGCCGCTGGCCGACGCCGGCGTGCCCTGGCAGGCCCTGGGCTGGATGCTGCGCGGCGACTCGCCGCTGAAACTGCGCCCGCGCCTGGACCCGGCCCAATGGCGCTGGATGGCCGGGTTCCTGGCGGCCTGCCGCGGCTCGGTGAACCGGCGCAACGGCGCGCACCTGCTGCGCCTGGCGCTGTTGAGCCAGGCCACCTTGCAGCGCTGGCGCGACGACGATGGGCTCGACGGTTTCCACTGGCGGCGCAACGGCAAGCTGGTGACCTTCCGTGAAACCGCCAGTTTCGAGCACGCGCGCCACGGCCTGGCCGATCCGCGCCAGCAGCAGGTGCTGTCCGCCGCCGAGTGCGTGCAGCTGGAACCGGCCCTCGGCGGCGCGCCCTTTGTCGGCGGCATCTTTACCCCGGACGAGGAGGTGGCCGACTGTCACGCCTTCTGCCAGCAACTGGTGGCGCGCCTGCGGGCCTCCGGGCGCTGCCAGCTGCTGACGGGGCGTGCGGTCACCGGGATTCGCCAGGCGGGCGGCCAGGTCCGGGCCATCGAGCTGGGCGACGAGGTGCTGGCGGTGGACCAGCTGATTCTCGCCGCCGGGCATCGCAGCGGCGAACTGGCGCTGCCCGGGCTCAAGCTGCCGCTGTACCCGCTCAAGGGCTACAGCCTCAGCGTGCCGATCGGCGCGCAACACCGGGCGCCGGAGATCAGCATCACCGATTACAACCGCAAGATCGTCTACGCGCGGATCGGCCAGCAGCTGCGGGTGGCGGCCATGGTCGATATCGTCGGCTTCGACCCGGCCCTGGACCCGAAAAGACTAGCGCTGATGCAGCGCCAGGCGCGGGAAACCTTCGCCCATGCCGGCGATTACGATGCCGCCGTCGAATGGGCCGGCATGCGCCCGGCGACCCCTAGCGGCGTGCCGCTGATCGGCGCCACCGGCTACCGCAACCTGTGGCTCAACCTGGGCCATGGCGCCCTGGGCTTCACCCTGGCCTGTGGCAGCGGGCAACTGCTGGCCGAACTGCTCGGCCAGCGCCGTACTTCCATCGACATGCAGGGGCTCGCGCCCCATGCCGCCTGAACTCTTCAACCTACAAGGAGTTGTTCCATGACTATCCAGCGTCTTCACAGCAACGACCGTCTCAGCGGCGTGGTGAGCTTCGCCGATCTGCTGTTCCTCTCCGGCCAGGTACCGGGCGCGGCCCTGGATGCCAGCGGCCAGACCCGCGAAGTGCTGGCCAAGATCGACGCCTTGCTGGCCGAGGCCGGCAGCGACAAGGATCATCTGCTGAGCGCGACCATCTACCTGAAAGACATCCAGCGCGACTTCGCGGCGATGAACGAGGTGTGGTCGGCCTGGTTGTCCCCGGGGCAGGCGCCGAGCCGTACCACGGTGCAGGCCGCGCTGGCGCGCCCGGAAATCCTGGTGGAAATCACTGTCATCGCGGCTCGCCGCTAACGCCTTCACCCACAACGGAGAATAACAATGCAAAAAATCACGTTGCTCGGCTGCGCCCTCGGCCTGTTGCTCGGCTCCCCGCTGTACGCCAGCGAGGCGCCGCTGACCGGCACCCTGGGCAAGATCGCCAATGCCGGCAGTATTACCCTGGGTTATCGCGATGCGTCGGTGCCGTTTTCCTATGTGGGCGACAGCAGCGGCAAGCCGATGGGCTATTCGGTGGACCTGGCGAACAAGGTGGTCGAGCGCATCCGCCAACAGCTGGCGCTGCCGCACCTGGCGGTGAAGTACAACCTGGTGACCTCGCAGACCCGTATCCCGCTGGTGCAGAACGGCACCGTGGACCTGGAGTGCGGCTCCACCGGGGTCACCGCCGAACGGCAGAAGCAGGTGGCGTTTTCCTACGGTTTCATCTACGTCAAAGGCCAGTTGCTGACCGCCAAGGACAGCGGGATCAAGAGCTTTGCCGACCTGCGCGGCAAGAACGTGGTGACCACCGCCGGCACCACCAACGAACGTTTCCTCAAGAGCTACAACGTCGAGCACAAGATCGACATGTTCGTGATCAGCGCCAAGGACCACGGCGAAGCCTTCCAGATGCTGCAATCCGGTCGCGCCGCGGCGTTCTACATGGATGACGCGCTGCTCTACGGCGAACGGGCCAAGGCCCGCGATCCGCACAACTGGGTGGTGGTGGGCGAGGAGCAGTCACGGGAAATCTACAGCTGCATGGTGCGCAAGGACGACCCGCAGTTCCTCGAACTGGTGAACGCCACCCTGGCCGACCTGTACCGCTCAGGGGAGATCAACGGCATCTACCAGCGCTGGTTCGAGCAGCCGATTCCGCCCAAGGGCCTGAACCTGGAATTCCCGATGACCAGCGAGCTGAAGGCGATCATCGCCAAGCCAGTGAGCGATCCGGTGGAGTAGTTAGGTCGCTTGCGCTTCTGTAGGAGCCAGGCTTGCCGGCGATGGCCAGCACCGCGGTGGGTCAGGCAAAACGCCTCGCGGGCAAGCCTCGCTCCTACAGAAGCGAGGTTGCGGCTGGTCGGCTTCTGTAGGAGCCAAGCTTGCTGGCGATGGCTGCGCCGCGGAGTGTCAGGTGAAATGCTTCGCGAGCAAGTCGGATCGCCGCCCGCTTGCTCCTACAGAGACAGATGTGGGTCAGAAATCGCCCCAGAGCTGCTGCGCCACCGCCAGCGCCACCACTGGCGCGGTTTCGGTGCGCAGTACCCGTGGGCCGAGGCGCGCCGGCAAAAAGCCCGCGTCCTGGGCCTGGGCCACTTCGGCGTCGGACAAGCCGCCTTCCGGCCCGATCAGGAATGCCAGGGTCGCAGGCTTGGCATGGCTCTCCAGCGGCTCGGCCACCGGGTGCAGCACCAGCTTGAGGTCGGCCTGGGTCTGCTTGATCCAGTCGGCCAGCAACACCGGCGGATGAATCACCGGCACCCGCGAGCGCCCGCATTGCTCGCAGGCGCTGATGGCCACCTGGCGCCAGTGGGCCAGGCGCTTGTCGGCGCGTTCGTCCTTCAGACGCACTTCGCAGCGTTCGCTGAAAATCGGGGTAATGTCGTTCACCCCCAGTTCAGTGGCTTTCTGAATCGCCCAGTCCATGCGCTCGCCCCGGGACAGGCCCTGGCCGAGGTGGATCTGTAGCGGCGACTCGACCTGCCCGGCGAAGCTTTCGTCGAGCCGGACCACCACGCGTTTCTTGCCGACTTCCAGCAGCGTGCCGCGAAATTCGTGGCCCGAACCGTCGAACAGTTGCAGCGCATCGCCTTCGGCCATGCGCAGCACGCGCCCGATGTAGTGGGCCTGGGCCTCCGGCAGTTCGTGTTCGCCGAGGCTCAGGGGGGCGTCGATAAAGAAGCGGGACAGTCTCATGGTGGTTCTCTGGGAAAAAGGCTGGTCAATCGGTGCGTCGCGAGGCGACCCGCTCCAGCGCGGAGCAGGCCGGTTGGCGGGGCATCAGCCCGGATCGCGGAAGCCCGGGTGGAAATCTTCGGGAACGGCGACGCTGAGCTTGTCGCTGGTGGCGATATCGATGCCTTCGCTGGCGACCTCGGCGAGGAAGTCGATCTGCTCCGGGGTAATCACATAGGGCGGCAGGAAGTACACCACGCTGCCCAGGGGGCGCAGCAGGGCACCACGCTCCAGGGCGTGCTGGAAGACTTTCAGGCCACGGCGTTCCTGCCAGGGGTAGGCGGTCTTGCTGGCCTTGTCCCGGACCATCTCGATGGCCAGGACCATGCCGGTCTGGCGCACTTCGGCAACGTGCGGGTGGTCCGCCAGGTGTGCGGTGGCGCTGGCCATGCGCTGGGCCAGGGCTTTGTTGCTCTCGACGACCTGGTCCTGCTCGAAGATGTCCAGGGTCGCCAGCGCCGCCGCGCAGGCCAGTGGATTGCCGGTGTAGCTGTGCGAATGCAGAAACGCGCGCAGGGTCGGGTAGTCGTCGTAGAAAGCGCTGTACACCTCGTCCGTGGTCAGGCACGCGGCCAGCGGCAGGTAGCCGCCGGTCAGGGCTTTGGACAGGCAGAGGAAGTCCGGGCGGATGCCGGCCTGTTCGCAGGCGAACATCGTGCCGGTGCGGCCGAAGCCGACGGCGATCTCGTCGTGGATCAGGTGCACGCCGTAGCGATCGCAGGCCTCGCGCAGCAGCTTGAGGTACACCGGGTGGTACATGCGCATGCCGCCGGCGCCCTGGATCAGCGGCTCGACGATCACCGCGGCGACGCTCTCGTGGTGTTCGGCCAGGGTCTGCTCCATGGCCGCGAACATGTTGCGCGAGTGCTCTTCCCAGCTCATGCCTTCGGGACGCAGGTAGCAATCCGGGCTCGGCACCTTGAGGGTGTCCAGCAGCAGCGCCTTGTAGGTTTCGGTGAACAGCGGCACATCGCCCACCGACATCGCGGCGATGGTCTCGCCGTGGTAGCTGTTGGTCAGGGTGACGAAGCGTTTCTTGCCTGGCTGGCCGCGGTTGAACCAGTAGTGGAAGCTCATCTTCAGCGCCACTTCGATGCACGACGAACCGTTGTCGGCGTAGAAGCAGCGGGTCAGGCCCTCGGGGGTGATGTTCACCAGGCGCTCGGACAACTCGATCACCGGCTGATGGCTGAAGCCGGCGAGGATCACGTGTTCCAGTTGATCGACCTGATCCTTGATGCGCTGGTTGATGCGCGGGTTGGCATGGCCGAACACATTGACCCACCAGGAACTGACGGCGTCGAGGTAGCGCTTGCCTTCGAAGTCCTCCAGCCACACGCCTTCGCCGCGCTTGATCGGGATCAGCGGCAGCTGTTCGTGGTCTTTCATCTGGGTGCAGGGATGCCATAACACCGCGAGGTCGCGTTGCATCCACTGGTGGTTGAGGCCCATGTTCAGTCTCCAGGAAACGGTGGCGGGGTATGCCGGCAAACAATCGCGCAAGCCTATGCAATGCCAGGCGGCGTCACAACCCATTGCAAGGGTGCGAACGAATTGGACGCGGTGGTGGAACGCTCTGTCACGTTTGCCCCACGTAGACCTTAACGCTTGGTTAATTTACTGTTCGTACGATCAACATCGTATTTCTCGATATTTCAAAGCGAAAATTTCCGCTTTAATCCGATAGTTAAATCGATAGTCTTGGGCAGCAGTTCTTACAGGATTTAAGTGATGCAGCTACGCAATTCTTCTTCGCGCTATGGCGCGGTCAGCATTTTCCTGCACTGGAGTGTGGCGCTGGTAGTCTTCGGATTGTTCGCGCTGGGCCTGTGGATGGTGGGCCTGGATTACTACAGTGCATGGCGCAAAGACGCGCCGGACCTGCACAAAAGCATCGGCCTGACGCTGTTCGCGGTCATGCTGCTGCGGGTGCTGTGGCGCTTCGTCAGCCCGCCGCCGCCCGCACCGGCCAGCCACGGTCGCCTGACGCGCCTGGGCGCAGTTTTCGGCCATGCCTTTCTGTATCTCAGCCTGTTCGCTGTGATGATTGCCGGTTACCTGATTTCCACCGCAGACGGTGTCGGGATCCCGGTGTTCGGTCTGTTTGAAGTTCCTGCCCTGGTTTCCGGTCTTCCGGACCAGGCGGACGTGGCTGGCGAGGTGCACCTGTACCTGGCCTGGGCCCTGGTGATTTTCGCCGGGCTGCATGGGCTGGCCGCGCTGAAACACCACTTTATCGATCGTGACGCGACCCTGACTCGTATGCTGGGGCGCAAAGCCTGATGTTCAACCTCGACTCAAAAGGAATAGGAAGCATGTTGAAAAAGACTCTCGCCGCTCTGGCAATCGGTTCTGCCCTGCTGTCCGCCGGCCAGGCGATGGCCGCCGACTACGTGATCGACAAGGAAGGCCAGCACGCCTTCGTCGACTTCAAGATCAGCCACCTGGGCTACAGCTTCATCACCGGTACCTTCAAGGACCTGGACGGCAAGTTCAGCTTCGACGCGGCCAAGCCTGAAGACGCCAAGATCGAAGTCAATGTGCGCACCGCCAGCGTGTTCACCAACCACGCCGAGCGTGACAAGCACGTCAACAGCAAGGACTTCCTGGAATCGGGCAAATTCCCTGATGCGAAGTTCGTGTCCACCAGCGTCAAGCCAACTGGCAAGAATGCTGATGGCAAGCTGACCGCTGACGTGGCTGGCGACCTGACTTTCCACGGCGTGACCAAGCCTATCGTGGTCAAGGCCACCTTCCTGGGTGAAGGCAAGGATCCATGGGGTGGCTACCGTGCAGGTTTTGAAGGCACCACCAGCATCAGCCGTAAAGAGTTCAACAAGGACGGCATGGATGTTGGTCCACAGTCCGACACCGTTCAGCTGTACATCACCTTCGAAGGTGTGAAAGCAAAGTAATGCTTCGCCTGTAGCCGCTGCCGAGCCCGCGAGGCTGCGACAAGGTCCGCAGGACCTTCATGGCCCTGAAGCCTGCGACCGGTTCCCGGTCGATCGCAGCCTCGCCACAGGCTCGGCAGCGGCTACAGAAGCTCCAGAAAAACGCCCCGGGTCCCACGGCCCGGGGCGTTTTTCATACCGTACGCATAGCGGAACAAAAACGCCCCTGATCTTCCGATCAGGGGCGTTTTTCATTGCGGTGGAAAACTCAGCGATTGCGGGTCAGCAAGGCCGGTTTTTCGCCGCGTGGGCGGCTTGGCAGTTGATCGAGCTGCTCGGGTGTCGGGAAGCGGTCGGCTTTCGACTCCTTGTGCATGATCTTCGGCTGGTTGCTGCGGGTGTTCTGGACCGCGGGCTCCTGGCGCGCCTGGTCATCACGACCGGGGCGACGGTTACGCGATTCTTCGCGACGTCCCTGGCCGTCACGCGCGGCACCGTTGCGCGAGCCACCGCTGCGCTTGGCCGGCTGGCTGCCGGAGTTGCTGGCGCCGCCACCGTTGCGTTGACCGCCGCCGGTGCGACCCTGGCCGCCGCCGCGTGGCGCATTGCCGTTGGCTGCGCCCTGGCCTGGCGCGCCAGGACGGCGGCCGCGGCCCTGGTTGTTCTTGTTCTGGTACGGGCTGACGTAGTCGGCGCGATTGCCGAAGTTATCCACATCGTCGTCCAGGAACTCGTCGGGGGCGCGGTCCGGGCTTGGCTTCGGCGGGCGCTGCTGGCTGGCCGGGGTGCCTTCGCGAGGTTTCTGTTCGCGGGCCGGACGCTCGCCGCGGGCGGCCGGTTTGTCCTTGCCCTTGTCCTTGCCCTTGTCTTTGCGGCCACCGCCGTTGCTCGCGCCGTCGCCGCGCGCGCCACGGGCGTTGCGCGGGTTACGCACATCCGGACGCTCGCGCACTTCCGGTTTCTCGGCTTCCACGGCGCTGGCGTCGAAACCTTGCAGATCACCGTCGGGGATCTTCTGCTTGGTCATGCGCTCGATGCTTTTGAGCAGCTTCTCTTCATCCGGGGCGATCAGCGAGATCGCCTCGCCCGAACGACCGGCGCGACCGGTACGGCCGATCCGGTGCACGTAGTCTTCGTCGACGTTCGGCAGCTCGAAGTTGACCACGTGCGGCAGCTGGTCGATGTCCAGGCCGCGGGCGGCGATATCGGTGGCGACCAGGATCCGCACTTCACCGGCCTTGAAGTCGGCCAGGGCCTTGGTGCGGGCGTTCTGGCTCTTGTTGCCGTGGATCGCGACGGCGGTCAGGCCGTGCTTGTCCAGGTACTCGGCCAGGCGGTTGGCGCCGTGCTTGGTCCGGGTGAAGACCAGCACCTGTTCCCAGGCGCCGGCGGTGATCAGGTGGGCCAGCAGCGCACGCTTGTGGCTGGCGGCCAGGCGGAACACCCGTTGCTCGATGCGCTCGACCGTGGTGTTCGGCGGCGTGACTTCGATGCGCTCGGGGTTGTGCAGCAGCTTGCCGGCCAGGTCCGTGATGTCCTTGGAGAAGGTCGCGGAAAACAGCAGGTTCTGGCGCTTGGCGGGCAGGCGGGCGAGGACTTTCTTCACGTCATGGACGAAGCCCATGTCGAGCATGCGGTCGGCTTCGTCCAGTACGAGGATTTCCACGTGGGACAAGTCGACGCTGCCCTGGCCGGCGAGGTCAAGCAGGCGGCCGGGGCAGGCCACCAGCACGTCGACGCCACGGGCCATGGCCTGGACCTGCGGGTTCATGCCGACGCCGCCGAAGATGCAGGCGCTGACGAACTTCAGGTCGCGGGCATACAGCTTGAAGCTGTCATGCACTTGCGCGGCCAGTTCGCGGGTCGGGGTCAGGACCAGTACGCGCGGTTGGCGCGGGCCGTGACGCTGGGATTTGTCCGGGTGACCGTTGGGAAACAACCGCTCCAGGATCGGAAGGGCGAAACCACCGGTTTTACCAGTACCTGTCTGTGCCGCGACCATCAGGTCGCGACCTTGCAACACGGCGGGAATGGCCCGCTGTTGCACGGGAGTAGGCTGGGTGTAGCCGGCGGCTTCGATGGCGCCGACTAAAGCCTCGGAGAGACCGAGGGAAGCAAAGGACATGAGTAATCCTGTTTTAGTGAGGGCTTGGCCCAGAGGGATAATCTTGCCTGGCGCGAATGGCGTTCAAGAGGACGCAATCCCGTCCGGTCCTGCTGGCTCCTGAAGGCTCATCGGCGAGGGCTCGCGCGGGCCTTGTGGCTGCGCTGTAGCGTATCGAGAGGCCTTGAACAGGGTCGAGCGTCCGGGCGTGAGCCTGGCGGGAAGGCCGGAGTATAACAGAGCAATCGGCGTACGCTGCTGTCCTGCTGCTCAACGGTTTTCAGCCGGTGGCAGCGCAGCGCCCGCGCCAGCGTCGACCAGGGCCGGCGCCGCGCCGTAGCGGGCGCTCAGTTCGGCGTAGGCCGGCTCGCGCTTGAAGCGCTTGAGTTCGGCGCCGAAACGTTGCACCAGCAGGTCCATGCCGGCGTTGCGCCGCACTGCCAGGAACTGGCTCTGGCGGCTGATGACCACCGGGTTCATGGTGACCTGCTGGCGAATCTGCAATTGGTCCAGCAGGTGCTGGCCGACCCGCCGGTCGGTGATCAGCAGGTCGATGCGCCCGCGCAGCAGCTTGCCGAAGTTGGCTTCGTGGGTCGGCGCCGGCTCGTGCTTGAACAGGGCGGACTGGCTGAACTCCTGGCTGTACAGGTAGCCGGGGGAGGTGCCCACGGTCAGCCCGCTCAGTTCGTCCAGGGTACGGAAGGGGTGGGGCCGCGCGTTGGCGTAGAACATCACGAACTCGACGTCCGACAGCGGTTCGCTGGGGTAGAGCAGGCTGCTCTCGCGTTCGTCGCTGTGAAAAATGTCCAGGGCGCCGTCGGCCTGGCCTTGTTCGAGCATGGCCAGGCAGCGCTTCCAGGGCAGGAATTGCCATTCGACCTCGATCCCCAGGCGCTGGAAGACGATGGCCGTGGTTTCGTAGTCCAGTCCCTGGGCCTTGCCCTGTTCCTCATACACGTAGGGGGCCCAGGGTTCGGTGACGATCAGCAGCTTCTCGCCATGGGCGGTCAGGCTCAGGCAAGCGAGGAGAAAGGTGGTCAGCAGCTGGGCAATGACGGGCATCGCGGGAGATTACGCCCAGAGGCCGTTCAATGGCTAGAGGCTGTCTAGCTCAAGCCTCAGTCAGCCTTTGCCTCGATCAGGTGGAGGCAGATGGCGTTGCGGCGCTGCCCCAGTACCAGGCGAATGACCGGGTGGTTGAACCAGCGCTCCAGTTGATGGCTGTCGAGCTGTTGTTTCAAGCGGCCTTCGGCGTTTTCCCGGGCCTTTTCCCACCAGACCGGGGCGCAGGCCTGGTCGAATTCGTTGGTGTGGCGGTAGCAGCCGTAGAGGATCTCGCGCATGAACTGCCGCTGATGGGCAGGCAGGGCCAGGGTCACCAGTTTGTAGGCCAGGCGTTGCAGGACGGGCGGACGAGGCAGCGTGGCGGTAACCAGCCGGGTTTCGTCCAGGGCGACCGTACTGGTGGGCGCCGCGCTGTGCTTGTGCAGCCAGGCCTTGGTCTTGGCGCGGAACAGCTGCTTGCGGCTCCAATAGTGGTGGATCAGATCGGGGCATTCGCGGACCTGCTTGCGGCGGTAGGCCGCTACCGACAGGCAGAACTCTTCGAGGGTGTAGGCGCCGTGGGCCAAGGGGTACAACTCGTCCATCAGGGCGATGGAGCGCTCCAGCACATCGGCATCCGCCCGGTGCAGGCCGATCACCCCGGAATTCAGCAGGGGCATCCGGTCGTCGGCCAGTTCTCGTTCCCGCAGCAGGCCGGCCAGGTGCTGGTAGAGGCCGGATTCCTTGTTGGCGCCGTAGCACATGCCAAACGCGTTGCACAGCAGGGTGCCGGGCTCGATGCGGCGAAACAGCTCCAGCGGCGAGCAGTGGAAGAAGGTGTCGGTGTCGATCAGCAGCGCCAGTTCGGATTCTTGCAGCACCTGGCGCATCACCACGTGCTTGGCGCGGAAGTGGTAGCCGTGCGGGGCGATCCACGCCTGGCGGGTGCTTTCGTCCAGCGGGCGCACGCGCACGGGCAGGTCGCGATAAGGCGCGGCATTGTCGGTGAAGACCTGGATGTCGAGGGGCTCCCCCGGTGTTTCACGCAGCCCGGCCAAGGCGCTGGCAATGCTGAACACGGCTTCCTGGTGATAGGTCGCGGCGCCATAAACCAGATAGATCAATTGCGGGCGTGCTGCGGTGCTGCCTGTAGACATCTACGGCGATCCTTCAGATGTTTAGGGATAAAAAAAAGGCCTTGGATTCCGCCAAGGCCTTCTTCTGATGCTGTCGGGGGGTTAACGCGGCAGCTTCAGGTTGTTCCAGACGGCCAGGCTTGGTTCGGCCTGGTTCAGAGTATAGAAGTGCAACCCTGGCGCACCGCCCTGTAACAAACGTTCACACATTTCGGTGATGACCTGTTCGCCGAAGGCCTGGATGCTCTGGCTGTCGTCGCCATAGGCTTCCAGTTGCTTGCGGATCCAGCGCGGGATTTCCGCGCCGCAGGCATCGGAGAAGCGCGCGAGTTTACTGTAATTGGTGATCGGCATGATGCCCGGAACAATCGGAATGTTTACCCCCATTTTTCTGACACGATCGACGAAGTAGAAGTAACTGTCGGCGTTGAAGAAATACTGGGTGATCGCACTGTCGGCGCCGGCGTTGGCCTTGCGTACGAAGTTGTTGAGGTCGTCTTCGAAATTGCGCGCCTGTGGGTGCATTTCCGGATAGGCCGCGACTTCGATATGGAAGTGATCGCCGGTTTCTTCGCGAATGAAGCTCACCAGGTCGTTGGCGTGACGCAGCTCGCCGCTGGCCATGCCCATGCCCGAAGGCAGGTCGCCGCGCAGGGCGACGATACGGTTGATGCCGGCAGCCTGGTACTGGCTCAGCAGGCCACGCAGGTCGGCCTTGCTGTCGCCCACGCAGGACAGGTGTGGCGCGGCCGGGATCTTCACTTCGCTTTCGAGCTGCAGCACGGTGTTGATCGTGCGGTCGCGCGTCGAGCCACCGGCACCGTAGGTGCAGGAGAAGAAGTCGGGGTTGTAGCTGGCCAGCTGGCGGGCAGTGGCGAGCAGTTTTTCATGCCCAGCATCGGTCTTGGTCGGGAAGAACTCGAAGCTGTAGCGACGGTCTTGGGACATGGTCATACCCTTGGAAACTCGTAAGCCTTGCGGGTGCTGGGCTGCCCGTAGGAGCGAAGCTTGCTCGCGATAGCCGCCCCGCGGTGTTTTGGGAAACCGCGGTGCCTGCATCGCGAGCAAGCTTCGCTCCTACAGGGAGCAGCAGGGTTTCTGCCGCCTGCTCCCTGGAAGAGCGCAGGCGGCAGAACCGATCAGTAGCGGTAAGCGTGCGGCTTGAACGGGCCTTCGACGGTTACGCCGATGTAGTCAGCCTGTTGCTTGGTCAGTTGAGTGACCACGCCGCCGAAGCCGCGGACCATTTCCAGGGCCACTTCTTCGTCGAGTTTCTTCGGCAGTACTTCAACGGTCAGGCGCTCGGCTTTCTGGGCCGGCGACAGGTCGGCGTACTTCTGGCCGAACAGGAAGATCTGCGCCAGTACCTGGTTGGCGAACGAACCGTCCATGATGCGGCTCGGGTGACCGGTGGCGTTGCCCAGGTTCACCAGGCGGCCTTCGGCCAGCAGGATCAGGTAGTCGTCGTTCTGCGGGTCGAATGCGCCCGGGCCGGTACGGTGGATCTTGTGGACCTGCGGCTTCACTTCTTCCCATGCCCAGTTCTTGCGCATGAAGGCGGTGTCGATCTCGTTGTCGAAGTGGCCGATGTTGCAGACCACGGCACGCTTCTTCAGGGCCTTGAGCATGTTCGCGTCGCAGACGTTGACGTTACCGGTGGTGGTCACGATCAGGTCGATCTTGCCCAGCAGGGCCTTGTCGATGCTCGCTTCGGTGCCGGTGTTGATACCGTCGATGAACGGCGAAACCAGTTCGAAACCGTCCATGCAGGCTTGCATGGCGCAGATCGGGTCGACTTCGGACACCTTGACGATCATGCCTTCCTGACGCAGGGACTGGGCCGAGCCCTTGCCCACGTCACCGTAGCCGATGACCAGCGCCTGCTTGCCGGACAGCAGGTGGTCGGTGCCGCGCTTGATCGCATCGTTCAGGCTGTGACGGCAGCCGTACTTGTTGTCGTTCTTGCTCTTGGTCACCGAGTCGTTGACGTTGATGGCCGGGATCTTCAGCTCGCCCTTGGCCAGCATGTCCAGCAGGCGGTGCACGCCGGTGGTGGTTTCTTCGGTCACGCCGTGGACGCGATCCAGCACCTGCGGGTACTTCTTGTGCAGCAGCTCGGTCAGGTCGCCGCCGTCGTCGAGGATCATGTTGGCGTCCCAAGGCTGGCCATCCTTGAGGATGGTCTGCTCCAGGCACCACTCGTACTCTTGCTCGGTCTCGCCTTTCCAGGCGAATACCGGGATGCCGGCGGCGGCGATGGAAGCGGCGGCCTGGTCCTGGGTCGAGAAGATGTTGCAGGACGACCAGCGTACTTCGGCACCCAGGGCAACCAGGGTCTCGATCAGCACGGCGGTCTGGATGGTCATGTGGATGCAGCCGAGGATCTTCGCGCCCTTGAGCGGTTGTTCAGCGGCGTACTTGCGGCGCAGACCCATCAGGGCCGGCATTTCCGACTCGGCGATGATGGTTTCGCGACGGCCCCAGGCGGCCAGGGACATGTCGGCGACTTTGTAGTCGGTAAAATCTGCAGGCGTGATTACAGCGCTCATGAAGAGCCTCCATTCGTAAGTATGCGAATGGGCGCCGTTGTGCGTTTAGTGACTGGCCGAACTTCACGACCAGACAACGCCCCATCCGAGCCTGACAGGTCGAACCTGCTGCAGCGCCCCTCGGACAGGTGGCGGGAAAACGGTATCAAGTGATAGTTACCGTTTTGAAGCGGGGCGATTATAGCTGTCTGCCAGCGACTTCCCAAGGATTTCTGTCGGACGATGTTCGAACGGTAATCGCGACCATAGTAGAAGCCCAATAGAGCTCTGCGCCGGGCTCTGCCATGATGCCGGCATCAATCGGCAAGACGGTCAGGAGCGAGCATGAATTTCCACACCCGCAAGTGGGTAAAACCCGAAGACCTCAACCCTAACGGCACGCTGTTCGGCGGCAGCCTGTTGCGCTGGATCGACGAAGAGGCGGCGATCTACGCGATCGTCCAGCTGGGCAACCAGCGCGTGGTCACCAAGTACATTTCGGAAATCAATTTTGTCAGCGCCTCGCGCCAGGGCGACATCATCGAGCTGGGCATCACCGCCACCGAATTCGGCCGCACCTCGATCACCCTGACGTGCGAAGTGCGCAACAAGATCACCCGCAAGAGCATCCTCACCGTGGAGAAGATGGTCTTCGTCAACCTGGGCGAGGATGGTTTGCCGGCCCCTCACGGGCGTACCGAAATCAAATACGTGAAGGACCAGTTCAAGGACGGCGATCCCATCGCCTGACCCGATCCCCTTGTAGGAGCGAAGCTTGCTCGCGATCGGCCCGCCCAGGCCCCGCGCTGTTTCAGTCAGATCGCGTCGCCTGGCAGCCCTGATCGCGAGCAATCTGCTCCTACAGGGTGTCAGTGCGCGTCCTGCGTGGCCGCCGGTGCGTCGCTGGTGACACGGCGCACCAGCTTGCCGATGGTCAGGCCCTGCAAGAGGATCGACGACAGCACCACGATGTAGGTGATGCTCAGCACCAGGTCGCGTTCCGGGCCCAATGGCAGGGCCAGGGCCAGGGCCACCGAAACCCCGCCGCGCAGGCCACCCCAGGTCAGGACCCGGATGGTGCCGCGCGGCACGCTGCGCCAGCGCCGTAGCAGGACGATGGCCGGGGCCACGGTGAGCAGCCGCGACAGCACGATCGCCACCGCCAGCAGGCTCGCCGCCGCCAGGTGCAGCCAGTTGAACGGCAGCAGCAACAGCTCCATGCCGATCAGCGCGAACAGCAGGGCGTTGAGCATGTCGTCGAGCAGTTCCCAGAAACCGTCGAGGTAGCGCCGGGTCATGTCGTTCATCGCCAGGTTGCGCCCCAGGTTGCCGATGATCAGGCCCGCCACCACCATCGCGATCGGTGCCGAGACGTGCAGTTCGCTGGCCATTGCCGAGCCGCCGATCACCAGCGCCAGGGTCAGCATCACCTCGATCTGGTGCTGCTCGATGCTCTTGATCATCAGGTACACCAGGTAGCCGATCAGCCCGCCGAACGCCACGCCGCCAATGGCCTCCTGGGCGAACAGCAGCGCGGTGGCGCCGAGGGTCGGGGTCTCGCCGAGCTGGGCGATGCCCAGCAGCACGGTAAACACCACTACCGCCGTGCCGTCATTGAACAGCGATTCGCCGACGATGGTGGTTTTCAACGGTTTGGAGGCGTTGGCGGTACGCAGCACACCGAGTACCGCGATGGGGTCGGTCGGCGAGATCAGCGCGCCGAACAGCAGGCAGTAGAGGAAACTCACGTGCCAGCCGAACAGGCCGAAGATCCAGTAGGCCAGGCTGCCGATGACGAAGGTGGCGATCAAGACGCCAACCGTGGCCAGCAGGCCGATGGGCCAGCGATAGCTGCGCAGGTCGTTGAGGTTGACGTGCAAGGCGCCGGCGAATAGCAGGAACGACAGCATCCAGTTCATCAGCAGGTCGCCGAAGTCGATCTGGCCGATCAGCTGTTGCACGCGCTCTTCCAGGCCGGGATAGCCGAGGAAGCTCAGGCCTTGCAGCAACAGGGAGAACAGCAGGGCGGTGACCATGACGCCGATGGTCGGCGGCAGGCCGATGAAGCGGAAGTTGACGTAGGTGAGCAGGGTGGTCAGGCAGATGAAGGCAGCGACAAGCTCGAGCATCCGGACTCCTTTGGATGAAAGCGTGAAAAGAACGCCCGAAAACCATCGGGCAAGGGTTTGATGGGGCGGGGGCGGCCTGGGGCACACCGGTCAGGAAAGTTCAGATTTCTCTGGCGATGCCGGCCGGCGCGCTCGATGGACCGGCAACCCCGGCGAGGCTCAGCCCGATACGTTGACCGCGGCGGCCTGACGACGTTGCAGGTAAATGAAAAACAGCGCGGTCAGCACCGTCAACCCGCCGACCAGCGCACCGGTCCAGGGCAAGTCGGCCAGGTCGGCGCCGCTGGCGACCACCAGGCCACCGATCCAGGCGCCGGCGGCGTTGCCCAGGTTGAAGGCGCTCTGGTTCAGGGTCGAGCCCAGGTTGGGCGCTTCATGGGCCTGGTCGATGATCAGCAATTGCAGGATCGGGCACAGGGCGAAGGCGAAGACACCCCACAGCAGCAAGGTGATTGCCGCCGGGACCAGCGCCCGGCTGGTCTGGCTGAACGCGGCCAGCACCAGTACCACGGCCAGCGCCATGGCCACCAGCGAGGGCAGCAGGCGGCTGTCGGCCAGGCGCCCGCCAAGCATGCTGCCGGCCGTCAGGCCGACGCCGAACAGCAGCAACATGACGGTCACGCCATGAGGGCTGACACCGGTGACGTCCTGCAGGATCGGCGCGATATAGGTGAAGACGCTGAACAGGCTGGTGGACGCCAGGACGCTCATGCCCAGGGCCAGCAGCACATTGGCCTTGCCCAGGACCCTGAACTCGCTGGCCAGGTTGGCCTTGTCCATGGCGATGTGCCGGGGCAGCCAGAGCCATTGGGCAATGGCCGCGACCACGCCGATCACCGAGACCGCCCAGAAGGTCGAGCGCCAGCCGGCGTATTGCCCCAGCGCGGTGCCCAGCGGTACGCCGAGCACGTTGGCCAGGGTCAGGCCGGTAAACATCATGGCGATGGCCTGGGCGCGCTTGTTCGGCGCCACCAGGCCGGCGGCGACCACCGAACCGATGCCGAAGAATGCCCCGTGGCACAGCGCGGTAATCACCCGTGCCGCCATCAGCGTGGTGTAGTTCGGCGCCAGCGCGCAGAGCACGTTGCCGAGGATGAACATCAGGGTCATGCCCAGCAGAGTCGCCTTGCGCGGCATGTTGGCCGTGCCGATGGCGAGGATCGGCGCGCCGAACACCACGCCCAGGGCATAGCCGGTAATCAGCAGGCCGGCATGGGGGATGCTGACGGACAGGTCGCGGGCGACATCGGGCAACAGGCCCATGATGACGAATTCAGTGGTACCGATGCCGAAGGCGGCAACAGCCAGTGCAAGCAAGGCGAGTGGCATGCAAGGATTCTCTGTCTGTAGTCTTGACGCTCTGATCAGGCATGCGCATGCCGGCTCTCCTCTTCCGCGGGGATCGAGTCCGGCGGATCGGGTGGCGGCAGAAATTATTGGAATAGATACATGCGCAACTGAGTGCGGCGTGGTTGGCGTCAGTATAGACAGCCGGGATGCCCAGGTGAATCGATTCTCTTCAAGCAAACAGGGAGGTTGGGGTGCTGGCGACAACTCTGGTACTGGTGGCGGCGCTGCTGCATGCGGCGTGGAATACCCTGATCAAGTTCAGTGGCGAACGCTTGCTGGTGGTGGCCTGCATGGACAGCGTCGCCCTGTTGTTCGTGGCGCTGATGCTGGGGTTCGTCGACTGGCCGCCGCTGGCGCTCTGGCCGTGGATCCTGGCTTCGGCGGCCTTCGAATTGCTCTACCGCTATCTGTTGATCCAGGCCTACCGGGTCGGCGACCTGGGCCTGGTCTACCCGCTGATGCGTGGCCTTTCGCCCCTGGTGGTGCTGGCCCTGACCCTGATCTTCGCCGGCGAAGTGCTCAGCCCGCAGCAGATCCTCGGCATCCTGCTGATCCCCTTCGGCATGTTGTGCCTGCTGTGGCAGGGCGGTGGCGGCGACCGTCTGCCCTGGTCGATGCTGCCGGTGGTGGCGCTGATCGGCCTGTGCATCGGCTGCTACACCTTTATCGACGGCCAGGCGTTGCGCCGCTGGTCCCACCCACTGGATTACCTGGTGTGGGTGACACTGCTCAGCGCCTGGCCCTTCCCGTTGCTGGCGCTGCTGCGCAAGCGGGCGGCGTTCACGCTGTTCTGGCGCGAACAATGGCGGCTGGGGCTGAGCGTCGGATTCTGCGTGCTGTTCAGCTACGCTCTGGTGCTGTGGGCCATGCAACTGGGGTCGATCGCCGAGGCGGCCGCATTGCGGGAAATCAGCGTGATCCTGGTGGTGCTGTTCGGCATGCGCTACCTGAAAGAACCTTTCGGCCGACCCCGGCTCTTAGCCTGTGGGCTGGTGCTGATCGGCATGCTGGTAATGAAGTTCTGACCCTGTTCCCTCCTCATGACATTAAAAAAAGGACCCTGCCATGACCGTCGCGTTCTGGTGTGTATTGATCGCTATCTTCCTGCCTTACCTGTGCAATGGCCTCGCCAAGTTCAGTGGCGGCACCTTCGGCCTGCGGGACAACCACGACCCCCGGGCCTATCTGGAGAGGCTCGAGGGTTTCGCCAAACGCGCGCATTCGGCGCAGCTCAACAGCTTCGAAGTGACCCCGGCCTTCGCGGCCGGAGTGATCATCGCGCATATCGCCAACGTCGCCGAGCTGGTGACCATCGACGTGATCGCCGTGCTGTTCATCACCAGCCGCCTGCTGTACATCATCTGCTACCTGGCGGATTGGGCGATCCTGCGCTCGCTGGTCTGGCTCATCGGCATGGTGCTGGTCGCCAGCCTGTTTTTCGTTTCCATCTGACCAAGCCTGGCGCTGACCCTGTAGCCGCTGCCGAGCCTGCGAGGCTGCGATCGACTGCGCAGCAGGCGCAAAACCTGAGAAGGCGTCGGGTCTGGCCAGCCGCGTTGGCCCCTTGCGGCCGCCGCAGCGCAATGCCGCCCGTCTGGGCGCCGGCCCGGCAGCGGCTACAGGATCATTTGCCGTCGGCAACCTCGGGTACTTTCGGCAGGGTGGCGCCCTTGGGCCAGAGCATCCAGATCTGGCCCTGCTGTTTCATGTCGCCTGCCAGTTGCCCCGCCGCGTCGCCGGTGCCCCAGAACAGATCGGCGCGCACCTCGCCGGCGATCGCGCCACCGGTGTCCTGCGCCGCCACCGGACGGATCAGGCTGCTGCCATCCGGCCGGGTGGTGGAGAGCCACAACAGGCTGCCCAGGGGAATCACCTTGCGGTCCACCGCCACGCTGTAGCCGGACGTCAGCGGAACGTTCAGCGAGCCGCGCGGGCCTTCGTTGCTGTCCGGGTTGCGGTTGAAGAACACATAGCTGGGGTTGCTGCCCAGCAGCTCCGGGATGCGCTGCGGGTGGGCCTTGGCCCAGGCGGCGATGGTGCCCATGGTCACGTCTTCTTTCTTCAGCTCGCCCTGGTCCACCAGCCAGCGGCCGATGGGGCGGTACGGGTGGCCGTTCTGGTCGGCATAGCCAATGCGCAACTGGCGCCCGTCTTCCAGCTGGATGCGGCCCGAGCCCTGGATCTGCAGGAATTGCAGGTTCATCGGGTCGGTCAGCCAGGCGATGACGGGCGCCTTGACGCCTTTGCTCTCGATGGTCGCGGCATCGTCGTAGGGTTTCAGCACCCGGCCTTCGAGGCGGCCACGCAGGCGCTTGCCCTTGAGTTCGGGGTAAATGCTGTCGAGGGCGACGATGATCATGTCTTCCGGTACGCCATACACCGGCACCGAGGCGGTGGTGGTCTGGGTCAGGCTGCCCGGGTAGACCGGCTCGTAGTAGCCGGTGATCAGGCCATTGCTGCTACCGCTGGCCGAGCGCAGGCCGTAGACGTCCAGGTGCTCCTTGAGGAAGCCGCGCACGTCGGGAGCGGTCAGCGGCACGCTGGCCGCGCTCGCGCAGGTCGGGCCCCATGTCGGGTCGGTTTTCAAGCGGGTACAGGCACTGCGCCAGGAGCCGAAGCCGGCCAGCAGGTCGTTGTCGGACACGGCGGGCAAGGCCTCCCAGCTGGCGCTGGTGTAGGTGGCGATGGCGTGGGTCTGGGGTGGCTTGCCGATGTCGCCGCCATTGCATCCGGCCAGCAGGATCGCCGTGGGCAGGGCCCACGCCAGGTGTCGACGCCATAGCTTGAAGCGGGTGTTCATTGAGGGTTTCCTTTGGAGGTTGCCTGGGCGCCGGGCGCTTGCGGGCAATCCATATTATTAATAGGGCTATTGGTCTTTGCCGGGCAGGCGAGGATACTGGCGGCCGTTTCCCGTGACCTGAAGCCACCATGACTCTTAAAAGACTCTCTGTTGTATTGCTGGCCTGCCTGGCGCTGTCCGCCTGTGGCGGCGTCGATCCGAACTCCCCGCTGGGCCAGCGCAAGGCGATCTTCAAGCAGATGCTCAAGACCGGTGAGGACCTGGGCGGCATGCTCCGCGGACGCATCCCGTTCGACGGCCCGCGTTTTACCGAAGGCGCGGTCAAGCTGGACAGCCTGTCGCACGAGCCCTGGAAGCACTTTCCGCAGGTCCGGGAGCAGGAGCACAGCAGCGCCACCGACGATGTCTGGCAGAAGCAGGCGCGTTTCCAGGAACTGGCCCGCATTCTCGAGGCGGCCACCGGCGAACTGGTGATCGCCAGCCAGGTCCAGCCGTACAAGGCCAGCAACCTGGGGCCGGCGGTGCAGAAGGTCGAAGATGCCTGCAGCGCCTGCCACAAAGAGTTCCGCGATCACTGATTGATTGCTGCCCGATAGGCTCGCGGCAGGCGTTGCTGCCGCGACGGCGCGCGCTTACTTGTCCAGCTCGTCGAGGGCTTCCTGCAATTCCTTGCGGGAGTCTGCCAGCTTGTCCTTGCGCTTGTTGATCTTCTCTGCGTCGCCTTTTTTCATCGCCTTGTCCAGGTCGGCCTGACGCCGGCTGACTTCATGCTTGGCCTCCAGCACCTTGTTTTCACGTTCCTTTTTCAGCGAGGCGTCGGTGCAGTTGGCGGTGGTTTCGCTCAGGGCCTTTTCCAGGCCGGCCTGTTGCTCGCTGTTGCCGTGGGCCTTGGCCTGTTCGATCTGGGTGCTGATGGCCTGGCGCTTGGCGGCGCAGCCGGTGAGTGGCTGGGCCTGTTCGGCCGCCATCAGGGTTGGGGCGCCGAGGCTGAACGCGGCGAAAAGGGTGAGCGGTGCAAGGAATTTCATAAGGGCTCCAGGTGAAAAGATGAATAGCAGGAGTGGGGCGATGGGCTGTTTGAGCCACATGCGCCGCCGGGGTTCAATGCCTCCGGCGGTAAAGGCTTCAGAAACCCTCGATGCCGGCGGCGCGTAATTTTTCTCTCAAGGCCAGGACCTGCGGATCGCGGAAGAAGGCGCTCAACTGAGCGGCGCGTTCCGGGCCGATTGCGCTTTCGGTCTGCCATTGTTCGGTGGTCCTGGCTGCCAGTGCTTCCCAGCCGTGTTCGAGCCCGGCATTTCCGGTCGGTGGCAATCCGAGGGCCTTGAGCCATCGATGGAATGGCTGTTGCCGGGCACTGCGCAGGCTGTTCAGCAGGCGCGCGGTGCTGCGCTCGCCAAGGCCGGCAATGTTAGCAAGCTCTGCGGGGTCGAGGGTCAACCAATCGACCAGTCCGTTGATCAGTTTTGCGTCCAGAAGTGTATTCCAGGTGCCCGGCCCCACGTGCGGCAGGTCCAGTCCGGATTTGCCGCTGAGCCAGGCCAGGCGTGCCAGGAACTGGCTTTTACAGCCGGGCACTGGCTGCCAGCAACTGAGGGTGTGGAACGCGCCGGCGTCCGGAGCCTGCACCGGCGGCCGCCGGCTGGCTCGCACTACCACGCGATCCAGGCGCGGTATGGTCAGGCCGGCCAGGCTGATCGCCACCTGGTCGCCGGGGCGGATGTCCAGTTCCTGCCAGCGTGCCAGCGACCCCAGGCTCACTCGCCTGATCTGGCGGTCGTCCAGCCGCACCGGCTCGAGTTCGAGCACCGGGGTGATCCGCCCCGTGCGGCCGACCCTGAAGTCGACCTTGCGCACCAGAGCCAGGGCCTGGGCGTGCGGGTACTTCCAGGCGGCGATCCAGTAGGGCGCCCGGGCCTGCCAGCGTTGGGCTTCCGGGCGCCGGCTCTGGCGCAGGACGATGCCGTCGCTGGCGAAGGGCAGGGCCGATCGGTACCAGTGTTCTCGCCATTGGCGGACTTCGGCGAGCGTATTGACGCGCTGGCTGTATTCGCCGCTCAAGGGAAAGCCCAGGGCCTCGAGGCCGGCCAGCCGCTCCGGCAGGGTGTCCGGGCCCTGCGGCCAGTCCCAGACGAACAGGCCGACCTGGCTGGCCTGCCGCATCTCCAGCGCGTTGCGCGCCAGCAGGCCGGCGATCTGGCTGCGTGCATTCTGGCTGCCGGCCCTGGCCTGGATGTGCCGGTCCTGGCGCCAATAGAGTTCCCCCTGGAGCAGCAAGTCCCGAGGTTCGGGCAGGCGTTTGGGGATGGCGTCGATCAATCGGGCCGGGCCGGTCCAATCCTGGCCCCGGAGGCCATCGCCGCGGCTGATGGCTTGCTGGAACCGTCCCTGGCGATAAATCAGCGTCACCGCCACGCCGTCGACCTTGGGCTGTACCCAGACCTCCTCGCGCCCGGCGAGCCAGCGCTGCACGGCGCTGGCGTCGGCCAGCTTCGCCACGCCGGTATGGGCGATGGGGTGGGGGACGGTGCCGCGGGCGGTGCGCAGCGGGTTGCCGGGCTCGACGGCAATCTCGGGAAAGCAGCCCTGCCATTGCTCGAGCCGGGCGCGGGACTGGTCGTAAAGCTCGTCGGCCACTGGCGACAGGCCCTCGCGGTGGTAGCTGTCGTCCCAGCGCTCGATGTGCTGCTGCAGGGCGAGCATTTCGCCGCGCGCCTGGGCAGGCGTCCAGGCTGGGCAGGCACCGGCGGCGGTCGGCAGGGCCAAGGAGATCAGGGCGAAGGAGGTCAGGATGAGACCGGCCAGCGGAAATGAGGCGTAGGGCATGGGGAGCATCCTTGCTCGGGGGAGTCAGGTTGCAGGCTAGAGCGCAGGGCTGGGGCGGGAAAGGACGGATGGGTTGCCGGGTGTTGCGCGGAAGCGATCGACGCGCAGTACATGGGGTGCGCGCTCGGTGATGAAACCTGCGGCCACAAAAAAGCCCCGCGAGGCGAACCTCGCGGGGCTTTTTGCGCTGCCGTGGTTACAGGCTGGCAGCGGCGCGCAGGGCTTCGGCGCGGTCGGTCTTTTCCCACGTAAAGGTGGTGAACGTGTCGTCGCCCACGGTCTTGGTTTGCGGGGTACGACCGAAGTGGCCATACGCCGCGGTCTCGCGGTACATCGGGTGCAGCAGGTCGAGCATGGTGGTGATCGCGTAAGGACGCAGGTCGAACACTTCGCGGACCAGCTTGATGATCTTGTCGTCGCTGATCTTGCCGGTGCCGAAGGTGTTCAGCGAGATCGACGTCGGTTGCGCCACGCCGATGGCGTAGGACACCTGGATCTCGCAGCGCTCGGCCAGGCCCGCGGCAACGATGTTCTTGGCCACGTAGCGACCGGCGTAGGCCGCCGAACGGTCGACCTTCGACGGGTCCTTGCCGGAGAACGCGCCACCGCCGTGACGGGCCATGCCGCCGTAGCTGTCGACGATGATCTTGCGGCCGGTCAGGCCGCAGTCGCCCACCGGGCCGCCGATGATGAACTGGCCGGTCGGGTTGATGTGGAACTGGGTGTCCTTGGACAGCAGTTCGGCCGGCAGCACGTGCTTGACGATCAGTTCCATCACGCCTTCGCGCAGGTCCTTGTTCGACACTTCCGGGTTGTGCTGGGTCGACAGCACGACCGCGTCGATGCCGACTACCTTGCCGCCTTCGTAACGGCAGGTGACCTGGGACTTGGCGTCCGGGCGCAGCCACGGCAGCAGGCCGGACTTGCGGGCCTCGGCCTGGCGCTGCACCAGTTGGTGCGAGAAGCTGATCGGGGCCGGCATCAGCACGTCGGTTTCGTTGCTGGCGTAGCCGAACATCAGGCCCTGGTCGCCGGCGCCCTGATCTTCAGGCTTGGCACGGTCGACACCCTGGTTGATGTCGGGGGACTGCTTGCCGATGATGTTCATCACGCCGCAGGTCGCGCCGTCGAAGCCGACGTCGGAGCTGGTGTAGCCGATGTCGGTGATCACGTCACGAACGATCTGCTCCAGGTCGACCCAGGCCGACGTGGTGACTTCGCCGGCGACAATCGCCACACCGGTCTTGACCAGGGTTTCCACCGCAACGCGGGCGTGCTTGTCCTGGGCAATGATGGCGTCCAGCACCGCATCGGAAATCTGGTCGGCGATTTTGTCCGGATGCCCTTCGGACACGGACTCGGAGGTGAAAAGGGAGTATTCGCTCATCTCGACGGTTTCCTAAAATTTACCGATGGTGAGTGTCGCCAGCCGGCCGCTGGAAATGGCGGACCTGGATCTGGAAACCATTACGTAAACCTACATACAGACTTTCTCCGGGCACCAGTCCCGCAGCGGTGGCCCAGCGGGCCAGGTCGTCCTGGTCGAACCCCAGCCAGAGATCACCGCAGGCCTCCCTGGCCCAACTCTGGTTGTGGCTGCACAACTCTGTCACTAACAGGCTGCCGCCCGGTTGCAGCAGGCCGGCCATGGGTTTCAAGGCATCGGCCGGCGCGGCGAAGTGATGCAGGACCATGTTCAGCACCACGCAATCGGCCGTCAGGCTCACGCCATTCAATGCATCGGCCAGTTGCAGGCTGACGTTAGCCAGCGCTTCGCGTTCACAGACCTGGCGCGCCAGTTCGAGCATCGCCGGGCTGTTGTCCAACGCGGTCACCCGGGCAAAGCGCCGGGCCAGTTCCGGCAGGAAGCTGCCATCCCCGGGGCCGACTTCGATCGCCGTGGCGGTGGCCGTGAAGTTCAGTTTGTCGAGCAGCGCCAGCACGCTTTCGCGGTACTGGGGCAGCCCGGCGATCAGGTCCTGCTGGGCGCGAAACTTCTCCGCGACCCGGGCGAAAAAATCCTGGCTGGCGGCCGCTCGCTGGCGATGCACCAGGCCGATACGCGCCTGGGCTTCGGCAGGCAGCGCCAGGTTGTCCACTTCCTCCAGCAGGGCGGTGTGCAGCTTGCCGCCCAGCAATTCGGTATGGGGCAGGGCGCGGCGGTAGAAAATCGCGTTGCCTTCGCGGCGGGTCGCCACCAGGCCGGCCTGGGCCAGGACCTTCAGGTGGTGGCTCATGCCGGACTGGCCGATGGCGAAGATCTGCGCCAGCTCCAGTACGCCGAACGAGTCGTTGGCCAGCGCGCGCAATACATTCAGCCGCAGCGGATCGCCGCCGGCCTTGCACAGGGCCGCCAGCTCGTCGCAGTCATCATGGCTAATGGAGGGCGCACGTAGATTCATAAGGCCAGCAGTCTAGTGACAGGACCCCCGGCCTCGCAAGGCCAATATCAAAAAGTTTTGATATTGCTCGATAGATGGCACTTAACGCAGGTGGCGGTGTTCTACAGACGAACTGCGGAATGGTTTCATCTGCCGATTGCGCCTTTATCCAGCGGAAAAACGCGCCAGAGTGACTATCTGTCATTGCCCCCGCCTACCGGCTGAGGGAAAATGCACGCCTTTTTTCCGATTCGTTTTATTCAACTCGATTTAGATAACCCTCAGGAGATCAGCGATGCCAAGCCGTCGTGAGCGTGCCAACGCCATTCGTGCCCTCAGCATGGATGCCGTGCAAAAAGCCAACAGCGGCCATCCGGGTGCCCCCATGGGTATGGCGGATATCGCCGAAGTACTTTGGCGTGACTACCTCAAGCACAACCCGAGCAATCCGTCCTTCGCCGACCGTGACCGCTTCGTGCTGTCCAACGGCCACGGCTCGATGTTGATCTACTCGCTGCTGCACCTGACCGGCTACGACGTCACCATCGACGACCTGAAGAGCTTCCGCCAGCTGCACAGCCGCACCCCGGGCCACCCGGAATTCGGCTACACCCCAGGCGTCGAGACCACCACCGGCCCGCTGGGCCAGGGCCTGGCCAACGCCGTGGGCTTCGCCCTCGCGGAAAAAGTCCTGGCGGCGCAGTTCAACCGTCCCGGGCATAACGTTGTCGACCACCACACCTACGTGTTCCTGGGCGATGGCTGCATGATGGAAGGCATTTCCCACGAAGTCGCTTCCCTGGCCGGCACCCTGGGCCTGGGCAAGCTGATCGCCTTCTACGATGACAACGGCATCTCCATCGACGGCGAAGTCGAAGGCTGGTTCACCGACGACACGCCGAAGCGTTTCGAAGCCTATAACTGGCAGGTGATCCGCAACGTCGACGGTCACGACCCGGAAGAAATCAAGATCGCGATCGACACCGCGCGCAAGAGCGAGCAGCCGACCCTGATCTGCTGCAAGACCACCATCGGTTTCGGTTCGCCGAACAAGCAGGGCAAGGAAGATTGCCACGGTGCGCCACTGGGGGCCGAGGAAATCGCCCTGACCCGCGCCGCACTGAAGTGGAACCACGGCCCGTTCGAAATCCCGGCCGATATCTACGCCGAGTGGGATGCCAAGGAAGCCGGTCGCGCCGTCGAGGCCGACTGGGACCAGCGTTTCTCCGCCTACTCCGCCGAATTCCCTGAACTGGCCAACGAACTGGTGCGTCGCCTGAGCGGCGAGCTGCCGGCCGATTTCGCCGAGAAGGCCGATGCCTACATCGCCGAAGTCGCGGCCAAGGGCGAAACCATCGCCAGCCGTAAAGCCAGCCAGAACGCCCTGAACGCCTTCGGCCCGCTGCTGCCGGAATTCCTCGGCGGTTCGGCCGACCTGGCCGGTTCCAACCTGACCCTGTGGAAAGGCTGCAAGGGTGTCAGCGCCGAGGACGCCAGCGGCAACTACATGTACTACGGCGTGCGCGAGTTCGGCATGACCGCGATCATGAACGGCGTGGCCCTGCACGGCGGCCTGGTGCCTTACGGCGCGACCTTCCTGATGTTCATGGAATACGCCCGCAACGCGGTGCGCATGTCGGCCCTGATGAAGCAGCGCGTGATCCACGTCTACACCCACGACTCCATCGGCCTGGGCGAAGACGGTCCGACGCACCAGCCGATCGAGCAGATCGCCAGCCTGCGCACCACGCCGAACCTCGACACCTGGCGTCCAGCCGATGCCGTGGAATCGGCCGTGGCTTGGAAGCACGCGATCGAGCGCAAGGACGGTCCTTCGGCGCTGATCTTCTCCCGCCAGAACCTGCAGCATCAGACCCGCGACGCGGCGCAGATCGCCCAGATCAGCCGTGGCGGCTACGTGCTCAAGGACTGCGCGGGCGAGCCTGAGCTGATCCTGATCGCCACCGGTTCCGAAGTCGGCCTGGCGGTGCAGGCCTTCGACAAGCTGACCGAGCAGGGCCGCAAGGTGCGCGTGGTGTCCATGCCATGCACCAGCGTGTTCGATGCCCAGGACGCCGGCTACAAGCAGTCGGTACTGCCGCTGCAGGTCAGCGCCCGGATCGCCATCGAGGCCGCCCACGCGGACTACTGGTACAAGTACGTCGGCCTGGAAGGTCGCGTCATCGGCATGACCACCTACGGCGAGTCGGCCCCGGCGCCAGCCTTGTTCGAAGAGTTCGGTTTCACCCTGGACAACATCCTGGGCCAGGCCGAAGAGCTGCTGGAAGACTAAGTCCGCCGGTTGCGTTGTCTGCTGTTCTTCGCGGGCAAGCCTCGCTCCTACAGATCACCGAGATCCCGTAGGAGCGAGGCTTGCCCGCGATGACAATGGACCAGGCAACGCGCTCCGATGGATTCACCCCGGTAATCGAGAACCCCATGCCTCAACCGCGTCCCTACAAAGTTGCACTCAACGGCTACGGCCGGATCGGTCGTTGTGTCTTGCGTGCCCTGTTCGAACGGGGGGCTGCGGCCGGGTTCGAGATTGTCGCGATCAACGATCTGGCCGACATGGCCAGCGTGGAATACCTGACACGCTTCGACTCCACCCACGGCCGGTTTCCCGGCGAGGTGAAGGTCGACGGCGATTGTCTGCATATCAATGGCAACTGCGTGAAGGTCTTGCGCAGCGCCACCCCCGAAGGCATCGATTGGGCGGCCCTGGGCGTCGACCTGGTGCTCGAATGCTCCGGCGCCTACCACACCCGTGAAGACGGCCAGCGTTTCCTTGATGCCGGCGCGCCGCGCGTGCTGTTTTCCCAGCCGATGGCCAGCGAGGCGGATGTCGACGCCACCATCGTCTACGGGGTCAACCAGGACTGCCTGACCGGCGCCGAGCTGCTGGTGTCCAACGCTTCCTGCACCACCAACTGCGGCGTGCCGCTGTTGCGTCTGCTGGACCAGGCCATCGGCCTGGAATATGTGTCGATCACCACCATCCACTCGGCGATGAACGATCAGCCGGTCATCGACGCCTATCACCATGAAGACCTGCGCCGTACCCGTTCGGCGTTCCAGTCGGTGATCCCGGTGTCCACTGGTCTGGCGCGTGGCATCGAGCGGCTGCTGCCGGAACTTGCCGGGCGAATCCAGGCCAAAGCTGTGCGCGTGCCGACCGTCAACGTGTCCTGCCTCGACATCACGATGCAGACCGTGAGCGACACCGACACCGGCGAGGTCAATCGGATCCTGCGCGAGGCCGCCACCAGCGGTCCGCTCAAGGGCCTGCTGGCCTATACCGAGCTGCCGCACGCCAGCTGCGATTTCAACCACGACCCGCATTCGGCCATCGTCGATGCCAGTCAGACCCGTGTTTCCGGCCCGCGGCTGGTGAACATCCTGGCCTGGTTCGACAACGAATGGGGGTTTGCCAACCGGATGCTGGATGTTGCGGAACATTATCTGCAGACAGCGGCTCCACACCCTGCTGCTCAACTTTCTGTCTCTAAAAAACAGTAACCCAGGAATTGCGACCCATGACCGTGTTGAAGATGTCCGACCTCGATCTGCAAGGTAAGCGCGTACTGATCCGCGAAGACCTCAACGTCCCAGTCAAGGACGGTGTTGTCACCAGCGATGCGCGTATCCTGGCTTCGCTGCCGACCATCAAGCTGGCCCTGGAAAAAGGCGCGGCGGTGATGGTCTGCTCGCACCTCGGTCGTCCGACCGAAGGCGAATTCTCCGCTGAAAACAGCCTCAAGCCGGTGGCCGACTACCTGAGCCGCGCCCTGGGCCGCGAAGTGCCGCTGGTGGCCGATTACCTGGGTGGTGTCGAGGTCAAGGCCGGCGACATCGTGCTGTTCGAGAACGTACGTTTCAACAAGGGCGAGAAGAAGAACGCCGACGAACTGGCCCAGCAATACGCCGCCCTGTGCGACGTGTTCGTGATGGACGCCTTCGGCACCGCGCACCGCGCCGAGGGTTCGACCCATGGCGTGGCCAAGTTCGCCAAGGTCGCCGCCGCCGGCCCGCTGCTGGCCGCTGAACTGGATGCGCTGGGCAAGGCCCTGGGCAACCCGGCCAAGCCGATGGCGGCCATCGTCGCCGGCTCCAAGGTGTCGACCAAGCTCGATGTGCTCAACAGCCTGAGCCAGATCTGCGACCAGCTGATCGTCGGCGGCGGCATCGCCAACACCTTCCTTGCCGCCGCCGGTCACCCGGTCGGCAAGTCGCTGTACGAGCCGGACCTGCTGGATACCGCGCGCGCCATCGCCGCCAAGGTCAGCGTGCCGCTGCCGGTGGATGTGGTGGTGGCCAAGGAGTTCGCCGAGAGCGCTGCCGCCACCGTCAAGCTGATCGCCGACGTGGCCGCCGACGACATGATCCTCGACATCGGCCCGCAGACCGCGGCCAACTTCGCCCAGTTGCTGAAGTCGTCCAAGACCATCCTGTGGAACGGCCCGGTCGGTGTGTTCGAGTTCGACCAGTTCGGCAACGGCACCAAGGTACTGGCCCAGGCCATCGCCGACAGCGCTGCGTTCTCCATCGCCGGCGGTGGCGACACCCTGGCGGCCATCGATAAATATGGCGTCGCCGAGCAGATCTCCTACATTTCTACCGGCGGTGGCGCTTTCCTCGAATTCGTCGAGGGCAAGGTGCTGCCGGCGGTCGAAGTCCTGGAAAGCCGGGCCAAAGGCTGAAGTCCTCATGGCCAGGCAAAGGAGTGTTCATATGGTCAAGACGTTACCGCTGTTGATCGTCGCGGGCTTGCTGGCCGGTTGCAGCAGCCAGCCTGCGCAGTCGGAGCCCGGCTCGGGCGAGCCGGAGAAAGGCTGCTACCAGGCTGACTGGCAGGCCGAGACCGCGCCGGTGATCAACAAGCGCATGGGCCCCGATGGTCTGGACAAGTACGAGACTCCAGCCAAGGCCAAGGAACATGGTTGCCCTTGACGGGTCTGATTCGATAACGCGTTGTGCTGGCGGCCGTTGGCCGTCGGCCGAGGAACACCGATGAAAGGCTTTATCGCTGTGGCGGCGCTGGGATTGCTGGCAGGTTGCGCCAACCTGGATCTGTTCAAGTCGTCCGCGCCGGACAACTGGACGACCTGGGTATGCGACAGCCAGGCGCAGGTGCTCTGGCGCTACGCCGACAGCAGCCGCAAGGAAGTCGACGTGCGGTTGGGCGGGGCCGACCAGGTCTATCGCCTGAAGCTGGAGCCGAGCGGTTCCGGTTCGCTGTACAGCAACGACATGCTGGCGTTTCACGAAAAGGGTGACGAAGGCCTGGTCTACTGGGTCGCCACCAACGATTTGATCGGCCGCGGCTGTAAAGCGCCGTAGGCCGGGAACCGATGCGGAACCTGTAGGAGCGAAGCTTGCTCGCGATAGCGATCCAACCGTCAGCAGAGATGTTGAATGTGATGGCCCTGATCGCGAGCAAGCTTCGCTCCTACAGAGAGAGGCGCGGCTTTTGAGATTGATGCAGTAACGAATCCGCAGGCCGGGGCGACCCCCGATCTGCAATCACTTGAATAGCGGCCGCCGCTACGGCAGGCTTGCACGATTAACGACCCTCGACCGGGAGAGAGATACACAATGGCACTTATCAGCATGCGCCAGATGCTGGACCACGCAGCCGAATTCGGCTACGGCGTTCCAGCCTTCAACGTCAACAACCTTGAGCAGATGCGCGCCATCATGGAAGCGGCTGACAAGACTGACTCTCCGGTGATCGTCCAGGCTTCGGCCGGTGCCCGCAAATACGCTGGCGCGCCTTTCCTGCGCCACCTGATCCTGGCGGCGATCGAAGAATTCCCGCACATCCCGGTGTGCATGCACCAGGACCACGGCACCAGCCCTGACGTCTGCCAGCGCTCGATCCAGCTGGGCTTCTCCTCGGTCATGATGGACGGTTCCCTGGGCGAAGACGGCAAGACCCCGACCGACTACGAATACAACGTGCGCGTCACCCAGCAGACCGTGGCCATGGCTCACGCCTGCGGCGTTTCGGTGGAAGGCGAGCTGGGCTGCCTGGGCTCCCTGGAAACCGGCATGGCCGGTGAAGAAGACGGCATCGGCGCCGAAGGCGTGCTGGATCACAGCCAGATGCTGACCGATCCGGAAGAAGCCGCCGACTTCGTCAAGAAGACCCAGGTCGACGCCCTGGCCATCGCCATCGGCACCAGCCACGGCGCCTACAAGTTCACCAAGCCGCCTACCGGCGACGTGCTGGCCATCGACCGCATCAAGGAAATCCACAAGCGCATTCCGAACACCCACCTGGTGATGCACGGTTCGTCTTCGGTGCCGCAAGAGTGGCTGGCGATCATCAACCAGTACGGTGGCGACATCAAGGAAACCTACGGCGTGCCGGTCGAAGAGATTGTCGAAGGCATCAAGTACGGCGTGCGCAAGGTCAACATCGACACCGACCTGCGCCTGGCGTCCACCGGTGCGATGCGTCGCCTGATGGCCACCAACCCGAGCGAGTTCGACCCACGCAAGTTCTTCGGCGCCACCGTGACCGCCATGCGCGACGTGTGCATCGCCCGTTACGAAGCCTTCGGTACCGCCGGCAACGCCTCGAAGATCAAGCCGATCTCCCTGGAAGCGATGTTCCAGCGCTACCTCAAGGGTGAGCTGAACGCCAAGGTCAACTAAGCCCCGGCGTTGAGCGAACGAAAAAGCCCGCAGCGATGCGGGCTTTTTTGTGCCTGTAGCAAACCCCTCACCTTGTAGGAGCGAGGCTTGCCCGCGATGAGGACCTGACAGTCGATATGGCGGCGCCAGGCAGATGGTTATCGCGGGCAAGCCTCGCTCCTACAGCAGGGGCTCAGGTCTGGTTGTGATCGATATCCAGCTTGTAGAAGGTCACCTGGCCGCCCTCGCTGGTGTAGCCGGTGTTGTCTTGCACATAGACGCCGGCCTTGAAGTACAGCGGCTTGTCGCTCCAGGTGGCGCTGATCTGGGTGTCCCACTGGTAGCCGGCGGCGCTGATGCCCAGGGCGCCGCCCGGGCTCAGGTGGATCAGGTAGGAGAATTCGCGGTCCAGCGGAACGTTCTCGGCGACGGTGATCACCCGGCTCTCGGCATCGTCCGGGCGCATGCGGACCTTGGCGACGATGTTGCCGTACTGCGTGCTGGTCTTGTACTGGTACTCCACCTTCACCAGCGGCTTGGTGCTGTTGTAGGCATGGATCTGGCCGATGACGACCTTGCCCGAGGAGGGCACCTGGTTCACCGCCAGGGTGGCGTAGAGCAGGTTGTCGGCTTCCGGGTAGGTCCAGTTCCGCAAGGTGCCGTCGGCGTAGGTCTCCCGCAGTTCGCTGCGTGGGTAGATGGCGTTGGCGGTGCGGGAGCCGGTGACGGGCGACCAGAAGAACAGCGTGCCGGTGTCGGAATGGAAGTATTGATCCTTGAACCCGCTCACCAGCTTGGGGGTATCGATGGTGGCGGGTGGGCTGCCGACGGGAATGCTCAGATTCCAGGTTGCGAGGTCGATCATAGTCAAAGCTTCCCGATTTGATGCCGGATAAGACCGGCAAAGGCTTTAGCCTGCGCTTTTGAGGGCGCTCTTTATAAACGCGGGGCGCGCGCTTGTTAATGTCCGCCTGGCGGGTAATTGACGTCAAGCCTCTGTCGAAATGCCATCTGTGCCGGTTTCAGCGGCCTGTAGGCCTGACCGTTAGTCGGGAGCCCCGGGCTTTGGCGAAATGATGGCTGTGTGACAGCTTCTGCTTTGGGGGATCCGGGTCTAGAGTGAAGGCTCGGTTTTTGTCCGGTCCTCCTTGAAGGGGGGCCGGCCCTACACGACAAGAGAAGCAGCATGGAATGCGCGCAACCTCGGCCCGATGAAGCCAGCTCGGTCTTACTGATTGTTGATGATTACCCCGAAAACCTGATCAGCATGCGTGCGCTCCTGCAGCGCCACGACTGGCAGGTCATGACCGCGGCCTCGGGGGTCGAGGCCCTCGGGTTGTTGCTGGAGCACGATATCGACCTGGTACTGCTGGATGTGCAGATGCCGGAAATGGACGGTTTCGAAGTCGCCCGCCTGATGCGCGGCAGCCAGCGGACCCGCCTGACGCCAATCATTTTCCTCACCGCCAACGAGCAGTCCAAGGACGCCGTGATCAAGGGCTATGCCAGTGGCGCGGTGGATTACCTGTTCAAGCCGTTCGACCCGCAGATCCTCAAGCCCAAGGTCCAGGCGCTGCTGGAGCAGCAGCGCAATCGGCGGGCGTTGCAACGCCTGAGCCATGACCTGGAGAACGCCCGGGCCTTCAATGCCTCGGTGCTGGATAACGCCGCCGAGGGGATCCTGGTGGTGGATGAGCGCGGCGGCATCCGTTTTGCCAACCCGGCGATCTCGCACCTGCTCGATACGCCGGTGAACCAGCTGGAAGGCTCGGGGTTGCTCGACTACCTGCAAAAGCCCCATGTGCCGGACTGGGCCGAATCCGAGCTGTATGCCAGCTATCGCCGGGGCGAGACCTACCGCCTGCATGACGCCGCCTTGCGCACCGCAACGGGCCAGCAGGTGTCGGTGGCGTTGTCCTGCGCGCCGCTGCCGAGCGAGCAGAAGGCCATGGTGGTGACCCTGCTCGACATGTCGGAAGTGCGGCACCTGCACCAGCAGCTGGAGTACCAGGCGGTCACCGACCCGCTGACCGGTCTGCTCAACCGGCGCGGCTTCTACCAGACCGTGGAAAGCGTGCTGTTGCGCAGCGAGCGTTCGGACAAGTCGCTGGTATTGCTGTACCTGGACCTGGACGGTTTCAAGCGGGTCAACGACTCCCTGGGGCATGACGCCGGGGATCGGGTGCTGCGCTGGGTCTCCGAACAGCTGAAGGCCTGCCTGCGTTCCTTCGATATCCTGGCGCGGATGGGCGGCGACGAATTCACCGCCTTGCTGGAACTGGAGTTTCCGGAGCAGGCGGCGAAGATTTCCGAGAAGCTGATCGAACGGATCTCCATCTGCCAGCAGTTCGACGGCCTGGAGGTCGCCCTGGGTGCCAGTATCGGGATCGCCATCTACCCCGATTGCGGTTCCAACCTCGATGGCCTGATGCGCGCAGCGGATATCGCCATGTACGAGGCCAAGCGCGCCGGGCGCCAGCAATACCGTTACTACGATCATGAAATGAACGGGCGTGCCCGTTCGCGGCTGATGCTCGAGGAAAGCGTGCGCAGCGCTGTGGAGCGCAAGGAGTTCAACCTGGTGTATCAGCCGCAGGTGGCGATCGCCGATGGGCGCCTGCGTGGCTTCGAAGCCTTGCTGCGCTGGCGGCATCCGAGCGTTGGCGATGTGCCGCCGGGGTTGTTCCTGCCCTTGCTGGAGGAGGCGCGGCTGATCAGTCGCCTGGGCAGCTGGATCTATCAACAGGGCGCGAGCCAGCGCGCGGCCTGGAAAACTCTGTTCGCCGAACGGACCGTGCTGGGCGTGAGCCTGAGCGGCACCCAGTTCGCCATGCCGAACCTGGCCACCGAACTGCGCCAGGTCCTGGAGCGCCATGGCCTGGAGCCCTGGCAGCTGGAAGTCGAAGTCACCGAAGATGCCCTGACCCAGAACCTCGACGAGTCGCGCAAGCAGCTGCGGTTGCTGCGCGACCTGGGGGTGCGGGTGGCATTGGATGACTTCGGTTCGAGCGCCTGTTCCCTGGGCTACCTGCGCGACCTGGAGCTCGACACCCTGAAGCTCGACCGGCACCTGATCGCCCGGCTGCCGGAGTCGGCCCGGGACGCGGCGCTGGCGCGCTGCGTGATCGAGCTGTGCAAGGCGCTCGGGGTGCTGGTGATCGCCGAGGGCGTGGAAACCCTGGAGCAATATCGCTGGTTGCAGGCCAATGGCTGCGAGTATGTGCAGGGCTTCCTGGTGGCGCGACCGTCGATGGCCGCCGACGTCGAGCGTTTTGCCGAGCCTTTCGACTGGAGCGCGTTGCCGGGTTGAATTCGCTACACTGGCGGCCTTTTCGTGACTGCGTTGCCGCCCCATGACCGCGTTGAAATACCTCCAGGCCTACCCCGCGACCCTGCAAGATCAGGTGCGCCAGCTGATCGCGCAAGGTCGCCTGGGCGACTACCTGAGCCAGCGTTACCCCGGCCGGCACGCGGTGCAGAGCGACAAGGCGCTGTATGGCTATGCCCTGGAGCTCAAGCAGGAATACCTGCGTAACGCCCCGGCCATCGACAAGGTGCTGTTCGACAACCGGCTGGACCTGACGCACCGCGCCCTGGGGTTGCACACCACGATCTCGCGGGTGCAGGGCGGCAAGCTCAAGGCCAAGAAGGAAATCCGCATCGCTTCGCTCTTCAAGGAGGCAGCGCCGGAATTCCTGCGCATGATCGTCGTCCACGAGTTGGCGCACTTCAAGGAAAGCGAGCACAACAAGGCGTTCTACAAGCTCTGCGAGCACATGCTGCCGGGCTATCACCAACTGGAATTCGACTTGCGGGTCTACCTGACCTGGCGCGATCTGCAAGCCGGGTCCGACTGACCCCGGGCACAAGGAGCGGGCGATGGACGTGAGCAAGACCAAGAGCAGTTTTTACCGCCGGCTGTATGTGGCCTACCTGATCGACAGCGGCCTGGCCGCCAGCGTCCCGGCGCTGACCGAGGCGACCGGCATGCCGCGGCGTACGGCGCAGGACACCATCGTCGCCCTGGCGGACCTGGATATCGTCTGCGAGTTCGAGCAGCAGGACGGCGCGCGCAATCACGCCGGCAGCTATCGGATCAAGAGCTGGGGCGCGATCGACAAGGGCTGGATCGAGGCGAACCTGGCGCGGATCAAGGCGGTGCTGGAGTATCCCTGAGGGATCTGTGGCGGCCGCTCGATCGGATAGCGATATCAGTCCCGGCGCATGCCGATGTGGGGGATATCGTCTTCCAGGTATTCCTCGCCCACGACCTTGAAGCCGTAACGCCCGTAATACCCCTGCAGGTGGGCCTGGGCCGACAGGTAGATCGGCGTCTGCGGCCAGTGTTTCTGCGCCTGTTGCAGGGCGTGCTCCATCAACTCGTGCCCCAGCCCACGACCACGGGCCGAGGGGGCGATGACCACACGGCCAATCACCACGTCGCCGCCCTGGGAGGTCGGGTCGAGCAGGCGCAGGTAGGCCAGCAGCCGATCATCGTCCCAGGCCATCAGGTGGCAGGTGTCGCCTTCCAGGTCCTGGCCATCGACTTCCTGGTAGGCGCATTTCTGCTCGACCACGAACACCTCGGTGCGCAACTGCAGGATGGCGTACAACTGCTCCTTGCCCAGGTCGGTGTGGTGTTTGCAGACCCATTCGATCGTCATCGTTTCATTCCTTTCAAAATCGTCGGCAGATGTTAAGTGCCTGGCCGGAACTTGTCTTGCCTGCACTCGAGTCGCGTTTCTGTGAGGTAGGTCAAAATGCCATCATTGCGATGATTCATCGCTGTCTTCTTTGTGTAATCTGCGGGAGAGCGCTGTGCAGTGGCTCCCATGAGCTACTGTTAGGACCTGGGTCGTGGCCGTCCACCGGCCGTCGATCCGCGAGTTTGGGCAAAAAAACACGCAGGGCTTTCCGCCCGCTAAGGATCTTTTAGCATGCCGCGACTGCATCGAGCTTTTGCTTTGATCGGATTGCTGTTGCTGGGCCAGAGCGCTTATGCGGAAAAATTGCGATTGGTAGCCGATATCTGGCCGCCTTTCACGGATGCGACGCTGGTCAATGGCGGGCTGGCCACCGATATCGTCAGCACCGCCCTGGCGCGGGCCGGCTATGCCAGCGAGTTCGAGCAGGTGCCGTGGGCACGCGCGCTGCTGGGCGTCGGCGAAGGGCGTTACGACGTACTGGTGAATGCCTGGTTCAACGAGGAACGCACCCGGCTCGGGCAGTTCTCCGCGGAGTACCTGGTCAACCGGGTGCGCTTCCTGCGGCGCAAGGACATGCCCATCGAATACAGCAACCTCCAGCAGTTGCACCAGTACCCCATCGCGGTGGTGCGCGGTTATGCCTATGCCCCCGATTTCGACGGTGACCCGGACCTGCAGAAAGTCCCGGTGCACAACTTCGCGATGGCGGTACGCATGCTCGCGGCCGACCGGGTCAAGCTGACCCTGGAGGACGAATACGTCGCCCGCTATTACCTGGCGCGGGAGTCGCCGCGGGTGCGCAATGCCGTGGAGTTCGTGCCCAATTCCCTGAGCGAAAACGGCCTGCACATCCTGGTCAGCCTGAAGAACCCCGAGCATGCGCAGATCGTGGCGAAGTTCGACCAGGCGATCGAGGCCATGAAGGCCGACGGCAGCTACGACCGCCTGTTGCGCCAGCACGGGATGTGAGCCGCACCGCGGGCGGCGGCCGGGCCTTCAGACCGCCTGCGTTTCGCCGGCGTCCTTGATCAGGTGCGCCGCCAGGGTCCGCAACGGCCCCAGCTGGCGGCAGATCAGCGCGAGCTGGGTCTGCACCAGGCGCTGGCCTTCGTCGATCTCGTCCGGCATCTGTTCCAGCTCGTTGGCCAGCGCTTCCTCGGCATCGCTCTGGATGGCCACCGGCTGCTTGCTCGCCAGCCCCTGGGCGATTTCGTCGATGCTGTTGGCCAGGCTGACGCCCGCGCCGTCGATCAGCTGTTCGCGGACTTCCGCCGGCAGTTGGGTTTCCCGGTGCGCGCCCAGGCCGGAGAGGTAGCTGAGCAGGGTGTGCGACAGCACCAGGAAACGGAAGCCGACATCCGCTTCCTTACGGAAATGCCCGGGCTCCATCAGCATGTTGGCCAGGGTGGTGGACAGCGCCGCGTCGGCGTTGTGGGCGTTGCGTCGGGCCAGGCGGTAAGCCAGGTCGTCGCTCTTGCCGGCCGCGTACTGCTGCATGATCTGCCGCAGGTAGATGCTGTTGCAGGTCAGGGTATTGGCCAGCACCTTGTTCAGGCGCCGGCCCTGCCAGTCCGGCAGGAACAGGAACACCGCCAGGCCGGCGATCAGGCTGCCCAGCAGGGTATCGAACAGGCGCGGCAGCAACAGCCCGTAGCCGTCGCCCACCTGGTTGAAGCAGAACAGCACCATGATGGTGATGGCGGCCGTGGCCAGGGTGTAGCGGGTGGTGCGGTTGGTGAAGAACACCACCCCGGCGGCGATGGCGAACAGCGACTGCACCAGCGGGCTGGGGAACAGGTCGAACAGCGCCCACGCGACCACCAGGCCGATGGCGGTGCCGATGATCCGCTGGCCCAGCTTGCGCCGCGTGGCGCCGTAGTTCGGCTGGCAGACGAACAGGGTGGTGAGGATGATCCAGTACCCCTGGGACGGGTGGATCAAATGCACCATGGCGTAGCCGACGGTGAGCGCCAGGGGCAGGCGCAGGGCGTGGCGGAACAGCAGCGAGGTCGGCGTCAGCTGGGTGCGCAGGCGGCTCCAGACGTCCTTGAGGTTGCGCGGCGAACGGTCCAGCAGGCTGCTGTCGGTGGCGTCGGCCAGGGCGTCGGGATTGCTGGCGTCGCTGAGCAGGCGGTCGAGGGTGCCCAGGTTGGCGGCCAGCGCCCGCAGGGAACGCAGCAGCCCGCGCCAGGCCGGGTTGCTCTGGATGCGCAGGTGTTCCAGGGAGGCGTGCAGGTCGCTCAGGGCCTCGGCGAAGCTGGCGTCGTAGACGAACGGCTGGCGCAGCTGGATGGATTCGCCCAGGGCGCGGCAGGCCTTGCCTTGCTGGCGCAGCAGGCGCTGGCAGCGGAACAGCACGTCGCTGTGGAAGAACGCATCGGTCAGGGCGTTGTAGGGGTAGTGGGAGGAGCTGGCGCGCTCGTGGATGTCCTGGGCGAGGAAATACAGCTTCAGGTAGCGGCTGACTTTCGAGCCTGGCCGGCCGTTGCCGACCCGGTGCAGGATGATCTCCTTCGCGGTATTGAGCGCCGCCACCACCTTGCCATTTTGCTGGGCCAGTTCCAGGCGTCGGGCTTCCACGTCCAGCTGGCGGATCGGCTCGAACAGCGACGACTTGAGCTTGAGGTAATAGCCCAGTTCGCGGAACAGGCGCGCCAGGCTCTGCTGCACCGGCTGGTTGGAAAACATCGCCTGCCAGAGCACCGACAGCAGGCCGTACCAGGCGGCGCCGGCTACCAGCAGCAGCGGTTCGTGCCAGAAATTGGTCACCGCGCCGCCGCGCTGGTCCACGCCGATCATGGTGTAGACCGAGAGGATCAGGGTCGCCGAGGCAATCGCCCCGTAACGTTCGCCCAGCGCGCCGAGCATGGTCAGGCCAAAGCTGGCCAGGGCCAGGGCGCCGACGAAGATCCAGGGGTAGGGGAACAGCAGTTCGACGGAGAGGGCGGCGACGCTGAAGCACACCAGGGTCACCGCCAGGGCGTTGATCCGGCCCTGCCAGCTGTCGTCGGTCTCGGCCAGGGCGCTGGCGATGATCCCCAGGAACAGCGGGATCAGCAGGGTCATTTCGTCCTGGTACCAGCACAGCGCCATGCTGCCGGTCAGGGCGATGAATACCCGCACGCTGTAGCTGAATTTATCCAGCGCCCAGAGGCGCCGCAGGGACTGGCGAAAGGTGGTCGATGACATGAAGAGGGAAGGCCTTCCGGGGCGATGCCGCTAAATTGAGCCAGTATTGACGACCGCGCAATGGGGTCGTCACATCCGCCAGCAAATTCTGTTCCTTGATGACAGAGGGCGGCTCACGAATCTGTAGGAGCGAGCTTGCTCGCGAAGGTCGTCAACGATAACGCGGAGCGTCTGATACCCGCGGCGTTCTTGGCTCCATCGCGAGCAAGCTCGCTCCTACAGGTATGGATCTGCCTCAGACGTACTGCGCGGCCGCGTAGCCGGAAGCCCAGGCCCACTGGAAATTGAAGCCGCCCAGGTGGCCGCTGACGTCCAGCACTTCGCCGATGAAATACAGCCCCGGGCTCTTCAGCGATTCCATGGTCTTGGACGACACCTCGCGGGTGTCGACGCCGCCCAGGGTCACCTCGGCGGTGCGATAGCCCTCGGTGCCGGCGGGCACCAGTTGCCAGCTGGCCAGCTTGCTGGCGATCTCCGCCAGCTCGGCGTGGGTGTACTGCTTCATCGGCTTGGAAACGAACCAGCTGTCGGCCAGCAGGCCCGCCATCTTCTTGGTGAAGATTTCCCCAAGCAGGGTTTTCAGCTCGCTGTTGGGGCGCTCGGCCTGCTGCTGTTGCAGCCAGTGCGGCACGTCGTGGTCCGGCAGCAGGTTGATCTCGACTGTGTCGCCGGGCTGCCAGTACGAGGAAATCTGCAGGATCGCCGGGCCGCTCAGGCCGCGGTGGGTGAACAGGATGTTCTCGCGAAAACTCATGTCGTTGCAGCTCACCAGGCAATCCACCGAGGTGCCGGACAACTCGCCGCACAGCTCCTTGAGCTGGTCGGTGATGGTGAACGGCACCAGCCCGGCGCGGGTCGGCAACAGTTCATGGCCGAACTGCCTGGCCACCTGGTAGCCGAAGCCGGTGGCGCCCAGGGTCGGGATCGACAGGCCGCCGGTGGCGATCACCAGCGACTCGCAGCGGAGCTGGCCGAGGGTGGTCTCCAGCAGGTAGCCGGCGTCGAGCTTCTCGATCTGCTGGATCGAGGTATCCAGGTGCAGTTGCACGCCGACCTGCTCGCACTCGTCGAGCAGCATGCCGAGGATGTCGCTGGACTTGTTGTCGCAGAACAGCTGGCCGAGCTTCTTCTCGTGGTACGGCACGCCGTGCTTGGCCACCAGGCCGATGAAGTCCCACTGGGTGTAGCGGGCCAGCGCCGACTTGCAGAAGTGCGGGTTCTGCGAGAGGAAGTTGCCGGGCTCGGTGTACATGTTGGTGAAGTTGCAGCGCCCGCCGCCGGACATGAGGATCTTCTTGCCGGCCTTGTTGGCGTGGTCCAGCAGCATGACCTGGCGGCCACGGCCGGCCGCGGTCAGCGCGCACATCAAACCTGCGGCGCCAGCGCCAATGATCACGACTTCGGTAGAGCGCAAAACGATGTCCTCACACGATATTTGTTAGGAGCGAGCTTGCTCGCGATGACGGCATCAGCTTCAGCCTCGATGTCGGCTGTTCGGACGCTATCGCGGGCAAGCCTCGCTCCTACAAGGGGGGGTATTACAGGATACGCACGCGCAGCGAGCGACCCTTGATCTTGCCGCTGTTCAGGCGTTGCAGGGCCTGCTTGGCGATGCCGCGTTCGACGGCGACGTAGGCCTGGAAGTCGAAGATCGCGATCTTGCCGACCTGGGTCCCGGGAATGCCGGCCTCGCCGGTCAGGGCGCCGAGGATGTCGCCCGGGCGCACTTTGTCCTTGCGCCCGGCGGCGATGCACAGGGTGCTCATGGCCGGCAGCAGCGGGCCGCCGCCCTGGGGTTTCAGGCTGTCGATCTGTTCCCAGTTCAACGGCGCTTTCTGCAACTGCTCGATGGCCTGGGCGCGGTGCGCTTCGGACGGCGCCACCAGGCTGATGGCCAGGCCTTTCTCGCCGGCGCGGCCGGTTCGGCCGACGCGGTGGATGTGGATTTCCGAATCCCGCGCCAGCTCGACGTTGATCACCATGTCCAGGGCATCGATGTCCAGGCCGCGGGCAGCCACGTCGGTGGCCACCAGCACCGAGGTGCTGCGGTTGGCGAACATCGCCAGCACCTGGTCGCGGTCGCGCTGTTCCAGGTCGCCGTGCAGGCCCACGGCGGACATGCCCTTGGCGGTCAGGCGGTCGACGGTTTCCTGGACCTGCTGCTTGGTGAAGCAGAAGGCCACGCAGGATTGCGGGCGGAAGTGGTTGAGGACCTTGACCACCGCGTCGATGCGTTCTTCCGGCGAAATCTCGTAGAAGCGCTGCTCGATCTCGCTGTCGGCGTGCAGGGCCTCGGCTTTCACCTGCTGCGGGTTACGCATGAACTTCGAGGCCAACTGCTTGATGCCCACCGGGTAGGTGGCGGAGAACAGCAGGGTCTGCCGGCGCTCGGGGGTGTAGGCGATGATTTCTTCGATCGGGTCGTAGAAGCCCATGTCGAGCATGCGGTCGGCTTCGTCGAGAACCAGGGTGTTGAGGCCGTCGAGTTTCAGCGAGCCCTTGCGCAGGTGCTGGGACAGGCGGCCCGGGGTGCCGACGATGATGTGCGCGCCATGTTCCAGCGAGGCGATCTGCGGGCCGAAGGACACGCCGCCGCACAGGGTCAGGACCTTGATATTGTCTTCGGCGCGGGCCAGGCGGCGGATTTCCTTGGCCACCTGGTCGGCCAGCTCGCGGGTCGGGCAGATCACCAGCGCCTGGCAGCCGAAGTAGCGCGGGTTGATCGGGTTCAGCAGGCCGATGCCGAACGCGGCAGTCTTGCCGCTGCCGGTCTTGGCCTGGGCGATCAGGTCCATCCCCTTGAGAATCACCGGCAGGCTTTGCGCCTGGACCGGCGTCATCTGGGCGTAACCGAGTGAGTCGAGGTTAGCCAGCATGGCGGCGGACAGCGGCAAAGTATTAAAAGCGGTGGCGATGGTGGTCACGGGACGGGCCTGCAAAACAAAATGTCGCGCAGTGTATCAGTCCCGCTGCCCCTGCCTGCAATTTCTGGACGAAAAGTAGCCAGAAAGCTCACGTCCCCATGCCCCACCCCAATGCACCACCCCCATGTAGGAGCGAAGCTTGCTCGCGATAGCGATTCGCCAGTCGACATCTGCATTGACTGACCGGGCGCTATCGCGAGCAAGCTTCGCTCCTACAGGCGTTGTGAGGTCAATGCTCGATATGTTCCTGGACCTTTTGCGTCCTCCGGCCGTCCCTGGGCGACAGCTGGAGGAAGATCGCCGCCGCCAGCATGGCCATGATGCCCACCGTGAGGAAGGTCAGCTGGAAGGCGCCGAGCACGGTGCTCACCCCATCGTTGCCGACCTCGGCGGTAAAGCCGCCGAGCAGCGCGCCGGCGCAGGCCACCCCGAGGCTCAGGGACAGTTGCGCGACCACCGACAGCAGGCCGTTGCCGCTGCTGGCGGCAGCGTCGTCGAGGTCGATCAGGGTCACGGTGTTCATCGCCGTGAACTGCAACGAGTTGATCGCCCCCAGCACCGCCAGCATGCCCAGCAGCAGCGGGTAGGGCGTCTGTTCGGTGACCAGGCCCATGCTGGCGAGCATGATGCCCAGGGCCAGGGTGTTGCCGGTGAGGACGATGCGGTAGCCCAGGCGTTCGATCAGCGGACGGGCGATGGATTTGGCGACCATCGCCGCGGCGGCCAGCGGCAGCATGCTCATCCCGGCCTGGGACGGCGAATAGCCGAGGGCGACTTGCAGCAGCAAGGGCACCAGGAACGGCAGGGCACCGCTGCCGAGCCGGGCGAACAGATTGCCCAGGATGCCCACGGCGAAGGTCCGCACCTTGAACAGCGAGGGCGCGAACAGCGGGTTGTCGATGTGTCCGGCCCGCAGCCAGTAGGCCGCCAGGCACGCCAGGCCGCCGAACAGCAGCAACATCACCCGCAGGTGCGGCAGGTGCAATTCGCCCAGGCCCTCCATGGCGATGGTGATCAGCACCATCGCCGCGCCGAACAGCAAAAAGCCCAGGCCGTCGAAACGCGTGCGCTCGCTGCCGCGCAGGTCGGGAATGAAGCGCCACACGGCGTAGCAGCCGATGAGGCCCACCGGCAGGTTGATCAGGAAGATCCAGTGCCAGGTCAGGTACTGCACCATCCAGCCGCCCATGGTCGGCCCGATCAGCGGGCCGAGCAGCCCGGGAATGGTGATGAAGCCCATGATCCGCACCAGTTCCGAGCGGGGATAGGCGCGCAATACCACCAGCCGGCCGACGGGCAGCATCAGCGCGCCGCCCAGGCCCTGGATCACCCGGGCGCCGACCAGCAGGCTCAGGGAGTTGGACAGCGCGCAGAGCAAGGAGCCGATGCTGAACAGCAGGATGGCGCCGAAGAAGATCTTGCGGGTGCCGAAGCGATCGGCGATCCAGCCCGAAGCCGGGATCAGCAGCGCCACGGTGAGCATGTAGGCGATGACCACGCCCTGCATGCGCAATGGGTCTTCCGCCAGGTCGCGGGCCATGGCCGGCAGGGCGGTATTGAGGATGGTCCCGTCGAGGGACTGCATGAAAAAGGCGATGGCCACCACCCAGGGCAGCCAGCGGGCGGTGTGGGCATCAAGCTCGGCACGGTTGGGCATGGGATCTCTTTCTCGTTATGAACGCTTGCCTCTACAACATCATCTCGGGCGATCCGGATCGCAGCCCGCTCCTACGAAATGGCATTTGTAGGAGCGAACGGGCGGCGATCCGACTTGCTCGCGATGGCGGCGTGACATTCAGCATCGATGTCGAAGACGAACCGCCATCGCGGGCAAGCCTCGCTCCTACAGAAGCGCGAGGTGTCGGCGACAGCGGTTACAAGGTCAGCGTCAGCCGGCTCACCAGCGCTCCCGGCAGGTGTGCCGAGGCCGTCTGGCGCTGGCTGTAGGTGCTGGCCGAAAGCAACAGCTCACGCTCGCGGGTCAGGCCTTCCAGGTGCGAACCCAGCAGGCTGTAGACGCTGTCATCGAAACGCATGGTGCTGACCGGGGCCTGGATCTCGCCGTTCTCCACCCAGAAGGTAGCGAAGCGGGTCATGCCGGTGAGGCGCGCCGCCGGCTGGTCCGAATAGTTCAGGTACCACAGGTTGTTGATGTACAGGCCAGTGCCCAGTTGCTTGAGGATGTCCTGCTGCGACAACTGTCCGGCAGCCATGTTCAACGCGCTGGGGTATTCGCCGCTGCCGGCACCATTGGCGGCCAGGTCGTATTCGGCGGCGCTGCGCGAATTGACCAACTGTTCGCGGGCGACGCCCTCGGCGATCAGCGACAGGTCGCTGCGCGGGTAGCCTTCATCGGAAAAGGCCGGGCTCAACGAACCGCTGACCTGCTCGTCCAGCGATACCAGCGGGCTCAGGCGGGCATCGCCGGCGTAGAGCTTCTGCAGCGGGCTGTGCTTGCTGGCGATGGACTGCGCGGAAAAACCGCCCCAGCTGAGCATGCCCATGATCTCTTCCAGGGCCGCCGGCGCCAGGTAGGCGCGATACTGCCCGGGCGCCAGGGTGCGCAGCGGCCGGCCGAGAAACGCCAGTTGCTCGCGGGCCTGTCGGAAGCGCTGGGCGAAGCCCTGGCTGCTCCATTGGTGCCCGGCGTAGCTGGCCTTGACCGCCTGGCCGTTCTCGTGGAACAGGCTGAAGTCGAAGTTGAAGCTGTTGGCCTGGTGCCAGCCGAAGGCCCCCGAGGAACTGGCGAACCCCCGGCTGATCGGACCCGCCGCGTAGAACCCCACCAGGTCCAGCCCGGCCGCGGCCTGGGCGATTTCGGTTACCACCTGTTCGCTGCCGGGCAGCGGGTGCTCTTGCACGTCATGGGTGTTCCAGGCGTCGGGGTTGAGCAGCAGGTACGGGTCGCGGGGCAACAGCGGCAGGGTCTCGCGCAACTGTTGCAGGCCATCGGCCAGGCGCTGGATATCGACCTGCGGATCGCCGGCGAGGGTGATGTCGAGGTCGGCGTGGCGTCCGTCGTCGATCAGCTTGAAGCCGAGGCTGGCCTGTTGCACGTGCCCGGCCTGGCGTACCTGGGCGTGGTTGAAGCGGATGAACTGCGAGGACTCGGCGGCATAGCGCAGGGTGAACTGCTCGGGCCCGCGCACGGCGTCGCGCAGCCATTGCACCAGGGCCTTGAACTGCTCGGCCTGATTCATGGACGTACTCATCAGGCGTCTCCTCCAAATACATCGACATTGCTGAAAACACAGGCCGGCGAGGCATGGCCCACGCGGATCACCTGGTTCGGTTCGCCCTTGCCGCAGTTCGGCGTGCCCAGGACCTTGAAGGTGCTGGCGTCGCCGACGGCGCTGAGGCTCTTCCAGAACTGCGCGGAAATCGCCCGGTAGTTCGGGTTCTTCACCACGCCCTTGAGTTCGCCGTTCTCGATCAACTGGCCCCATTCGCAGCCGAACTGGAACTTGTTGCGCGCGTCGTCGATGGACCAGGAACGGTTGGTGGACATCAGGATGCCGCGCTCGATGCCGCCGATCAGCTGCTCCAGCGGCTGGTCGCCGGGCTCGATATTGAGGTTGGCCATGCGGTCGATGGGTGGGCGGTTCCAGCCGCAGGCGCGGCTGTTGGCCACGCCGTCGAGGCCGGCGCGAAATTGCGAGAGCGCGCCACCCAGCGGGCGCAGCAGCAGGCCCTGCTTGATCAGGAACTGCTTGCTGGCGGCCGTGCCGTCGTCGTCATGGCCGTAGCTGGCCAGTTGCTCGGGAATGTCCGGGTCGAAGGTCACGTTGAGCAGGCTGGAGCCGTACTGCAGGTGGCCGAAGTCGCTGGCCTTCACGAAGCTGGTGCCGGCGTAGTTGCGCTCGTCGCCGAGGATGCGGTCCAGCTCCAGCGGGTGGCCGATGGATTCGTGGATCTGCAGCATCATCTGGTCCGGCATCAGCAGCAGGTCGCGTGGGCCTTGCGGCGTGTTGGGCGCCAGCAGCAGTTGCAGGGCCTGGTCGGCCACCTGGGGCCCGGCGCCGACCAGCCCGCAGCGGCCGATCACGTCGATGCCGCCCTGCTGGCCGAAGTTTTCGCGGCCCAGGCTGCGGGTCTGGCTGTCCTGGCCGTCGTAGGCGGTGACATCCAGGCCCGGATAGACGAAACGCTGGGCCTGGCGCAACTCGGCGCCGGCGCTGTTGAGGTAGATCTGCTCGACATGGGTGAGGCCGATGCTGACCTGCCAGTTCACCAGCCGTTCGTCCTTGGGCACCGCCGCGGATTCGTCGCCCAGCAACTGGTAGCAATCGCTCAGGGTGGCAAAGGGCTGCTCGAGGTTGGGCGAGAAATAGTCGGCGCGCTCGCTCGATACCGGCTGTTCGCGCAGGTCGAGCAGGGCATGGGCGGCAATCAGCCGGGCTTGCTGCTCGGCCCGTTGCAGCGCGGCCTGCAGGCCCTGTTGCGACAGGTCGTTGGTGGCGGCATAGGCCTCGACGCCATTGACCCGCACGGTCAGCATCGCGCCTTCGTCGCGGCTCAGGCTCGGTGGTTCGGCCACGTTCTTGCGCACCGACAGGTACTGGCCGGACTCGCGCACGTAGCGCAGGGAAAAGAATTCGGCGCCCGTGCGCAAGGCAGCGAAACGCTGCTTGAGCTGGGGGTGGAAATCGAACATGCGAGGAACCTCCATGTGAACAGCGTAGCTTTGCAGGCTTTATCGCGAGCAAGCCGGCTCCGGATAAGCGCGGGCTTGCTCGCGATAAAGCCCGGAGGGCTTTGATGCAAGCCAGGAACGAAGCGAAAGAAATGGTTGCCGCAGAGCATTGGCAGGCGCCTAGATTAGGCCTGGGCGGCGGGCGGTATCAAGCGCGGATGGGGAGGGGAGTGTAGGAAAGATGTAGCCTTGGCCCGGACAGTAAAACGGCGCCGATCGTTGCGATCGGCGCCGTCCGGTTTACTGCGCGGTAGCGCTCACTTCACGCACGGGCTTGCCACGTACCGGGGCGTCGCCCGCCACGTAGTAAGGCGCCTTGCTGCGCGGCAGCGGCTGGCGGCCACGGATCTTGTCGGCGATTTTCTCGGCGATCATGATCGTCGGCGCGTTCAGGTTGCCGGTGGTGATGATCGGCATGATCGATGCGTCGACCACTCGCAGGCCCTGCATGCCATGCACACGGCCCTGGCCATCGACCACCGCCATGTCGTCGGTGCCCATCTTGCACGAGCAGGATGGGTGGAACGCGGTTTCGGCGTGCTCGCGGATGAACTTGTCCAGCTGCTCGTCAGTTTGCACCTCGATGCCCGGGCTGATTTCGCGGCCGCGGTACGGGTCCAGTGCCGGTTGCTGCATGATTTCCCGGGTCAGGCGGATGCCGTCGCGGAATTCCTGCCAGTCCTGCTCGGTGGCCATGTAGTTGAAGAGGATGCTCGGGTAGTCCCGTGGGTTCTTCGACTTCAGTTGCACGCGGCCGCGGCTAGGGGAGCGCATGGAACCCATGTGCGCCTGGAAACCGTGTTCCTGCACGCCGTTGCTGCCGTTGTAGTTAATCGCCACCGGCAGGAAGTGGTACTGGATGTTCGGCCACTCGAATTCCGGACGGGTGCGGATGAAACCGCCGGCTTCGAACTGGTTGCTGGCGCCGATGCCGGTGCCGTTGAACAGCCACTCGGCGCCAATGGCCGGCTGGTTGTACCAGAGCAGCGACGGGTACAGCGAGATGGGCTGGGTGCAGGCGTACTGCAGGTAGAGCTCGAGGTGGTCCTGCAGGTTTTCGCCGACGCCCGGCAGGTCGTGGACCACCGGGATGTCCAGGCTTTCCAGCAGGGCGCGCGGGCCGACGCCGGAACGTTGCAGCAGTTGTGGCGAACCGATCGCGCCGCTGCACACCAGCACTTCCTTGCGGGCGCGGGCTTCGACGCGTTCTTCGGCGGAGCCGACCAGGTAACGCACGCCCACCGCACGCTTGCCTTCGAACAGGATCTTGTCGGTCAGGGCGTGGGTGACGATGCTCAGGGTCGAGCGCTTTTTCGCCACGTCCAGGTAGCCGCGGGCGGTACTGGCGCGACGGCCTTTAGGCGTCACGGTACGGTCCATCGGGCCGAAACCTTCCTGCTGGTAGCCGTTGAGGTCTTCGGTGCGCGGGTAACCGGCCTGCACACCGGCTTCGACCATGGCGTGGAACAGCGGGTTGTTGCCGGCTTTCGGGGTGGTCACGCTGACCGGGCCTTCGCCGCCGTGGTAGTCGTTCGGGCCGATATCACGGGTTTCCGCCTTGCGGAAGTAGGGAAGGCAGTCCAGGTAGGTCCAGTCTTCCAGGCCCGGCAGTTTTGCCCAGCCGTCGTAGTCCATGGCGTTGCCGCGGATGTAGCACATGCCGTTGATCAGCGAGGAGCCGCCCAGGCCCTTGCCGCGACCGCATTCCATCCGGCGGCCGTCCATGTGCGGCTCGGGATCGGTTTCGTAGGCCCAGTTGTAGCGCCGGCCCTGCAGCGGGAACGCCAGGGCTGCCGGCATCTGCGTGCGGAAGTCGAAACGGTAGTCGGGGCCGCCCGCTTCGAGCAGCAGCACGGTGACGCCTTCGTCTTCGGTCAGACGGGTCGCCAGGGTGTTACCGGCGGAGCCGGCACCGATGATGATGTAATCGTATTCTTGGGACATTGAATGCACCCTCTTTGAAGTTGGTCAGGTCTGGCCATTGCGAGTGCTGCGCACTCGATCGCGGGCGAGGACTGGGCGTCCCCCCTGCTCCTACCGATTGCATTGCCTGTAGGAATGAGGCTTGCCCGCGAATGACGGCCTCGCGGGCGAAGCGAATGTCGCCTTAGAACACCGAGGCGTAGTCGCCCAGCTCGACCTGTACCGATTTGATGCGGGTGAAGTTGTTCAGCGAGCTGATGCCGTTCTCACGACCGACACCCGACTGCTTGTAGCCGCCCACTGGCATCTTGGCGTCGGATTCGCCCCAGGCGTTGATCCAGCAGATACCGGCTTCGAGCTGATGAATGATGCGGTGTGCGCGGTTCAGGTCGCGGGTCACCACACCGGCGGCCAGGCCGAAGTCGGTGTCGTTGGCGCGACGGATCACTTCTGCTTCGGTTTCGTAGGTCAGGATGCTCATCACCGGGCCGAAGATTTCTTCGCGGACGATGGTCATCTCGTCGGTGCAGTCGGTGAACACGGTCGGCGCCACGAAAGCACCCTTGGCGAATGTGCCGTCGGTCAGGCGTTCGCCGCCGCACAGCAGGCGAGCGCCTTCTTCCTTGCCCTTGGCGATGTAGCCCAGCACGTTCTCCATGTGGGCGAAGCTGACCAGCGGGCCGAAGTTGGTGTTTTCGTCTTCCGGATTGCCGACGCGGATGCGCGCTACGCGCTCGACGATCTTGGCTTCGAAAGCGGCTTTCAGGTGGCTTGGTACGAACACGCGGGTGCCGTTGGTGCAGACCTGGCCGGAGCTGTAGAAGTTGGCCATCATCGCGGTGTCGGCGGCGCGATCCAGGTCGGCGTCGTCGCAGATAATCAGTGGCGACTTGCCGCCCAGTTCCATGGTCACGTCCTTGAGCGAAGAGCTGGAAGCGCTGGCCATGACTTTCTTGCCGGTGTCGGTGCCGCCGGTGAAGGAGACTTTCTCGATGCGCGGGTGCTCGGTCAGCCAGGTGCCGACTTCACGGCCGCTGCCGGTCAGGACGTTGAACACGCCAGCCGGAACGCCGGCTTCGGTGTAGATCTCGGCCAGTTTCAGGGTGGTCAGCGAGGTGACTTCGCTTGGCTTGAAGATCATCGCGTTGCCGGCCGCCAGGGCTGGCGCGGATTTCCACAGGGCGATCTGGATCGGGTAGTTCCACGCGCCGATACCGGCGACCACGCCCAGCGGCTCGCGACGGGTGTAGACGAACGAGGTGGTGCGCAGCGGGATCTGCTCGCCTTCGATGGCCGGTACCAGGCCTGCGTAGTATTCCAGCACGTCGGCGCCGGTGACGATGTCGACATACTTGGTTTCGGAGTAGGCCTTGCCGGTGTCCAGGGTTTCCAGGGCAGCCAGTTCGTCGTTGCGCTCACGGAGGATTTCCACGGCGCGGCGCAGGATGCGCGAACGCTCCATGGCGGTCATGGCGGCCCAGATCTTCTGGCCTTTCTCGGCGCTGACGACGGCGCGTTCGACGTCTTCCTTGGTCGCACGTTGCACTTGCGCGAGAACTTCACCGTTGGCCGGGTTGATGGCGTCGAAGGTGGCGTCGCTGCCGGCGTCGGTGTAGCCGCCGTCAATGTAGAGTTTTTGCAATTCGAAACGGGCCATAAAGTCCTCGCAAGTGCTTGAGTGTGGCGGGTCGATAACGACGGCGGGCCAAGTGCCAGGCATGCATGACGCTGTCCTGGAGCCTGTGCTCGCTACGTTTTCAGCCACGTAGTTATTAAGGTTGCTGGCTACGCATTCGTGCCGGGGCGCTCCTGCTTAGCCAGTTGTAGATCCATGTATTCGTAAGCAATCCGTATCGCCTGGTCGGTGTCGAATGCGTCACCCGACAGGGCGCCACGCAGCCACAGGCCATCGATCAACGCCGCCAGGCCGCGGGCTGCCTTGCGCGCATGGTAGAGCGGCAGGACGCGGCGGAATTGGCAACACAGGTTGGAATACAAGCGGTGGTCGTTGATCCGCTGCAACCTGTGCAAATCGGGCTGGTGCATGCTGGAAGCCCAGAAGGCCAACCAGGTTTTCATTGCCGGGCCGTTCACCTGGCTGGCATCGAAGTTGCCCTCGATGATCACTTTCAGGTGAGCCCGCGGGCTGTCGTCCGTCAGGGCCTGGCGGCGTGCTCTGACGCCTTCGTTGAGCATGCTCATGATGTAACCCATCGTCGCTGCGATCAGGCCGTTCTTGTCCTGAAAGTAGTGACTGATGATGCCGTTCGAGACACCGGCCAAACGGGCGATCAGCGCAATGCTGGCGTCCCCCATCCCGACCTGATCGACCGCCTGCAACGTGGCTTCGATCAACTGCTGGCGGCGTATGGGTTGCATACCGACCTTGGGCATCTTGCACATCTCCTTAGGCCTGCGGGCAGTCGCAAAACGGCTACCGGCGTGAGGGCCAGTCTATTTTGTTTTGATTGAACGTTCAATCAACAAAGAATAAGATCTGCGACAAATCGTCGCTGCTGCCAGGTCCTTCCTGCTTGTAGATGGCGGAAAAGCGACCTCCGAAAAAGCCTGAAACCCAAGCGGGGCATGGCGTGAACCAACGAGGACGGACGTGTTGAATGGGCAAGACGCTTAAGGCCAGGTGACGAACTGCACGTTTGCACAGGGCCTTCAACGCTGGTTCTCAACGCAGTTGCCGCAGGTTCGGGCTTTTTTCGGGGTGTCTTTATATCACCCGTCGGTCGGCTGCCAACTAACCGATTGGTCGGGTGCCGTGTTGCCTTGTGTTCTTCTCTCGCACTGCCTGGAGCATCTGTGCCATGAGTTCTGCCTCGCTTATAAAGACCCCACCGGAAAAGGTGCGGGTCAACGGTTGGGTGTTCTACACCTCGACCGCGTTGATCCTGTTGCTGACCGCCATTCTGATCATCGCCCCGCAAGAGGCCGGCAGACTGCTCGGAATTGCCCAGGCCTGGTTGTCCCGCAGTTTCGGCTGGTACTACATGGTGGTGATCGCCGCCTACCTGGTATTCGTCGTCGGCCTGGCGTTTTCCTCCTACGGCAAGCTCAAGCTGGGGGCCAAGCAGGACACCCCGGACTTCAGCTACGGCGCCTGGGCCGGCATGCTGTTTTCGTCCGGTATCGGTATTTCGCTGCTGTACTTCGGCGCTTCCGAACCCCTGGACCACTACTTCAACCCGCCTGAAGGCGTGCCGGGCAGCAACCTGGCCGCCCGCCAGGCACTGCAACTGACGTTCCTGCACTGGGGCCTGCACGGCTGGGCGATCTACGCCCTGGTCGGCCTGGCCGTGGCCTATTTCGCCTACCGCCACAACCAGCCGCTGGCGCTGCGTTCGGCGCTGTACCCGCTGGTGGGCGAGCGCTGGGTCAAGGGCGCGGCCGGCCATGCGGTGGACGGTTTCGGCATGTTCGTGACCCTGCTGGGCCTGGTGACCAACCTGGGCATCGGCTCGATGCAGGTGTCTTCCGGCCTGGAAAACCTGTTCGGCATGGAGCACAGCAACACCAACCTGCTGATCGTGATCATCGTCATGAGCACCGTGGCGACCATCGCCGCGGTATCCGGCGTGGAAAACGGCATCCGCCGCCTGTCCAACCTGAACATCGTGCTGTTCAGCGGCCTGCTGATCTTCGTGCTGCTCTTCGGTCCGACCCTGCACCTGCTCAACGGTTTCGTGCAAAACGTCGGCGACTACCTCAACGGCGTGGTGCTCAAGACCTTCGACCTCTACGTGTATGAAGGCGACAGCGCCAAGTCCGACCGCTGGCTGGGCCTGTGGACCCTGTTCTACTGGGCCTGGTGGATTTCCTGGGCGCCATTCGTAGGCATGTTCATCGCGCGTATTTCCCGTGGCCGTACCGTGCGCGAACTGGTGGCGGGCGTGCTGCTGATCCCGCTGGGCTTCACCCTGGCCTGGCTGTCGGTGTTCGGCAACTCGGCGCTGGACCTGGTGATGAACCATGGCGCGGTGGAGTTGGGCAAGACGGCGCTGGAGCAGCCGTCCATGGCGATCTACCAGCTGCTGGACCATTACCCGGCGTCGAAGGTCGTCATCGGTGTATCGATCTTCGTCGGTTTCGTGCTGTTCCTGACCCCGGCCGACTCCGGCGCGGTGATGATGGCCAACCTGTCCTGCAAGGGCGGCAATGTCGACGAAGACGCGCCGCACTGGCTGCGGATCTTCTGGTCGGTGGTGATCACCCTGGTGACCATCGGCCTGCTGTTCGCCGGTAACTTCGAAGCCATGCAGACCATGGTGGTGCTGGCCGGCCTGCCGTTCTCGGTGGTGCTGGTGTGCTTCATGTTCGGCCTGCACAAGGCCATGCGCCAGGACACGCAAGTCGAGCAGGAGCAGGCGGAACTGGCGGCCCGTGGCCGTCGCGGTTTCAGCGAACGCCTGACCCAGCTGGACCTGCAACCGACCCAGGCGGTGGTCCAGCGCTTCATGGACAAGCATGTGACGCCGGCACTGGAAGAGGCCGCGAGCCAGTTGCGCGCCCAGGGCCTGGACGTGCAGACGCTGCTCGGCAAATCCAAGCGCTGCATGGGCGTGCGGATCGAGATGGAAGAGGGCAACCCTTTTGTCTATGAAGTGAGCCTGGACGGCTACCTGGCCGCGCCGAGCGAATCGACCGAAGTGCCGGAAGAGCGGGCGCGCTACTACCGCGCCGAGGTTTACCTGCACAACGGCAGCCAGGAATACGACCTGATGGGCTTCACCCAGGAGCAGATCACCCGTGACGTGCTCGATCAGTTCGAAAGCCATCGGCAGCTCCTTGGCCGGGTTTACAGCTAAGACGTTAAACAGGCGGGCGGTGTAGCACTGTTACACCGCGTCGCCTGCATCGCGGGCAAGTCGGATCGCCGCCCGCTCGCTCCTACAGAAGCACGCTTCGTCTGTAGGAGCGAGGCTTGCCCGCGAAGCTCTTTGTGGCTCACCACAACATCCGCTCCTGCAACAGGTGCATCTTTTCCCGCTCAAGCAAAAACGCCGCGACCCAGGTCGCGGCGTTGTTGTTTCTGCCTGGCGGTCAGCCCAGGTTCTTGCCGAGCAGCGCGTGGTAGAGCTCGCTGTCGCCGAGGATCCCCACCACCTTGTTGTTGTCGTGCAGCACCAGCTTGTTGCCGGTCTGGTAGCGGATCTGCAGCGCGTCGCGCATGCCGATGTTGGAGTCCACCAGGGTCGGCTTGCGGCCCAGGCCTTCCACCGCCTGGCCCGGCACCCAGTTCTGCAGGTCGAGGCTGGCGCCGTTCTGGCGGGCGCCCTTGATGGTGTTGCCTTCGGCCAGGTCGAGCCAGGAGTCGCCACCCGGGTCCAGGCAGACCGAACCGTTGATGCGCTTGCAGTTGTCCAGGCTGCGCATCAGGCTGCGGCCGCAGAGCACATTGAGCGGGTTGGTGTGGGCGACGAAGGTGCGCACATAGTCGTCCGCCGGGTTCAGCACGATCTCTTCCGGCTTGCTGTACTGGATGATCCGGCCGTCTTTCATGATCGCGATGCGGCTACCGAGTTTCAGCGCCTCGTCGAGGTCGTGGCTGACGAACACGATGGTCTTGCTCAGCTTGCGTTGCAGTTCCAGCAACTCGTCCTGCAGGCCCTGGCGGATCAGCGGGTCGAGGGCCGAGAAGGGTTCGTCCATCAGCAGGATGTCGGCGTCCATCGCCAGGGCGCGGGCCAGGCCGACCCGTTGCTGCATGCCGCCGGACAGTTCGTCGGGCTTCTTGTTGCGCCACTGGGTCAGGCCCACCAGTTCGAGTTTCTCGTCCACCAGCTTGCGCCGTTCCTTCTCCGGCCGGCCCTGCATTTCCAGGCCGAAGCTGATGTTCTCGCGCACCGTCAGCCAGGGCATCAGGGCGAACTTCTGGAACACCATGGCGATGCGCTTGGTGCGCATCATTTTCAGTTCCGCCGGGGAGCAGGAGGCGATGTCCACCTGCTTGCCGTCATGTTCGACGAACAGCTTGCCGCGGCTGACGGTGTTGAGGCCGTTGATACAGCGCAGCAGGCTCGACTTGCCCGAGCCGGAAAGGCCCATCAGCACGCAGATCTCGCCTTTCTCGATGTCCAGGCTGGCCTTTTCCACACCGACGATCTGGCCGGTCTTTTTCAGGATCTCGTTGCGGGTCATGCCCTGGTCCAGCAGCTTGAGCGCCTCGCGAGGGTCCTTGGAGAAGATAACGTCGACGTTATCGAAGCGGATTATGCTCATGCGTCACCCCCTACCTTGGCTTCGGGTTGTTTGCAGATACGGTCGAGCATGATCGCCAGCAGTACGATGGCCAGGCCCGCCTCGAAGCCCAGGGCGATGTCGGCGGTGTTCAGTGCGTTGACCACGGGTTTGCCCAGGCCGTCGGCGCCCACCAGGGCCGCGATTACCACCATCGACAGCGACAGCATGATGCACTGGGTGATGCCGGCGGCGATGCTCGGCATGGCGTGGGGCAGCTCGATACGCGACAGCAGTTGACGGCGCGAGCAGCCGAAGGCCTTGCCGGCGTCCATCAACTCTTGTGGTACATCGCGGATGCCCAGGTAAGTCAGGCGGATTGGCGCGGCGATCGCGAACACCACCGTGGAGATCAGGCCGGGCACCACACCCAGGCCGAACAGGGTCAGGGTAGGAATGAGGTAGACGAAGGTCGGTACGGTCTGCATCAGGTCCAGTACCGGACGCATCATGGTGTAGAACATCGGCTTGTGCGCGGCGACGATGCCCAGCGGCACGCCGATGACCACGCAGACCAGGGTGGCGAACAGCACCTGGGCCAGGGTTTCCATGGTTTCCTGCCAGTAACCCAGGTTGAGGATCAGCAGGAAGGAAGCGATCACGAAGGCCGTCAGGCCCCATTTGCGTTGGATGATGTGCGCGAGCAAGGCAATCAGGCCGATCAAGGCCAGCGGGTTGAACCAGGTCAGCGCAAACGTCACGCCGTGGATCATCGTTTCCAGGGTCGATGCGATCGCATCGAATGTGCTGGCGCCGTGTTGCGTCAACCATTCGACGAAGGCAGCGATGTACTGGCCTAAAGGGATTTTCTGATCAATGAGCATGGTAATGAACGTCCGCATGCAAGGAATAAACAGCCCGGGCGGGCGAGCCCGCCCGGCATATAACGATTACTGCGCAAGCTTGGCTTTCACGGCTTCCAGGCCAGGTTTTCCGTCAATGGTGGTTACGCCAGCGAGCCAGGTATCGAGGACACCGGGGTTTTTCTGCAGCCAGGCCTTGGCGGCGGCCTCGGGTTTCATCTTGTCGTCCAGGACATTGCCCATCAGGGTGCTTTCCATGTTCAGGGTGAACGACAGATTCTTCAGCAACTGACCGACGTTGCTGCATTCCTCGGCGTAGCCCTTGCGGGTGTTGGTGTAGATGGTCGCCTGGCCGTAGTTGGGGCCGAAGAATTCATCGCCGCCGGTCAGGTACTTCATCTTGAAGCGGGTGTTCATCGGGTGCGGTTCCCACCCCAGGAACACCACCGCGGTGTTGCGCCGTTGCGCGCGCTCGACCTGGGACAGCATGCCCGCCTCGCTGGATTCGACCACCTTGAAGCCGGCGTCCTTCAGGCCGAAGGCGTTCTTGTCGATCATGCTCTGGATCATGCGGTTGCCGTCGTTACCCGGCTCGATGCCGTAGATCTTGCCGTCCAGTTCCTTCTTGAACTTGGCGATGTCGGCGAAATCCTTCAGGCCCTTGTTGTACAGCTCTTCAGGGACGGCCAGGGTGTACTTGGCGTTCTCCAGGTTGGCGCGGATGGTGGCCACGGTGCCGGCATCGCGATAGGGCTTGATGTCGTTTTCCATGGTCGGCATCCAGTTGCCGAGGAACACGTCCATGTTCTTGCCATCGGCCAGGGACTTGTAGGTCACCGGCACGGAAATCATCGTGGTCTTGGTCTTGTAGCCCAGCGCGTCGAGGATGACGCTGGTGGTCGCGGTGGTGACGGTGATATCGGTCCAGCCGACATCGGAGAAGTTTACGGTACTGCATTGCGCCGGTTCTGCGGCGTGCGCCAGAAACGGCAGACTCAGCATGGCGGCCAACAACAACGACGGGGAACCTTTCATGGGGTGGACTCCTGGGTGTTTTCTGGCGGCGTGTCTGACCGCACTTATAAGTATTGCGGTTGGGGCGTGTGGAACAGCTCTGCCACAGTGCCTTGCAATCGAGTCGAGACTGATCATGTACCAGTGAAAATCTGACGCCTACAGGGTGCGTCGTATCCAGTACAGGCAGGGTCGCATCCAGTGTCGGTGAGGTCGCTTACAGCTTTTTTCCGCACTTTTTGTCCCTCTGGACCGTGAAAAAACGGCCAGAATCGCAGGCCCGGGGGCCACGGCGTTGGTGGGCATGAGTGAGTCGGTGTGAGACGTCGAACGACCCTGCAAAAGCTTGATGATGCGCGTATCTCGGCGGACTACTGCTTGAGCGTAGCAGCTTCGCCACCGGGCGTTTTCGGCGCCCGGCGTGTGCTCATCGAGGAGTTCGCAGCAATGGCTATCAGCGTTTTCGATCTGTTCAAAATCGGCATCGGGCCTTCCAGTTCGCACACGGTCGGGCCCATGCGCGCCGCGGCGCTGTTCGTCCAGGCACTGCGCGAGCGAGGCCTGCTGGAGCAGGTGCGGCGCGTCGAGGTCCGGCTGTACGGCTCGCTGTCGGCCACCGGCATCGGCCACGGCAGCGACAATGCCGTGATCATGGGGCTGATGGGCGAATGGCCGGACGCCATCGACCCGTCGCTGATCGGCAGCCGCATCCAGACCCTGCGCGAAACCGACACCCTGTTGCTGGACAGCCGCTTGCCTGTCTCTTTTGTCTGGGCGCGGGACATGCTGCTGCTCGACGAGAACCTGCCGTTCCATCCCAACGCCATGACCCTCGTTGCCGAAGGCGAGGCCGGGGAGTTGCACCGCGACACTTATTATTCCGTGGGTGGCGGCTTCGTGGTCGACCAGGCCCAGGCCAGCAGCGGCGTGGTCGATCTGGATCGCACGGTATTGCCTTACGACTTTTCCAGCGCCGTGGAGCTGCTCGACCTGTGCCGCAAGCACAACCTGCGGGTGGCCGAGCTGATGATGGCCAACGAGAAGGTCTGGCGTTCGGAAGAGGAGATCCGCAGCGGCCTGATGAAGCTCTGGCAGGCCATGCAGGACTGCGTCGAGCACGGCCTGAAACACGAAGGCATCCTGCCCGGCGGGCTGAACGTGCGGCGCCGCGCCGCCAAGCTGCACCGCAGCCTGCAGGAGTTGAACAAGCCCAATGTGATCGGCTCGACCCTGAGCGCGATGGAGTGGGTCAACCTGTTCGCCCTGGCGGTCAACGAAGAGAACGCCGCCGGCGGGCGCATGGTCACGGCGCCGACCAACGGCGCGGCGGGGATCATTCCGGCGGTGCTGCATTACTTCATGCGTTTCAGCGAGGAGGTCACCGACGCCAATGTGGTGGACTTCTTCCTCGGCGCGGCGGCGGTGGGCATCCTGTGCAAGAAGAACGCCTCGATCTCCGGCGCCGAAGTCGGCTGCCAGGGCGAGGTGGGTTCCGCCTGCGCCATGGCCGCGGCCGGGCTGGCGGAGATTCTCGGGGCCACTCCGGAACAGTTGTGCAACGCCGCGGAGATCGGCCTGGAGCACAACCTCGGCCTGACCTGCGACCCGGTCGGCGGCCTGGTGCAGGTGCCCTGCATCGAGCGCAACGCGATTGCCGCGGTGAAGGCGATCAATGCCGCGCAAATGGCGCTGCGCGGCGACGGCCAGCACTTCATTTCCCTGGACCGGGTGATCCGCACCATGCGCGATACCGGCGCCGACATGCACGACAAATACAAGGAAACCTCCCGCGGCGGATTGGCGGTCAGCGCTGTCGAGTGCTGAGGCCTTAACGGCGGGACTGCTGCGCAGTCCATCGCGAGCAAGCTTCGCTCCTACAGATTGTGCGTGACAGTAGGAGCGAGCGGGCGGCGATCCGACTTGCCCGCGATGGGGCCGGATCATTCACGTCTCCCCCCCCCCCCAACCCACTGCTCATAAATTGACCACCCGTTAACCCCCACGCCACCTTTTGGCGCGTCGCAATCAGGTAAGTCGACAGCTTCAGCGGTCAGGTTTTTCCCCCGATCCCGGCCGACGCCCGGCTGTGCTTGCGGTGACACTCTTTTCGCCGGACGTTTCTCGGCGTTCCCACAAGTGCTACCGATTTGCTCACAGCTACCGGGCCAGGGCGTCCCGTGGCCGATCCCGGCGCTTATAACCCGCACATAGCACGTGGCTTATATAGACGCATCGCGACGTCGTTTTCAGGAGTTATTGAATGGCCATTCAAGTTTAGGCATGGCAATTGCTCTGTGATCACAAAGCCCGTCTCCCGTGAGAACGATGGCAATAACAAGAGCCTCCGCCTGAGGCCATCACCCGCTTTGTGTGAGGAGATACCGCGATGACGTCGTTCAACTCCGGGGCCCAACCCCAGAACCGTGCGCCTCAATCCATCGGCTTTCTGCTGCTGGACAATTTCACACTGATTTCCCTGGCTTCCGCAGTCGAGCCGCTGCGCATGGCCAACCAGTTGTCCGGTCGCGAGCTGTATCGCTGGACCACGCTCAGTGTCGACGGCGGCCAGGTCTGGGCCAGCGACGGCCTGCAGATCACCCCCGACGCCTCGATGCACAAAGCGCCCGCGCTGGACACCGTGATCGTCTGCGGTGGCATCGGCATTCAACGCACCGTGACCCGTGAGCACGTGTCCTGGCTGCAGAGCCAGGCGCGCCAGTCCCGCCGTCTGGGCGCAGTCTGCACCGGCAGCTGGGCCCTGGCCTGCGCCGGCCTGCTCGACGGTTTCGATTGCAGCGTGCACTGGGAATGCCTGGCCTCGATGCAGGAAGCCTTCCCGCGGGTGGCCATGAGCACCCGGCTGTTCACCCTCGACCGCAACCGCTTCACCAGCTCGGGCGGCACCGCGCCGCTGGACATGATGCTGCACCTGATCAGCCGCGATCATGGCCGTGAGCTGTCGGCGGCGATCTCGGAGATGTTCGTCTACGAGCGTATCCGCAACGAGCAGGATCACCAGCGCGTGCCGCTCAAGCACATGCTCGGCACCAACCAGCCGAAGCTGCAGGAAATCGTCGCGCTGATGGAAGCCAACCTGGAAGAGCCGATCGACCTCGACGAGCTGGCGGTGTATGTCTCGGTGTCGCGTCGCCAGCTGGAGCGGCTGTTCCAGAAGTACCTGCATTGCTCGCCATCGCGCTACTACCTGAAGCTGCGGCTGATCCGCGCCCGCCAGCTGCTCAAGCAGACGCCGATGTCGATCATCGAGGTGGCCTCGGTCTGCGGCTTCGTTTCCACGCCGCACTTCTCCAAGTGCTACCGCGAGTACTTCGGCATTCCGCCGCGCGACGAGCGCGTGGGTTCCAACACCGCGCAGCAAGTGGCAATGATGCCGATCCCGCAGGCGCTGGTGCTGGCCGGGCCGATGTCGTCGCTGAGCCAGGCGCGCAACGAGTCGACTTTCGCCAGCGTCAGGCTGTAACTACAAACCCTTCCTGAAATACACGACGCGCTCGGTTTCCTCGAAGCCGAGCGCCTTGTGCACGTTCTGGCCGAGCAGGTTGTCCAGGCCGGTGTCCGACGCCATTTCCACGCAGCCATGCTGCCGTCCCCACTGGGCGACGGCCTCGATCAAGCGTTCGGCAATGCCCTGGCGCCGCCATTCGGGGCTGACATACAAACCCTCCAGGAACACCACCGGCGAATGTTCGGTGCCGTTCACGTAGTCGTGGCGCAATGACGCTTCGGCCAACCCCACGGGCTGGTCGTCGGTGGTGTAGGCGAGCAGGTTGATGTAGCGCTGCGGGTGGTTCAGCAGGTCGTTGGCTTCGTCCAGGTGTTCCTGGGCCGGACAGTGCGGCCAGAGGGCCTGGCGCAGGGGCAGCCAGCCGGGTTGATGGGCCGACTGGCAGGGTTCGATGCGAATCATGGTGCGGTTCCACAGGGCAGGGAACCGCACTCTACTCCGGGATTGGCTCCCGGCGAAGGTTCAGGCGCGGTTGTTCTGGTACTCGGCCAGGGCCGGCAACAGCTGTTTGTCGATGGCCTGGCGCACGGCCGGCAGGATGGTCGCATTGCCGGTGAGCATCTGCTCGACCATGCCCTTGAGCGCCTTGGCCCGGGCATCGCTCAAGCCGCGCACGGCACACTCGCAGGCCTGGTCGGCGGTGGCGCCGGCCGGCATTTCGAAACCCAGGGCCCTCAGGTGGCCGAGCAGGTCGTCCTGGTCAATCAGATCCGCGTGCATCATGACTCTTATCCTTATTCCGGGAGCGTGGTCGCGGTTCGATTCTGGTGGCCCACCGGAGCGTCGGCAAGGGCGAATTGTCGCAATGTCCATGATGCCTATGAGCATGTCGTTTTCGGCTAACCCGGCTCGCCGGCGACTGGGCACACTGGACTTCAGCTCGGTCATCGAAGGTTTGGTCACCCTCGTGTCGGCTCCTCAGAAACCCTCCTCAGCCCCGGTCCTGTCACGGCTTGATCGGGGTCTTTTTTTGTCTGGGAGAAAGGTGGCGCCTGGGAGAATTTTCGCGGGCAAGTCGGATCGCCGCCCGCTCGCTCCTACGCTGTGCTGTGTAGGAGCGAGGCTTGCCCGCGATAGGGACGACGCGATCTACCGCTGCAACACCAGGATCCGCGACAGCAACTCGTCGCGGTCGATGTAGCAGCCCTGGAAATGCCGCGCGCCGGTGGCGGGGTCGAAGGCGTTGCGCGCGTGCAGGGTGCGGCGATTGTCGAAGCACCACAGCTCGCCAGGCTCCAGGCGCCGGACCAGGCGAAAGCGCGCCTCGCGAGTCATGGCGATGAAGCGTCGGTAGGCGCGGTAGAGGCGGGGCATGTCGTCCACCGCCGCCTCGAACGGCCCGCGCAGGAAGTTGGCCATGCGGATCTCCGCTACTTCGCCCACGGCGTTCAAGGCGATCACCGGCGCCAGGCAGCGGTAGTCGCTGTGACGGTCCTTGTTGCGAAATTCCACGGGGATCTCGCACAACGCGCGAAAGGCCTCGGGGTCCTCGCGGCGCAAGGCGTCGGCGATGGCGAAACCGTCGACGAAAATGCTTTCGCCGCCTTCGGCGTCGTTCACCAGGCAATGCAGGAACTGCAGGCCCGGTTGCAGTTCGCGGGTCGGCAGGTCGGTGTGCAGCGGCAGGTTGAAGGCGGTGTAGGCGTTGCTGTCGGCATCGGCCTTGGACTGCACATTGAACAGCACGCCGAAATTGCTCTCGCGGATAAACGCAATGCGCCGGGCGACCTGGGCCAGCGACCCCGGCTCGGTGGGCACGCCGCGCACCTGCGTGAGGCCGATGTCGCGCAGGGCCAGCAACCATTGCAGCAGCGCCTGCGGATCGTCCTGCAGCGCCTGGTAGTCGAACACCGGCAGCGGCAACCGGCTGTCCCACAACTGGCTCTGCGGGCGGCGGGCGCGGCGTTCGGCACGGCTGGCGTCGTCATAGGCGTGGGCGCGCAGCCAGCCCGGGTCGAAGCGGCTCTGATGGCCGTCCTGCCAGTCGATGCTCAGGCAACCCTGTGCGTCGATCCGGCTGGCGGCCGGCGCCAGGTCCTCGGCGACGTCGACGATCTCCAGCACCTGTTCGCGGGTCACGCTGTAGACGCATTGCGGGCACGGGCAGTTGTCACGCAGCCACTGATGGTGAAAGGGGCTGGCGCGGCCATCGGCCCACTGCACCTGTACACGGTCCGCCAGGGCTTGTACGGCGGTCAACGCGCTGATCAACGGGTAGCTGCGGAAGTCGGCAAAAGCGGTGGCGGTATTCACGGTGCGGTCCTTTTGCGTGAGGGTTATTTTCCCGCCGGCAGGGCGATCACCCGGCCGATCCAGGCGGGGGCGGGGAGATCGGCCTGGGCCGCGGCGATCGCTTGCAGGCGTTCCAGCACCGGCTCGGTGAACGGCGCCGAGCGTGGGCCGGCGAGGTCGACGTGGAGCAGCATCTGCTCGTTGCCGGCCAGTTCCAGGTCGTCGCCGACTTTGTGCAGGCTGTGGTACAGGTGCAGGCGCTTGCGGTCGTGGCCGATGATCCGGGTACGCACTTCGACCTCGGTGTCGAGCTTCACCTCATGCAGGTAATTGAGGTGCAGCTCCAGGGTGAACAGCGAGTTGCCGCTGGCTTCGCGGTGGTTGCTGTCCATGCCCAGCCGGTCCATCAGGGCGTCGGTGGCGTAGCTGAAGATCAGCAAATAGAAGGCGTCCCGCAGGTGGCCGTTGTAATCGACCCAATCGGGGCTGATGCGGGTGGTGTAGGTGGTGAGTGCGGGCATGTCGTGGGCTCACGGAAATTGGCGTGGCGGGCTGAACCCCTGTAACCGCTGCTGCGTGCAGCGGTTACAGGGATGGGCGTTACTCGCTGAAGCTCATGCCGTGCTTGGCCTTGGTAGTCTTCACCGCGTCCAGCACCGCCAGCAGGCAGTCATCACGATAGCGTTCCAGCGCCGAAATGCTGTGCTGGCCCAACTGCTCGGCGGTGCCCTCGACCACATCGTCGATCAGCTTGTCGGTCAGCTCCGGCGCCGGCAGGTAGGTCCATGGTAGTTGCAGCGCCGGGCCGAACTGGGCCATGAAGTGGCGCATGCCGGCATCGCCCCCGGCCAGGGTGTAGGTCAGGAAGGTGCCCATGAACGACCAGCGCAGGCCGGCGCCGAAGCGGATCGCGTCGTCGATCTCGCCGGTGCTGGCGACGCCGTCGTTGACCAGGTGCAGGGCTTCGCGCCACAGCGCTTCCAGCAGACGGTCGGCGATGAAGCCGGGGACTTCCTTGCGCACGTGCAGCGGGCGCATGCTGAGGGACTCATAGACCTTGATCGCCGCCTGCACGGCCTCGGGGGCGGTGTGCTTGCCGCCGACCACCTCCACCAGCGGCAGCAGGTACACCGGATTGAACGGGTGGCCGACCACGCAGCGTTGCGGGTGGGTGGCGCTCTCGTAGAACTCGCTCGGCAGCAGGCCGGAGGTGCTGGAGCCGATCAGGGCGTCGGGCTTGGCCGCGGCGCTGATCTTGGCGTGCAGCTCCAGCTTCAGTTCCAGGCGTTCCGGCGCGCTTTCCTGGATGAAGTCGGCGTCTTTCACGCATTCCTCGATGGTCGCGACAAAGCGCAGGCGATCCTGCGAGGCGCCCGGCGCCAGGCCCTGCTTCTCCAGGGCGCCCCAGGCATTGGCCACGCGCTTGCGCAGGGCCGCCTCGGCACCGGGGGCCGGGTCCCAGGCCACCACGTCCAGGCCGTGGGCGAGGGCGCGGGACACCCAGCCGCTGCCGATGACACCGCTGCCCAGGGCGGCGAAGGTTTTGATCTCGGTGATAAAGCTCATGGCAACTTTCCTGAAAATAGAAGAGGACGTGTAGGAGCGAGGCTTGCCCGCGATGACGGTGTCAGGTGCCACGCTGGTGTGCGGTCTGTACCGGCGTCATCGCGGGCAAGCCTCGCTCCTACAGAAGGTGTCAGGGGATCAGCCACGCTTGCTCAGGCCCATCCTGGCCCGGCCCTCGGCCGGGGTCAGGACGCGGGCGCCAAGGCGGCTGAGGATCTCGCTGGCGCGCTCCACCAACTGGCCGTTGGTCGCCAGTACGCCCTTGTCCAGCCACAGGTTGTCCTCCAGGCCGACCCGCACGTTGCCGCCCAGCAGCACCGCCTGTGCGGCCATCGGCATCTGCATGCGGCCGATGCCGAAGCCGGCCCAGACCGCGTCCGCGGGGAGGTTGTCGACCATGGCCTTCATGGTGGTGGTATCGGCCGGCGCGCCCCAGGGAATGCCCAGGCACAGCTGGAACAGCGGGTTGTCCAGCAGGCCTTCCTTGATCATCTGCTTGGCGAACCACAGGTGGCCGGTGTCGAAGATTTCCAGCTCGGCCTTCACTCCCAGTTCCTGGATGCGCTTGGCTCCGGCGCGCAGCTGCGCCGGGGTGGACACGTAAATGGTGTCGCCGTCGCCGAAGTTCAGGGTGCCGCAGTCCAGGGTGCAGATTTCCGGCAGCAGTTCCTCGACGTGGGCCAGGCGGGTCAGCGGGCCTACCAGGTCGGTGTTGGGGCCGAACTCCATGGGGTTCTCGCCGGCGCCGATCTCCAGGTCGCCGCCCATGCCGGCGGTGAGGTTGACGATGATGTCCACGTCCGCCTCGCGGATGCGCTCCATCACTTCCCGGTACAGCGCGACATCGCGGCTGAACTTGCCGGTTTGCGGGTCGCGGACGTGGCAGTGGACCACCGTGGCGCCGGCCTTGGCGGCCTCCACCGCGGCGGCCGCGATCTGTTTCGGGGTGACCGGCACGTGCGGGCTCTTGGCGGTGGTGTCGCCAGCACCGGTGAGTGCGCAGGTGATGATGACGTCGTGGTTCATGGTGCGGGTTCCTTACAGGCGTGGTGGGTCGCTGCGCAGCCGGTTGGCGCTGCGCAGACGGAGTCCGGGGTGGTTATTGGCTGGTCAGTTTCAGGTGGTCGGCGGCAGGCTTGCCGTCGAAGGTGGTGACGCCTTCGAGCCAGCGAGCCTTGTCCTGCGGGTGGTCGGCCAGCCATTGCCTGGCCGAGTCCAGGGCGTCCTTGTGGTCGAGCAACGGTTGCATCATCCGGCTCTCGTCCTCGGCGCTGAAGCTCAGGTTGGTCAGCAGCCGGTGCACGTTCGGGCACTGCTCGGCGTAGGCCGGCGCGGTGACGGTCCACACGGTGGCCATGCCTTCGTTCGGGCCCAGGGCGTCGTCGCTGCCGGTGAGGTAGGTCATCTGCACATTGACGTTCATCGGGTGCGGCGCCCAGCCGAAGAACACCACGGCTTCCTTGCGCCGCACCGCGCGATCGACCGCCGCGAGCATGCCGGCCTCGCTGGATTCGACCAGCTGGAACTTGCCCAGGCCGAACTGGTTCTTGGCGATCATCGCCTTGATCTGGGTGTTGGCGCCCGAGCCGGGTTCGATGCCGTAGATCTTGCCGCCCAGTTCCTTCTCGAACCTGGCGATGTCGGCGAAAGTCTTCAGGCCCTTGTCCGCCAGGTAGGTGGGCACGGCGAGGGTGGCGCGGGCGTCCTTGAGGCTGGGCTCGGCCAGTACCTTGACCTGCTTGGCCTCGACGAACGGGGTGATGGTCTGGGTCATCAGCGGGTTCCAGTAGCCGAGGAACAGGTCCAGGCGCTGGTCGCGGATACCGGCGAAAATGATCTGCTGCGAGGCGCTGGTCTGCTTGGTCTTGTAGCCGAGGCCGTCGAGCAGTACCTGGGCCATGGCGCTGGTGGCGATCACATCGGTCCAGTTGACCACGCCGAGGCGCACGTTCTGGCAACTGGCGGCGTCGGCGGCCATGGCGCCGGAACTGAGAAAGACGGTACCGCTGAGTGCCAGGACGCAGCTGCTGATCAGTCGTTTCATGAGGGTTTCCTCGGCAGGTCGTTATTGTCGGTTCCGGCGTCTTCGTGCGCCGGTGATGCCACGTTACGCAGCTGGCGAGCGGTGAAAACGCACAGCGGCGACCGGCTCTTGCACTGCAGCGACCTCGCGTCTTGAACCCCGCGTGGAAACGGCGTATCACAGGGGTCACGCTGCCCGTCACCGAGTGCGTTCCATGTCCCAGGATTTCTATTTCTTGCTGATGCCGGGCTTCTCGGCCATCGGGTTCATCTCGGCCATCGAGCCGCTGCGCGTGGCCAATCGCTTTCGCGGCGAGCTGTACCGCTGGCATGTACTGAGCGCCGATGGCGGCGCGGTGCTGGCTAGCAATGGCATGTCGGTCAACGCCGATGCGGCCCTGGAACCGTTGAAAAAAGGCGCGACCCTGCTGGTGGTGGCCGGCTTCGAACCGCTGAAGTTCGCCAGCCCTGCGCTGGTGCACTGGTTGCGCCGCCTGGATGTGGAAGGCGTGACCCTGGGCGGCATCGACACCGGCAGCGTGGTCCTGGCCGAGGCCGGGTTGCTCGAAGGCCACCGGGTGACCCTGCACTGGGAGGCGATCGAGGCGTTCAAGGAGTCCTATCCGCAGCTGAGCGTGACCCAGGAGCTGTTCGAGATCGACCGGCGGCGTATCACCTCGGCCGGCGGCACCGCGTCCATCGACATGATGCTCGACCTGATCGGCCAGGCCCACGGCCCGGAACTGGCGATCCAGGTCAGCGAGCAGTTCGTGCTCGGGCGCATCCGCCCGCGCAAGGACCACCAGCGCATGGAAGTCGCCACGCGCTACGGTATTCGCAACAAGAAGCTGGTGCAGGTGATCGGCGACATGGAGCAGCACAGCGAGCCGCCGCTGAGCACCCTGCAGTTGGCCGAGTCGATCAAGGTCACCCGGCGCCAGCTCGAGCGCCTGTTCCGCCTGCACCTGAACGACACCCCGAGCAATTTCTACCTGGGGCTGCGCCTGGAAAAGGCCCGGCAGCTGCTGCGCCAGACCGACATGAGCGTGCTGGAAGTCAGCATCGCCTGCGGCTTCGAATCACCCTCCTATTTCACCCGCAGCTACCGCGCGCGTTTTGCCCAGTGCCCGCGGGAGGATCGGCGCCAAAGCCAGAAGGCCTGAGCGGCCGTCTCTGTAGGAGCGTGGCTTGCTCGCGATGCAGGCAACCCGTTGGATCAGGTAGTACGCCATCGCGGGCAAGCCTCGCTCCTACTTCTTCAAGAGGGCGGAGCAGGCGGTCTTGTACGCCTCGTGCTGATACTTGTTCAGCGTCGCCGGCAGGTCGAGATTGTGCTTCTTGACCTGCGCATTGATGGTCTGCGGCGACAGCAGGGTTACCTCGCAGCCGTCCAGCAACTGGAGTACGCCTTCGATCTTGAAGGTGGTCGGGCCGCCGGCGAATTCGCCTTTCTTGCTGCGTTTCTTGATGGCGATGCGGGTGATGCCGTTGTCGCGTACGAAGGCGGCGACCTGGGTGGCGAAGGCCTTGACGTTGGCCGCTTCGTCATCGTCGTCCAGGGCGATTTTCTTGCAGGCGTTGGCCTGGTGGTGCGGTGCGCCGTCTTGCAGGGTGGCGATGGCGAAGATGGCTTCGCTGCCTTTGATCTCGATGCCGCAGATGCTCATGGGAAAACCTTTTCTCGGGGAATGGCGTGCAGCTTACAGTTCCAGCTGGTCGGCGCGAATGCCGAAGGCTGCGGCGATCTTCTCGCGGGTGGCGCGGCGCGGCCGGGCGACGCTTTCCTGCTGGGCGAAGGCCGGCTGGGAAATGCCCAGGCGCCGGGCGACTTCGTCCTGGGTCAGGTGCAGGTGCTCGCGCCAGGCGCGGATTGGCGTCGCGCCATCGACCATGCGGCTGACCACGTCGTGGGGGATCAGGTCCGGCTCCTTTTGCTGCGCCACGTACTGCGCATAGGGGATGACCACGAACGCCGGCTGGCCGTCCGCGCCCTTGATGATCTGGATGTCAGTAGGTGCGTTCGTCACGTTTCTTGACCTCTTGGATACTGACCACTCGGATAGCGCCGTCCCAGTCGAACAGGACTCGATAGTTGCCCACCCGCAAGCGGTAGGCATAGGCATAGCCGCTGAGTGCCTTGACGTTGCCGGTATCGGGCATGTCTTCGAGCAAGGTCACCGCGTCGCGGATCTGTACCTGATGGGCGCTGTGCAATCGCAGCAGTTGTTTGACGGCCTTGCGGGTCCACAGGATGCTGTTCATGAACGAATATAAGCCTTTTATAAGATTAATCAATCTTTGCTTATGTCCGTTCGAATGCCAAGGCGAGAACCTTGTCCGGGTATTGCTCATGGTTTGTTACAGCGGGGAGGGGAGGGAAGCTGGCGAACAAACCCGCTCCTGTCGTAGGAGCGAGGCTTGCCCGCGATGGCGGCATTCCAGCCACCGGAAGGTTTGAAGTCGAGCTGTTATTCCTGCCCGATCGATTCAAGAAACTCCGACCGTTCGTCGCTCATGCGCGCCAGGCAGTCGGCCTGGGCAATGGCGTAGGCCTTGGTGCCGGATTTGGCGGGGAAGGTATCGATGGCGCAATCGGCGTCGCGCTGTTTCTGCCACAGCTGCTGGGCGGCCTGGACCTTGGCGCTGATGTCGGCCAGTTGTGCCTTGTCGCTGCCGTACTGCGTGCCCAGGCGTTCGAGCAGGCCTTGCAGGTTGTCGTTGAGCAGTTGCTCGGCGGTGGTCTTGTTGAAGGTGGCGCATTCCAGGGTCTGTTGGTCCTGTTCGACGCTGTCGCAGGGGGAATTGTCGGCTTCTTCGGCCGCCTGTACGCCAGTCGCCAGCAGGGCCAAAGCCAGGAAGATCGGTTTCATTGCGTCGCCGCCCTCTAATTTTTCCGTGAAGTATCCAGTGGTGCGGCGGATTCTGGCCCATGCGCAGGACAAAGAACAGATGGCTCGAGGGACCCGTGGCAGACCCTTTGTCGCGGATTGACGCTTTCGGCAATTCCCCTGTCGTTTTTGCACCCGGCTGCCCGGGCACCGAGGCATATGCTGGCCCCAAAGCGCCGGCAGACGATTCGGCGCGTGAATTGCCATAAAAGGGGACTGCCTGATGAGCCCAGCCGAATTGCACGCCGACAGCATCGTTATCGACGGGCTGATCATTGCCAAGTGGAACCGCGAACTGTTCGAGGATATGCGCAAGGGCGGCCTGACCGCGGCCAACTGCACCGTGTCGGTGTGGGAAGGCTTCCAGGCGACGGTCAACAACATCGCCTCCAGCCAGAAACTGATCCGCGAAAACAGCGACCTGGTGATGCCGGTGCGCACCACCGCCGACATCCGCAAGGCCAAGGAACTGGGCAAGACCGGCATCCTTTTCGGCTTCCAGAACGCCCACGCCTACGAGGACCAGATCGGCTACGTCGAGGTGTTCAAGCAGCTGGGCGTGGGCATCGTGCAGATGTGCTACAACACCCAGAACCTGGTGGGCACCGGCTGCTACGAGCGCGACGGCGGCCTGTCGGGCTTCGGTCGCGAGATCGTCGCCGAAATGAACCGCGTCGGGGTGATGTGCGACCTGTCCCACGTCGGTTCCAAGACCAGCGAGGAAGTCATCCTCGAATCGAAGAAGCCGGTCTGCTATTCCCACTGCCTGCCGTCGGGCCTCAAGGAACACCCACGCAACAAGTCCGATGAAGAGCTGAAATTCATCGCCGACCACGGCGGTTTCGTCGGCGTGACCATGTTCGCGCCGTTCCTGGCCAAGGGCATCGATTCGACCATCGACGACTACGCCGAAGCCATCGAATACACCATGAACATCGTCGGCGAAGACGCCATCGGCATCGGCACCGACTTCACCCAGGGCCATGGCCAGGACTTCTTCGAATACCTGACCCACGACAAGGGCTACGCCCGCCGCCTGACCAACTTCGGCAAGATCATCAACCCGCTGGGCATCCGCACCGTGGGCGAGTTCCCGAACCTCACCGAGACCCTGCTCAAGCGCGGCCATTCCGAGCGCGTGGTGCGCAAGATTATGGGCGAGAACTGGGTCAACGTCCTCAAAGACGTTTGGGGCGAATAAGCCGCCGCACTTCTGATTCCTTTCCCCCGGCCGTCCGCGCCGGGGGCAACACAGCACATTTTCTGGAGTTAAGTTTCCATGGCCAAGATCGCCCCGCAACTGCCCATCGAAGTCGACAGCGAAACCGGTGTCTGGACCTCCGACGCCCTGCCGATGCTGTACGTGCCGCGTCATTTCTTCGTCAACAACCACATGGGCATCGAGGAAGTGCTGGGCGCCGAGGCCTATGCCGAGATTCTCTACAAGGCCGGCTACAAGTCCGCCTGGCACTGGTGCGAAAAAGAAGCCGAATGCCACGGCCTGGAAGGCGTCGCGGTGTTCGAGCACTACATGAAGCGCCTGTCGCAGCGCGGCTGGGGCCTGTTCAAGATCCAGGACATCGACCTCGACAAGGGCACCGCCAGCGTCAAGCTCGAACACTCGGCCTTCGTCTATGTGTACGGCAAGGTCGGGCGCAAGGTCGACTACATGTTCACCGGCTGGTTCGCCGGCGCCATGGACCAGATCCTCGCCGCCCGTGGCAGCAAGATCCGCACCGTCGCCGAACAGGTCTACGGCGGTTCCGAAGAAGGTCACGACGATGGCCTGTTCACCGTCAAGCCGTTGTAAGCGGAGTTAAGAAAAATGGCTTTCGAAGCGATGTTCCAGCCGATCCAGATCGGCAAACTGACCATCCGCAACCGCGTGCTCAGCACCGCGCACGCCGAGGTCTACGCCACCGACGGCGGCATGACCACCGACCGCTACGTGAAATATTACGAAGAGAAGGCCAAGGGCGGCATCGGCCTGGCGATCTGCGGCGGCTCGTCGGTGGTGGCCATCGACAGTCCGCAGGAATGGTGGAGCTCGGTGAACCTGTCCACCGACCGCATCATCCCGCACTTCCAGAACCTGGCCGACGCCATGCACAAGCATGGCGCCAAGATCATGATCCAGATTACCCACATGGGTCGGCGCTCGCGCTGGGACGGCTTCAACTGGCCGACCCTGATGTCGCCGTCGGGCATCCGCGAACCGGTGCACCGCGCCACCTGCAAGACCATCGAGGTGGAAGAGATCTGGCGGGTGATCGGCAACTACGCCCAGGCCGCGCGCCGGGCCAAGGCCGGCGGCCTGGACGGCGTCGAGCTGTCTGCCGTGCACCAGCACATGATCGACCAGTTCTGGAGCCCGCGGGTCAACAAGCGGACCGACGAATGGGGCGGCAGTTTCGAAGGCCGGATGAAGTTCGGCCTGGAAGTGCTCAAGGCGGTGCGCGCCGAAGTCGGCGACGACTTCTGCGTGGGCATGCGTATCTGCGGTGACGAATTCCACCCGGACGGCCTGTCCCACGAGGACATGAAGCAGATCGCCAAGTATTACGACGACACCGGCATGCTCGACTTCATCGGCGTCGTGGGCTCGGGTTGCGACACCCACAACACCCTGGCCAACGTGATTCCGAACATGAGTTATCCACCGGAGCCGTTCCTGCACCTGGCCGCCGGGATCAAGGAAGTGGTCAAGGTCCCGGTGCTGCACGCGCAGAACATCAAGGACCCGAACCAGGCTACCCGTATCCTGGAAGGCGGCTATGTCGACATGGTCGGCATGACCCGCGCGCATATCGCCGACCCGCACCTGATCGCCAAGATCAAGATGGGCCAGGTCGACCAGATCAAGCAGTGCGTGGGCGCCAACTACTGCATCGACCGTCAGTACCAGGGCCTGGATGTGCTGTGCATCCAGAACGCCGCGACCTCCCGTGAATACATGGGCGTGCCGCACATTATCGAGAAATCCACCGGGCCGAAACGCAAGGTGGTGATCGTCGGGGCCGGCCCGGCGGGCATGGAATCGGCGCGGGTGGCGGCCGAGCGCGGCCACGATGTGACCCTGTTCGAGAAGAAAGAAGCCATCGGCGGGCAAATCACCACCGCCGCCAAGGCGCCGCAACGCGACCAGATCGCCGGCATCACCCGCTGGTACCAGCTGGAGCTGGCGCGGCTGAAGGTCGACCTGCGCCTGGGCACCGCGGCCGACGCCGCGACCATTCTCGACCTGCGTCCGGACATCGTGGTGCTGGCCGTCGGCGGGCATCCGTTCCTCGAGCAGAACGAACACTGGGGCGCCGCCGAAGGGCTGGTGGTCAGCAGCTGGGACGTGCTCGACGGCAAGGTCGCGCCGGGCAAGAACGTGCTGGTCTACGACACCATCTGCGAATTCACCGGCATGTCGGTGGCCGACTTCCTTGCCGACAAGGGCAGCCAGGTCGAGATCGTCACCGACGACATCAAGCCGGGCGTGGCCATCGGCGGTACGTCGTTCCCGACCTACTACCGCAGCATGTACCCGAAAGAAGTGATCATGACCGGCGACATGATGCTGGAAAAGGTCTACCGCGAAGGCGACAAGCTGGTGGCGGTGCTGGAGAACGAATACACCGGCGCCAAGGAAGAACGCGTGGTCGACCAGGTGGTGGTGGAGAACGGCGTGCGGCCTGACGAAGCGCTCTACTACGCGCTCAAGGAAGGCTCGCGCAACAAGGGCCAGGTCGATGTCGAGGCGCTGTTCGCGATCAAGCCGCAGCCTTCGTTGAGCCAGGCGGGCGACGGTTACCTGCTGTTCCGCATCGGCGACTGCGTGGCCCAGCGCAACACCCACGCGGCCATCTACGACGCCCTGCGGATCTGCAAGGACTTCTAAGAACAGCTGCAAGCCGCAAGCGGCAAGCTACAAGATCACAGCAGAACTGCGTCGCTGCTCATTCTTGCAGCTTGTAGCTTGCAGCTTGCACCTCGCCAGAGGTGACTCTGATGTTAAGCACCCTTCTTCCCATCCTGCTGTTCGCCGCCCTGGGCCTTGCGGTCCTCGGCGCGCTGCGGCGGGTGGCCATGTGGCGCCGGGGCCGCGCGTCCAAGGTCGACCTGATCGGCGGCCTGCTGGCCATGCCCAAGCGCTACATGGTCGACCTGCACCACGTGGTGGCGCGGGACAAATACATCGCCAACACCCACGTGGCCACGGCCGGTGGCGCGGTGGCGTCCATCGTCCTGGCGATCCTGGTGCATGGTTTCGGCCTGCATAACCGCATCCTGGGTTATGCGCTGCTGCTGATGTCGGCGGTGATGTTCGTCGGCGCGATCTTCGTCTACCGGCGCCGGCGCAACCCGCCTTCACGGCTGTCGAAAGGCCCGTGGATGCGCCTGCCCAAGAGCCTGCTGGCGTTCTCGGCGTCGTTTTTCCTGGTGACCCTGCCGGTGGCCGGGATCCTGCCGGAAAACTTCGGTGGCTGGCTGGTCGCCGCGATCCTCGGCATCGGTGTCCTGTGGGGTGTGTCCGAGCTGTTCTTCGGCATGACCTGGGGCGGGCCGATGAAGCACGCCTTCGCCGGTGCCTTGCACCTGGCCTGGCACCGCCGCCCCGAGCGCTTCGGTGGCGGCCGCTCCACCGGCCTCAAGCCGCTGGACCTGGAAGACCCGAACGCCCCGCTGGGGGTGGAAAAACCCAAGGATTTCACCTGGAACCAGCTGCTGGGCTTCGATGCCTGCGTGCAGTGCGGCAAGTGCGAAGCCGCGTGCCCGGCGTTTGCCGCCGGCCAGCCGCTGAACCCGAAAAAGCTGATCCAGGACATGGTGGTTGGCCTGGCGGGCGGTACTGACGCCCAGTTCGCCGGTAGCCCGTACCCCGGCAAACCGATTGGTGAACACAGCGGCAACCCGCACCAGCCGATCGTCAACGGCCTGGTGGACGCCGAGACCCTGTGGTCCTGCACCACCTGCCGCGCCTGCGTCGAGGAATGCCCGATGATGATCGAGCACGTCGATGCCATCGTCGACATGCGCCGGCACCTGACCCTGGAAAAAGGCGCGACCCCGAACAAGGGCGCCGAAGTCCTGGAAAACCTGATCGCCACCGACAACCCGGGCGGCTTCGCCCCGGGCGGACGGATGAACTGGGCGGCGGACCTCAACCTGTCGCTGATGAGCGAAAAGACAGCCACCGACGTGCTGTTCTGGGTTGGCGACGGCGCCTTCGACATGCGCAACCAGCGCACCCTGCGCGCCTTCGTCAAAGTGCTGAAGGCGGCCAAGGTCGACTTCGCCGTGCTCGGCCTGGAAGAGCGCGACAGCGGCGACGTGGCCCGGCGCCTGGGCGACGAGGCGACTTTCCAACTGCTGGCCAAGCGCAATATCCAGACCCTGGCCAAATACAGCTTCAAGCGCATCGTCACCTGCGACCCGCACAGCTTCCACGTGCTGAAAAACGAATACGGCGCCCTGGGCGGCAACTACCTCGTTCAGCACCACAGCACCTACATGGCGGAAATCATCCAGGCCGGCGCGTTGAACCTCGGCCAGCACAAGGGCGACAGCGTGACCTATCACGATCCGTGCTACCTGGGCCGCTACAACGGCGAGTACGAGGCTCCCCGCCAAGTGCTGCGGGCCCTGGGCATCGAGGTCAAGGAAATGCAGCGTTCGGGCTTCCGCTCGCGCTGCTGCGGCGGTGGCGGCGGCGCGCCGATCACCGACATCCCGGGCAAGCAGCGGATCCCCGACATGCGCATGGAAGACATCCGCGAAACCGGCGCCGAGCTGGTGGCTGTGGGTTGTCCACAATGCACGGCGATGCTCGAGGGCGTGGTCGAACCGCGGCCGCTGATCAAGGACATCGCCGAACTGGTGGCCGACGCGTTGCTCGAAGACGCCGCGTCGGGCAAACCGGCCGCCCCGGCCAAACGTGAACCTGCGGAGGCCCACTGATGAGCGACATTATCCGCCGCGACCCGCGGGCCGAGTGGATCGCCCGCAACCGCCTGCACCCGCTGCACGCGGCCATGCAACCGGCGCAGCACAGCTGGATGGGGCCCAACGGCATCATCCGCAAGAACCCCCACGGGATCGGCTTCATCGGCCCCAACGGCATCAAGCGCATCGACCGCAGCGGCGCCCAGCAGGGCGGGGCGGTCAAGCGCAGCGCCGCGGTCGAAGTGCAACTGCCGCTGCATCAGGTGGCTGCACCTGCGTTCTACATCGGCGTGGTGCCGGACATGGTCGGCGGCCGCCTGAGCAGCCACGACCGCGACCTGCTGGGGCTGGCCCACCAGTTGGCCGGCAAGGACGGTGCGGTGCTGGCGGTGGTGTTCGGCGAACACAAGGAAAGCGCCTTCGCCACGGCGGGCGTCGACCGCCTGCTGGTGCTCGAGGGCGACGAATTCAGCGGTTATGCACCGGAGCAACGGGTGCAGGGCCTGCGGGCTGTGGATAACCAGTTCAGTCCGCGCCACTGGTTGCTGCCCGACAGCCGTACCGGTGGTGGCGAGCTGGGCCGGCGGTTCGCCGCGGCCCTGGGCGAACGCCCGGCCACGCGGGTCTGGCAGGTCAAGGACCAACAGTGCGTCGGCCGTGCCGGCGCTGGCCTGCAGGACCTGGCACGGCCCGTGGCGCGGCTGATCCTGGCCGCCGCCGAATGCGCCGAGCCGGTCAGCGAAACCCGTCACGAAGCCTTGTCCGTGGAGTTATCCACAAGCGTGGCGCGCAGCCTGGCGCGGATCGAAGACCTGGGCGCGGTGGCTGTGGACCCGGCGGCGATTCCCATGGCCGAGGCCGAATTCATTTTCTCCGGCGGCAACGGGGTCAAGGACTGGGAGCTTTTCCACAGGACCGCCGCGGCCCTTGGGGCCACCGAAGGCGCCTCCCGGGTGGCGGTGGACGACGGCTTCATGGCCCGCGATCGCCAGGTCGGCGCCTCGGGCACCTGGGTCACGGCGCGGGTGTATGTGGCAGTGGGGATTTCCGGGGCGATCCAGCACCTGCAGGGCATCGGCGCCTGCGACAAGGTGGTGGCGATCAACCTCGACCCGGGCTGCGACATGATCAAACGCGCCGACCTGTCGGTGATAGGCGAGAGCGCCGAGCTGCTGCAAGCCTTGATCGCGGCGGTAGAGGCCTACCGCAACGGCGCCAAGCGCGATGCGGCTTAAGGGAAGGACAGAGTTATGAGTACCAATGTGATCAGCCTGGTATCCATCGGCGCCCACCCGACTTCCGGTCGGCCGCGGCGCGCCGAGCAGGATGCGCGGGCGGTGGAGCTGGGGCTGCAACTGGCCGGTGACCGCTTGCAGGTGCTGCACGCCGGCGACATCGCCGAGCCGGCGCTGCGCGCCTACCTGGGCATGGGCCTGGAACAGATGCACGTGCTGGAGCAAGCGGCCGGGGCCGATGCGCTGCCGGCCCTGACCGACTATTTGCGCGATGCCGGGGCACAAGTGGTGCTCACCGGCAGCCAGGCGGAAACCGGCGAAGGCTCGGGCATGCTGCCGTTCCTGCTGGCGGAGAACCTCGGCTGGCCGCTGGTGGTGGGCCTGGCCCAGGTCGAGTCCATCGATGGCAGCGTGGCCCTGGTGCTGCAAGCCCTGCCGCGCGGCCAGCGGCGCCGCTTGAAGGTACGCCTGCCGTTCCTCGCCACTGTGGATAACGCCGCGCCCAAGCCACGGCAGAGTGCCTACGGTCCGGCCCGCCGGGGGGTGCTGCAGGCGCGCCAGGTGGAAGTGGTCGAGGACGAGCTGTTCGCCAGCGCCACCCTGCAACCGGCCAAACCCCGGCCCAAGCGCCTGAAGGTGATCAAGGCCAAGAGCGGCGCCGACCGCATGAAAGCCGCGACCGCCAAGGCCAGCGGCGGGGGCGGCCAGGTGCTCAAGGGCGTTAGCGCCCAGGCCGGAGCCGAGGCCATTCTCAAGCTGTTGATCGAAGAGGGCGTGGTCCGCTAGGGCTGCGCCAGCCGTACTGCCGCTATCGCGAGCAAGCTTCGCTCCTACGGGGGCGTCGCTTGCGTTGCTGTTTCCACTGTTACTCACAATCCCTGTGCGCCCCTCTGTGGATAAGATGTTCGTGCCTCGCTGAAACCCCCGCCAATCAAGCCCTGCAGACGCTTGTACAAAAAACGATCAGGCTAAGTTGAGGTTTTTCCTGGGGTTTTTGGCGTTCCTCGAACGTTTTCCGGTGCTCGAGTTGCCCCCAAAGTCTGTTGGCCTTTTTGTGGATAAGATGTTCGCCATCCGCTGGACGCCTTATAGATAGCGGCTTTCAAGGGGTTGATCAAAAAACAGCCAAAACCGCGATTTCCCCTCGTCGGGCCCGCTACACCCGGCTGATTTCGCGTTGCGCAGCGGTTTTCCACAGGACCAGGCCCAGTGCATCGAAGTTGCCCCCAAAGTCTGTTGGCGCTTCTGTGGATAAGGTGTTCGCCTTCCTCTGCGGGCCTTTGAAATCCTGGCTTGTAGAGGATTGTTCAAAAAACGATCAAGGCCGTGCGGAAAAGACCTTTCTGGATAAGTCACGGATTTTCTTCAGATTCCGCCCCTGAATCTGCTGGCGGAAAGTGGAGTTGCCCACATTTGCTGTGGGTGGAGATGTGGATAACTTGTTCGCGGAAGGCTGGAGGCCTTGTCGGCCATGGTCGGGAAGGGGGTAGATCAGATTTTGTACAGCGACTTCGTCCTGGTAGGAGCGAAGCTTGCCCGCGATGAACGATAACCCGGTGTGTCAGATGCACCGGGTTGCGTTCATCGCGGGCAAGCCTCGCTCCTACAGGTTGGGGGGATCAGCCCTGGACCTGCACGCCCTTGAGGTAAGGGGCCGGTTCGGCGCCGAGGTTGCTCAGCATGCGTTCGCTGTACCAGTCGATGAAGTTGACCACACCGAACTCGTAGGTCTTGGAGTACGGGCCGGGCTGGTAGGCGGTGGAGTTGATGCCGCGCTGGTTCTCTTCGGCCAGGCGACGGTCCTGGTCGTTGGTGGCGTCCCACACCTTGCGCATGTTTTCCGGGTGGTAGTCCACGCCTTCGACGGCGTCCTTGTGCACCAGCCACTTGGTGGTGACCATGGTTTCCTGGGCGCTGATCGGCCACACGGTGAACACGATCATGTGGTCGCCCATGCAGTGGTTCCACGAGTGCGGCAGGTGCAGGATGCGCATCGAGCCCAGGTCCGGGTTCTTGATCCGGCCCATCAGCTTCTGGCAGGCCTGCTTGCCGTCCATGGTCATCGACACGGTGCCCTTGAGCAGCGGCATGCGCACGATACGGTTACGCAGGCCGTGGCTCTTGTGCAGGTACGGGATCTTCTCGGCTTCCCAGGCGGCGGCGGAGGCCGCGACATGGTCCTTGAACGCCTGGTCGGCGCGCGGGTCGTTGGTGTCGTCCCACTCCAGCAGGGTCTTGAGCAGTTCCGGGTGCGAACCGTTGCAGTGGTAGCACTCGCGGTTGTTTTCCAGCACCAGTTTCCAGTTGGCTTTCTCCATCAAGGTGGTCTGCACCGCCACCTTGGTGTTTTCCATGTCGTAGGGCTCCATGTAGTGAGCCAGGGTCGCCAGGAAGTCGTCGATGGCCGGCGGGTTCTCAGCCAGCGAAATGAAGATGTAGCCACCGGCGGTCTTCACGTTCACCGGCTTGAGGCCGTATTGCTTCATGTCGAAGTCGGCGCCCATCTCGGTGCCGGCGAACAGCAGGCGGCCATCCAGCTCGTAGGTCCATTGGTGGTAGTGGCAGACCAGCTTGGCGACCTTGCCCTTCTCGCTGGTGCACAGCCGCGAGCCGCGGTGGCGGCAGACGTTGTGGAAGGCGTGGACCACGCCGTCGGCGCCGCGGATGACGATGATCGGGTTCTTGCCGATCTGCAGGGTCAGGTAGTTGCCCTTGGTCGGGATCTCGCAGGTCATGCCGGCGATCAGCCATTCCTTCTGGAAGATCTCCTGCATGTCGATATCGAACAGGCGCTCGTCGCAGTAGAACGGCTGCGGCAGGGAGAAGGTCCGCTCGCGTTCTTGAAGCATTTGCGCGGTGGCCTTGCGTGCGGGTTCCAGCGGATCGCCCAGGCTCAGGGTTGCGGTGACGTCCATCGTTTTATCCTCGAGGCCATCTGTGTGGCCGGTGAAAGTGGCTACGGTTGCGGCGCAAGGCTGGAATCCAGCTGTTATCAGTTGGGGCGAGTGTGGGGCCGGCGCGCCCCGGAACCTTATCCATGGGCGACATGGTGCAATCTGTTCCCGACGCGCCAGGCCCGGTGGTTGGGGGCTGGTCGCGATAAGCATGTGAATGTCGCGGATAGGTAAATGGGCGTTCATGGGCCTGCGCACAATCGCCACATAAAGGCCGGCAGTCGGCCGTGGAGAACAGCATGTCCAACACCTTCCTGAATCCGGTAACCACCCAGACCTGGGCCAATGGCCGACACATCGTCCGTTGCGTCAAAGTCATCCAGGAAACCTGGGACGTGCGCACCTTCTGCTTCATGGCCGACCAGCCGATCATGTTCTTCTTCAAGCCGGGCCAGTTCGTCACCCTGGAACTGGAGATCGAAGGCCAGCAGGTCATGCGCTCCTACACCATTTCCAGCTCGCCCTCGGTGCCCTACAGCTTCTCGGTGACCATCAAGCGTGTGCCGGGCGGCAAGGTCTCCAACTGGCTGCACGACACCCTGCACGAAGGCCAGGAACTGGCAGTGCACGGGCCGGTGGGGCTGTTCAACGCCATCGACTTCCCGAGCCCGAAAATCCTCTACCTCAGCGGCGGCGTCGGCATCACCCCGGTGATGTCCATGGCGCGCTGGTTCTACGACACCAACGGCAATGTCGACATGGTGTTCATCCACAGCGCCCGTTCGCCGAAGGACATCATCTATCACCGCGAGCTGGAGCACATGGCGTCGCGGATCGACAACTTCAGCCTGCACCTGATCTGCGAGAAGCACGGCCTGGGCGAGCCCTGGGCCGGTTACCGCGGCTACCTGAACCACAAGATGCTGGAACTGATGGCGCCGGACTTCCTCGAGCGCGAAGTGTTCTGCTGCGGCCCGACGCCTTACATGAACGCGGTCAAGCGCCTGCTCGAAGCCGCCGGCTTCGACATGTCGCGCTACCACGAGGAATCCTTCGGCGCGACCCCGGCGGAAGCCCGGGCCGATGCCGTGGAACAGGCCGAACAGGCAGCCGAGGCGCCGGAAGTCGACGCCGCCGACCTGCATCAGGTGGAATTCACCGCCTCCGGCAAGAGCATCCGCGTGGCGCCGGGCGAGACGGTCCACGCCGCTGCGGCCAAGCTTGGCCTGATGATCCCCAAGGCCTGCGGCATGGGCATCTGCGGCACCTGCAAGGTGCTCAAGCTGGGGGGCGAAGTGGAGATGGACCACAACGGCGGCATCACCGAGGACGACGAAGCCGAAGGCTACATCCTGTCCTGCTGCAGCGTGCCGAAGGGCGACGTGCGGATCGAGTATTGAGGGCTACACCTTTCCCAGGTTGTACCGCGCCTGTAGCCGCTGCCGAAGAATGAGGCTGCGATCGACTGCGCAGCAGTCGCAAACCCTGAGCCCCCGGTGCGTCTGACCTACCGAAGTGCCGGGTCCGCGGCTGCTGCGTCGCGCTCAATCGACAAACAAATCGGTCATCAACGCTTCGCTGCTGTCGGGATCGAAGCGGTAATGGCCGAATTCGCTCACGCCCTGCTCGCGCAATATGTCCTCGTCGATCAACAGCCGCCCGGTGATGCGCCGCTGGCTGCTGCACAGGATCGCGTGGGTCGCGTCGGCCATGATCGCAGGCGTGCGCGCATGCTTGAACGATTCGCGCGAACCCAGCTGAAACTCGATGGCGGCGGTGGCGATCATGGTCTGCGGCCACAGCGAGTTGACGCTGATGCCGTAGAGCCGGAATTCCTCGCTCATGCCCAGGGTCAGCATGCTCATGCCGTATTTGCTGACGGTGTAGGGGCTGTACTGGGCGAACCATTTGCTCGCCAGGTTCAGCGGCGGGGACAGGTTGAGAATGTGTCCGTGGCTGGCTTTCAGGTAGGGCAGGGCCGCCTGGCTGCACAGCAGCACGGCGCGGGTGTTGATCTGATGCATCAGGTCGAAGCGCTTGAGCTCGATATGCTGCACGCCGGTCAGCTTGATCGCCCCGGCATTGTTGACCAGGGCATCGATGCCGCCGAAATGCTCGGCCGCCCGGGCCAGGGCCTGGCGCACCGCCTCTTCGTCGCGCACGTCCACCTGCAGGGCCAGGGCCTTGCCACCCGCCGCCTCGACCTCCCGGGCCACGCTGAAGATGGTGCCGGGGAGCTTGGGGTGGGCCTCGGCGCTTTTCGCCGCGATCACGATATTGGCCCCGTCCCGCGCTGCCCGCAGGGCGATCTCGCGACCGATGCCACGGCTGGCGCCGGTGATGAACAGGGTCTTGCCTTGTAGGGACATGAATGCGCTCCTGATTGTTGGCGTTATCCGAGCGGGTACAGCGGCTCGCCAGTCAATCTAGTTCATGTCCGATGATGCGCACGGTCAGGGGCGAAACAAGGTTTGTCGCGGGTTGCCCCGCGACGGGCAGGGGCTCAGTACAGCGCCGGGCGACGGTCGCGATGCACGTGGTTGTGCTCGCTGATGTGCTTGTGCCGCGCGTCTGCCAGGGGCAGGTCCGCCAGCAGCAGTTGCTCCCCTGGGTTGCGGGCGCCGCCGGCCAGGGGGTAGCCGTCGGCATCGACGATCAGCGAGCCGCCGACCCAGCCCACGCCGCGCTCGTCGCCGCAGCGGTCGCAGGCGGCGATGAACATGCGGTTGACCGCCGCGTTGGCCTGGACCCGGACCATTTCCGCCGGGCGTTCGCCAACGGGGCGCGGGCCGTCGGGCCAGTTGACCGGCGCGCAGAGCAGCGCGGCGCCGGCCAGCGCCGGCAGGCGCACCCATTCTGGGAACTCCAGGTCGTAGCAGATCATCAGCGCAATGGCGCCAAAGCGCGTCTCGACCACCGGCGGCGGCTGGTCGCCGACGGTGAATACCAGGTGCTCCCGATCCCACAGATGGGCCTTGCGGTAGACCGTCACGCGCCCCTCGGGCTCCACCAGCGCGGCGCTGTTGGCCACTTCCGCGGCATTCAGGCGCTCGCAGAAGCCGCCGACGATCACCACTTGCAGCTCCGCAGCCAGGGTTTTCCACAGGCTCAGCGTCGGCCCGTCGAGGTCTTCGGCCAGCGCCAGCGCTTCCTGGCGATCGTGGAACACGTAGCCGCTCTGCACCAGCTCCGGCAGCACGATGACCTGGGCGCCCCGGGCTGCGGCCTCGCGGATCGCGCGCTGGGCCAGGCCGCGGTTGTAGTCGAGTTCGCCGACCCGGGGGGCCACCTGCTGGCAGGCGACTTTCAGGTGCTGGGTCGCAGTCATTGTTCAGCTCCTTCCAATTGGCGTTCGCTGGCCTGGATCGCCTGGCGCTCGGCGTCCAGGTCCAGGCCCCGGCTCAGGGCCCAGTAGGCTACCCCGGCCACGGCCAGCCCGACGACGAAGGCGATGTCCGCGCCGTCCAGCGCCCGGGAGACGGGCCCCTGGTAGAAGCTCAGCGACATGAAGGGAATCATCGCGAGCAGGCCAAGGAAATAGGCGACCAGGCCGGGCATGGCCCAGCGGCCATAGATCCCGGACGGGTTGAAGATGTCGCGGATGGCGTAGTGACCTTTGCGCACCACGTAGAAGTCCGCCAGGTTGACCGCGGTCCAGGGCACCAGGAAGTACAGCATCAGCAGCACGAAGGTGTTGAAGCTCGCCAGGTAGCTCTCGGGGATGTTCATGGCGATCAGGAAGATCACCACCGCCACCAGGGCGATGCCCACCACGCGGCTCTTGAGGTTCGGCTGGATCTGCAGGAAGCCGTCGATGGCGCTGATGCCGGTGAGCATCGCGCCGTAGCAGTTGACCGCCATGATGCCGACCAGCGCGGGCACGGCGATTAGCACGGTAAAGGTGCCGAAGCCGGGGATCACCTGGTTGCCGACCTCGCGCACGCTGCCGATGGCGTCGGGCGACGGCAGGGCGGAGGCGAGGAAGGCCCCCAGCGACATCAGCCACAGGGCCGAGCCGGCGGCGCCCAGGTAGGTCCAGAAAATCACCTGGCGCGACGGCGTCTTGTGCGGCAGGTAGCGCGAGTAGTCCGAGACATACACCGAATAGCTGATCTGGTAGCCGGCGGCCGCCGACAGCTGGATCAGGAAGGCCGACCAGGAAAAGTGCGCGCCGGCCACGGCGGAGTCGGCCTGCAGGGTCATCAGGGCGCTGATGGTCAGCACGGTGAAGACGCTGATCATCAGGTAGGTCAGCCAGCGCTGCACGGCGTGCAGCAGGTCGTGCCCGACCACGGCGATGATAACCGCCAGGACGATCATCAGGCTGTACCAGGGCGCCCGTGCGCCGGGCACCACGGTGTTGATGGCGTCGGTGGCGAGAATCACGTTGAACACGTTGAAGCCGATGTAGACGAACACCACCGCGGTGAAGGGCACGATGGCGCCGCGCAGGCCGAATTGCGCCCGCGACTGGATCATCTGCGGCAGGCCCATGCGCGGCCCCTGGTTGGCGTGGAAGGCCATGCAGAAGGTGCCCAGGCAGACACCGATGACGATGGCCAGGATCGAGTAGTACAGGCTCAGGCCCAGGGCCGCGCCGGTGAAACCGGTGACCATGGTGGTCAGGACGAAGTTGCCGGTGAACCAGAACGGCCCCTGGTGCCAGACCTTGCCGTGGCGCTCGTGGCGCGGCACGTAGTCGATGGAGCGGGTCTCGATCTTGAGGCCGGGGGAGGCGGCTCTTGGCGTTGCAGCAGGCAGGCTGGTCATGGGGTCGTTGCCTTTGTTTTTATAGATTGACCCGGGAGTCTCGGATATACGCCTGCGATGTTGAATCAGCGGGGGGAAATAATCAGTTCAGAAAAATGTGAACTGAAGGCTGTGGCGGGGATTGCCGACCGGCTGCTGCCCTGGACAGAAGCCGGTGCAACGGCGGTTTCAGCCGGCCATGACCTGGCGGATATCCGCGGCGAGTTCACGCACCCGCGCTTCTTCGGTGTCCCAGGAGCACATGAAGCGCGCCCCGCCCTTGCCGATGAAGGTGTAGAAACGCCAGCCCCTGGCGGTCAGCGCGGCGATGGCCGGTTCCGAGAGTTGCAGGAACACACCGTTGGCCTGCACCGGGAACATCAGCTCCACCCCGGGGATGTCCGCCACCAGCTGGGCCAGCAATTGCGCGCAGTGGTTGGCGTGGCGGGCGTACTTGAGCCAGGCGTCGTGTTCCAGCAGGCCGACCCAGGGCGCGGACAGGAAACGCATCTTCGAGGCCAGTTGCCCGGCCTGCTTGCAGCGGTAGTCGAAGTCTTCGGCCAGCTTGTGGTTGAAGAACAGGATCGCCTCGCCGACCGCCATGCCGTTTTTCGTGCCGCCGAAGCACAGCACGTCGACCCCGGCTTTCCAGGTCAGGTCGGCCGGCGAGCAGCCGAGGAAGGCGCAGGCATTGGAGAAGCGCGCGCCGTCCATGTGCAGGTTCAGCCCCAGCTCCTTGCAGGTGGCGCTGATGGCGCGGATTTCTTCCGGGGTGTAGACGCTGCCGACTTCGGTGGCCTGGGTCAGGGTCACCACCCGGGGCTTGGGATAGTGGATGTCCTGGCGCTTGAGGGCGATCTCGCGGATCGAGTCCGGGGTCAGCTTGCCGTTCTCGGTGCCGGCCACCAGCAGCTTGGAACCGTTGGAGAAGAATTCCGGGGCGCCGCATTCGTCGGTTTCGACGTGGGCGGTTTCCGAGCAGATGACGCTGTGGTAACTCTGGCACAGCGACGACAGGGCCAGGGAGTTGGCGGCGGTGCCGTTGAAGGCGAAGAACACTTCGCAGTCGGTCTCGAACAGCTTGCGGAAATAATCGGCGGCGCGGGCGGTCCACTGGTCGTCGCCATAGGCGCGTTCATGGCCGTGGTTGGCTTGTTCCATGGCCGCCCAGGCCTCGGGGCAGATACCGGAATAGTTGTCGCTGGCGAATTGTTGGCTCTTGTCGGTCATGGCCGTCTTCCGTGCTAGGGGTCCGAGGGGGAGACCTTGGATAAAGGGCTCCGGATAAGGTGTTCCCGGGTAGGGAACCCTTGGGTACAGCACCTGCAATGGGGCCGATCCGGCAAGCTCGCGCAGGCGTCCTGGAGATCGGCGGTGCGCCACTTTACCCAAGATTGGCGAGGGAGCACACGCCCTGTTCACGCACGGAAAATACACCGACCCCGAGGACCTATGCGAGACCTGACGACCACCCCGATCACCGCCGGGCGCGACACTGCCCTGGACCTGCTCAAATGGCTGGCGCTGCTCGGCATGGTGCTCGATCACCTGCGCTATGCCGGTTGGTCCCTGGATGGGTTGTATGTGCCCGGGCGCCTGGCGTTTCCCTGGTTCTGCCTGGCGCTGGCGGCGAATGTGGCGCGCTCTGGCGCGACGGTTCGCGACGGGGCGGGGCAGTGGCGCTACCTGGGCTGGCTGCTGCTGTTCAGCCTGCTCAGCGAGGTGCCCTACCGGCTCTACATACCCGACCCCGACACCCTCAATGTCCTGCCGACCCTGGCCCTGGGCCTGCTGGTGGCGCGCGGCTGGCAGCGCCGCAGCGGGCTGGCGCTGTGGCTGGGGCTTGGCGCGGCGCTGCTGGGCGGGGTGTTCGACCGCCAGCTGATGTTCGGCCTGGCCGGCGTGCTGCTGCCGCTGGCGCTGTTGCTGGTGCTCCGGCGGCCCTGGTACTGGGCGCTGCTGCCGGGGCTGCTGTGCCTGGCGGCGAACCAGTGGCAAACCCTGCTGCCGGCGGCCCGCCTGGGCAACCCGGTGGCGGCCTGGGGGCTGCTCGCCTGCCTGCTGGCGCCATGGCTGGGGCTCCTGGTGCTGCGGCGCTTGCGCGGCGTGTCCATTGCGCCGATGCGGCGCTGGGCCTACCTGCTGTACCCCGGGCACTTCCTCCTGCTGCTGGCGCTGCGCAACCTGCTGGCCTGACGGCGACCCTTGTCGCTGCGAATACTCGTAGCCGCTGCCGAGCCCCAGCGAGGCTGCGATCGGCCGCGAAGCGGTCGTAAAACCAGGCGACCTGGTTCTTCCTGAAATACCGCGTGCTCAGGTTTTGCGAGGACTGCGTCCCTCGATCGCAGCCTCGCTAGTGCTCGGCAGCGGCTACAGGGCTGCGCATTGCCTTGGAAGCCGTAGCGCCACTGGTCGGTGACGAAGGCTCGCGGTGGCCGGCAAGCCATGGATATAGAGCCTTGCGCGCGTACCGCGCACTGCCCTGGGTCTCTCTGCGCCGGGCCATGTCGTAAACGCACCTTTGCGTGGCGTCCATAGGCATTTGACCGGTCTGCGCCGGTCATACCATCGCATCCAAAGGGCACTGCCGAAGGGTAGGTGCCTCACCGAGACGAAAGGCGCACAACCGCCGCTGGGAGAGACGCGATGTTCAGCAAGCAAGACCAAATCCAGGGTTATGACGATGCACTGCTGGCGGCCATCAACGCCGAGGAGCAGCGTCAGGAAGATCACATCGAGCTGATCGCGTCGGAAAACTACACCAGCAAGCGGGTCATGCAGGCCCAGGGCAGCGGCCTGACCAACAAGTACGCCGAAGGTTATCCGGGCAAGCGCTACTACGGTGGCTGCGAGCACGTGGACAAGGTCGAGGCCCTGGCCATCGAGCGCGCCAAGCAGCTGTTCGGCGCCGACTACGCCAACGTCCAGCCGCACTCCGGCTCTTCGGCCAACGGCGCGGTGTACCTGGCACTGCTGCAGGCCGGCGATACCATCCTGGGCATGAGCCTGGCCCACGGCGGCCACCTGACCCACGGCGCCAAGGTGTCGTCTTCGGGCAAGCTGTACAACGCCGTGCAGTACGGCATCGACACCAGCACCGGGCTGATCGACTATGACGAAGTCGAGCGCCTGGCCGTCGAGCACAAGCCGAAGATGATCGTCGCCGGCTTCTCGGCCTACTCCAAGACCCTCGATTTCCCGCGCTTCCGCCAGATCGCCGACAAGGTCGGCGCGCTGCTGTTCGTCGACATGGCCCACGTTGCCGGCCTGGTCGCCGCCGGCCTGTACCCGAACCCGATTCCGTTCGCCGACGTGGTCACCACCACCACCCACAAGACCCTGCGCGGCCCGCGTGGCGGCCTGATCCTGGCCAAGGCCAACGAAGAGATCGAGAAGAAGCTCAACGCCGCGGTATTCCCCGGCGCCCAGGGCGGCCCGCTGATGCACGTGATCGCCGCCAAGGCCGTGTGCTTCAAGGAAGCGCTGGAGCCCGGCTTCAAGGCGTACCAGCAGCAGGTGATCGACAACGCCCAGGCGATGGCGGGCATATTCGTCAAACGTGGCTACGATGTAGTGTCCGGCGGCACCGACAACCACCTGTTCCTGGTCAGCCTGATCCGTCAGGGCCTGACCGGCAAGGATGCGGACGCCGCCCTGGGCCGTGCCCATATCACCGTGAACAAGAACGCCGTCCCGAACGATCCACAGTCGCCTTTCGTCACCTCCGGCCTGCGCATCGGCACCCCGGCGGTGACCACCCGCGGCTTCAAGGTCACCCAGTGCGTGGAACTGGCCGGCTGGATCTGCGACATCCTCGACCACCTCGGCGATGCCGATGTCGAGGCCAATGTCGCTCGCCAGGTGGCGGCCCTGTGCGCGGACTTCCCGGTTTATCGCTGAGTGCGGTTTTGGAGCAAATGACTATGCAACGCTATTCGGGCTTCGGCCTCTTCAAGCACTCCCTCAGCCATCATGAAAACTGGCAGCGCATGTGGCGCACGCCAACCCCGAAAAAAGTCTATGACGTGGTCATAGTCGGCGGCGGCGGGCATGGCCTGGCGACCGCCTACTACCTGGCCAAGGAGCACGGCATCACCAACGTCGCCGTGGTCGAGAAGGGCTGGCTGGGCGGTGGCAACACCGCGCGCAACACCACCATCGTGCGTTCCAACTACCTGTGGGACGAGTCGGCGCACCTGTACGAACACGCGATGAAACTCTGGGAAGGCCTGTCCCAGGACCTGAACTACAACGTGATGTTCTCCCAGCGTGGCGTCTACAACCTGTGCCACACCCTGCAGGACATCCGCGATTCCGAGCGTCGGGTCAGCGCCAACCGCCTCAACGGCGTGGACGGCGAGCTGCTCAACGCCAAGCAGGTGGCGGACGAGATCCCGTACCTGGATTGCTCGAAGAACACCCGCTACCCGGTGATGGGCGCCACCGTCCAGCGCCGTGGCGGCGTGGCTCGTCACGACGCCGTGGCCTGGGGCTTCGCCCGGGCCGCCGACGCCCTGGGCGTGGACCTGATCCAGCAGACCGAAGTGATCGGCTTCCGCAAGGAAAACGGCGTGTGCATCGGCGTGGAAACCAACAAGGGCTTCATCGGCGCCAAGCGCGTCGGCGTGGTCACCGCCGGTAACTCCGGGCACATGGCCAGGCTCGCCGGCTTCCGCCTGCCGATCGAATCCCACCCGCTGCAGGCGCTGGTATCCGAGCCGATCAAGCCGATCATCGACAGCGTGATCATGTCCAACGCAGTGCACGGTTACATCAGCCAGTCCGACAAGGGCGACCTGGTGATCGGCGCCGGTATCGACGGCTGGGTCGGCTACGGCCAGCGCGGTTCGTACCCGGTGATCGAGCACACCATCCAGGCCATCGTCGAGATGTTCCCGGTCCTGTCCCGCGTGCGCATGAACCGCCAATGGGGCGGCATCGTCGACACCACCCCGGACGCCTGCCCGATCATTTCCAAGACGCCGGTGCCGAACATGTTCTTCAACTGCGGTTGGGGCACCGGCGGCTTCAAGGCCACCCCGGGCTCGGGCAACGTGTTCGCCGCGAGCCTGGCCAAGGGCGAGATGCATCCATTGGCCGCACCGTTCTCCATCGACCGTTTCCACAACGGCGCCCTCATCGACGAACACGGCGCTGCTGCCGTCGCCCACTAACAGGAGAAATCCCCATGTTGCACATCTTCTGTCCTCACTGCGGCGAACTGCGCTCCGAAGAGGAATTCCATTCGTCCGGCCAGGCGCACATCCCGCGTCCCCTGGACCCGAACAACTGCACCGACGAGGAGTGGGGCGACTACATGTTCTTCCGCGACAACCCTCGCGGCCTGCACCACGAGCTGTGGATCCATGCCGCCGGCTGCCGTCAGTACTTCAACGCCACCCGCGACACCGTGACCTACGAGATTCTCGAAACCTACAAGATCGGTACCAAGCCGCAATTCACCGACAAGACCGATAGCCCGAAAGCGGCCACGCAGGCTCTGGGAGAGAAGGTATGAGCCAGTCCAATCGCCTGTCCAACGGCGGACGCATCGACCGCAACAAAGTCCTCAGCTTCACCTTCAACGGGCAGAGCTACAAAGGCTTCGAAGGCGACACCCTGGCCGCGGCCCTGCTGGCCAATGGCGTCGACATCGTCGGTCGCAGCTTCAAGTATTCCCGGCCGCGCGGCATCTTCGCCGCCGGTGCCGAAGAGCCGAGCGCGGTGCTGCAGATCGGCGCCACCGAAGCCACCCAGATCCCCAACGTGCGTGCCACCCAGCAGGCGCTGTACCAGGGCCTGGTCGCCACCAGCACCAACGGCTGGCCGAGCGTGAACAACGACATGATGGGGATTCTCGGCAAGGTCGGCGGCAAGCTGATGCCGCCGGGCTTCTACTACAAAACCTTCATGTATCCGCAATCGTTCTGGATGACCTACGAGAAGTACATCCGCAAGGCCGCCGGCCTGGGTCGCTCGCCGACCGAGAACGATCCGGACACCTACGACTACATGAACCAGCACTGCGACGTGCTGATCGTCGGAGCCGGCCCTGCCGGCCTGGCCGCGGCCCTGGCCGCCGCGCGCAGCGGTGCGCGGGTGATCCTGGCCGACGAACAGGAGGAATTCGGCGGCAGCCTGCTGGACAGCCGCGAAAGCCTGGACGGCAAGCCGGCGACCGACTGGGTCGCCGCGGTGGTCGCCGAACTGAAGTCGCTGCCCGACGTGACCCTGCTGCCACGGGCCACCGTGAACGGCTATCACGACCATAACTTCCTGACCATTCACGAGCGCCTGACCGACCACCTCGGCGATCGCGCGCCGATCGGCCAGGTGCGCCAGCGTATCCATCGCGTGCGTGCCAAGCGCGTGGTGCTGGCCACCGGCGCCTGCGAGCGCCCGCTGGTCTACGGCAACAACGACGTGCCGGGCAACATGCTGGCCGGCGCGGTCTCGGTCTATGTGCGGCGCTACGGCGTGGCGCCGGGCAAGAAGCTGGTGCTGAGCACCAACAACGACCACGCCTACCGCGTGGCGCTGGACTGGCTCGACGCCAGCCTGCAAGTGGTGGCCATCGCCGATGCCCGGCACAATCCGCGTGGCGCGCTGGTGGAAGAAGCCCGTGCCAAGGGCATTCGCATCCTCACTTCCAGTGCGGTGATCGAGGCTCGCGGCACCAAGCGTGTGACCGGTGCCCGCATCGCGGCCATCGACGTCAAGGCGCACAAGGTCACCAGCCCCGGCGAGTGGCTGGATTGCGACCTGATTGCCAGCTCCGGCGGCTACAGCCCGGTGGTGCACCTGGCTTCGCACCTGGGCGGCAAGCCGACCTGGCGTGAAGACATCCTCGGTTTCGTGCCGGGCGAAGCACCGCAGAAACGCGTGTGCGTCGGTGGCATCAACGGTGTCTACGGCCTCGGCGACTCCCTGGCCGACGGTTTCGAAGGTGGCGTGCGCGCTGCCAGCGAAGCCGGTTTCAAGGCGGTGGAAGCCGTGCTGCCCAAGGCCCTGAGCCGGCATGAGGAACCCACCCTGGCGCTGTTCCAGGTGCCCCATGAAAAAGGCACCGCGCGGGCACCCAAGCAATTCGTCGACCTGCAGAACGACGTCACCGCCGCCGCCATCGAACTGGCGACCCGCGAGGGCTTCGAGTCGGTCGAGCACGTCAAGCGCTACACCGCCCTGGGCTTCGGCACCGACCAGGGCAAGCTGGGCAACGTCAACGGCCTGGCCATCGCGGCGCGCTCGCTGAACGTGAGCATCCCGCAGATGGGCACCACCATGTTCCGTCCGAACTACACGCCGGTGACCTTCGGCGCCGTGGCCGGGCGTCACTGCGGGCATATCTTCGAGCCGGTACGTTTCACCGCGCTGCATGCGTGGCACGTGAAGAACGGCGCCGAGTTCGAGGACGTCGGCCAGTGGAAGCGTCCCTGGTACTTCCCGAAGAACGGCGAAGACATGCACGCCGCGGTCAAGCGCGAGTGCAAGGCGGTGCGCGACAGCGTCGGCCTGCTCGACGCCTCGACCCTGGGCAAGATCGATATCCAGGGCCCGGATGCCCGTGAGTTCCTCAACCGCATCTACACCAACGCCTGGACCAAGCTCGATGTGGGCAAGGCGCGCTACGGCCTGATGTGCAAGGAAGACGGCATGGTCTTCGACGACGGCGTGACCGCCTGCGTCGGCGACAACCACTTCATCATGACCACCACCACGGGCGGCGCCGCGCGCGTGCTGCAATGGCTGGAGATCTACCAGCAGACCGAATGGCCGGACCTGAAGGTGTACTTCACCTCGGTCACCGACCACTGGGCGACCATGACCCTGTCCGGGCCGAACAGCCGCAAGCTGCTCAGCGAAGTCAGCGACATCGACCTGGACAAGGACGGCTTCCCGTTCATGACCTGGAAGGAAGGCCTGGTAGGCGGCGTGCCGGCGCGGGTGTTCCGCATCTCGTTCACCGGCGAGCTGTCTTATGAAGTCAACGTCCAGGCCGACTACGCCATGGGCGTGCTGGAACAGATCGTCGAGGCCGGCAAGAAGTACAACCTGACCCCGTACGGCACCGAAACCATGCACGTGCTGCGGGCCGAGAAGGGCTTCATCATCGTCGGCCAGGACACCGACGGCTCGATGACCCCGGACGACCTGAACATGGGCTGGTGCGTCGGTCGCACCAAGCCGTTCTCGTGGATCGGCTGGCGCGGCATGAACCGTGAAGACTGCGTGCGCGACCAGCGCAAGCAGCTGGTGGGCCTCAAGCCGATCGACCCGAATGTCTGGCTGCCGGAAGGCGCGCAGCTGGTGTTCAACACCAACCAGGCGATCCCGATGAGCATGGTCGGTCACGTGACCTCCAGCTACGCCCACAACTCCCTGGGTTATTCGTTTGCCATGGGCGTGGTCAAGGGCGGCCTGAAGCGGATGGGCGAGCGGGTGTTCGCGCCATTGGCCGACGGCACGGTGATCGAGGCGGAAATCGTTTCTTCGGTGTTCTTCGATCCGAAAGGCGATCGCCAGAACGTCTAACCCGATCCCGTAGGAGCGAGGCTTGCCCGCGATAAGCCCAACGCGGTGCCTCAGACAGACCGCGGCGTATTCATCGCGGGCAAGCTCCGCTCCTACGGGTGTGATGCAGAATTTGAAGACAGGTGCTCTATGACCGCAGTCAACGTTTACCAACAGCGCCCCACCTCCGGCGCCAAAGCCGAGTCGTCGCTGCACCATGCCGACCTCGCCAGCCTGGTGGGCAAGGGCCGCAAGAACGCAGGCGTGACCCTGCGCGAGAAGAAACTCCTCGGTCACCTGACCATCCGTGGCGATGCCCACGACCCGGCCTTCGCCGCCGGCGTGCACCAGGCCCTGGGCCTGGAGCTGCCAGTGGCCCTGACCGTGGTCGCCAAGGGCGAGACCAGCCTGCAGTGGATGGGGCCGGACGAATGGTTGCTGGTGGTGCCGGGCGGAGAAGAATTCGCCGCCGAGAAAAAACTGCGTGAAGCCCTGGGCGACCTGCATATCCAGATCGTCAACGTCAGCGGCGGCCAGCAGATCCTCGAACTGTCCGGGCCGAAAGTGCGCGAAGTGCTGATGAAGTCCACCAGCTATGACGTGCACCCCAACAACTTCCCGGTGGGCAAGGCCGTCGGCACGGTGTTCGCCAAGTCGCAACTGGTGATCCGCCGCATGGGCGAAGACACCTGGGAACTGGTGATCCGCCGCAGCTTCTCCGATTACTGGTGGTTGTGGTTGCAGGATGCCGCCGCCGAATACGGTCTCAGCGTCCAGGCTTGAGACTTTATCGCGGGCAAGTCGGATCGCCGCTCGCTCCTGCAAACCTACTGTAGGAGCGAGGCTTGCCCGCGATTCGACCGCGCCGCGGTTGCCCAACAAGAACAGGAGTTACCCAGCATGAGCCGCGCCCCCGATACCTGGATCCTCACCGCCGACTGCCCCAGCGTGCTCGGCACGGTGGACGCGGTGACCCGTTTTCTGTTCGAGCGGGGCTGTTATGTCACCGAACACCATTCCTTCGACGACCGGCTTTCGGGCCGGTTCTTCATTCGCGTGGAGTTCCGCCAGCCTGAGGCTTTCGACGAGCAGGACTTGCGCAACAGCCTGGCCGAGCGCGCCCGGGCCTTCGACATGAACGTGGAACTGACCCCGCCGCACCATCGGCCGAAAGTGGTGATCATGGTTTCCAAGGCCGATCACTGCCTCAACGACCTGCTCTACCGCCAGCGCATCGGCCAACTGGCGATGGATGTGGTGGCGGTGGTGTCCAACCACCCGGACCTCAAGCCCCTGGCCGACTGGCACCAGATTCCGTACCACCACTTTCCCCTGGACCCCAACGACAAGCCGTCCCAGGAGCGCCAGGTGTGGCAGGTGATCGAGGAATCCGGCGCCGAACTGGTGATCCTTGCGCGCTACATGCAAGTGCTGTCGCCGGAGCTGTGCCGCAAGCTCGATGGCAAGGCGATCAACATCCATCACTCCCTGCTGCCCGGCTTCAAGGGCGCCAAGCCGTATCACCAGGCCTACAACAAGGGCGTGAAGCTGGTGGGCGCCACGGCGCACTACATCAACAACGACCTGGACGAGGGCCCGATCATCGCCCAGGGCGTGGAGGTGGTGGACCACAGCCATTACCCCGAGGACCTGATTGCCAAGGGCCGCGATATCGAGGGCCTGACCCTGGCGCGGGCGGTGGGGTATCACATCGAACGGCGGGTGTTCTTGAACGCCAACCGGACGGTGGTGCTTTAACACCGGCCGCTTTGCGGCCATCGCGGGCAAGCCTCGCTCCTACATGGACAGCGCACCGGCTTGCCCGCGATAGCGATTTTGAAAACGAAACAGCATCTGTACCCGAGCACTCCACGCGCTGCCTCTTTTTGGCAACGCGGTTTCATAAAAACAACAGCGAGGTGAAAGCATGTCTGGTAATCGTGGTGTCGTGTATCTCGGCAACGGCAAGGTCGAAGTACAGAAAATCGACTATCCAAAAATGCAGGACCCGCGCGGCAGGAAGATCGAGCACGGCGTCATCCTGCGCGTGGTATCCACCAATATCTGCGGCTCCGACCAGCACATGGTGCGCGGCCGCACCACCGCCCAGGTCGGCCTGGTCCTGGGCCATGAAATCACCGGCGAGGTGGTGGAGAAGGGCAGCGACGTCGAGAACCTGAAGCTCGGCGACCTGGTCTCGGTGCCGTTCAACGTGGCCTGCGGGCGCTGCCGTTCCTGCAAGGAACAACACACCGGGGTCTGCCTGACCGTCAACCCGGCGCGTGCCGGCGGTGCCTACGGCTATGTCGACATGGGTGACTGGACCGGCGGCCAGGCCGAATACGTGCTGGTGCCTTACGCCGACTTCAACCTGCTGAAACTGCCGGACCGCGACAAGGCCATGGAGAAGATCCGCGACCTGACCTGCCTGTCCGACATCCTGCCGACCGGCTACCACGGCGCCGTGACCGCCGGTGTCGGCCCGGGCAGCACCGTGTATGTCGCCGGCGCCGGCCCCGTGGGCCTGGCCGCCGCGGCCTCGGCGCGCCTGCTGGGCGCGGCGGTGGTGATCGTCGGCGACGTCAACCCGGTGCGCCTGGCCCATGCCAAGGCCCAGGGTTTCGAGATCGCCGACCTGTCCAAGGACACCCCGCTGCACGAACAGATCGCCGCGCTGCTGGGCGAGCCGGAAGTGGATTGCGCGGTCGACGCGGTGGGCTTCGAGGCCCGCGGCCACGGCCATGCCGGTGCCCAGCACGAAGCGCCGGCCACGGTGCTCAACTCGCTGATGGGCGTGGTGCGGGTGGCCGGCAAGATCGGCATCCCCGGCCTCTACGTCACCGAAGACCCGGGTGCGGTGGATGCCGCGGCCAAGCTGGGCAGCCTGAGCATCCGCTTCGGCCTGGGCTGGGCCAAATCCCACAGCTTCCACACCGGCCAGACCCCGGTAATGAAGTACAACCGCCAACTGATGCAGGCCATCATGTGGGACCGCATCAACATCGCCGAAGTGGTCGGCGTGCAGGTCATCAGCCTGGACGACGCCCCGCGTGGCTACGGCGAGTTCGATGCCGGCGTGCCGAAGAAATTCGTCATCGACCCGCACAAGCTGTTCAGCGCCGCCTGAGGCTTCCGCGCAGTAAACAGGGCGACCCTCGGGTCGCCCTTTTTCATGGCTGTTTCACGGCTCAGAAACCTGCGCTCGGATAGTCGAACCAGTACTGGCCGGACAGTATGTCTGCCCTCTGCGGCGCACTGAACACCAAGGGCGCATCCCGGTTGAAGCGCGAGCGCCACTGCGGCAACCACCAATAGTCGAGGGCGGTGCCGCGGGGCTTGAGCACGAAGCCCAGCACCGTACCGTCGATCCGCCCCGCTTGGTAAAGGTGGTGGCTGTGGTCCATGAGACCCAGGTAATGGTCGATGGGCAGCTTGAGCATCAGGATCGAGGTGTAGACCTTTTCCGACTGGGTGCGTGCCGGGCTTTCGAGCAGGGCCAGCGCTTCGCAGTAATAGCGCTGCGGCTGGCGGGCGATGCCATCGGCTTCGGGGCTGGCCAGGATATCGAAGACGTTGGTGTCCTCTTGCCAGGCCCGTTCATCGTTCTGCTTGAAGTAATCGGCCACGAAGCGGGTCAGCGGGCCGTCGTAGGCGGGCTGGTCCGCGCAGACCCGTTCATCGACGGGCGCGCCGATGCGCCAGGTGCCGATGGCGAGGAGTGCAACGGCCAGGAGCAGGCAGGAGATTCTTTTCATTGTGGCTTGCTGTGTGGGGAGCGACGGTCAACCATAGCGCTTTGCTATCTGGAGGCGAACAGGAACATTTCTAATGGCCACCAGTCAAACAGCTGTTTTCTCCCACCCAATCTCGGGTGGTTTTCATGCTCAAGAGGTTGTCCCGATGAAGATTTCCCGCAGTGTTGCACTGGCTACGTTGCTGACCCTGGGCGCCAGCCCGGTTTTTGCCGGTGGTTTCAGCCTGAGCGATGCCGCCAATGCCGTGTCCAGCATGCAGGGTGGCGACAAGGCCGCCGCTGCCGCCCCGACCTCGCAGACCGCCGGCCTGCTCAGTGCCCTGTCCAAGCTGGACGTCACCCCGGAGCAGGCGGTGGGCGGCACCGGCGCGATGCTCGGCCTGGCGAAGAACCAGCTGAGCAGCACCGACTATTCGCAACTGAGCAAAAGCGTACCGGGCCTGGACAAGCTCGCCGGCGGCAACGCCCTGGGCAACCTCGGCGCCCTCAGCGGCCTGCTCGGGCAGAACGGCGGAACCAAGATCTCGGGCCTGGAGAACGCGTTGGGCAACGTGAAGGACACCAACGACCTGAACACCGCGTTCAGCGCGCTGGGCATGGACAGCGGCATGGTCGGCCAGTTCGCCCCGGTGATCCTGCAATACCTGGGTCAGCAGGGCGTTGGCGGTTCGCTGCTCAGCAGCCTGGGCGGGATCTGGGGCGTCGGCAGCGGCAGCTGATCAACGGCGCTCGGCGCGCAAGGCGTCGATGCGCTGGTCTTTCTCGGTCCAGAGCTGGTTGACCCAGTTCTGGACGGTCTGGCGAAACGCCGGATCGTTTTCGTAATCCCCCTGCCACAACGCCGGGTCCAGCTCTCGTGTCTGGATATCGACGATCACCCGCGGCACGTTGCCGCTGATCAGGTCCCAGAAACCGGGGATCTTCTGCTGTGGATAAACCACCGTCACGTCGAGGATGGCGTCGAGCTGTTCGCCCATGGCCGCCAGCACGAATGCCACGCCACCGGCTTTCGGCTTGAGCAACTGCTTGAAGGGCGATTGCTGCTGCTCGCGCTTGGCCGGGGTGAAGCGGGTGCCTTCCAGGTAGTTGACCACCGTGACCGGCTGGCGCTTGAACAGCTCGCAGGCCGCCCTGGTGATTTCCAGGTCCTTGCCTTGCAGCTCGGGGTTCTTCGCCAGGAAGGCCTTGCTGTAGCGCTTCATGAACGGGTAGTCCAGGGCCCACCAGGCCAGGCCGAGGAAGGGCACCCAGATCAATTCCTTCTTCAGGAAGAACTTGAAGAACGGCGTGCGGCGGTTGAGGGTCTGGATCAGCGCCGGGATATCGACCCAGGACTGGTGGTTGCTGATCACCAGGTAGGACGTGTCGACCTGCAGGTCGTCGCCGCCGCGCACGTCCCAGCGGGTGGGAATGCACAGGGCGAAGATCAGCTTGTCGATCTCGGCCCAGGTTTCGGCGATCCACATCACTGCCGCCGACGCGTAGTCGCGCAGGCGCCCCGGCAAGACCAGCTTGAGCAGGGCGAACACCATCAGCGGCCCGAACAGGACCAGGGTGTTGAGCAATAGCAGCAGGGTGACGAAACAGCCGGTGAGCAGGCGGCGCATAAGGCACTCTTGAAAGCGTTTGGGCGCGCCATGATAAGCACCTTCGACGGGCAGGCCAAATCTAGAGTGCTGACGAATGTTTCACTTCTGTAAGGGTATGGTGCATTCAACCGAAAAGACCGCCCCCGTACTGTAGGAGCGAGGCTTGCCCGCGATGGCGTCGGTTCAGACAGCGCGCGGTATCTATATCGCGGGCAAGTCGGATCGCAGCCATCGCGGGCAAGCCTCGCTCCTACAGAAGCATGGCCTGCAAACGATAGCGAACCAATTGCCCGGCGGCGGTCTAAAATCCTGCTGCCCACTACCCAAGGAACCTGCCCACGTGAAATCCGTCCTTGCACTCCTGTCCCTGCTGGCGCTGCCGGTCATGGCCGCCGAGCCGACCCTCTACGGGCGCTACGAATACATCCAGTTGCCGGAAATCGGCGAAACCCTGAAGGCCAAGATGGACACCGGCGCCCTGACCGCCTCGCTGTCGGCCAAGGACATCGAGACCTTCACCCGCGATGGCGAAGACTGGGTGCGCTTCCGCCTGGCGACCAAGGGCGCCAGCAACAAGGTCTATGAACACAAGGTGGCGCGGATCAGCAAGATCAAGAGCCGCGCCGATGAGGACGAGGACAAGGAAGAGGCTCAGGTGGCCAAGCGTCCGGTGGTTGACCTGGAACTGTGCCTGGGCAATGTCAAGCGCACCGTCGAGGTCAACCTGGCCGACCGCAGCAGCTTCAACTACCCGCTGCTGATCGGCGCCAAGGCCCTGCGCGAGTTCGGTGCCGCGGTGAACCCGGCACGGCGCTTCACCGCGGACAAGCCCAGCTGTTGAGCGCAGCCGATTGACGGCGCCTGAGGCATCCGGCACCGTTCCGGCACTTACTTCCTGTGCTCGGATGCCATGCCTCATATCCTGATTGTCGAAGACGAAGCGGCGATTGCCGATACGCTGATCTTTGCCCTGCAAGGCGAAGGCTTCAGTACCACCTGGCTCAATCTCGGGCAGGCGGCGCTGGACTATCAGCGCAGCACGCCGGCCGACCTGCTGATTCTCGACATCGGCCTGCCGGATATCAGCGGCTTCGAGACCTGCAAGCAGCTGCGGCGCTTCAGCGAGGTGCCGGTGATGTTCCTCAGCGCCCGCGACGGCGAGATCGACCGGGTGGTGGGCCTGGAAATCGGCGCCGACGATTACGTGGTCAAGCCTTTCAGCCCGCGCGAGGTCGCCGCCAGGGTCAAGGCCATCCTCAAGCGCATGGCGCCGCGAGCGGCGGTCGAGGCCCCGGCTCCGACCTTCCAGGTCGATACCGAGAAATTCCAGATCAGCTACCGCGGCCAGCCCTTGAGCCTGACCCGGCATGAGTTCCGCCTGCTGCAGTGCCTGCTGGAGCAACCCGAGCGGGTGTTCAGCCGCGAGCAATTGCTCGACGCCCTGGGAGTGGCGGCGGACGCCGGCTACGAACGCAGCATCGACAGCCATATCAAGAGCCTGCGGGCCAAGCTGCGCCTGGTGGCGGCCAGCGCGGAGCCGATCCAGACCCATCGCGGCCTGGGCTACAGCTACAGCCCGGGGCACAGCTGATGCCGTTGGGAATCCGGATTTTCCTGGTCTACGTGCTGTTCGTCGGCCTGACCGGTTATTTCGTGCTCAACACGGTGATGGAGGAAATCCGCCCCGGGGTGCGCCAGTCCACCGAGGAAACCCTGGTGGACACCGCCAACCTGCTGGCGGAAATCCTGCACGACGATTTCAAGGCCGGCACCCTCAGCGAGAACCGCTGGCCGCAGTTGCTCAAGGCCTACGGCGAGCGGCAGCCGGCGGCGACCATCTGGGGCCTGCCGAAGAACCAGGTCAACCACCGCATCTACGTCACCGACGCCCAGGGCAAGGTGGTGCTGGACTCCAGCGGCCTGGCGGTGGGCCAGGACTATTCGCGCTGGAACGACGTCTACCTGACCCTGCGCGGCCAATATGGCGCGCGCTCCTCGCGCAGCGTGCCGGACGATCCGAACTCTTCGGTGATGCACGTCGGCGCGCCGATCCGTGACAACGGCCGGATCATCGGCGTGGTCACCGTGGCCAAGCCCAACAGCTCCTTGCAGCCCTATGTCGATCGCACCGAGCGCCGCCTGCTGTGGTACGGCGCCGGCCTGATCGGCCTGGGCCTGCTGTTCGGCGCGCTGCTGTCCTGGTGGCTGAGCGTGGCCCTGCGCCGCCTGACCGGCTATGCCCAGGCGGTCAGCGAGGGCCGCCGCGCCGAGCTGCCGCACTACCGCGGCGGTGAGCTGGAGCAACTGGCGACGGCGGTGGAACACATGCGCACCCAGCTGGAAGGCAAGGCCTATGTCGAGCGCTACGTGCACACCCTGACCCATGAGCTGAAAAGCCCGCTGGCGGCGATCCGCGGCGCGGCGGAGCTGTTGCAGGGCGAGATGCCCGGCGAGCAGCGCGCGCGTTTCGTCAGCAATATCGACAGCGAAAGCGCGCGCATGCAGCACTTGATCGAGCGCTTGCTGAACCTGGCGCAGGTCGAACAGCGCCATGGCCTGGAGGAACGGGTGGCAGTGCCGCTGGCGGAGCTGGCGAACCAGCTGCTGGACAGCCAGAAGGCGCGGATCGCGGGCAAGGGGTTGCAGGTCGAGCAACTGATCGACCCGGGGCTGAAGCTGTCGGGCGAGAGGTTCCTGCTGCGCCAGGCCCTGGGCAACCTGCTGGAGAACGCCCTGGACTTCACCCCCGCCGGCGGCGTGTTGCGCTGGACGGCCAGCCAGGCGGGCGAGCGCGTGCAGGTGAGCCTGTTCAACCAGGCCGAGGCCATCCCCGACTACGCCCTGGCACGCCTGACCGAGCGCTTCTATTCCCTGCCACGGCCCGACAGCGGCCGCAAAAGCACCGGCCTGGGGCTGAACTTCGTCGAAGAGGTGGTGCAACTGCATGGCGGCCGGATGCGGATCGGCAACGTGGAAGGCGGCGTCGAAGTCACCCTGCAATTCCCCACCTGATCCTGAGGAATACACCGGGCCGATGTAGCCGCTGCCGAGCGCCAGCGAGGCTGCGATCGGCCGCGGAGCGGTCGTAAAACCTGCTGACGCGTTTTTCCAGGCGGATCGCGGACTCAGGGTTGGCGGTCGCTTCGCGACCGATCGCAGCCTCGCTGGCGCTCGGCAGCGGCTACAGGGTGCGTGGAGTCAGTTCAGCCAATAACAATCTCCACAGACTCTCCACATTGCCCCCATAAAACCCCCACACGGGCCGCCCAGACTCTCCCCCATTCGAACAGGGAGAGACCCCATGAACCGCAATCTGACCTTCAAACTCGGGGCGATAGCCCTGTTGATCCTCGGGCTGATGATCCCGCTGTTGATGATCGACGGGCTGATCCAGGAGCGCCAGGAGCTGCGCGACGATGTGCTGACCGATATCGCCCGCAGCTCCAGCTACCGCCAGCAATTGAGCGGTCCGCTGCTGGTGGTGCCCTATCGCAAGGTGGTGCGCATCTGGAAAACCAACGAGAAGAGCAACCTGCGTTACCAGGAGCAGGGCGAGGAGCGCGGCCGGCTGTATTTCCTGCCGGAGCATTTCGAGCTCGACGGCCAGGTGCAGACCGAGCTGCGTGCCCGCGGGATCTACCAGGCCCGGCTGTTCCACGCCAATAGCCGCATCAGCGGCCAGTTCGCCGTACCGGAGCAACTGGGGATCAAGGAAGACTTCGCCGACTACCGGTTCGAGCAGCCGTTTCTCGCCGTGGGCATCAGCGACATCCGCGGCATCGAACAGTCCATCGCGCTCGAGCTGAACGGCCAGAGCCTGCCGTTCTCCCCCGGCACCCAGCTCGACTGGCTGGGGGAGGGCGTGCACGTCAACCTGCCGCTGCTGGACGGCAAGCGCAGCACCGACCTGGACTTCGCCTTCAACCTGCAATTGCAGGGCACCGGCCAGTTGCAACTGGTGCCGGTAGGCCGGACCAGCAAAGTACGCCTGCGGGCCGATTGGCCTCACCCGAGCTTTATCGGCGATTACCTGCCGGCGCAGCGGGAGATTTCCGACCTGGGTTTCGCCGCCAGCTGGCAGACCTCGTTCTTCTCCACCAACCTGGAAAGCGCGCTGACCCGCTGCCTGGCCAGCGAGTCGTGCGACGAATTCAAGAACCGTACCTTCGGCGTGAGTTTCATCGACCCGGTGGACCAGTACCTCAAGAGCGACCGGGCGATCAAATACGCGCTGCTGTTCATCGCCCTGACCTTCGCCGGCTTCTTCCTCTTCGAGGTACTCAAGAGCCTGGCGGTACACCCGGTGCAATACGCCCTGGTGGGGGTGGCCCTGGCGCTCTTCTACCTGTTGCTGCTGTCGCTGTCGGAGCATCTCGGCTTCGGCCTGGCCTACCTGCTGTCGGCGGGTGGCTGTGTGGCGCTGATCGGTTTCTACGTCTGCCACGTCTTGCGCAGCCTGAGCCACGGCCTGGCTTTCGCCGCTGGTCTGGCGGCCTTGTACGGCCTGTTGTACGGCTTGCTCAGCGCCGAGGACTACGCGCTGCTGATGGGTTCGCTGTTGCTGTTCGGCCTGCTGGGGATGTTCATGGTGCTGACCCGCAAGCTCGACTGGTACGGCGTTGGCCAGGGCAAGCCGGCGGCAGCCGCGCCAGAGGTGGGCCATGAGTAGGTCGCTGGGGTTGCGTGAGGACCGGCAGGCAGCGCAGGCGCTGCTGGCGTGGATAGTCGGGTCGTTGCCCGAAACACCGTGGGGCGGTTATCGCGAGCAGGCTCGCTCCTACAGTGGGAGATGCCGTTTCTGTAGGAGCGAGCTGGCTCGCGATGGGGGCGGCCCGGGCACCATCGTGTTGCAGGTGATGACCGTGCCCGGCGGCTTCAAACCGGTGGCTGGGTCGCCAGCATCGAAGGGCGTTGGCTGACCTCGGCGTACCAGGCCGCCAGCCGGGGGTAGGCCGTGCGCCATTGCAGGTCCGGGTGGCGGAAGTCGAGGTAGCCCAGGGCGCAGGCGACGCCGATGGCGGCCACGTCGAAATGGCAGGCCAGTTCGGCGATCGCCTCGGCCTCGAGCACGGCCAGGGCGCGGCGGATCTTGTCGCGCTGGCCGTCGAGCCATTGCTCCCAGTGTTTCTCGGGGGCGCGCAGGGCCAGCTCGTAACGGATCAGCACCGAGGCGTCCATGATGCCGTCGGCCAGGGCCGCGAGGGTCAGGCGCCGCCAGCGGGCCGAGCCTTCGCGGGGGATCATCGGGTTGCCGACATGTTGCTGGTCGAGGTACTCGAAAACCACCCGGCTGTCGTACAGCACGTTGCCATCGGCCAGGCGCAGGGCGGGGATCTTGCCCAGCGGATTGTCCTGGTTGAGTGCGGCGTCCGGGCTCACCGGGGTCAACTGGCAGGCTTGCAGGGCCACGCGGTCCAGTTGGCCGGTTTCATGCAGCAGCACCATGACTTTGCGTACGTAAGGTGATGCCGGGTTGTGGAACAGCGTCATGCTGGGGGTGGACATGAATACTCCTCGCGGGTGGAAGTGGAGCGCAGGCTCGCGCCCTCGGGGAATCTTAGCGCAGCCGGTGGCAGGGGCCACACGGCGGCGGGCAAGACAGACAAGGAGTGATGAGTGCGCGGTTCCTATCTACGACACGGGTTGTACAGCCTGGCCCTGAGCGGGCTGGGGGCGCTGGCGGTGTGCCTGGCGTTGCACTACGAATTCCGGCGCCACGGCGAGGGCGAACCGGAACTGGTCACGGCGTTCGCCTGGATGGCCTGGCATTGGGCGTTGCCGGCGCTCGCCCTGCCGGCCCTGGGGTGCACCCTGCTGGGCCTGAAGGGCCCCGAGCCGGTGAGCCGGCCGTGGCGCTGGGGCCTGGCGCTCAGTTATGGACCCTTGCTGGCCCTGGCGCTGTTCTGCGTGCTGGTTGCCGCCGAAGCGCTGCGGGACAACCGCCTGTTCATCCCGGTGCTGCCGATTGGCCTGGGGCTGGCGCTGTACCTGTGGCGCGGTTTTCCCGCGGCCACGGTCAGGCCGCCGGCTGGCGCCTGAACAAGCCCCGCAGCGCCAGCGCCGCCGGCACGCCCAGGCCCAGCCAGCTCAGGGCGTCCCAGATGCCGTCGCCGAGCAGCGCCGAGAACAGCCCCGCGGCGCTGAGCACGGCAATGAACAGGGGCGCGCCGAAGACTTTCCAGAAGTTCGCTTGCCGCGGCCTCATGGTGTCACCCCCGCGGGTTCGCCCAGGGCCGGCCGGGCGGCGCGGCGCCGGACGATCCACAGGTACAAGCCGCTGCACAGCACGACGATGGTCAGCAGGTCCAGGGTCGCCCAGAGGATTTTCATCGGCATGCCGCCGTAGTCGCCGAAGTGCAGCGGCTGCGACATGCCCATGGCGTCCATGTACCAGGGCCGTTCGGCCACGGCCGTGACCTCCAGGGTGCTGGCGTCGATCAGCACCGGGGTCAGCAGGTGCGAGGTCAGGTGGGTGCTGCCTTTCATGAACACCGCATAGTGGTGCTCGCTGGAAAAGCGTGTGCCGGGGAAGGCGATGAAGTCCGGCTGCATGCCCGGCGCCACTTCGCTGGCGATCTCCAGCAGGCGGCTGGCCGGGGCCAGCCGAGTCAGCGGCGGCGCATCGCGATACGGCTCGATCATGGCGCTGAGGCTGTCGTTGCGCCAGGCGGCAATCAGCAGGTCGGCGCAGGCGCTGATGACGCCAGTGACGCCCACCACCAGGGCCCAGGTCAGGGTTACCACACCGATCAGGTTATGCAGGTCCAGCCAGCGCAGGCGGGTGGATTTGTCGTGGCGCACGGTGGCGAATTCCAGCCGGCGCATGAACGGCAGGTACAGCACCACGCCGGAGACGATCGCCAGCACGAACAGCAGCCCCATGAACGCCAGCAGCAGCTTGCCCGGCAGCCCGGCGAACAGGTCCACGTGCAGGCGCAGGATGAACATCATCAGCCCACCGTTGGCCGAGGGTGTTTCCACGGCCTCGCCGGTGCGGGCGTCGAGCATGAAGGTGTGCGACGAATTGGGTTCGGTGCCGGCGGTCCTGGCCATGATGGTGAGCACGCCGTTGGGATCTTCCTCGTCCCAGCCGAAGTACTGCATGACCTCGCCCGGCCGATGGGCCTCGGCGGCGCGCACCAGCTGCTGCAGGTCCAGGCGCGGGGTGTCGGCGGGCATCTCCCGCAGCTCGGGCGCATCGCCCAGCAGGTGGTCGATCTCATGGTGAAAGATCAGCGGCAGCCCGGTCAGGGCCAGCATCAGCAGGAACACCGTGCAGATCAGGCTGGTCCAGGTGTGGATAAAGGACCAGCGGCGGATGGTTGTGCTTTTCATTTCTTCGCCTTCAGACACACCAAGGCCGCCCTGGTCGGACGGCCTGGTCGTTAACCCAGCCGGTTACCACTGATAGGTGGCACTGGCGACGACGCTGCGTTGATCGCCGAAATAGCAGTAGGAGCCATCGCAGGTCGACAGGTAGTCCTTGTCGAACAGGTTGGTGGCGTTGAGTTTCAGCGACGCGCCCTTGAGGCTGCTGTCCAGGCGGCCGAGGTCGTAATGCACGGCGGCATCGAACACGGTGTAGGCATTGGCCTTGCCCAGCCAGGTATTGCCCTGGTCGCCGTAGGTGTTGCCGGTGTAGCGGGCGCCGGCGCCGATGCCGAAGCCGTCGAGCACGCCGTTGTGCCAGGTGTAGTCGGTCCACAGCGAGGCTTGCTGGTTCGGCATCAGTTGCAGGCGGTTGCCCTTGTAGATGCCATCTTGTACCTCGGACTTGGCCAGGGTGTAGGCGGCGATGACCTTGAGGTTCTCGGTCACGTCGGACACCGCTTCCAGTTCCAGGCCCTTGACCTTCACTTCGCCGGTCTGGTTGGTGATCGATTCGCCTCCGGCGCCGATGCTGGTCACCAGCACGTTTTTCTGGGTCAGGTCATAGACCGCCGCGCTCAGCAGGGTGTTCGAACCGGGCGGCTGGTACTTGATGCCCAGCTCCCACTGCTGGCCCTCGGTGGGCTTGTACGACTCGGTCGGGGAGACGCTGGCGTTGCTGGCTGGCTGGAACGATTCGGCGTAGGAGATATACGGCACGAAACCCGAGTCGAACACATAGCTCAGCGCCGCATTGCCACTGAAATTCTTGCTGCGGTCGGTGTTGGTCGCGTCGTTCTTGTTGAAGTAGGTGGTGCCCTGGTGCACCCAGTCTTCGCGACCGCCCAAGGTCAGGCGCCATTGGTCGAGGGCCATCTGGTCCTGGATGTAGAGGCCGGTCTGCACGGTTTTCTGGTTGTAGTCGTAATAGGCGCTGGAGCGCGCCGGACGCACGATCGGCTTGCCATACACCGGGTTGAAGATGTTGGTCGTCCCGCCGTCGCCGTAGATCGACAGATAAGAAGTGTCGGTGCGCTGGTGATCCAGGCCGATCAGCACGGTGTGGCTGATGTCGCCGGTGGTGAAGTCGGCCTGGAAGTTGTTGTCGACCGCAAACTGGCTGATGTCCTCGTCGACGTTGGTCGAGGTGCGGCTGATATTGCCCGCCGCGTCAGCCGGGGAGTAGGCGTAGGAACCCACGGTCAGTTGCTGGAAAGACAGCTCCGACTTGGTGTAGCGCAGGTTCTGGCGGAACTGCCAGACATCGTTGAGGCGATGCTCGAAGGCGTAGCCCAGGGCGTAGTAGGTCCGGTCGTAGAACTCGTAGTCCGGGTCGCCCAGGTTCTTGTGGTGGGAGACCTTGCCCAGGGGCGACTTGATCTTGGTGCCCTGGATCGGCATGAACTGGCTGGTCGCCCCGGTATCGTCGCGGGTGAACTGCGAGAGCAGGGTCAGCTTGGTGTCGGTGTCGATGTTCCAGGTCAGGCTGGGGGCAATGTTGTAGCGCTTGTTGTCGATGTGATCGACCTGCGTACCGGCATCGCGCACCACGCCGCTGAGGCCGTAGAGAAACTGGCCTTCATCGTCGATCTTGCCGGTGCTGGCGAAATTGAGCTGGCGGTAGTTGTCGCTGCCGTACTGCAGCTGGATGGCACTGCTCGACTCGGCGCTGGGGCGCCGGCTGACCATGTCCAGCAGGCCGCCGGGCGGGGTCTGGCCATAGACCGAGGAGGCCGGGCCGCGCAGCAGGGCGAGGCGGTCGAGGTTCCAGGTTTCCGCCTTCGGGTTGGCGTACACGCCGCGGGGCAGGGGCAGGCCGTCGAGGAACTGGGTGGGCTCGAAGCCGCGCACCCGCATCCAGTCGTAGCGGGTGTCGCTGCCGTAGCTGGCGGAAACGATACCGGGCATGTAGCGCACGGCGTCGTCCAGATTCTGCACGTTACGGTCTTCCATCTGCTGGCGGGTCGCGACGGAAATCGAGCGCGGCGCTTCGACCAGCGAGGTGTCGGTCTTGGTGCCGGCGGCGGTGCGCGTGGCGACATAACCCTCGACCGGGCCCCAGGCGCTTTCGTAAGCCTGTTGGCCGGTGATGCTGGTTTCCGGCAGCGCCACCACGCCGTCCGGAATCGCCACCAGGCTGTAGGTGCCGGCGCTGCTTTGCTCCAGTTGCAGGCCGGTGCCGCGCAGAGCTTCGCGCAGGGCGCCGGCGGCGTCGAACTGGCCCTTGACCGGTGCCGAAGTCTTGCCGGCGGCCAGGCTCGGGTTGAGGCTCAGGGCCAGGCCGGCCTGGCTGGCGATCTGGTTCAGGGTGCTGGCCAGCGGCGCGGCCGGCAGGTTGTAGGCACGCACGGCGGACGCCTGTTCGGCGGCCAGCAGCGGGCTGCTGGCCAGCGGCGCGCAAAGGGCGATGGCCACGGCCAACAGGCTGGGGCGCAACAGGGTGTCGAGCGTGCGGGACATAAGGTGGCTCCTGGATGGAAATATTTCTCAATTGCCTATGTGCCGCACGAGATTCGAAAAGTGATAGGGCGGATTGAAAATAATTTCGATTCAGTAAAAGCGGGGGTGTTTCAGGTGGGTGGGGTGGTGTTCGAAGGGGCCTTATCGCGAGCAAGCTTCGCTCCTACGCAGGGCTGTGTTGCCTTCTGTAGGAGCGAAGCTTGCTCGCGATAACAACCGCACGGACACTGCGGGGCTATGGCTTGTCTTTGGGCTCGGCCCGCGCCACCAGGGTCACCCACCACGGCGTGTGCTGCTCGATGGCCACGGGCAGGGTGGGCAGCAGCGCGCGCAGGGCCAGGTCGGTGTCGTGCAGCGGGAAGCTGCCGCTGATGCGCAGGTCGGCGATCTCATCGGCCACTCCAAGATGACCACGGCGATAGCGCCCCAGCTCGCTCACCAGATCCGCCAGGCGCGCGTTGTCCACCACCAGCATGCCGCGGGTCCAGGCATCGGCGCCGGGGTTCAGAGCCAGCAGCGGGCCCAGGCTGTCGCGGCGCATCAGCACTTGCTGGCCTTCCTTGAAGACCTGTTCGTCCGGGCTCGATTCCGGGCGCGCGGCCACCGCCGATTGCAACACGCTCAGACGCGTGCCCTGCGCTTCGCGCTTGACCAGGAAGCGCGTGCCCAGGGCGCGCAGATGGCCCTCGCGGGTCTCGACGATAAAGGGCCGGGCGTCGCCATGGCCGGTCTCGACCAGGATCTCGCCTTCCTGCAGCACGATGCGCCGCTGTTTTTCGTCGAAGCGCACATCCAGGGCGCTGTGGGTATTGAGGTTGATCAGCGTGCCGTCGGCCAGGCGCAGGGTGCGTTGCTCGCCGGTGGCGGTGCGCTGGTCGGCGAGCCAGTAGTCCAGCTGGCCGTAACGTTCGCCGGCGAACAGCGCCAGGCCCAGCAGCAGGGCGATGCTGGCCAGCCCGCCACCGAGTTTGCGCACGCGGCGGCGCAGGCCTTCGCGCGATTGCAGCAGGGCGTTGCGCGCCGGGCCGCTGGCGACGCTGAAGCGCTGGTCGAGCATGCCCAGCTGGCGCCAGGCGCGGGCGTGTTCCTCGTCGGCGGCGTGCCATCGGGCGAACTCTTCGCAAGCCATCGGGTTGCCCTCGCCGGCATCCAGCGCCAGCTGCCAGGCAATCGCCGCGTCCAGCACCCGCGCGGACACCGGCTTGGCGTTGAGCGCGCTCATGTCGGCTCCCCGTACAGGGCGATGTAGCACTGGCGGATGCCCTGGGCCAGGTACTGCCTGACCCGGGGCACGGACACGTCCAGGCGCTCGGCGATCTCGGCATGGCCGAGGCCGTCGAGGCGGTTATAGAGGAAGGCGGCGCGGGCCTTGCTCGACAGCTTGCCCAGCAGGCGGTCGATGGCCTTGAGGTCGTCGAGGATCAGTTGCTGTTCTTCCGGGGAGGGCTGTTCCGCTTCCGGGACCAGCATCAGTTCGGCGAGGTAGGCCTGTTCCAGCGCGGCGCGGCGGAAGTAGTCGAACAGCAGGCCCTTGGCCACGGCCACCAGGAACGCTCGTGGTTCGTGCGGGGCCTTCAGTTCGTCGCGGCCCAGCAGGCGGACGAAGGTGTCCTGGCTCAGGTCCTCGGCCCGTTGCGGGCAGGCGACGTTGCGTCGCAGCCAGGCCAGCAGCCAGCCGCGATGGTCGCGATACAACGCGCCAACGAGGTCACTGTGGGGGCTTTGGGCTGACGACAACGGGCATCACCAATCGAGAAGTTGAAACTAACGAGAATTATTCGCGATTGGGGCAGGGCACAAAGAGCCGCGCAATGGGCGCCGGTCGGCTGCGATTTATCCGATACCTGGTCACCGCCTTGTTGCTGCTCTGTAGCCGCTGCCGAGCACCAGCAAGGCTGCGATCGGCCACGTAGTGGCCGCAAAGCCTGTGCTTGCGGTATTTCAGGCGGAACGCACTGGCCGGATTGCGCCTGCTTCGCAGTCGATCGCAGCCTCGCTGGTGCTCGGCAGCGGCTACAGTCGGCAGCGGTTACATCAGAAGGAGTGGGTCTGCTGGCGGCGTTTCCACTGGTTGAGCCGCTGTTGCAGGTTCAGCGGGCTGTGGATCTGCTGCTGGCGGGCCCGGCTGAACAGGATCAGCGCCAGTTCGGCTGTGGCCAGGGCATCGGCGGCGGCATGGTGGCGCTCGCCGACGTGCAGCTTGAAGTGGTTCATCCAGTCATCCAGCCCGGCTTCGCGGATAGACGCCTGCGGGCATAGCAGCGGGGCCATGGCGGCGACGTCGAGGAAGGGATGCTGCAGACGATAACCCAGGCTGTCCTTCAGGGCGCGGCCGAGCATGTGCTGGTCGAACGGCGCATGGAAGGCCAGCAGCGGGCTGTCGCCGACGAACTCCATGAAATCCAGCAAGGCCTCCACCGGGTCGCTGCCGGCGGCGATCGCGCTGGGCCCCAGGCCATGGATCAGTACGCTGGGGCTGAGCTTGTGCTCGCTGCGTTGCAGGGTGCGCTCGAACTGCTGGCTGAAATCGATGGCACCGTCTTCGATGACCACCGCCCCGATGGACAGCACCTGATCGCGGTTGAGGTTGAGCCCCGTGGTTTCCAGGTCCAGCACCACCCAGCGCTGCTCGCGCAGGCTGCACTCGCCCAGTGCCGGAGCACCGGGCAGGCGCTCGCGGCGCCGTTGCTGGGTAGCGTCGAGCGGCGCGCTGGCCGGGCGCAGCCAGGCGAACAGGCTCATAGCTGATACCTCAGCGTCAGGCTGCTTTGCAGGCGCTGGGCCTGGCGCAGCGATTCGCGCAGGATCCGCCGGTCCAGGTGGTTGAGGCTGTCCGGGTCGACGCGGTTGGAATAGGGCAGGTTCTGCCGGGTCTGCAATTGATGTTGCTGCATGCGGGTTTGCTGGATGAAGTGGTAGGCCTCCTCATAGGCGGCACCGTCGAGGGGGTCGATGACCTCCCTGGCCACCAGCTGGCGCAGGCGCTCCAGGGTGTTGTTGGCGTCGATGTTGTTGGCCAGGGCCAGCAGGCGCGCACCGTCGACGAAGGGCGTAAGCCCCTGGACCTTGAGGTCCAGCGTGGCTTTCTCGCCATTTTTCCGAGCCAGCACGAACTCGCGGAAGCGCCCCACCGGCGGACGCTGGCGCAACGCGTTCTCGGCCATCATGCGCTGGAACAGGCGGTTGTCGCCGACCTGGTCGAGAATGCCGCGGCGCAGTTGCGCACAACCCTGCTCGTCGCCCCAGACCACTCGCAGGTCGAAGTAGATGCTCGAATCCAGCAGGTTTTGCGGCGTGGCCTCGCGGATGAACGCGGCGAAGCGCCGGGCCCATTCGGCCCGGGACAGGCACAGCTCGGGATTGCCGGCCATGATCTTGCCCTTGCACAGGCTGAAGCCGCACAACGCCAGGCTCTGGTTGATCTGCTGCGCCAGGGGCAGCAGCTTGCCGCGAATTTCGGCGGCATGGACGGCGTCGCGTGCCTCGAACAGGATGCCGTTGTCCTGGTCGGTGTGCAGGGTCTGCTCGCGCCGGCCCTCGCTGCCGAAACACAGCCAGCTGAACGGCACGCCGGGGTCGCCCTTGTCGGCCAGGGTCAGTTCGATCACCCGGCACACCGTGTGGTCGTTGAGCAGGGTGATGATGTGGGTGATCTGGGTCGAAGAGGCGCCATGGGCCAGCATGCGCTCCACCAGTTGGCCGATTTCGCCGCGCATCGCCACCAAGTTGTCGATGCGCGGCGCGTTGCGGATGGTGCGTGCCAGGTGCACCAGGTCGACCCGTTGCAGGGAAAACAGATCGCGCTCGGACACCACGCCACACAGGCGCCTGTCCTTGACCAGGCAGACGTGGGCGATGTGGCGTTCGGTCATGGCGATGGCGGCGTCAAAGGCGCTGTGGTCCGGCGACAGGGCGAACGGTGCCTGGGTCATGTGGCGTTCGATGCCCTGGTCGAAGTCGCTGGTGCCGTCGGCCACCACCTGGCGCAGGTCGCGCAGGGTGAAAATGCCCAGCGGCGCCTTGTGCTCGTCCACGACCACGATGCTGCCCACCTGCTGTTCGTGCATCAGGCTCACGGCTTCGCGCAGCGCCGTGGTCGGGCTGCAGGTCACCGGGTGACGCATCGCCAGCTCGCCCAGCCGGGTGTTGAGGGAATATTGGGTGCCGAGGGTTTCCACGGCTTTCTGCTGGACCTGCTGGTTGACCTGGTCCAGCAGGCTGCTGACGCCGCGCAGGGCGAAGTCGCGGAACACCGCGCAGAGCGCAAACAGCTTGATGAAGGCGGGCTTGTTCAGTTGCAGGCAGAAGGTGTCTTCGGCCGCCAGGTGCTCGGTCCGGGTGGCGCGCTCGCCCAGCAGCGCGGCGAGGGGAAAGCACTCGCCGGTGGTGATCTCGAAGGTGGTTTCGGTGCCGCCCTTGGCCGTGTGCGGGCGCTCGCCGACGACCCGCCCCTGCTTGACGATATAGAAGTGTTCCACCGGCCCGTCGGCGGGCTTGATGATGCTCTCGCCGGGCCCGTAGAAGCGCAGCTGGCATTGCTCGACCAGATAGGCCAGGTGAGCGTTTTCCATCTGATTGAAAGGGGGGAACCGCTGGAGGAATTGCATCGTGCCGTGGATGTTCTGCAACACCGCGGTTTTCCCTGCCTGGGTGAAGGCATCCGCTTTGCTCATAACCATTACCGCAGTCTTTTTTGGATTTGTCGTGGTCGGGTCTGCGGCCATGGTCGGTCCCCCGGTGCGGGGTGCCCATTGGACGTAAGTCTAGGTAGCGGCCCGGCACCTGCCCATTCGCTTCAAGGCGTCGATGAAAACGCAAAAAATGTGCTTATCGGACTATTGGAAAAAAATCCGACGAAGTGCACATTGAAGGCCTGCTTAGCGATGTCTGACCACTGTGCTAGGGGATTGATTTGAATATGTAGAGAGTGCCATGCCCGACCACGATATTTTGAGCGATGACGAGCGTGAGGCGCTGAACGCCGTGATGCTCGAGCCTGACCTGCCGCCTCAGCGAGTACTGATCGCCGACGACGACAAGGACGCTCGCGAGCTGCTGTCGGAGATCCTGGGGCTCGATGGCATTCGCTGCATGACTGCGGCCAGTGGCAAGGCAGCGCTTGAACTGTTGAACTCGAACAAGTCCATCGGACTGCTGATCACCGATCTGCGCATGGCGCCCTGCAATGGCCTGGACCTGATCCGCCAGGTGCGCGAGTCGGAGCGGGCGGCGCTGCCGATCATCATCATTTCCGGCGATGCCGACGTGCGCGACGCCATCGCTGCCATGCATTTGAGCGTGGTGGACTTCCTGCTCAAGCCGATCGATACCGGCAAGCTGCTGGCGCTGGTCAAGCATGAGCTGGGAGTGGTGCGCTAGGCGGCAGTCGCCGAAGCACGAAGAAAAAAGCCCCGGTCCTGCGACCGGGGCTTTTTCATTTACCGCCGCTTTTTACAGGCCGTTGCGGGCCTTGAACTCGCGACGCCGACGGTGCAGCACCGGCTCGGTGTAGCCGTTCGGCTGCTTGGTGCCTTCGATCACCAGTTCGACCGCCGCCTGGAAGGCGATATTGCTGTCGAAGTTCGGCGCCAGCGGGCGGTACAGGGTGTCGCCGGCGTTCTGCCGGTCCACCACGGGCGCCATGCGCTTGAGGCTTTCCAGGACCTGGGCCTCGGTGACGACGCCGTGGCGCAGCCAGTTGGCGATGTGCTGGCTGGAGATCCGCAGGGTGGCGCGGTCTTCCATCAGGCCGACATCGTTGATGTCCGGCACCTTGGAGCAACCCACGCCCTGGTCGATCCAGCGCACCACGTAACCGAGAATGCCCTGGGCGTTGTTGTCCAGTTCGTTCTTGATCTCGTCGGCCGACCAGTTGGTGTTGCTGGCCAATGGAATGGTCAGGATGTCGTCCACCGAAGCGCGGGCGCGCTTGGCCAGTTCGGCCTGGCGGGCGAACACGTCGACCTTGTGGTAATGCAGGGCGTGCAGGGCCGCTGCGGTCGGCGACGGCACCCAGGCGGTGTTGGCACCGGCCAGCGGGTGGGCGATTTTCTGTTCGAGCATGGCGGCCATCAGGTCGGGCATGGCCCACATGCCCTTGCCGATCTGGGCACGGCCTTGCAGGCCGGTGGAGAGGCCGATATCGACGTTCCAGTTCTCATAGGCGCCAATCCACTTGGCAGCCTTCATCTCGGCCTTGCGCACCACGGCGCCGGCTTCCATGGAGGTGTGGATTTCGTCGCCGGTACGGTCGAGGAAGCCGGTGTTGATGAACACCACGCGCTCGCTGGCCGCCTTGATGCAGGCCTTGAGGTTGACCGTGGTACGGCGCTCCTCGTCCATGATCCCGACCTTCAGGGTATTGCGCGGCAGTTTCAGAACGTCTTCGATGCGCCCGAACAGCTCGTTGGTGAACGCCACTTCTTCCGGGCCGTGCATCTTCGGCTTGACGATGTACACCGAGCCGGTGCGGCTGTTGGTGCGCGAGGTGTTGCCGTTGAGGTTGTGGATCGCCGCCAGGCTGGTGACCAGGCCGTCGAGGATGCCTTCCGGCACTTCGTTGCCCTGGCTGTCGAGGATCGCGTCGATGGTCATCAGGTGACCCACGTTGCGTACGAACAGCAGCGAACGGCCGTGCAGCTTGACGTTGCCGCCGTCGGGCGCGGTGTATTCGCGGTCGGCGTTCATGGTGCGGGTGAAGGTCTGGCCACCCTTGGCCACTTCCTCGGCCAGGTCGCCCTTCATCAGGCCGAGCCAGTTGCGGTAGATCACCACCTTGTCGTCGGCATCGACGGCGGCGACCGAGTCTTCGCAGTCCATGATGGTGGTCAGGGCGGCTTCCATCAGCACGTCCTTGACGCCCGCGGCGTCGGTCTGGCCGACCGGGGTGGACGCGTCGATCTGGATCTCGAAGTGCAGGCCGTGGTGCTTCAGCAGGACCGCGGTCGGTGCCGCGGCATCGCCCTGGTAGCCGATCAGTTGGGCATCGTCGCGCAGGCCGCTGTTGCTGCCGCCCTTGAGGGCGACCACCAGCTTGCCGCCGACGATCTTGTAGCCGGTGGAGTCGACATGGGAGCCGGCCGCCAGGGGCGCGGCTTCGTCGAGGAAGGCACGGGCGAAGGCGATGACCTTGTCGCCGCGGACCTTGTTGTAGCCTTTGCCTTTTTCCGCGCCGCCGGCTTCGCTGATGGCGTCGGTGCCATAAAGCGCGTCGTACAGCGAGCCCCAGCGGGCGTTGGAAGCGTTGAGGGCGAAGCGGGCGTTCATCACCGGGACCACCAGTTGCGGACCGGCCGTGCGGGCGATCTCGTCATCGACGTTTTGCGTCGTGGCCTGGAAGTCCGCCGCTTCTGGCAGCAGATAACCGATGTCTTGCAGAAAGGCTTTGTAGGCCACGGCGTCGTGGGCTTGTCCGGCACGGGATTGGTGCCAGGCATCGATACGCGCCTGGAAATCGTCGCGTTTGGCGAGTAGGGCTTTGTTCTTCGGCGCCAGGTCATGGATGACCTTGTCGGCACCGGCCCAGAACTGGTCGGCGGTGAGGCCGGTTCCGGGAATGGCTTCGTTGTTCACGAAGTCGAACAGGACTTTGGCGACCTGCAGGCCACCGACTTGAACGTGTTCAGTCATTGCTTGCCTCACTCTGCTCAGCTATTTCGCTTTATCAGCTCTTCAAATTAACAATGAAGCCTCTGGCCATTTAAACCACAAACCCCTCTACCAGTACATGCCATCGCGGGCGGCTGGGATGGTTCCAATCAACGGCTTCGAGCCTTGCTGACGGGGCTTTCAGGGTTGCGAGTGCGCCTTGGCAGACATCGATCCAAGGTTATGTAGTGCGCGCTGCGGCATACTACATGATGAATTGCGGTTGTGAAAATTAGACTAAATACGTCGTTCCGCGACCAAAGTTCGCACAATGGTCACGCTGGGAAGCAGGATGTTCTCAAAAAACTATTGAATTGTTCCATATAAATCCAAGCAGTTGTACACGATTTATCTTGCGGCTGGCGCAACGCCAGGTTTTCCGGCCTTCTCCATCCGCTGGTAAAGCGCGTCTACCCGTCACGGGGTGCGCGGCGACGGCGAAAACAGCCCCATGAGCCTTGCCTATACTTGCCCTTCCACCACGACAGTCATGCCAGAGGGTTGCGCCATGAACCACCTCGTACTCACGGTATTCGCCCCGGACAAGCCAGGACAGGTCGAGCGCATCGCCCAATGCATCGCCGAGCACGGCGGCAACTGGCTGGAGAGCCGCATGTCGCGCATGGCCGGGCAGTTCGCCGGGATCCTGCGGGTCGGCGTGCCGGCGGAAGCCTACGACGAGTTGGTGGATGCCTTGCAGGGGCTGTCGGCCCAGGGCATCCGGGTGCTGATCGCGGAAAGCGGCATCGAGCAGTCCTGCACCTGGAAGCCGATCGCCATGGAACTGGTGGGCAACGATCGGCCGGGCATCGTTCGCGACATCACGCGCTTGCTGACCGAACAGGGGGTGAACCTGGAGCGGCTGGTCACCGAAGTGCGTCCGGCGCCCATGAGCAGCGAACCGCTGTTCCACGCCGAGGCCACCCTGGCGGTGCCGCTGACCTTGTCCCTGGAGGTCTTGCAATCACGCCTGGAAACCCTGGCGGACGATCTGATGGTGGAGCTGGTGCTGCGCAGTGAGGGGTGAGACCGGAGTGGGCGGGTTATCCAGTTTTAGCGTGCATGTGCCTGTGGATAACCTGTAGAGACCGGCCGCCAGCCCAGGCCGGCCGGGGATCTTCAAGATCTGATCAAAAAACCGGCAATTTCAAGGGCTTGTGCACAAACGGCGGGGATCACGCTGTGGATAACCTTGGGAAGGATAGAGGCAGGCCACGTGGATCGTGGCCTGCAGAGGTTTGTGTGTTTTTTGATCAGGCGCGCTTGCGCAGGCCCAGCCAGGCATCCACGCTGTACACCGCCAGGCCGGCCCAGATGAACATGAACGCCACCAGGGTGCTCGACGACAGGTGTTCGTCGAACAGCAGCACCGCCTGCAACAACACCAGGGTCGGCGCCAGGTATTGCAGGAAACCCAGGGTGGTGTAGGGCAGGTGCCGCGCGGCGGCGTTGAAGCACACCAGGGGGATCAGGGTGACCGGGCCGGCCGCTACCAGCCACCAGGCTTCGGCGCTGGTCCAGAAGGCGGCCTGGGCACTGGTTGCGGCAGGGTGGAACAGCAGCCAGGCCAGGGCGATCGGCACCAGCATCCAGGTTTCCACCACCAGCCCCGGCAGCGCCTTGACGGGCGCCTGCTTGCGGATCAGGCCATAGAAGCCGAAGGTCAGCGCCAGCACCAGCGACACCCAGGGCAGGCTGCCGACTTGCCAGACCTGCTGGGCCACGCCGACCGTCGCCAGGCCGACGGCCACCCATTGCAGGCGCCGCAGCCGCTCACCGAGGATCAGCATCCCCAGCAGCACATTCACCAGCGGGTTGATGTAGTAACCCAGGCTGGCCTCGAGCATGCGTCCGTTGTTCACCGACCACACGTAAGTCAGCCAGTTGGCCGCGATGAGCGTGCCGCTCAGGGCCAGGATCGCCAGGCGCCTGGGGTTCTCGCGCAGCTCGCGCCACCAGCCGGGATGTTTCCAGACCATCAGCAGCAGGGCGCCGAACAACGCGGACCAGAGCACCCGGTGGATGATGATTTCCACGGCGGGCACGTCGGCGATGGCTTTGAAGTAGATCGGGAACAGGCCCCAGATGATGTAGGCGCTCAGGCCCAGGATGTACCCGCGACGCGGGTTGGCGGCTTGCATGCAGAATCCTTGCTTAGGCAGCTAACAAAGTCAGTGATTGTAAGGAGATTTGTCTGGCTGTGTCTTTGTCGGCGTTATCCCTGTTCGCCGTCATGAAATCCGTAGGAGCGAGGCTTGCCCGCGATCAATGCACCGCAGTGCCCCAGGCCCACCGCGGCGGGGCTATCGCGGGCAAGCCTCGCTCCTACAGGGCAGGTCAGAACAGCTTCAACGGCTCTTCATTCAATGCGGCCAACTGCTCGCGCAGCGCCAGCACCTGGTCGCCCCAGTAACGTTCGCTGCCGAACCAGGGGAAGCTGCGGGGGAAGGCCGGGTCGTCCCAGCGCCGGGCCAGCCAGGCGCTGTAGTGCATCAGGCGCAGGGCGCGCAGCGGTTCGATCAGCGTCAGCTCGCGAGGGTCGAAGTCGTGGAATTCGCTGTAGCCATCCATCAGTTCCGACAGCTGCCCCAGGCACTCCTGGCGATTGCCGGCGAGCATCATCCACAGGTCCTGCACCGCCGGGCCCATGCGGCAATCGTCGAGGTCGACGATATGGAACACCTCGTCGCGGCACATCATGTTGCCGGGGTGGCAGTCGCCGTGCAGGCGGATGTTCCGGTGCGGCGTCGCCTGGTAGATCTCTTCCACGCGCTTGAGCAGGTCGCGGGCCACCGACTCGTAGGCCGGCAAAAGGCTCCTGGGCACGAAGTCGCCTTCCAGCAGGGTGGCCAGCGAGTCGTGGCCGAAGTTCTTCACGCCCAGCGCTTCGCGATGCTCGAACGGGCGGGTGGCGCCGACTGCGTGCAGGCGTCCGAGCAACTGTCCGAGGCGGTACAGCTGGTCCAGGTTGCCGGGTTCCGGCGCGCGGCCACCACGGCGGGGGAACAAGGCGAATCGGAAGCCCTGGTGCTCGAACAGGCTCTCGCCCTGGTGCAGCAGCGGCGCCACCACGGGCACTTCGCATTCGGCGAGTTCGAAGGTGAACCGGTGTTCCTCGAGAATGGCTGCGCCGGTCCAGCGCTGCGGGCGGTAGAACTTGGCGATCAACGGTTCGCCGTCTTCGATGCCGACCTGATAGACACGGTTTTCGTAACTGTTGAGGGCCAGAACGCGGGCGTCGCTGAGAAAGCCGATGCTTTCGACGGCATCGAGGACCAAATCCGGGGTAAGGCTATCGAACGGGTGAGACATGCTGACTCCTGCGCGCAGCGCGCTGCTGCATCTGGCCAGGCATGGTAACGCAGGCGAGGGGGGAGGTGGCGGCCGGGGGGACGCTATCGCGGGCAAGCCTCGCTCCTGCAGGTCGGTGCAGGAGCGAGCTGGCCCGCGAAGCGCTGGATCAGGCGCCGACGATGCCGCCGTCTTCCCGGGTGATGACCATCACCGAGGAGCGCGGCTTGCCGTTGGGCAGGTGCTCGGGGAAGGTCGAGCCGCCGTTTTCGCCCGGATGCTGGATGCCCACGAACAGGCTCTTCTGATCCGGCGAGAAGGTGATGCCGGTGACTTCGCAACCCACCGGCCCGACCATGAAGCGGCGGATTTCACCGGTATCCGGGTCGGCGCAAAGCATCTGGTTGTTGCCCATGCCGGCGAAGTCGCCGGTGTTGCTGGAGTCGCCGTCGGTGAGGATCCACAACCGGCCCGCCTTGTCGAAACCCAGGCCGTCGGGGCTGTTGAACATGTTCTGTGGGGTGATGTTGGACGAACCGCCCTTGGGCTTGCCCGCATGCACGCTCGGGTTGCCGGCTACCACGAACAGGTCCCAGGTGAAGTCCAGCGAGCCATGGTCGCCCCGGGCGGTCTGCCAGCGCAGGATCTGCCCGTAGACGTTTTTCTCCCGAGGGTTCGGGCCGCCCACCGGCATGCCGTCTTCGCCACGCTTGGAGTTGTTGGTCAGGGTGCAATACACCTGGCCGTCTTTCGGGCTGACCACGATCCACTCCGGGCGGTCCATGCGCGTGGCCTTGACCACGCTGGCGGCGAGGCGGGCGTGGATCAGCACTTCGGCCTGGTCGGCGAAGCCGCTGCTGGCGTCGATGCCGTTCTTGCCGTGGGTCAGCTCGACCCATTTGCCCCGGCCCTTGGGGTGGTCCGGGTTGCCGTCGCCATTGTCGAAGATCGCCACGTACAGGGTGCCGTGGTCCAGCAGGTGGCGGTTGGCCTTGGGATTGCGGTGGTTGATGCGGTCGCGGCTGACGAACTTGTAGATGAACTCGCCACGCTCGTCGTCGCCCATGTAGACCACGGCGCGCCCGTCGCGGGTTTCGGCCAGGGCGGCGTTTTCATGCTTGAAGCGGCCCAGGGCGGTGCGCTTGATCGGCTTGGATTGCGGGTCGAACGGGTCGATCTCCACCACCCAGCCGTGACGGTTGAGTTCGTTGGGGTTTTTCGCCAGGTCGAAACGTGGGTCGAACTGATGCCAGTTGATCTCGCGGCTGGCCGCCGAGGCGCCATAGCGTTTCTGCGCGGCATCGAATGCCTGCTGGGGGTTGCTGCTGCCGAAGCAGTCGGTGAAGTTCTCTTCGCAGGTCAGATAGGTGCCCCATGGCGTCTTGCCGTTGGCGCAGTTCTGGAAGGTGCCGAGGACTTTGCGACCGCTCTTGTCGGCGCTGGTTTTCATCAGGGCGTGGCCGGCGGCCGGGCCGCTCAGGCGGATCGGCGCGTTGCCGTGGATGCGGCGGTTGTAGCGCGAGCCCTGGACGAACTGCCACTGGCCGTTGCGCCGCTGCACCTCGATCACCGACACGCCTTCGCTGGCCAGGGCCTTGCGCACGTCTTCCGCCGACTGCGGCATGCCGCCGTGGGGGTACAGGTAGCGGTAGTTGGTGTATTCGTTGTTGATCGCGATCAGCGCGCGGTTCTTGTCGTCCGGGAAGGCGAACAGGCTCATGCCGTCGTTGTTGTCGCCGAACTGGACTTCCTGCGCCGCGGCGGTGCCGTTGCCGCTCGGGTCGAAGGCCGGGCCGTTCTTGTGCAGGGGCTGGCCCCAGCTGATCAGCACCGAGGACTTGTAGCCCGGCGGCAAGGTAATGGTGTCGCTGGTGGCGGCGGCGATGCTGTCGAAGCCCAGCAGTTTGCTGGTGCCGGCGCTGACACTGGCGGCCAGCACGCTGCGGCTCAGCAGGTTGCCGCCCAGGAACAGGGCTGCGCCGCACAGGGCGCCGGCACTGATGAAACCACGGCGGCTGAGGCCGACCATCTGCTCGAGGTCGGTGGGTTGGTCTTCTTCTAATAGGCTCATCACAGGCTTCCTGCTGGTTTTTGCAGCCACCTTAATGAGCGTCGATGACGAACATATTGCAGAGCGCGATGCCGCCGTTGCGAAATCAGGCGCGGCGCCTGCTTCGTCGGAGTGCCGCCCGAATCGATCGCTAGCGGCTACAGGCAGGCGGGATCAGAGCGGGGTGCCGAGCAGAACGTTGGACGGCGAGAACTGTACCCGCACCGGTTTGCCGGCGCTCAGGCCAAGGTTTCGCAGTTGCAGCGGTTCGGCCAGGGCGCAGAGGGTCTGGCCGCTGGGCAGGGTAATCCGCAGCTCGCAGGGGCCGTCCTGGGCGTCGAGGATTTCTTCCAGGCTGCCCTCCAGGCAATTGTGTCCGGGTGTTGCAGGCTGTTCGGCGGCCAGCAGTTCCAGCCAGCCGGCCTTGATCAGCGCCACCACTTCGGTGCCGGGTTCCAGCTCCAGGCGCAGGGTGCTGTCGTGGGTGATTTGAGCCTGGATCGACAGGTGCTCGGCCAGCGCCAGGCGCACCAGGTCGTTGCAGCCCTGCGCTTCGATAGCCTGGACCGTGCCGTGCAACTGGTTGCGGGCACTGGTCCGCAGCATCAGGCGGCCCAGCAGGTCGAGGTCGGCGGCGTCTTCGGCGGCTTCCAGGACCTGGGCCTGCAAGGCTTGCAGGCGCTGGTATAGGCGCAGCACCCGTTCGCCTTCGAGCGACAGCCTGGCGCCGCCGCCGCCCTTGCCGCCGACGCTGCGTTCGACCAGGGGCTTTTGCGCCAGGTTGTTCAATTCGTCGATGGCGTCCCAGGCGGCCTTGTAGCTCAGGCCGGCGCTTTTCGCGGCGCGGGTGATCGAGCCTTGTTCGGCGATGTGTTGCAGCAGGGCGATGCGCTGCGGACGACGGGCGATGTGCTGGGTCAACAAGGTGGGCAAGGGCATGGCGGGACGCTTTGAACGCTGGAAGTGGTAAAGAGGTTTGCGGCTTGAGCCCCGGGAGTCAAGTTCCGTCGGGTTCGCCGGGTTTCGGCGTGCGGGCCAGGCAATACACGTCTACCCGCCGCGCCCCGGCCTGGCGCAGTAACTGCGCCAGGGCCCGGGTGGTGGCGCCGGTGGTGAACACGTCGTCCACCAGTGCCAGGTGCCGGCCGCGGACCGGTGCCCCGGGCGCGAGCGCGAAGGCCTGGCGCAGGTTGCGTTGCCGGGCCCGGGCATCCAGCCCTTGTTGCGGCGGGGTGTCCTGGATGCGCTGCAACGAGGCGTCGTCGCAGGGAATGTCCAGGGTTGCACCCAGCCAGCGCGCCAGCATCGCCGCCTGGTTGTAGCCGCGCTGGCGCAGGCGCTGGCGGGCCAGGGGCACCGGCAGCAGGGCATCGGGACGCGGCAGATCCTCGGCAAAACGATGTTGCAGGGATTGTGCGAGAAGTTCGGCCAAAAGACGGCCAAAGGGCCATTTGCCGTTGTGCTTGAAGCGGCTGACCAGGCTGTCCACGGGAAAGCCATAACGCCAGGGCGCGATCACCTGGGCAAAGGCGGGCGGTTGCTTGAGGCATTGTCCGCACGTCAGGCCAGCCGCGGGCAAGGGCAGGGCGCAGACCTGGCAATGCGCGCCGAGCCACGGCAGTTCGGTTTCACAGGCGGTGCAGATGGGCTGCGGGGTGTCGGTCGACTCGTCGCAGAGCAGACAGGTTTGTTTGTTTTTTAACCAGATGTAAACCTGTCCTTGGTAATGTGGTTGACAGTGCATGGCGCTTCCTTAAATATGCCCGACATCCGTGTCGCCGCTGTGGGTATTGCCTTCCCGCAGCCGCTTGCCAAGCATAATCAAGGAATCGCCCATGAGCGCCAGCACCACTGCCCACCTGCGTCATGACTGGACTTTGGCTGAAGTCAAAGCCCTGTTCGTCCAGCCGTTCAATGACCTGCTGTTCCAGGCGCAAACGGTGCACCGCGCGCATTTCGACGCCAACCGCGTCCAGGTTTCCACCCTGTTGTCGATCAAGACCGGCGCCTGCCCGGAAGATTGCAAATATTGTCCGCAGTCCGGTCACTACAACACCGGCCTGGAAAAAGAAAAGCTGATGGAAGTGCAGAAGGTCCTCGACGAGGCGGCGCGGGCCAAGGCCATCGGTTCGACCCGGTTCTGCATGGGCGCGGCCTGGAAACATCCTTCGGCCAAGGACATGCCGTACGTGTTGGAGATGGTCAAGGGCGTGAAGGCTATGGGCCTGGAGACCTGCATGACCCTCGGCCGCCTGGACCAGGACCAGACCGAAGCGCTGGCCAAGGCCGGCCTGGACTACTACAACCACAACCTCGATACCTCGCCGGAGTTCTACGGCAACATCATCACTACCCGTACCTATAGCGAGCGCCTGCAGACCCTGGCCTACGTGCGCGATGCCGGGATGAAGATCTGCTCCGGCGGCATCCTCGGCATGGGCGAGTCCCTCGACGACCGCGCCGGCCTGCTGATCCAGCTGGCCAACCTGCCGGAGCACCCGGAGTCGGTGCCGATCAACATGCTGGTGAAGGTCGCCGGCACACCGCTGGAAAACTCCGAGGACGTCGATCCGTTCGACTTCATCCGCATGCTGGCCGTGGCTCGCATCCTCATGCCCCAATCCCATGTGCGCCTGTCCGCCGGCCGTGAGGCGATGAACGAGCAGATGCAGGCCCTGGCATTCTTCGCCGGCGCCAACTCGATCTTCTACGGTGAAAAACTGCTGACCACCGCCAACCCGCAGGCCGACAAGGACATGCAGTTGTTCGCGCGCCTGGGCATCGCCCCGGAAGCCCGCGAAGAACACGCCGACGAGGTGCACCAGGCAGCCATCGAACAGGCGCTGGTGGAGCAGAAGAGCAGCGAGCAGTTCTATAACGCCGCCGTCTGATCTACCGCCTCTGTAGGAGCGAGGCTTGCCCGCGAATGGCTCACCGCGTGAGCCAGGAACACCGAGGTGTCTGGATCGCGGGCAATCGAGCGTCGACCGGCCGCTCCTACAGGGATGACGTTTCTTTCCTTGCCTGCGAGGCTTGCATGTCTTTCGATCTCCGCGCGCGTCTCGCTGCCCGTCGTGCCGAAAACCTCTACCGCCAGCGCCCGCTGCTGGAAAGCCCGCAAGGGCCTCAAGTGGTGGTCGACGGCCAGCCCTTGCTGGCGTTCTGTAACAACGATTACCTGGGCCTGGCCAATCACCCGCAAGTGATCGAAGCCTGGCGCGCCGGTGCGTCCCGCTGGGGCGTGGGCGGCGGCGCTTCGCACCTGGTGATTGGCCACAGCACGCCCCACCATCAGTTGGAAGAAGCCCTGGCCGAATTCACCGGCCGCCCGCGGGCGCTGCTTTTCACCACCGGCTACATGGCCAACCTTGGCGCGGTCACCGCCCTGGTCGGCCAGGGCGATACGGTGCTGCAAGACCGCCTCAACCACGCCTCGTTGCTGGATGCCGGGCTGCTTTGCGGGGCGCGCTTCAACCGTTACCTGCACAACGATGCCGACAGCCTGGCCAAGCGCCTGGAGAAAGCCACCGGCAATACCCTGGTGGTCACCGATGGGGTGTTCAGCATGGACGGCGACCTCGCCGACCTGCCGGCGCTGGCCCGTGAAACCCGGGCCAGGGGCGCCTGGCTGATGGTCGACGACGCCCATGGTTTCGGGCCTTTGGGGGCCAACGGTGGAGGGATCGCCGAGCACTTCGGCTTGAGCCAGGACGAGGTGCCGGTACTGGTCGGCACCCTCGGCAAGGCGTTCGGCACCGCCGGGGCCTTTGTCGCCGGTAGCGAGGAGTTGATCGAAAGCCTGGTGCAGTTCGCCCGTCCTTATATCTACACCACCAGCCAGCCGCCGGCCCTGGCCTGCGCGACCCTGAAAAGCCTGGAACTGCTGCGCAGCGAGCATTGGCGGCGGGAGCATCTGAATACCCTGATCCGCCAGTTCCGCCGCGGTGCGGAGCAGATCGGGCTGACGCTGATGGACAGTTTCACGCCGATCCAGCCGATCCTGATTGGCGACAGCGCGCGGGCCGTGCGCCTGTCGCAGAAGCTGCGCGAGCGCGGCCTGATGGTCAGCGCCATTCGCCCGCCGACCGTTCCTGCGGGCAGCGCGCGTCTGCGGGTGACCTTGTCCGCCGCCCACAGCGAAGCCCAGGTCCAGCTATTGTTGAATGCATTGGCGGAGTGTTTTAGCGAACTGGGACCGGAGCCAAGCCATGCGTGATCGACTGATTCTGCTGCCCGGTTGGGGCCTTGGCGTATCGCCGCTGGAACCCTTGGCGGCGGCTTTGCAGGGGCTGGACGAACACCTGCGGGTCGAGATCGAGCCGTTGCCGGAGCTTGACTCCAGTGACCTTGGCGAGTGGCTCGACGAGCTGGATGCCAGCCTGCCGGAGCATGCCTGGCTCGGCGGTTGGTCACTGGGCGGCATGCTGGCTTGCGAATTGGCCGCGCGCCGCGGCGAGCGTTGCTGCGGCCTGCTGACTCTGGCCAGCAACCCCAGCTTCGTGGCCCATGGCGAGTGGTCGAGCGCGATGCCGGGCGAGACGTTCGATGGCTTTTTGGCCGGTTGCAACGCCGACCCGCGCACCACCCTCAAGCGCTTCAGCCTGCTGTGCGCCCAGGGCGCCGCCGATCCCCGTGGCCTGGCGCGCCTGCTGACCGGCGGTGCTCCGCAGACCTCGGGGGCGGCGCTGATGGCGGGCCTCGAACTGCTGGCGCAACTGGATACCCGCCACGCCCTGCAAAGGTATCGAGGCCCGCAGTTGCATCTGTTCGCCGGGCTCGACGGCCTGGTGCCGGCCGAAGCCGCGAGCGAGTTGCTGGCGTTGCTGCCCGATGTCGAGGTGGGCCTGATTGAGCAGGCCAGCCACGCATTTCTTCTGGAGGACCCCCACGGAGTGGCCGGGGCGATCCAGGCTTTTCTGCATGAGTCCGGCGATGACTGATCTGTCCCTTCCCAAACTGCCTGGCAATTTGCCCGACAAACGTCAGGTGGCGGCTTCCTTTTCCCGCGCCGCCTCCAGCTACGACAGCGTGGCGCAGTTGCAACGCGATGTCGGCAGCGAGCTGTTGGGACGCCTGCCGCGCGATCGTGCCCCCGGCCGCTGGCTGGACATGGGCTGCGGCACCGGGCATTTCAGCCGGTCGCTGGGCCAGCGTTTCCCGGCCGGCGAGGGGCTGGCGCTGGATATCGCCGAAGGCATGCTCGAACACGCCCGGCCTTTGGGTGGGGCGCGGTATTTCATCGCCGGTGACGCCGAGCGCCTGCCGTTGCAGGCGCAGAGTTGCGAGCTGATTTTTTCCAGCCTGGCGGTGCAGTGGTGCGCGGACTTCCGAGCGGTTCTCAGTGAGGCGCATCGGGTGCTGAAACCGGGTGGCGTGCTGGCTTTTGCTAGTCTGTGTGTCGGTACCTTGTATGAATTGCGCGATAGCTGGCGTCAGGTCGACGGCATGGTGCATGTCAACCGCTTCCGTGAATTCACTACCTATCAGCAGTTGTGCGCGGCAAGCGGATTGCAGGTGCTGAGCCTGGAAACCCGGCCCCATGTATTGCACTACCCGGATGTGCGCAGCCTGACCCATGAGTTGAAAGCCCTGGGCGCGCACAACCTCAATCCTGGCCGGCCCGGTGGGCTGACGGGACGGGCACGGATCAAGGGCTTGATCGACGCCTATGAACAGTTTCGTCAGACGCAGGGGCTGCCCGCGACGTATCAGGTGGTCTACGCCGTATTGGAGAAACCGCAATGAGCCGAGCCTATTTCATTACCGGAACAGACACCGACGTCGGCAAGACCACCATAGCCGCGGGCTTGCTGCACGCCGCACGCCTTTCGGGGCTGAGTACGGCGGCCGGGAAGCCGGTCGCCTCGGGCTGCGATCCGACGCCCAAGGGGCTGCGCAACGCCGATGCGCTGGCCTTGTTGGCGGAATGCTCGTTGCCGCTGACCTACGATGAGGTCAATCCGCTGGCGTTCGAGCCGGCTATCGCGCCGCATCTGGCCGCCCGCGAGGCGGGTGTGGCGTTGACCGTGCAGGCGCTGCTCGCGCCCATGCGCCAGACGCTGACCAAGGGCGCGGACTTCACCTTGATCGAAGGCGCCGGCGGCTGGCGGGTGCCACTGGCCGACCAGGACAACCTGTCGGACCTGGCCATGGCCCTGGACCTGCCGGTGATTCTGGTGGTGGGTGTACGCCTGGGCTGTATCAACCATGCGCTGCTGACGGCCGAGGCGATTGCCCAGGACGGTTTGCCACTGGCGGGCTGGGTGGCCAATATCATCGAGCCGAAGACCTCGCGGCTCGAGGAAAACCTCGCCACGCTGGCCGAGCGCCTGCCCGCGCCTTGCCTGGGGCGGGTGCCACGCTTGAAGACCGCCAGCGCGGAGGCGGTGGCCGAACACCTGCAACTGGACCTGCTTGACTAGATTTTGCCTATGATGAGGCAGTGTGCCATTAGTGTTTTTGACGGGTCTTTTTTTGACGCGTCTGGTTCAATAGCCGCTGTTCATTCTTTTCAAGGTCGAGTCGTCCCATGGAAATTTCCGGGAATACCGCTTTCTACGCGGGTCTGAGCACCGTCCAGAGCGGGCAGAACCGTGTCGATCAGGCCGCCAGCCAGATCGCCAGCACGACCATCGAACGTTCTGTCACCAGCCAGTCTTCCGAAGTCCAGGTCGAGCGCCTGCGTTCCGTCGATCGCAGCCAGCAATCGGACCTGGCCAGCAACATGGTCGAGATGTCCATGGGCAAGGTCCAGGCGGAACTGGGGGTGAAAGTCGCCAAGGCCGCCGATGAAGTCCTCGGTACGTTGATCGACACCTACGCTTGACCCCTTCCTTCGGCAGCCCCGTTCCTTTCTGAGTGCGGGGCGGCTCGCGTCAGACTCTTCCCGACACAGTCTCCTGCGCCTTGCTGCTCAGCCAGCTCCTACACTTCTATTCAACCCTGGAATATTCGCGGCAGCCGCTGCGGGCCTTTGCGTGCGAGGCTTGCAGCGGAGCGATGACGAACGGTGTTTGCGTGGTGCTTGACAAGATTTGGGCGTAAACGTATGTTTCAAACAACTGTTTGACCGCCACAATAAATCAACGCGGTTGTTCATTCCCGGTTACATCAGCAGAGGTTTATCGCTATGCCTGACTACAAGGCCCCCTTGCGTGATATTCGCTTCGTTCGTGACGAACTGCTCGGCTATGAAGCGCACTATCAGAGCCTGCCGGCTTGCCAGGACGCTACTCCAGACATGGTCGACGCCATCCTCGAGGAAGGCGCGAAGTTTTGTGAGCAGGTATTGGCCCCTCTGAACCGTGTGGGTGACCTGGAAGGCTGCACCTGGAGCGAGTCCGGCGTTAAGACCCCGACTGGCTTCAAAGAGGCCTACAAGCAATTCGTCGAAGGCGGCTGGCCAAGCCTGGCGCACGATGTCGAGCATGGCGGCCAAGGCCTGCCGGAGTCCCTGGGCCTGGCGGTCAGCGAAATGGTCGGCGAGGCCAACTGGTCGTGGGGCATGTACCCAGGCCTGTCCCATGGCGCGATGAACACCATCTCCGAACACGGCACGCCAGAGCAGCAAGAGGCTTACCTGACCAAGCTGGTCTCCGGCGAGTGGACCGGCACCATGTGCCTGACCGAGCCGCACTGCGGCACCGATCTGGGCATGCTGCGCACCAAGGCCGAACCTCAGGCCGACGGTTCCTACAAAGTCACCGGCACCAAGATCTTCATCTCGGCCGGTGAGCACGATATGGCCGACAACATCGTCCACATCGTTCTGGCCCGCCTGCCGGATGCCCCTGCCGGTACCAAGGGTATCTCGCTGTTCATCGTGCCGAAGTTCCTGCCGAACGCCGATGGTTCTGTCGGCCAGCGTAACGCGGTGAGCTGTGGTTCGATCGAACACAAGATGGGTATCCACGGCAACGCCACCTGCGTGATGAACTTCGACGCGGCCACCGGTTTCCTGATCGGCCCGGCGAACAAAGGCCTGAACTGCATGTTCACCTTCATGAACACCGCTCGCCTGGGGACCGCGCTGCAAGGCCTGGCCCACGCCGAAATCGGTTTCCAGGGCGGCCTGAAATACGCTCGCGATCGCCTGCAAATGCGTTCGCTGACTGGCCCGAAAGCGCCGGACAAGGCTGCCGACCCGATCATCGTGCACCCTGACGTGCGTCGCATGCTGTTGACCATGAAGGCGTTCGCCGAAGGCAACCGCGCGATGGTCTACTTCACCGCCAAGCAGGTGGATATCGTCAAGTACGGCGTGGACGAAGAAGAGAAGAAGAAAGCCGATGCGCTGCTGGCGTTCATGACGCCGATCGCCAAGGCCTTCATGACCGAAGTCGGCTTCGAATCCGCCAACCACGGCGTGCAGATCTACGGTGGCCACGGTTTCATCGCCGAGTGGGGCATGGAGCAGAACGTTCGCGACAGCCGCATTTCCATGCTGTACGAAGGCACCACCGGCATCCAGGCCCTGGACCTGCTGGGCCGTAAAGTCCTGATGACCCAGGGCGAAGCGTTGAAAGGCTTCACCAAGATCGTCCACAAGTTCTGCCAGAGCAACGAAGGCAACGAGTCGGTCAAGGAATTCGTCGCACCGCTGGCTGCACTGAACAAGGAATGGGGCGAGATGACCATGAAGGTCGGTATGGCTGCCATGAAAGACCGTGAAGAAGTGGGCGCCGCGTCCGTGGACTACCTGATGTATTCCGGTTACGCCTGCCTGGCCTACTTCTGGGCCGACATGGCGCGCCTGGCCGCCGAGAAGCTGGCTGCCGGCACCACCGAAGAGGCGTTCTACACCGCCAAGCTGCAGACTGCGCGCTTCTACTTCCAGCGCATCCTGCCGCGTACCCGCACTCACGTTGCGGCCATGCTGTCGGGCGCCAACAACCTGATGGACATGAAAGAAGACGCGTTCGGCCTGGCTTACTAAGCCTTACCGGAGCTCTTCAAGAAGCCGCTTCTCCTTCGGGAGAAGCGGCTTTTTTGTACGTGCGACAAATCTGCAAATTAATCCGACTAAAACGTTAAGAGAAATCTGTCCGCTGCCGTTACAGAAGTGGCAATGTGACATGTGTCACATTGTCCTGTTTTACTCTGCCTGATGAAGGCATAGTGCTATCTACTGTTTTAGCCGCGTCGGAGCTTTACCCTTGCCGCGTTCTTCCGCTGTACGTTTCAGTCATTTTCTACCGTCATTGTTACTCCTGCTTGCGGGGCTCGCGGCTGCCTACGTCAAGGATCTCAACGTTTTCTTCACCTCCCTGTTCAACGTGCTGCCGACCCTGGTGCTGCTGCTCGGCGGCGCCTATTGCGCGGTATACCGACGCCAGCGCGAACTGTTCCTGATGGTCACGGTGTACATCGCCTACTTCCTGCTCGATACCCAGACCGACTATTACCGCGACAACGGCAAGGTGCGCGAGGACGCGGCGGTGGTGTTTCACCTGGTCTGCCTGCTGTTGCCGTTGCTGTTCGGCCTGTTCGCGGCCTGGCAGGAGCGCACTCATCTGTTCCAGGACATGGTTGCGCGGTTCGCCGTCTTGCTTGCCTTTGGCAGCGTGGCGCTGGGGCTCGAGCAGAGTTATCCCCAGGCGCTGCTGGCCTGGCTCGCGGAAATCCGCTGGCCAGCGTTGCACGGGGCTTGGATGAGCCTGATCCAGTTGTCGTATCCGGTGTTCCTCGCTGCCTTCCTGTTGCTGGCGATCCAGTATTGGCGCAACCCGCGGCCGCTGCATGCCGCGCAGCTGGTGGGGCTGCTGGGCCTGTTCTGGATGCTGCCCAAGACCTTCATCCTTCCCTTCACCCTGAACATCATGTGCAGCCAGGTGATGCTGATGATTGCCGCCGCAGTCGCCCATGAGGCGTACCAGATGGCCTTTCGCGATGAGCTGACCGGGTTGCCGGGGCGCCGGGCCCTGAACGAACGCATGCAGCGGCTGGGGCGCAATTATGTACTGGCGATGAGCGACGTCGACCACTTCAAGAAATTCAACGATACCCATGGCCACGACGTCGGTGACCAGGTGCTGCGCCTGGTCGCCAGCAAGTTGTCGAAAGTCAGCGGTGGCGGTCGCGCCTACCGTTATGGCGGCGAGGAGTTCGCCGTGGTGTTCGCCGGCAAGACGCTCGAGGAGTGCATGCCGCACCTGGAGGTGATCCGCGAGACCATCGCCAACTACAACATCCAGTTGCGCAATCAGGAAAACCGCCCCCAGGACGACCAGCAGGGGCGTCAGCGCCGGGGCGGGGCGGCTGCGTCCAGTGTGTCGGTCACCGTCAGTATCGGCGTCGCCGAGCGGCAGATGGAGCACCGCTCGCCGGAAGAAGTGCTCAAGTCCGCCGACCAGGCGCTCTACAGCGCCAAGGGCGCAGGGCGCAACTGCGTTATGGCGTTCGGTCAGAACCGCCGCGGCGCGGTGCGCATGGATACCGCTGCGGGTTGAGTGATGGCGGCGCATTCAGCGTCTGGACTGTGATTGGCAGGTTATCGGGGCGGCAGTAGGTTGGATCGATCTGCCGCCGGAGAAACGACCATGCCCGAGTACAAAGCTCCCCTGCGTGACATGCGCTTCCTGATCGACCACGTCTTCGATTTCCACGCCAGCTACGCCGCTCTGGGAGCCAACGAGGCCAGCCCGGACATGGTGGCCGCCATCCTCGAGGAAGGGGCGAAGTTCTGTGAAAACGTACTGGCGCCGCTGAACCGTTCCGGTGACGAAGAAGGCTGTCATTTCGCCAATGGGGTGGTCACCACGCCCCAGGGTTTCAAGCAGGCTTTCGCCCAGTATGTCGAAGGTGGCTGGCACGGCCTGGCGGCTGATCCGGCCTATGGCGGCCAGGGCCTGCCGCAGTCGCTGGGGCTGGTGATCAGCGAGATGGTCGGCTCCAGCAACACTTCCTGGGGCATGTACCCGGGCCTGACCCACGGCGCCATGTCGGCAATTCATGCCCACGGCAGCGAAGAACAGAAGCGCACCTACCTGAGCAAACTCACCGCCGGCCAGTGGACGGGCACCATGTGCCTGACCGAAGCCCATTGCGGCACCGACCTGGGCATCATCAAGACCCGCGCCGTGCCCCAGGCCGATGGCAGCTATGCGGTCTCCGGCAGCAAGATTTTCATTTCCGCCGGTGAACACGACATGAGTGACAATATCATTCACCTGGTGCTGGCCAAGCTGCCGGATGCGCCGGCGGGCACCAAGGGCATCTCGCTGTTTATCGTGCCCAAGTTCCTGCCCGATGCCCAAGGCGAGGCGGGTGAGCGCAATGGCGTGAGCTGCGGTTCCATCGAACACAAGATGGGTATCAAGGCCTCGGCCACCTGCGTGCTGAACTTCGATGGCGCCAAAGGATTCCTGATCGGCGAGGCCAACAAGGGCCTCAACTGCATGTTCACCATGATGAACCACGCGCGCCTCGGCACCGGGATGCAGGGGCTGTGCCTGGGCGAGGCGAGCTTCCAGGGGGCGATCCGCTATGCCAACGAACGCCTGCAGATGCGTGCCCTGACCGGGCCGAAGGCGCCGGACAAGGCTGCCGATCCGATCATCGTCCACCCCGATGTGCGGCGTATGCTGCTGACCATGAAAGCCTTCAACGAAGGCAATCGCGCCCTGACTTACTTCACTGCGCAGTTGCTGGATGTCGCCCACTTGGCCACCGATGACAGCCAGCGTCAGGACGCGGAAAACTTGTTGGCCTTTCTCACGCCGATCTGCAAGGCCTTCATGACCGAAACCGGGCTGGAGGTGACCAACCACGGTATGCAGGTGTTTGGCGGCCATGGCTTCATCCGCGAATGGGGCATGGAGCAACTGGTGCGCGACTGTCGCATCGCGCCGATCTATGAAGGCACCAACGGCATCCAGGCCCTGGACCTGTTGGGGCGCAAGGTGCTCGGCAGCCAGGGCAAATTGCTGATGGGCTTCACTCGCATCGTCCACAGGTTCTGCGTGGCCCAGGCCGAGCATCCGCAGCTCAAGGCCTATGTCGCGCAGCTCAACGGGCTTAATCAAGAGTGGGGCGCGTTGACCACCAAGGTCGGGATGGCGGCCCTGAAGAATCCCGACGAAGTCGGCGCCGCGGCGCTGGATTACCTGATGTACAGCGGCTACATCATCCTCGCCTACCTGTGGCTGCGCATGGCGCTGGTGGCCCAGGCCAGGCTCGATGCCGGTGAAGACGATGGCGATTATTGCCAGGCCAAGCTGGCGACCTGTGAGTTCTACTTCAAGCGCCTGCTACCACGCACGGCAACCCACCAGGCGGCGATCGAGGCGGGCAGCGAATGCCTGATGAAATTGCCGGCGCAGTTGTTTGCGCTCTAGGTTTTCCTGCACTCGTCGATCGCGGGCCAGTCGGTTCTTGTGGGTTTTTGCAGGAACCGGCTTGCCTTTGATTTTTAATGACTAAAAATTACATAAAAGTCACTAGTTGACCCTATGTGTCGCAAAAGTTGTTCGGTTACACTCGAGCTTTCGTGAATGGGGCTGTTCGGCTCCACTTGTTTAGATCTTGCGAGGTTTGCCATGGCTGACTACAAAGCGCCCCTGCGCGATATGCGCTTCGTCCTCAATGAGGTTTTCGAGGTCGCCAAACTCTGGGCCGAACTGCCTGCCCTGGCCGATACGGTCGACGCCGAAACCGTCGAAGCGATTCTCGAGGAGGCCGGCAAGGTCACCGGCAAGAGCATCGCCCCGCTGAGCCGCGCTGCCGATGAAGAAGGCTGTCACTGGAATGATGGCGTCGTCACCACGCCGGCGGGTTTTCCACAGGCTTATCAGACTTACGCCGAAGGCGGCTGGGTGGGCGTCGGCGGTGATCCCGCCTACGGCGGCATGGGGATGCCCAAGGCGGTATCGGCGCAGGTCGAGGAGATGGTCAACTCGGCCAGCCTGTCGTTCGGCCTGTACCCAATGCTGACCGCGGGTGCCTGCCTGTCGATCAACGCCCACGCCAGCGAAGCGTTGAAGGAGGCCTACCTGCCGAACATGTACGCCGGCGTCTGGGCCGGCTCCATGTGCCTGACCGAACCCCATGCCGGTACGGACCTGGGCATCATCCGCACCAAGGCCGAACCGCAGGCCGATGGTTCCTACAAGATCAGCGGGACCAAGATCTTCATCACCGGCGGTGAGCACGACCTGACCGAAAACATCATCCACCTGGTACTGGCCAAGCTGCCGGATGCCCCGGCGGGGCCGAAGGGTATTTCGCTGTTCCTGGTGCCGAAGTTCCTGGTCAATGCCGATGGCAGCCTGGGCGCGCGCAACCCGGCAAATTGCGGTTCGATCGAGCACAAGATGGGCATCCAGGCTTCGGCCACCTGCGTGATGAACTTCGACGAGGCTGTCGGCTACATCGTCGGCGAGCCGAACAAGGGCCTGGCGGCGATGTTCACCATGATGAACTACGAGCGCCTGGGCGTTGGCATCCAAGGCCTGGCGTCGGGCGAGCGTTCCTACCAGAACGCTGTGGAGTACGCCCGCGACCGTCTGCAAAGCCGTGCGCCGACCGGGCCGCAAGCCAAGGACAAGGCTGCCGATCCGATCATCGTCCACCCGGATGTGCGGCGCATGCTGCTGACCATGAAAGCCGCCAACGAAGGCGGTCGGGCGTTTTCCACCTATGTGGCCATGCAACTGGACACCGCCAAGTTCAGCGAAGACGCCGTCGTGCGCAAACGCGCGGAAGATCTGGTGGCGTTGCTGACCCCGGTGGCCAAGGCTTTCCTGACGGACCTGGGCCTGGAAACCACGGTCCACGGCCAGCAGATTTTCGGCGGCCACGGTTATATCCGTGAATGGGGCCAGGAGCAGCTGGTGCGCGATGTGCGCATTACCCAGATCTATGAAGGCACCAACGGCATCCAGGCGCTGGACCTGGTCGGGCGCAAGATCGTTGGCAGCGGCGGAGCGTTCTACAAGCTGTTCGCTGACGAGATCCGCCATTTCACCGCGACCGCCAGTAGCGACCTGGGCGAATTCACCAAACCGCTGAACGACGCCCTGGATAATCTCGACGAGCTCACCGCCTGGCTGCTGGACCGGGCCAAAACCAATCCGAACGAAATCGGCGCGGCCTCGGTCGAATATCTGCAAGCGTTCGGATACACGGCGTACGCCTACATGTGGGCGTTGATGGCCAAGGCCGCTCTGGGCAAGGAGTCGCAAGACGATTTCTACGCCAGCAAGCTGGGTACTGCGCGCTTCTATTTCGCTCGTCTGCTGCCGCGTATCCACTCCCTGAGCGCGTCGGTGAAGGCGGGCAGCGAATCCCTGTTCCTGCTGGATGCGGCGCAGTTCTGAGGCTGTGCGCGTCATGTAAGCTTTCTCTTACATGACGTGCTGCTAATCACCCATATCGGCAGATTGGATCCAGAGCTAATCTACTTCACATGGACGTCGCGCAGGAAGCGCAAAGCAAGAACACGGACACGTAGGATTCCGCCAGGATGGTGGAGTGAAAAGGATGTCAGGGAAACAGTCTGCAAAGCCCCGCTTCGGCGGGGTTTTCTTTTGCCCGCGTTTTTTCTCCGGGCTGCTTCAGCCGAGCCCTTCCAGCGTCATCGCGCCTGGCATCCGTCCGTCCGGGCCGCTCATTTCTTCTTCGAGCAAGGTCCGCAGCAGCTCCAGAGTCGCCTGCTGACGCTGCACATCTCGACACACCAACCCCACCTTCAATGGCACCCGCGGTTCGCTCAGGGGTTTCCATAACAGCTCCGGATGGCTGTGGGTCTGGCGCGAATGCCCCGGCAATACCGTTGCCAGGCGCGTATTGGGCAGGCTGTCGAGAATCCCCGCCATATTGTTCAGCTCCGCCTGCACTTGCGGCCGGCGTCCGAGATTGGCCAGTTGCGCCTGCCAGATCTGGCGTATCTGGAATTCTTCGCCCAGCAACAGCATGGGCAGTTCCGCCGCCTGGCTCATGGAGACCTTCTTGAATTCGCGCAGGGGATGCTCGGCGGGGATCACCAGGGTCAACTCGTCTTCGTAGAGCTGCACGCCATGCAGCCCCGGCTGGCGTGGGGGCAGGTAGCTGATGCCGATATCCAGCGAGCCGTTGAGCAGCCGCCGCTCGACTTCCAGGCCGGTCAATTCATAGATCTGCACCACCAGATGCGGCTGGGCCTTGCGCACCCGTTCGAGCATCTGCGGCACCAGGCTGCTGTGTACGGTTTGCAACACACCGATCGCCAGGGTGCGCAGCGCCTGGCCCTTGAAGTTGCCCAGGGCCTCGCGAGCCCGTTGCATACCGTCGAGCAGAGGCAGGGCGTGGTTGTACAGGGTATGCGCCGCCAGGGTTGGCAGCAGGCGCTTGCTGCTGCGCTCGAACAGGCTGACATCGAGGTTCTGTTCCAGCTGACGGATCTGTTGCGAGAGCGCCGGTTGAGAGATCGACAGGCGCTCGGCGGCACGGCCCACGTGGCCTTCTTCATACACCGCGACGAAATAACGCAGTTGTTTAAAATCCATAAGTTCTGCTTATTGAAAAAGCTGGAAAATCGAAATGGCCCGATATGCCGCAGAAGCCTAGTCTACCGCTATTCACAAGGCTTACAGGGCCAGAAGGCGCGATGAATACCGTTTACGTGGATGGTGTTTACATAGGCAAGGCAAAAAACCTCGGACAGGGGTTGATCAGCGATACGGACAAACGCCCGGTTGCCAACCGGCTCTGGTTATGGCCACAGGGTCTGGGCAGCGACGAACAGGGCGATCCGCGTTTTCACACCGGCCCGGAGCGGGCGCTGCATCATTACCCCGCCGAGCATTACCGCTATTGGCGCAAGCGTTATCCACAGATCGACTGGTGCGCCCCGGCCTTTGGCGAAAACCTCTCTACCCGCGAACTGACCGAAGAGCAGGTGTGCCTGGGCGACATGTTCCGCTGGGGCGGCGCGTTGCTGCAGGTCAGCCAGCCGCGTTCGCCCTGTTATCGCCTGAGCCACCGCTGGGGCATTCCCGATCTGCCGCAACAGGCGCAGCACAATGGTCGTTGCGGCTGGTTCTACCGGGTGCTCAAGCCCGGCTTTGTCAGCGCCGACCAGCCCTTCGAACTGATCCAGCGCAGCTACCCGGGGCTGACCGTGGCCTGGGCCTTGCGCTGCTTTTATCGAGAACCTTTGGAGCACGCCGGCTTGAAGAAACTGGTGGACTGCCCGGCATTGTCCTCGCGCTGGCGCGATATCGCGATCAAACGCATGCGCACCGGGCTGATCGAGGACTGGTCCTCACGCCTGCTGGGCCTGCCGCTGGAGGGGTTGAGCGCATGAACCTGTTCAGCCTGCGCCGTTCCCAGCCGAGCCTCGATGACCTGGTCTCCGAGCCCTGCCTGTCGCCGAGGGACGACACTCCTTCCAGTGAGTGCCTGATGCCCAGCGTCCAGCGACCCCATCCGGTATTCGTGCGTGGCCAGGGTTCATGGCTGTGGGACAGCGATGACCGGGCCTACCTCGACTTCGTCCAGGGCAACGCCGCCAACAGCCTCGGGCATAGCCCCTCGGCGCTGGTCAAGGCCCTGGCCGCCCAGGCCCAGTCGCTGATCAACCCCGGCTCGGGATTCTACAACCGCGGCATGCTCAACCTCAGCGAGCGGCTGTGCCGCAGCACCGGCAGCGACCAGGCGTATCTGCTGGGCAGCGGCAGCGAGGCCTGTGAGGCGGCGATCAAGCTGGCCCGCAAGTGGGGCCAGCTGCATCGCGGTGGCGCCGCGAAGATCATCACCGCCAGTGGCAGCTGTCACGGTCGCAGCTTCGCGGCCATGTCGGCCTCGGCGAGCCCGAGCATCGGCAACCGCTTCGAGCCGCAACTGGCGGGCTTCAGCCATGTGCCGTTCAACGATTTGCCGGCATTGCACGCGGCGGTGGATGCACAGACCGTGGCGATCATGCTCGAACCGATCCAGGGCGAGGCCGGGGTGATTCCGGCGACCGGGCATTACCTCAAGGGCGTCGAGCGCCTGTGTCGCGAGCTGGGCATTCTGTTGATCCTGGACGAGGTACAGACCGGCATCGGCCGCTGCGGTACGTTGCTGGCCGAGCAGGCCTACGGCGTACGTGCCGATATCGTCGCGCTGGGCAAGGGCCTCGGCGGTGGCGTGCCCCTGGCGGCCTTGCTGGCGCGTGGCGGCGCTTGCTGCTTCGAGGTGGGCGAACTGGACGGCACCCATCATGGCAATGCCCTGATGACCGCGGCCGGCCTGGCGGTACTGGACAACGTCCTGGACAGCGCCTTTCTCGAGCAGGTGCGGGAGACCGGGCAGTACCTGCGCGAAGGGCTGGCCCGCCTGGCCCATCGTTACGCCTTGGGGGAACTGCGCGGGCAGGGCCTGTTCTGGGGCTTGAGCCTGGGGGACAACTGCGCGGAGGCGGTGGTCAGCGCCGCCCGCTATGAGGGCTTGCTGTTGCTCGCGACGCAAGCGGATTGCCTGCGCTTCACGCCGGCGCTGACGGTGAGCAAGGCGAACATCGACGAAATGCTGTTGCGCCTGGCGCGAGCCTTTTCACGCGTGCGCACCGCGCAGTTGCAATGCCGCAAAGGGCTGGTGGTGTGAAACCGCCGCCACGCCCGCTAACGCACTGACAGAATTCCTGAACCGTCTCGCGGTATAACGCATCGCCCCGTGTCTGATTTTTCGCACGGGGCGTTTTTTTGTCTCGGCTTTTTCGCGGCGACAGGCCAGGCGTGAAAAACTGGCCCTTGGCCAGAATAGACTGAACCCTGCCGAGCGCCGCAGGTCGATTGGCTGTGAGGCTCATACGAGTCGATTGCTATCAGGAGCTGCCCATGGACTTTATCCGCATCATCATCGCCATTCTGTTGCCACCCCTGGGAGTGTTCCTGCAAGTGGGGTTCGGCGGTGCGTTCTGGCTGAATATTCTGCTGACCCTGTGCGGCTACATCCCGGGTATCGTGCATGCGGTGTATATCATCGCCAAGCGCTGAGTCCTGGCGCCCGCTCCGGCCAGGAGCGGGCGCGTTTCTTCCGGGCGCCGGCTAGTGCGGTGTGCCCGCCTGTTCCATCACCTGTCGATAGAACCGCCATTCCTGCTCCAGGGCGTGGGCCTGATTGGCCGCCTTGCGAAAGCCGTGGCGTTCGTCCGGGTAGTAGTGCGCCTGGGCGGCAATCCCCTTGTCCTGTAGCGCCTCGAGCATGTCTCGGGTCTGCTGGGGCACCACCACGGCATCGAGTTCACCCTGGAAGAAAATCACCGGCACGCGGATATTGCCGGCATGCAGCAACGGCGTGCGGGCCCTGTAGCGTGCGGCCTCCTGCTCGGGGTCGCCGATCAGCCAGTCCAGGTAATCCCCTTCGAACTTGTGGGTGGCCCGGCCCAGCGCCAGCGGGTCGCTGACGCCATACAGGCTGGCACCGGCGCGGAACACATCGGCGAAGGCCAGCGCGCAGAGCGTGGTATAGCCGCCGGCGCTACCGCCGCGAATGAACGCTCGCTCGCCATCGACCAGGCCCTGCCCGGCCAGGTGGGCGACCACCGCGCAGGCATCCTCCACATCCACCTCGCCCCAGCGCAGATGCAGGGCCTGCCGGTACTCGCGGCCATAACCGCTGCTGCCGCGGTAGTTCAGGTCGGCCACGGCGAAGCCCCGTTGCGCCCAATACTGGATGCGCGGGTCGAGGATCGGGTAACAGGCCGAGGTTGGCCCGCCATGGATGAACACCACCAGCGGCGGCCGCTCGGCGTCGCCCATGGCCGGGTAAAAAAAGCCGTGGGCTTCGCCCTGGCCGCTGGGGTAGCGCAAGGTGCGCGGGCGGCTGATCTGTTCCGGCGGCAGGGGGGCCACGCCGCCGGCCAGGAGTGTGACCTGCTGCGACTGCCGGTCGATGGCGAGCACCGCGGACGGGCTCACAGGCGATGCCGCAATGCAGTAGATAAACCGCTCGTCCAGCGCCAGGTTGCGGAAGCGGCTGTAGCTGCCGCTGAAGTCTTGTTGCGTTCCATCGACACGCAATCCCAGGTGGCCGAAGCCCGCTTCGGTCCAGGTGCCGAACCAGTTGTCGCCCCCCAGCGGCAGCCAGGTACAGGCGCCCAACTGCCAGGGCGCCGGGGCGTGATCGGCGGCGGCACAGGGCAAGGCTTGCAGGCCGTTCCGGGTTTCGCCCCAGGGTTGCCAGAACCCGGCGCGGTCGGTCAGGCAATACAGGCGGCCGGTTGCATCGAAGCGCGGTTGTTGCAACGACTCTTGCGCGTCATCGCCGGCGAGGCAGCGCGGGTCGTCCCAGCGGCCGTTGGCCAGGCGGTCGGCGACCATCAGGCGGGTCGCCGTCCAGGGTTGGTGCGGTCGGTCCCATTCGATCCACGCCAGGCGCTGGCCGTCCGGGCTCAGGGTCGGAGCGGCGTAGAAATCCGCTCCCTCGGCCAGCAGCTGGCGCTTGCCGTTATCCGTGTCGATGCTCACCAGGCGATGCTGGTCGTGCTGTTCTTCCACCGCCAGCACCTGGCCGGCGGCGAACTGCACGTCGCCATAACGGCATTCGCCAGCGGTCAGGGCGACGGGCGCTTCGCCTTGCAGCGATTGCCGGTAGAGCTGCTGGTCTGCCTCGTTGACGAACAGCAGCCCGTCGTCGCTCAGGCAAAAGGCACCGCCACCGTATTCGTAGACCCGGCTGCGCACGCTGAAGCCGGGCGGCGTCAGGCAGTGGGCCTGGCCGTCGCGCCAGTGCCAGATCCGGCAGGCGCCGTCTTCGGGGCGGTATTCGTTCCAGAACAGGCCATGGGCGCCGAGCCGCAGCTCGGCGAAGTCGATGCCGGCGGCCACGGCCCGGGCGGCGCTGAAGGCTTCAGCCTTTGGCGATGAGGCGTGAGTTTCGTTCATTGCGAAAGGCCAGTTGCTCGATGGTCTGGGTAGCGTGCTCGGCTTCTTCGCGGGCCTGGAGGATCACGCCGTGATGGGACGACTTGCTGCACACCGGATCGGCATTGCTGGCATCGCCGGTGAGCATGAAGGCCTGGCAGCGGCAGCCACCGAAGTCCTTTTCCTTTTCGTCGCAGGAGCGGCACGGCTCGGGCATCCAGTCGTAGCCGCGGAAGCGGTTGAAGCCGAAGGAGTCGTACCAGATGTGCTGCATGCTGTGGTCGCGCACATTGGGGAACTGCACGGGCATCTGCCGGGCACCGTGGCAGGGCAGGGCGGTGCCGTCCGGCGTGACCGTGAGGAAAATGCTGCCCCAGCCGTTCATGCAGGCCTTCGGGCGTTCTTCGTAGTAGTCCGGGGTGACGAAAATCAGTTTGCACGGATGCCCTTCGGCTTCCAGGCGGGCACGGTACTCGTTGGTGATGCGTTCGGCGCGCACCAGTTGCTCCCGGGTCGGCAACAGGCCGACGCGGTTGAGCTGGGCCCAGCCGTAGAACTGGCAGGTGGCGAGCTCGACGAAGTCGGCCTCCAGGGCGATGCACAGCTCGATGATGCGGTCGATCCGGTCGATGTTGTGCCGGTGGGTGACGAAGTTCAGCACCATCGGGTAGCCGTGGGCTTTCACCGCCCGGGCCATTTCCAGCTTCTGGGCGAAGGCCTTCTTCGAGCCGGCCAGCAGGTTGTTCACCTGCTCGTCGCTGGCCTGGAAGCTGATCTGGATGTGGTCGAGCCCGGCCTTCTTGAAGTCGCCGATCTTCTGCTCGGTCAGGCCGATGCCGGAAGTGATCAGGTTGGTGTAGAACCCCAGCTTGCGCGCCTCGCCGATCAGCTCGGCGAGGTCCTGGCGCACCAGCGGCTCGCCCCCGGAAAACCCCAGCTGCGCGGCGCCCATCTCGCGGGCCTCGCGAAACACCTTGAGCCACTGCTCGGTGCTCAGCTCCTCGCCCTGCTTGGCGAAGTCCAGCGGGTTGGAGCAGTACGGGCATTGCAGTGGGCAGCGGTAGGTCAGTTCCGCCAGCAGCCACAGCGGCAGGCCGACTTCCGGCTTGGGCGCAATCGCCACTGGCGAATCAGCCAAGTTCGATCCAGTGCTGTGCACGGGCGACCTCCATGAATTGCTCGATGTCGTCACCGAGCTCGGGCACGCCGGGGAACTGGATCTGCAGCGCGGCGATGATCGCCGCGACATCCCGTTCGCCGTCGATCAGCCCGCCGATCAGCGCGGCGCTTTCGTTGAGCTTGATCATGCCTTCAGGGTAGAGCAGGACATGGCCCTTCTGCGCCGGTTCGTACTGGAAGCGGTAGCCGGGACGCCAGGTCGGGGTCTTGCTGCGATCGAAGCTCATAGGGTGATTCCTTTATGCCAGACCCGTTGCGCGGTGACGCTGTGATACGGCGGGCGATTGAGTTCATAGGCCATGCTCATGGCGTCGAGCATGCTCCAGAGGATGTCCAGTTTGAACTGGAGAATCTCCAGCATGCGTTCCTGTCCGGCACGGGTGGTGTAGTGCTGCAGGGTGATTGCCAGGCCGTGTTCGACATCGCGCCGCGCCTGGCCCAGGCGGGTGCGGAAATACTCGTAGCCGGCCGGGTCGATCCACGGATAGTGCTGCGGCCAGCTGTCGAGGCGCGACTGATGGATCTGCGGCGCGAACAGTTCGGTCAGCGAGCTGCTGGCGGCTTCCTGCCAGCTGGCGCGGCGGGCGAAGTTGACGTAGGCGTCCACGGCGAAACGCACCCCCGGCAGCACCAGCTCTTGCGAGCGCAGTTGCTCCGGGTCCAGGCCGACCGCTTGCCCCAGGCGCAGCCAGGCCTCGATACCGCCGTCCTCGCCGGGTGCGCCATCGTGGTCGAGCAGGCGCTGGATCCACTCGCGGCGGATTTCCCGATCCGGGCAGTTGGCGAGAATCGCCGCGTCCTTGAGCGGAATGTTCACCTGGTAGTAGAAGCGGTTGGCGACCCAGCCCTGGATCTGTTCGCGGGTCGCCCGGCCTTCGTACATCGCCACATGGTACGGGTGGTGGATGTGGTAGTAGGCGCCCTTGGCCCGCAGGGCCTGCTCGAACTCGGCGGGGGACATTGCTGTGTCGGTCATTGCGGTTCTCCGGGGAACAACCTTGGATAATATTGCCTGATCGGGCTTTATCGCGGGCAGCGCTATCTGTAGGAGCGAGCGGGCGGCGATCCGACTTGCCCGCGATAGCTCCTGTGGCTACAGCTCGATACTCATGCCGTCGTAAGCCACTTCAACCTTGCGCCGCACCAGCTCGGCGCGCTCGGCGGAGTCCTCGTCGAGGATCGGGTTGGTGTTGTTGATGTGGATAAGCACCTTGCGCTGCTCCGGCAACTGCTCCAGCACTTCCAGCATGCCGCCGGGGCCGTTCTGCGCCAGGTGGCCCATCTCCCGTCCGGTGCGGGTCCCGACACCGCGGCGCTGCATCTCGTCGTCGTCCCACAGGGTGCCGTCCACCAACAGGCAATCGCTGCCGCGCATGATGTCCAGCAGCGCGGCATCGACCTTGCCCAGGCCCGGGGCGTAGAACAGCTTGCCGCCGGTACGCAGGTCTTCGACGATCAGGCCGATGTTATCGCCGGGGTGCGGGTCGAAGCGATGGGGCGAATAGGGCGGCGCGGCGCTGCGCAGCGGCAACGGGCTGAAACGCAGGTTCGGGCAGGCCGGGATAGTGAAGCTCTGCTCGAGCTCGATGCGGTTCCAGTTCAACCCGCCGTTCCAGTGGGTGAGCATGGTGAACAGCGGGAAGCCGCTGCTGAGGTCTTCGTGGACCATGTCGGTGCACCAGACCTGGTGCGGGCAGCCTTCGCGCAGGCTGAGCAGGCCGGTGGTGTGGTCGATCTGGCTGTCCATCAGGATGATCGCGCTGATCCCGGTGTCGCGCAGGGCCCGGCCCGGTTGCAGGGGGGCAAAGCTCTGGAGTTGGGCGCGGATGTCCGGCGAGGCGTTGCACAGGACCCAGTTCACGCCATCGTCGGAAATGGCGATGGAGGACTGGGTGCGCGCGCTGGCCCGCAGGCTGCCATCGCGAAACCCTGCGCAGTTCGCGCAGTTGCAGTTCCACTGCGGAAAACCACCGCCAGCGGCGGAACCTAGAATCTGGACAAACATGGCCGCTCCATCAGGTCGGGCTGAAAATGAAAACGCCCCGGCGAGCCGAGGCGTTGCACTGCATGACCAATCAACGGCTGGCGAAGTACATGGTGACTTCAAAGCCGATGCGCAGGTCGGTGTAAGCGGGTTTGGACCAGGTCATAAAGATACTCCTTCAGGTGGATGGGACAGTTGAGATCTATACATATAGTCCACCTCCAACCGGAGATGTTCAGATGCTTAGGGGGCTATCTTACTAAATTCCCTCTGGGGAATGACCGCAATTGTCGAAGAAAGCTCGTTGCAGCCCGGGTAATGATCAATCGCCCGCTTGCCAGGGCGCGCCCGGGCAGGGACCGTTGGCCAGGCAGCGCCAGCCGCCCCGGGCCTTTTGCAATTGGTCGGCGGCGAGCAACAGCCGTTGCCGGGTGGTTGCCATCACTTCCTGTTGCAATTGCTCCAGGTAATCCGACGGGTGACCGGCCAGCCGGCCTTGCCAGAGCAGTTCGGCCAGCTGCGGCAGAGGCAGCGCCCGGGCATCGAACTGGGCGGCCAGTTGCGTTTTCAGGCAGTCCAGGGCGGCGCTGTCCAGCGCCTCGATCAGTTCGGGCAAACACGCCAGGAAAGCCTCGATGTGCCCGAGGATTTCGTTCGATGAAGCGCTGGGCGATTGCACGCCGAACAGCAGCGCGGTCTGGCCATCGATTTGCCGCACTCCACTGAACACCGCGTAACCCAGTTGCAATTCGACCCGCAGGCGCTGATAGAACGGCGTCTGGATCAGTTGCCCGAGCAAGCGCCAGGCCGCCTCTTGCGCCAGCGTGGTGTCGGGAGCCGGGCAACACAGCAGCAGCGCCTGTTCGCCGGGGGCTGTCGCGATCTGGTGCCAATGCCGTTGCGCGGCGATCGAGGGCGGGGCCGAAGGCTGGTTATCGGCGGTGCCCGGGGCCTTGCCCAAGGCGGCGCCGATGGCACCCTGGGCCTGGCCCAGGCCGATGGCCAGGCCATCCCAGCGGGCCTCCTGCCACAAGGCCTGCCAACCCTGCTCGTCCAACGATTCCCGGACTATGGGCAAGCCAAGGCTGAATTCGGGCAACGCCTGGAGCAGGCGCCGGATCGGCAGCAGCGGGGCAGGAGCGACAGGCTCGGGCATGTGCCAGAAGCGCGCGCCAGGTTGTCCCAGCGCCAGCAGCGCCTGCTGGAGCATGGCCGGTATGGGTTCGGGATGGCCCTTGAGCGTCAACAGGCACTGGTTGCCCGAAATACCCAAAGCCAGTTCGACGCCGGCTTGCCGGCCGTCCTCCCGCAGCTCGCGCAGATGGCCTTGCAGGCGATCGCGCAGCGTGTGCGGCAAGCCTTCCGGCAGGCGCCAGCGCAGGTACAGGGCAGCTTCGCCGGCGTCGTCGGCGAGCGCGGGGCTGAAACTCATGCCCGACGACTCGCGGCGCTGGCGCAGGCGATCCTGGGCAAAGGTCCTCAGGCCGCGGTGAGCGCTGGTTTGCCCGCGAATCAGGCCCGCCCGGGGCGGCGGTGCGGAACTGCACAGCAACGGATTGGCCGCGGGCAGTTGCCAAGCGATACCGCTGTTTCCGGCTGACGCGGGCTGGAGCTGCGCCAGCAGGGCCTTGAGGGCCGTGACACCCTGCGCGGACAGCTGTGGCTCCAACTGCTCGTTGTTCAGCCGGGCCAGCTCCAGTGCGCCGGCGACCTGGCGTTGGCGCTGGCGCAACAAGGCGTATTCCTCGCGCAGCGCGGACCAGTCCTGCTGGCTGCTGAAAAAGGCCAGCCAGTCGAAGAGCAGCTCGCTCACCTGCCGGGTCTGGGTTGCGCCCTGCTCGGTCAAGGTGAACTGGATATGCAGCAGCGCTTGGCCGGCGAACTGATACAGCGGCGCGGCGTGCAAGCCTTCGACCAGGCCGCGCTCCTCCAGTGTGGCGAGCAGCCCGCCGGCTTTTCCGGAGCCCAGCCAGGTGCAGAGAAAATCCAGCGCTTCGCGGGCGGCCATGGGCAGCTGTTCGCAGGCGAACAGCAGGTTCAGGTGGCGCCCGTCGAGCTGTCGATAATGCTGCTGCGCCGATACCAACAGGGGCGGAGGCGCATCCTGGGGACGCGGTTCACCAACGGCCAGGACAGCGGCGAAGCCTTGGGCCAAGACCCTGAGTTCATCCAGCGGCTGCGGACCGGTCAGGCTCAGGGTCATCTGCCCGCTGTGGTAGTGAGTTTGGTAGAAGCCCTGCAATGCCTGCTGGAATGCCGGGCGCGGCACGCTCAGGCTGTAGCGGTTCCCTGCGTGGAATGCCCGCAGTGGATGCGCCGCAGACAGCCCGTCGAGCAGGGCGAGTTGCCGTTGCGCCGCGGCGTCCCGCGACCAGGCGATGAACTCCGCGTGCAGCACTTCCCGCTCACGCAACTGGTCTTCCTGGCTCAGGCGCGGGTGGGCCAGCATGTCGGCCAGGCGCTCCAGCCCGGCGGGAAAGTCCGCAGCGGGCAGTTCGAAGAAAAAGTCGGTATGGCGCTCGCCGGTACTGGCGTTCACCTGGCCGCCGTGGCGTTGCACATAGGCCATCAGCCCCTGTTCCGCGGGAAAGCGTGCGGTGCCGAGAAACAGCAGGTGTTCGAGAAAGTGCGCCAGCCCGGGCCAGGCGCGCGGTACGTCGTGACTGCCGGCCGCGACCCGCAGGGCTGCCGCGCAACGCTTCAATCGGGGGGGGTGCTGCAAGGAAATCCGCAGGCCGTTGGCCAGGGTTTCCCGATGGGGGTGAGGGTGGTTCAGCGCGGGCATGAGCACTTCCAGAACAGTGAAGCGCTCATGCTAGCGGATAACCCCGGATCAACGCTTGTTCAGGTCGTCGTAAAGCTCCGGGCGACGGTCGTGGAAATAGCGGTTGGCGGCGCGGGAATCGAGCATCAACCGGCGGTCCAGGGTGCCGGCGATCAGGGCTTCGTCCAGGCCGGCCAGGGCAATTCGCTGGCCATCGGGGGCGGCGATGCTGCTCTGGCCGCAGTAGTGGATGTCGTCTTCGTGGCCGCAGTAATTGGCGTAGGCCACATAGCACTGGTTTTCGAAGGCGCGCGAACGCACGGTGACATCGGCGATGAAATCGTAGGGAACCATGTTGGCGGTAGGCACCAGGATCAGCTCGGCACCGGCCAGCGCCAGGCGCCGGGCGTTCTCCGGGAATTCGATGTCGTAGCAGATCAGGAAACCGAGCTTCCAGCCATTGAGCTCCACCAGTGGGAAGTCGCCCGCCCCGGCGCTGAACATCGAGCGATCGAGATCGCCGAACAGGTGGGTCTTGCGATAGTTGCACAGGCGCTGGCCGCGGCTGTCGATCAGTTGCACGGCGTTGTAGATCTGGCCGTCGTCGGCGCGCTCCGGGTAGCCGTACAGGATCGCGATACCCGCCGACTGCGCGACGTTGGCGATGTACTGCGCCGAGGGCCCGTCCTGGGCTTCGGCGAGGGCGCCGACGGCCTCCACGCCAATGTTGTAGCCGCTGAGGAACATTTCCGGCAGCACCAGCAAATCGGCGCCGCAGGCTTCCACGGCGACTTTCTGCAGGCGTTGCAGGTTGCCGGCGACATCCAGGGGTTGTGGGGCACATTGATAAAGCGCGACACGCATGAAGAGGCTCCTCTGTGCTCTGGGCTGTCACTGTAGCCGTTGCCGCGGGCGGCCCGAAAGCCCGGTCGCCCGCGATGATGGCTGGGCGGCTCAGTCGGCCAGGGCGATGGGGCCGATCTCGTGGAACACGTCGCCCGGTCCCGGGTTCTCGGCGTGGGTCTGCCCGCCGAAGTGCCGCATGATGCCCCAGACCGCGTTGAGCGAAGTCTGTACCGCGCCTTCCACCCAGGCCGGCGTCCAGGACACATCGTCGCCGGCGATGAAAATGCCGCGCTGTTCGGCCGGCAGGTCGTCCTGCATGAAGTGCGCGTACATGCGCTGGTTGTAGCGGTAATGGCCGGGCAGCGCGCCCTTGAAGGCGCCGAGGAAGTGCGGGTCGGCTTCCCAGGAGACGGTGATCGGATCGCCGATGATGCGCCCGGCGATATCGACTTTCGGGTAGATCTTCTTCAGGGCGTCGAGGGCCAGCTTGACCCGTTTTTCCACCGGGTGCGGCAGCATCTTCAGGGCGTCGCTCATCCAGGAATAGGACAGGCAGATGACGCCCGGCTTGTCGTCGCCGTTGTCGAATAGATAGGTGCCGCGGGTCAGGCGGTCGGTGAGGGTCATGCTCATCAGGTCGCGGCCGGTTTCCGGGTCCTTGTCCTTCCAGAACGGCCGGTCGACCATCACGAAGGTCTTCGACGACTGCATGTAGCGGGTACGGTCCAGGGCCATCCACATCTTCTGCGAGAACAGCGACTCCTCGCATTCGATCTGGGTGGTCAGCAGCCAGCTCTGGCAGGTGGTCAGCACCGCTGCGTATTCGCGGGTATCGCCCCAGTTGTCGGTGACACTGAAACGGCCGTCGGCGGCCCGGGCGATGCGTTTCACCCCGGGACGCGGCGCGCCGTGGTGCAGCGAGCTGAGGCTGGTGCCTTGCGGCCAGTGGGCGCAGCGCTCCGGCACATGGCGCCAGATGCCCAGCGGCACCTGCTCCACGCCGCCGACCACCAGGTGCTGGTGATCGTCGCAGTTGGTCATCACCACGCGGAAGATTTCCAGCATCGAGTTGGGGAAGTCCGAGTCCCAGCCGCCGGTGCCGAAACCGACCTGGCCGAACACCTCGCGGTGATGGAACGACAGCTTGGCGAAGGCTTTCGAGGTGGCGACGAAGTCATAGAAGGTGCGGTCGTCCCACAGCGGCACCAGAGTGTTCCACAGTTCCTTGAGGCGTGGCACGTCGCGGTCGCGAATCGCCTGCTGGATTTCGCTGAAGCGCGAGCCGTCTTCCAGGGCGTCGGCCCAGGCATCGGCCACTTCCTGGAACAGCGCCGGCAGGTCGGCGAGTTTCTGCGCGTAGTGCGTCTGGCCTTCGAGGTCGATCACGGTGCTGCCGGACGCCGGGGTCAGCGGGTTGGGAAACGGCTTGGTCTGCAGGCCCAGCTTGTCGACGTAGTGGTAGAACGCCGTGGAGGACACCGGAAAGCGCATGCCGCCCAGCTCGGCGATGATTCCCTCGGCGCCTTCGAAGGCCTGGGAACGCAGGCGGCCACCCATTTTCGAGGCTTCGTACACCACCGGCTTGAGGCCCAGTTTCATCAGTTCGTAGGCCGCCACCAGCCCGGCGATACCAGCGCCGACGATCGCCACTTCGGCGCCATGGTTGGCTTCGGGAATGCTGCCCAGGCCCGCCGGGTGCTCGATCCAGTCGTCGAAGGCGAAGGGAAAGTCGGGGCCGAAAATGGTGATGGGTTTCTTACCGTCTGCAGGATGACGATTGTTCTTGTTCATGGCTGACCTTGCTGGCGACTCGAGCAGAGCGCTGAGTATAGGAAAAGATGGCAGCCATTCTAGGGAGCGTTGCGCACGTTAATAAGACGCAAAGTGTCGTCGTTCTGAATTGTTTTAATTCAATATGACGAATGTTTTTTACTAACTGACGAAGGTTTCACGAAGCTCCCTGTTGCAAGCGGCCATTGAGTGCCAAGCGCTTGCAAAACAACGCTTTACCACGCGGGGGAAGGCTTCAGACCGGATGCCCGCGGTCGATCTTGCTGCTGAGGATGATCGAGGTGGTGGTCTTGTCCACACCGTCGACGCTGCCGATCTGGTCGAGCAGCTGGTCCAGTTGTTCCGGCGAGTCGGTACGCAGCCAGGCCACATAATCGAATTCGCCACTCACCGCGCAGAGCTGCTGGACCTGGGCCATGGCGCCGAGGCGACGCAGCACCTCCTTGCCGGAGCGTGGCTGGACCTTGATCCCGACATAGGCCTGCAAGCCGCCATCGATGACCCGCTGGCCCAGGCGCACGCCATAACCGGTAATCACCCGGGCCTTTTCCAGGCGGGCCAGGCGCGAGGTCACGGTGGTGCGGGCGATGCCCAGTTGCCGGGCGAGCATGGCCACGCTTTCACGGGCATTGATCTGCAGGGCTGCGATCAACTGGCGGTCGATTTCATCGAGGACGGGGGGGCGGTTATCAGACAAGGCGAACTCCAGCGCGGGCGACGGTGGGCAGCATGTTACAGCCTCGCCCCCGGAGATGCTTATGGCGTGGCGTCGGCAGCGTGAATCCTGGCCGTGCAGGGCAGCGCAGAGGGTTTTTTCGCTACGAATTGCCTGCGACAAGTTGTCATAAGTAACCAGTTAGTACATTCTCTCGGCCACGCAAGGAATGGGAGAGACTTCCGATATGAAAAACTCTGGAACTACCACTGGCGGCAAATGGCTGCTGGCGACGCTGGGTACGTTGATTGCCCTGATGGGGGTGGGGCTAGCAGGCGGGGGCGGATACCTCGTCAGCCTGGGCGGGAGCTGGTTCTTCCTGCTGATGGGCCTGGCGATGATCGTTTCCGGCCTGCTGATCGCCCGGCGCAACCCGCGCGGCGCCTGGCTGTATGCCGTGGCGCTGGTGCTTACGGCGATCTGGGCGGTGTGGGATGCCGGGCTGGAATACTGGCCGCTGGTATCACGGGTACTGACCTTTGCCGTGATCGGCCTGGTGGTGGCATTGATCTACCCCGCGCTGGCTCGGGCCTCGGGCGTGAACGCCGGCCGTGGCGCCCATGGCCTGGCGGGCGTGCTGGGCGTCGGGATCGTGGCTACCCTGGCCTACATGTTCGTACCGACCCATGTGGTCAAGGCCGGTAGCGAGCCGGCGATCCAGCCCGTGGTGCCGGGCACCGAACAGAAGGACTGGGCCCACTGGGGCAATACCACCGCCGGTAATCGTTTTGCGGCGCTGGACCAGATCAACAAGCACAACGTCGACCGGTTGCAGGTGGCCTGGACCTTCCGCACCGGCGATATTCCGCAAAGCACCGGCGCCGGTGCCGAAGACCAGAACACCCCGTTGCAGATCGGCGACACGGTCTACACCTGCACCGCCTACGGCAAGGTGTTCGCCCTGGATGCCGACACCGGCGCCGAGCGCTGGAAGTTCGACCCGCAAGGTTCGGCGCCTAACTGGCAGCGTTGCCGGGGCCTGGGCTACTTCGACGCCAGCGCCGAACCCTCGACGGCGCCCGCTGCCTGCGCCAAGCGCCTGTTCCTGCCGACCGGCGATGCGCGGTTGATTGCGATCAATGCCGATACCGGCAAGCCGTGCGAAGACTTCGGTGACAAAGGCACGGTCGACCTGAAAACCGACATGGGCGAAGTGAAGCCTGGTTACTACCAGCAAACCTCGACCCCGCTGGTGGCGGGCAACGTGGTCATCGTTGGCGGCCGTGTGGCGGACAACTATTCCATTGGCGAGCCGCCGGGCGTGGTGCGAGCTTTCGACGTGCGCAGTGGCGAACTGGTCTGGGCCTGGGATCCGGGCAACCCGAACACCACCAAGCGTCCGCCGGCGGGCGAGACCTATACCCGCGGTACGCCGAACGTCTGGTCGGCCATGTCCTATGACGCCAAGCTCGGCCTGGTCTACCTGCCGACCGGCAACGCCACGCCCGACTTCTTCGCTGGCCAGCGCACGGAACTGGATGACAAGTGGAGTTCGTCCATCGTCGCCCTGGACGTAAAGACCGGTCAGGTGCGCTGGCACTTCCAGACCACCCACCACGACCTGTGGGACTTCGACCTGCCGGCGCAGCCGTTGCTCTATGACGTGCCCGACGACAAGGGCGGGGTGCAGCCGGCGCTGGCGCAGGTCACCAAGCAGGGTGAAATCTTCCTGCTCAACCGTGAAACCGGCGTGCCTATCGCCCGGGTGGAAGAGCGGCAGGTGCCCCAGGGCAACATGCCGGGGGAACGCTACTCGCCTACCCAGCCGTTCTCGGTGGAGATGCCGTCGATCGGCAACCAGACCCTCACCGAGTCGGACATGTGGGGTGCCACGCCGTTCGATCAGCTGATGTGCCGCATCCAGTTCAAGGGCATGCGCCATGAAGGCGTCTACACCCCGCCGGGCCTGGATCATGCCTTGCAGTTCCCGGGCTCCCTGGGCGGCATGAACTGGGGCAGCGTGTCGGTGGATCCCAATACCCACTACATGTTCGTCAACGACATGCGCCTGGGCCTGGCCAACTACATGATCCCGCGCGACAAGATCGCTGCCGGGGCCAGCGGTATCGAAATGGGCGTAGTGCCTCAGGACGGCACGCCGTTCGGCGCGATGCGCCAGCGTTTCCTCTCGCCTGCCGGTATTCCATGCCAGAAGCCGCCATTCGGCACCATGTCGGCCATCGACCTGAAGACCAGGAAGCTGGTGTGGCAAGTACCGGTCGGCACCGTGCAAGACACCGGACCCCTGGGCATTCGCATGCATCTGCCGATCCCGATCGGCATGCCGACCCTCGGTGCTTCGCTGGCCACCCAATCTGGTCTGCTGTTCTTCGCCGGCACCCAGGATTTCTATCTGCGTGCGTTCGATACCGGGAACGGCAATGAAATCTGGAAGGCTCGCTTGCCGGTAGGCAGCCAGTCGGGGCCGATGACCTACGTTTCGCCCAAGACCGGCCGGCAGTACATCCTGTTGACCGCTGGTGGCGCGCGTCAGTCGCCGGACCGTGGGGACTATGTGATTGCCTATGCATTGCCCGAGTGACGGCTGAGCCCAGCCTTACGGAAAAACCGCGCCTGGCGCGGTTTTTTGTGGCTGCCACTGGCAGGAAAACCTCAATGCCGTAGCAGTGGCCCGAGTTCGTCGAGGCTGATAGTGGGAATGATCGAATCAGGAATAAGCGATGTCGGGGACAGGTTGTAGACCGAAAAGTCTTCGCCCATGACTTTGTCCGACATCAGTTGCAGGGAAGGCAGGATCCGCGATTGCAAATGCTCGTCCAGGCCACAGGGCGAGCGGGAACTGTCGGCCGTTTCGTAAAAACGGCCCATGCTGGCGCTCAAGTCGACGCCCACCAGGATCGCGGTACTGAAGCCGGCGTGGTAGGCCAGTTGCAGCGCCAGATAGGCCACCGTGCGGGCGTCGAAAAAGCCCTGTTCGAGATTCTTGCTGAAACCGATGGTGCGGCTTCTGTGCCCGGCGGTGAGCGGCGGCCTAACCAGGTCGTCGCTTCTGAACCACCACTCCTTCAAGCTCTGGCGCGGAGCTTTTTTCAACAGGAACAACTCGCCGCGCGGCTGGACCGGAATCACGCGGGCATGTTCTTCCCAGAGCGCTACCCGTCGGCTGAGGGCCATGGCCTGGGCGAAGAGCTCGGGTTGCTGGAGGGAGAAACTGGTGTCGGAGCAGGCATAGAAGAAGGGCTTTATACCGGTCCCGAGGAACATCGAGATCGCTCCGTTCATGGTGATCATCGGGATGTCCGAAAAGTCCTCGATGGGGAAGTCCTTTGCCGAATGGCCGGAGGCGACGATAAACACAGGGCCTTGCCGGATATTCCGGCATTGGGCGAAGCCCGTTACCTGTCCGGGCAAGGACGCCGTAGATGCTACTTCCATAAGCGAAATCCAAATCATCAGGCCACTCTGATTATTTTTCTGGTGGCTCGGTTTTAATGCTTAACGTGATGGAAATGGCAGGCTTTCCACCGTCGATGGCTATGCAATCCGGGGTCAAACGAGGGCCGCGCGCGATCCTCGCGAAATTATGACCCTCGCGAATTCGAATAGTTGTGCGCCAAGACTGAATGCTGGGGGAGGGGCGGTTTGAGGCAGGCCCGGGAAACACTGTTCCCGGAAGCACGAAAGCCGCGCATTGCGCGGCTTTCAAGATGGTGGGCCCACACGGACTCGAACCGTGGACCAAAGGATTATGAGCCCATAAAAAGCCCCTGAATCTATTGGGTTTGTTCCTGTAGGCCCCATTTCTAAGGGGTTTTAGTCCCATATATCCCATGGGGTGCCAAACTGATTGGACACTTTTTGGACACTTTTGAAGGGGCGATGGTCAGTCTTCCATCCAGAATTGCTCGTCCGTCCCGTTGTCTCGCGCCTGCTGATTACGCCATGCAGCGTAGTGCCTGGCGCTGCTCTCATGCACGAATGTTGCCTCACAGTGGGTGCTGATCGCACTTTCGCCTTGGTGCGATGCAACGTCGCGATAGACCCTGTATCCGCCTGCCTCGTTTGAATACTGCGCGACCTTGAACAGCCCGCCCAGGTCAGCTTTGCTCTGCGCGCTCTTTGGTGTGCCCATGCGTAGCCCTCACTCTATTTTCAACAGAATAATGGATCGGCGGCCCGGTGACGCGCTGTGCAATCCTCGCCGGCTCAATGATTGGGCTACAGGCCATAGCCCGTCTGGCTTTCGGCCCCTCGTCGGGCGCTGGCCGGATCCGACCAGGTCAATAACTTTCGGAGCCGTTCCGATTTTGAAAACTGCGGTCTTCCGCGGTTTTTCAGCTTTTCGCACAGGCGGGCCGGCGCCTCCAGAACTGCCACCTGGCCCAGGGCGTCACAGCACGCTGTGCAAGCTCATAACATTTCTCTGCAAAACCTTGCACACCGTGCAAGTGCCGAACGCCCCATAGACCCCGTAGCGGGCCTGGGCGGGGGCATTGTTTGCACCACCAGTCGGCTTTGCACAAAAAAGGGACGCAAAGCCCGCCGGCGGGAGGGGGATAAGTGATTTCTCAGCAGATTTTTTCTTCATGTCAGGAATTTTGCAGGGCTGATGCGACCGAAAAAAAGCCCCCACCAGCCAGGGCTGTGGGGGCTGTTTCCAGCGGTTTGTCGCTGGGTTTAGGCCGCTTCCATCTTTTCCACTGAAAGCGAGATACGGCGCCCGAGTTGCTGCAGTGCGCGCTCAACGTTTTCGATTTTGGAGTGATGAAGAAAGTCGACCAGGCGATCAACCTGGGGCCTATTAACATCCAAGCGACGGGCCAACTCGGCTTTACTCACTCCCGACTCCAGGAGCGTATTCCACAATGCGATTTTCGCCGCAGTGAGAGCTGGCAGACGCAACACGGCGTGGCCCGCTGCTCTCTTCCCTCCACCAGTTGGAATAGCCCGACGATCATCGACATAAATAGACAAAGCTGTCTCGATTGAATCCAGTGCGCTGTCCAACGCTTCGTCCAGAGTTTCACCGGCGGCGTGCATCTCTGGAATTTCTGCACACGACAGCCAAAAGCTGCCCGGCTCTTTGTGAATCTCTAACGCATACTCAAACATAACGTGACTCCTCTACCTCGACTACCGGGACTCCGTAACGACTCACTTGCTGACGAGAGGTACAACTGGCCTCAGTCCTTGAGGCCCAGCTGTTTGATTATCGACTTTCTCAACCCTTCGCCCATTTCCTTGGCTCCGTGGTCTGGAAATACGGTTGATTTGCCATTCAGTGAAACCTTGAAGTGGCTACCCTTACCGGCCTGAAACTGAACGCCTTGGGCCTTCAACCATCGCCGAAACTCGCTGTACTTCATCTGTATCCCTCGCCGTTTCGGTGAAGCTATTGTGCATCATTTATGATGCATGTGCAACATTTATGATGCGGATTTTCGGACTTAACTCGAAGTAGGTTCAGAAAAATCCCTGCCATCGTTTTGACACAATCGCCGCAATAGGCGCGGCTCAACCCCGCGCCTCCATCGTTTTTGTGGGAGTAGGTTGGTGTCAGAAAGGATTGAGGGCTTGGATGGAAAAATCATGTTCGACGTAGATGCTGTCTACTGCATTTCGTTGAAAGAGCGATCAGACCGGCGAGAACTGTTCCGGGACTCGGTACAAAGCCTGATCCGAAACCTAGTGGTGTTTCATGTTGTGGAGCGGCACGCTGACCCTGTGCGTGGCTGCTATGAGTCGCACCAGGACCTGGCACGCATTGCGCTCGAGCGCGGGCTTGACCGGGTGTTGATCTTTGAAGACGACGTTGCACCGTATGAGCTGAAAGCAACCCCCATCCGCTGGATCAATAAATTCATCCGTACTCGGCAATTTGAAGCGCTGCACCTGGGGTACTGCATGGGCAGGACCTGGCTAACCTGGTTCCCCTTTATTGCCCGGGGCCGCGTCGTTGCGCTGCACGCCTATATCCTGTCTCGTGAGGGGTGTCAGATCCTGGCGAACACCCCGTACAACGGCACGCCTGTTGACGTGATTTTCAAGAAGCACATAAAGCAGCACTGCGCCTTCCCGATGCTGTTCCGCCAGCAGCCGGCAACCCTGGCCGGTAGCGACATCGAGGCCGAAGTGAAAAACGAGGATGAATGGTGGCAGCGCAATTGGGACAAGCACCGTACCTCGCCGATTAAAAACTTCTGGCGGACGGTGCTCAGGCTCAACTTTTAAAGGGTGATTGGCTTGAGCTTGGCCGCGAGCCCTGCAGCTTTTGTGGCATCAGCAGTAAACGCCGCGGCGTTGCCTGGAGGCGGTGTTGGTCCATGGGTATGGCCAGCCAGTTGGTTGTTCATTTCCTGGACCAAGCCGATCAGGTCGCCCAGGATCTGCAGGACGTTGACTGTCTCCGAGCCCAACCAGGTCTTGATCGCTACGCTCTTGCGATTGCCCAGGACGCGCTCCTGCAGCTCGCCGAGGGTCGCGCTGAGCTTCTGAGCCACCACCAGATTCATGTCCCGGGCTGTCGCCACGTTCATATCGCCGACCGACGCCGCATTGAGGCCGCCACCGGACATAACCCGAACAGCCCCAACCGCTGCAATGGTCTTCACGCCGCCGATCGTCTCGCTGGAGTGGTCCGCGACCGTCTGCGAATGGCTGCCGAACCGCTCGCTGTTCTCCAGTGAACTGACTTCACGGTCCATTGAGTTGTCAGTGATTTTCGAGTGCGTCAGGCGCGACCAGCTGCCATCGACGCCAACGCGTTGCTGGCTTGTCGCGCTGTGCTGCCAGATCGAATCGCCCTTGGGCACGTTCGGCAGGCTCAGGCCGTGGGGCAGAATTGCGTAGATAAACGGCTTGTTCGGCAGGCCATAGCCGAAACCTACGACCACCTTTGTTCCTTCACCAGGGAACGCATAAAAGCCCATCTCATCGCCACCCGTGGGCAGGGGAAGCGGCACGCTGTACAGCGTGGGGATATCCAGGTCCGGCTCGTCATCCGGGCCCAGGACTTCAATGTCAGCGGCGAAGCGTGGCCGGAAGTCGTCGCACATGCCGGCACTGGCCGGAGCGTCGGAAATAGCCAGGATGCGAGCGAAGCGCGGAATGTGATATCCCCCGGCGATTTCCGGGAACTCGCGCTCTACGCCGCGGCGGATTGCCTTGTCCATTTGATCCCCATTTTTTCGTCAGAAAGGGCCACGCTGGTGATGCGCTCGCCGTTGTTGAATGTTGCACCTGGTCGAATGCCAGGCAGTGCCGCGATCATTGCGCTCTGGTTGCCCTGGTAGCCATCGAACAGCTCGACCGGCAGTTGTAGCGGCGGCCGCTGGCCGAAGAAGCTATCGCTCCAACTGCCCACAAACACTTCGCCATTGCCCTGTTGGTGCCAGATGTAATCCGGGATATTGAATACCCGGCTGATGCTGTCCAGGGCAAGGTAGCCGGTGGACAGGTTGTAGAAGTACGGCACCTTCACCCGTGCATAGGGCTTATCCGGAACACGAAAGCCCAGCCCCGTTTTGTCGCTGATTTCGCTCAGCACGGCGCGCAAGTCAACGTGTCGTAAATTCATCGGCAGCCGCTGGGCAAGGACCGCGCTCAACTCCCGGCAGTACAGCACCTGCAGGACGCCGTTTGATGCTGTGCAGCGTTCGACGTAGCCGAGGAAGTGCCGCTGCAGGGTGCCTTCGTTGTAACCGATATCGAGCGTTACCAGGCCTTTCAGCGGGGCCTCGGACTGGACGGAAAACGTCGCTCGCCCAGGGCTTTTAAGATCCAGTCGAACGTCGTCGGTAACCAGGGCAACCCGGGCGCCGCCGACGGTCAGAACTTTGTGCAGTTTCATACCGGCTTACTCCAGCCATGTGTCTACTTTTTTCAGCACCTTTTCAAACCCCGTAAGGCCCGGTGCATCGGTTGTTGAGTCGGGGCCTTCCCCGATAGATTGCCCAGGGCCACCCTGAGCCTTGACGCGGCTCCCAGGGCGCCTGCCCTCGACTTTCTCGGGGTTCGACTGCCGTTCGCTCAGCGTGAACTGGACTTGCCACTGGCAGAGGGTGTCGTCTTCCCGAGCGCTCACGCCGTCGCTGAATTCGACCTGGCGCACGCCGAACGCTTCGGCGGTGTCGTTGACCACGCGATAAAGACGCAGCTGGCCGCCGCCTGCGGTGGCCTCGGCCAGGCGCATCAGGTCGCGAAGTTGCCCCGCGGCCTTGAATGGAATGGTCAGCGTCACTGCCAGCGTCTTGGGCTTGAACCCTTTGTGGGCCTTCTCCGTGTTGCTTGTCTGCCCTGACAAGTCTCCGCTCTCAATACGCAGGTTGGCCGTAACCTTGAGATTCTTCCCCTGAACCTTTTGCCCGTCGAGTAACAGCGTCATAGGCCTACAAGCTCCTGTACGAAACTGAGCCCTTCCTTGGTGCCCACCAGTAGCAATCCCGCGCACAGAACCCACTCATGGCCCGGTTGCTCGCCAGCGAGCAGTTCGCGGCGTAGGTCGTTACCGGGCCCGATCAGTCGGGCGCGCATGTTCAAGTCTGGGGTGTTGGTCGCCAACATTGCTTTCAAGTTGGCCAGCTCCTGGTCGCGCTCCAGCTGCTGCGCGGCCTTCTGCTCCGACAGCTTTGCCAGCTCATCGAGGGGCGAGCTATCGGCGTAGCTTTCGAGCATGGCCAGCTGTCCTGACATGGACTGCTTCGCGGCTTTCAGCAGCGTGCAGCTCTCCAGGGGCAGGGGCTGCCAGCGTGGTGTTGCGTTGCCGATCGGCATTTCGGTCTTTTCGGTTTCGAGCTTGTACAGGTAGCGGGCGCGGCGCTCGGCGCGTTCCAGCTCCTGCATCGGCAGCAGCGCGTTGAACCTGGCCAGGGCGCTGGCGAACTGATCGAGGCGCGTAGACAGAAACAGTATCGACAGCGCGTACTGTTCGCCGGCCGGCCGGCCTGAGTCGGTCAGGTCGTCCAGTTTCAACGCCATTTTCTCAAGGAGGTTCGGCGCAGATAGAAACCGTTGGTATCCGGTGCCCTGACCGACGCCGCTCTGGAATGGCGTCAGGACAACGCAGCTTGGCGCTTCCCCGAGCTGGCGCGTCATCGCCTCGCGGCCTGCAGTAACCGCGGCCTTTGCCGCTTCGCCCACGGGCCCCGGGTTTGTTTTCACCAGACCATCAAGGCTTTTCAGGCGCTCGGCCGAGCTGGCCATTTCGCCGTTCGCCAGCAACTTGGCGTCGTCCAGGTCGGCGATCCACGCGGTAGCCTGCTCGGGCCAGCGCATCGTTACCGGCGCCCAGGTCATACCGATGGCGCCCAGGTGATGGCCTGCATGGCCCTGAGGTCTTTTTTCTGCAGAGCCGTGGCCAACACCTGCTTGAGCGCTTCGGCATGCTGCAGGGCAGTCTGGCGGAACCTGGCCAGGTCCTGGCCAACCTCCTGCAGCTGTGCGGCGGTGTGCGGGCGAAAGGCTTTCACCTGGTGCTCGTCGTAGCACGGATATTCCGTATCGATCTGCGCCAGGATCAGCCCCGTCAGGTTCAATTGGTCCTCCAGCTCGCTGGCATAGCGGAACGACCAACCAAGCGCATCGGAGGAAAACCCGCCCTGAATGTAGCTGCTGCAGTCGGCGCCGATCGCCGCCAGCTTCTCCTGGTACAACGCCGAGAGAATGGCCGCTTCGTCATCCACCCACTTTCCGCCCTTCCAGATTTGGTTTGGTCCTGGTTGTTTCAGGGTGTAGCCGCTTGGAATCGGTCGCATGCCGTCCAGAATCAGGGGCTCGCCGGTAGTGATGCTGTAGATGGTCACGTTCTCGAAGTAATCGAGCAGCTGCCATTTTTGACCCGTCCAGTGCGCCACCTTGTGTTCGGGGGCTTGCGGCGGAACGACGGTTACACAACCGCCTGGAATGAGGAATTCCCCTGGCTCAAGCGGATTCGGATCGGCTTCAACGGGGCCGACATAGAGGCCGCGAGGGTCAGTTTGATAGACAGTTTTCGTCAACATGGCAGGCCTCAATATTTGATGCAGCAAAGAAGGGAGATGTTTTTGGGGCGTGTTTCGGCTCCACCTGCGGCAGCCACAGTGATGGCGTGAGTGTGGTTACCGGCCCAACCGACACCCACGTTATGGCCGTGGGCCCCAGCAGTGCTCATGCCGATGTTGTGGGCGTGGGCTCCCGCCCAATCTGTCGGGGCGGTGGTGCCGTTCTGGTAGTTTGCTGTAGTGAAGTTGGGGCCGCCTCCACCCACGTCATTGTTTTGGGCTCGCGGGGCGGTGTGTTGGTGGGAGCCCTGCATATCGGTCCAGGCCGAGTGCTGGTGGGCGCCTTGCATGTCAGTCCATGCTCCGTGTACGTGGTCGCCGACGGCTGTTGCCGATGCGCCGTGGGTATGGGATTGGATCAGCATGTCCTGGAACGTGCCCAGCTCTCTGCCCGGGTCAATCCCCCGGCCGTCGTCCCAGAATCGAGGGGTCAGACCCCGGGCGTCGGGCACGTTGAAGGTGGTTACGCCGTCACCAGAGCCATAGCGGGTCCCGATCGTGGCGAATAACCGGGCATACGTGACCCGGGACAACGCTGCAAAGTTACATTTGATCCAGCCAGGCGGCGGGGTGTGCATCAGGAACATCCCGATCATCCCGGTCATCGAATCGCCGACCTGCTGCTGTACTTTGTTCAGGGCGGCGGTGGTGGCCAGGATCTCGCTGCTGTTTGTCGCAGGATCATCGCTCTTGGCGTTCGGCAAGTTGCCCAGGTCCACGTCTTCTTTCGTCGTCGCCCGGGCCCGCAAGCCTTGGTAATCGCCATCGCGGGCCGCAAAATACTGGACCATCGGTTTCAGAATGTTTTCGACCGTGCGGCGGTCGATGATGGTGTTGGCGTTCGGCAGATCTGCAAGGGGGATGCAGTAGTGCTTTATGCCGGTGCTGTCGGTGTAGTCCGCCCGATCGGCGCCGAACACCACTTGCCAGTTGGCCACCACGTCGTTCAATTTCCGCTGTAGTGCCACGTCTAGCCAGACAGTTGTCGGTAGCGCCGGCGGGCTGATCGGCAACATCGTAGGCCGGCCTATGCGGATGCCTTGAACGTAGGCGTGTCCAAGTTTGAGACGGTACAGACCATCGACCTTTTCCACCTGTAGCGAACCACCGAAGAAGCAAGCGCGCCCGAACATATCGTAATTGCTCAACCGCTCGCGCTCATCTATGCCGGCCAGGCGCACAGTAAAGTCATGCTGCCAAGTTGCGGCGTCGATAGTGACGCCTGTCAGTTCCTGGGCGCCGTCAAAGGCCACCAGAAAGTTGCGGGTCACGTTGTTGCCGATCTGCAGCGGAGGGATGTTCTTGCGCTTCTGCTGCAGCGGCACGGAGGAAACCGCGAACAGTACGCCGTCCTCGTCCTCAAGACCGACCCAGTTGAAATCCCAATCACCGATATCCGACCCCAGCTGTGCGCTGTACACCACCTGGTTGGGGTTCACGTAGCCGGCGTTTTTCGCGGGAATGCTGTAGATGTGGACGATCTGTTCCGCCGGCGGCTTGCCTGCAGCGCGATCGATCGGCGCGACAGGATCCAGCTCGGGCACGTTGGCGAAAATGAACGTGCTGATAATCAGCGGCTTTTTCTGGCTTTGTTTCAGGGCGATTTGGCTTTCGCCGGCGATGGTAATGCTTGCGCTCACAGTGCGCTCCTACAGGCTGGCCACCAGCGTCTGCTGGTCGTCGTTGAAGTCGATCAGGGCCATTCGCAGGCCCACGGGGGTGATGGTCACGAAGTCATAGCGCCGGCACGTCCGGCCGTATTGCTGAATCAGCACGCGCAGCAGCTCGGGGTTGAGCGACAGTTGCGTGTTGCTGAACTTGAGCAGCACCACGTCCCAATCCCGGTCCGGGTGGCGCTCCTCTATCTCGACGTAGCCCACGCCCAAGCGCTCGAAAATGCGTTTCATGCCGGCTGTACTGCCGGCGTCCACTGAGTTGACGAAGGCGTATTTCACACGCAGCCGGAACAGTGCCTCGGGCTCGCCGTTGAAGCGGGTCACGTCCCGTTGCCAGGCCCATAGCTCCAGGATGGTCATGTGGCAGGTGTCTGGATCGATCTGCAGATACGGCCAGCGCAACCATTCGGTGACGGTTTCCCACCAGGCCTGCGCGGCGGCGGTCAGCTTCGACAGCTCGGTGCCGGCGAGCCAGAACGGCAATTTCAGCTTTATCACTTCATCATCACCGTCAGGTTTTCGAGGCGTGGGATCGACAGGCCGCTGACAATGTCGTCTGTCGGGGTGAACTTCACCGCCTCGATGCCGGCGAACTGCCGGTGCAGTTCCTCGGTCAGGCGGCTGGTACTGAACCGTGATTGCGGGTAGGTCAGCGTCGGCTGGTAGTCCCGAGGCGTGCTTTCGCGGAACGCGGCGCGCACAAACAGCTCGACCTCATGCTGCAGGTCAGCGACCTGCGCCGGTGTCTGGTTGGCGAACGGCCAGACGGTCACCAGGAGGTTGACCAGGGTTTCAGGCATGACCATGGCCAGCAGGTCGTCGCCGTGGCCATGGTTGCCCAGATCACGGATATGGGCGTTGATCTCCTGCAGGTAGCTGTCCGCCGGCACGCCGGCATCGAACAGCACGTAGGCGTTTGCACTGCCCGGGCCACGGGGCGCGCCGTGCTCGAAGTAAACGCCATCCGGCCGCACACCCGGGAAGGCGGAAATCATGGCGCGATACACCGCGTCGGTATGCCACTGGTTCACCGCCGAGAACTGGTTGCGCACGCGCAGGCGCAGCTGGTCGTTCGGCTCCGGATCCGCACCGGGGGACTCCAGCCAGCCATCCTGGTTCACCACCTGGACGATCCCCGGCACGGGCACCGGCAGGATGGCGTAGTACCCCGGCGCCAGGTTAAAGCCGCTGCCGGCATCGATCGCCTCCACCGGGACCGCCAGCTGCAGCTGGTCCTGCTGGAACGTCGCCGGCGCCGTGGTGACCAGTTGGTAAACGTTGCCATTGATTGCGGCCGACTGCACTGCAATGCCCTTTTCCAGTTCCAAGACGCCGTCCGGCGTGGCCCGGGTAAACAGCAATCTGCCCTGGGCTTTCGTTGCGCCCTTGCGCTCGACGTTGACCGCCCATGCCAGCGTGTCCAACCAGGCGTCCACCGCCGTTTTCACAAAGAAGTTCGGCAGCACGGTCAGGCTCAGGAAGTCCAGCAGCCACAGCACCGGCTTTGTCACCAGCGCGGTCATCACCCGCCAGAATGGCGAATAGCTGCTGGTGTTGGCGACCTTGGCGCCCTGGGCCTCGACCTCCTTTTCCCACGCGGCCTTCAATCCGGCCTCGGTGGTCGGAATGCCGGCATCGGCGATCACCTTTTTAAAATCGACCTCGCTCACAGACTTACCTCAATCGAACCGAATTTCAGGGTTTTGGCGGTGACCATATACTGGCCTGGCTCCTGTTGCGTGATGCGCGCCGTACCCGGCACAAGGCGTTCGTCATCCTCTACCAGCAGCTCCATCTGCTGGATGCAGTCGCGTTGCCGTAGGCGGTCGCGCTCGGCCACAAGGGTGACCAGTAGCGCGCTGTCGCGGATCATGTGTGCAATGTCCTGGGCGATACAGGCGCGGTCCTCGATCGGCCGCGGCTGGTGCGACGGATCCAGCGCCAGGTCGTTGTCGACGATCAGCAGGTCCACGTACTCGCTCATCCGCCCACCGCCATGGCGACCATGTTTTCCATTTCCAGCGGGGTCATGGCCTTGCCGGTGTGAATGTTCACGTTCTCCACATGCGTGCCCTTGTTCTGGTTGTTGGTGTTGTTCTGAATGCGGGTCAGCAGGCCGCCAGGCGGCACTGCTGACGGCCGCGTCGGGGAAAGGCTAGGGATGGCCGCATTGATGGTCTGCTGGGCCTTCTGCGCGGCGTTGGCGGTGTCGGCGGCGCTGGTCGCTGCCTCGATGCCGGGCACCTCCGGCATGGCGCCCAGGCGCGCTTCGATGTTCACGCCGGGGATGCTGTTGATCATCTCGATCAGGCCATTGATGGCCTTGGTGAAGACGCCGACGATGCTGTCCCAGGCGGCCTTGGCCATGCCGGACCAGCCGTCCATGGAATTGAACCAATCCGACAGCGCCTGCAACTGCTCGCTGACAAACTGGAAGGCCTCGCTGTTGAGTAGCGCCGCGGTCCACTCGTTCCAATAAACGACCGCAGCAACCACGGCCGCGACCAGGGCGCCGATGGCGATCACGATCCACACCACCGGGTTGGCCAGCAGTGCAGCGTTCACAAGCCAGATAGCGCCCTGCCACAGCAACATCACGCCGCGAATAAGGGCCAGGCCGGCGCTCAGCGTGTAGATCACCGTGACGTAAGCCAGGATTGCCAGCTTCTGCAGGATGAACCCCGCGACGGTGCGCAGGCTGAGCAACTGGGCGACTTTCCACACGGTGACCAGGCCTAACCAGGTCATCTTGGCGATGCCCACCACCAGGGTCAGCAGCGACATGGCGCCAATGATTGTCATGATGGTCAGCGCGGTGATGCCGATCACGCGGGTGATGTTCGGGAACAGCTGCGACCAGCGCACCAGGGTTTTGCCGATAGCCACCATTTTGTTCATGAACGGCGTCAGCACCGGAATTAGCACCTGGCCAAACACCGTGCGCATGACCTCGACCAGGGACGCCCATTGCTGCCACGGGTCGACCATCGCCCGGGCCATCTGCTCGGCGTTCTCCAGGCCCCGCACCTTACCCAGCTGCTCGATGCCGTTGCGCAGCCGGCCGGTGTCCTTGGCCAGCGCGCCGATCACCTGGGCGCCTTCGCCGCCGAAGGCCTCGAGCAGCTTGGTCCCGGCCGAGGCGCTGGTCAGGTCGCCGAACTTGCCCTGCAGCTTGTCCAGGATCGTCATCATCGGCAGGAGCTTGCCCTGCTGGTCGATGAACTTCATGCCCAGCTTTTCCGAGGCGGCGCCGATGTTCTCGAAAAACGCCTTGTAGCGGCCGCCGGCGTCGCCGCCTTCCATGGTGCTGCTCAGGGTGCCAATCACCGCCATCTGCTCGGCCAGGTCCACGCCTGCAGTCGTGGCGATCGCCCCGGCCTCCTTGAAGGCGTCTTTCATTGCGGCGCCGCTGGTGCGGAACAGCTGGACCGCCAGCGCGGTCTGGCCGCCCAACCGCTCGACCCATGCGCCTTTGCCCATGGCGTCGGCCTGCACTTTCTGCAGGTTGTAGAGCGTGCCGACGTATTCGCCCATGGTTTCGCCGTCGGTCTTGGTGGCCTTGGCCACCAGGTTGCTGGCGTTGGTAAAGGTGGCCAGCTGGTTGCCGACCAGCCCTTTGATGGCGCCATCGATCTGGTACGCCGAGGCCACGAACTCCCGGGCGTTCTCGCCGTAGTTCACCGCGAACTCCAGCGATTTGGCGTTGAGCGCGGCCAGCGCGTCATCGGCCACGCCCAGCGACCGGATGTCGCCCAGGGCGCGATTGACCTCCAGCCCTGGCGCTAGGGATTGCTGAATCCCGACCACGGCCGCCGTCAGACCGCCCAAGCCCAGGCCCATGGTTTTAATGTGCTTCTCGCTCTGTTCGGCCAGATCGGAAAAGCCCATTTTCACCTTGCCCAGGGGCGCGGTGACCTTGTCGGTCAGGCTCAGGATGAAAGCCAGGCTGGCGCTACGGTCTGCCAAAGTCGTTACCCGTTCAGCGCAAGGGCGATGCCGCTAGCCACGGCAAACTCCATGCGTCTCCAGTATTCGTCCTCCAGCCACTTGGCCGTGCCCATCGCCTCGGGCGTGGGCTCGGCACCAGGTAGCCAGCGGTTTGTCAGGGCCATCAGCTGGCCCAGGCCGTTTTCGGTCAGGCGCTCGGCGTGCTCGAGCGCTTTTTTACGATCACCTCAACGTTCGGTGCGTACTCCTCGAGGAGCGCGCCGGCCAGTTGCATCACCATCACCGGGTTGGCCAACAGCGGTTTCAGGGTGGCGCGCTGATCCTGGGCAACGGTGGTCATCATCAGGTTGTTGCCCGGGGCAACCTTGTTGTTCTGGGTCAGCGCGTTGAAATACTTGGTCACGTCCGCCGGGGTCAGGGTGAAGGTGAATTCTTGTTCGCCGACTTCCAGGGTGATTTCGGTGCGTTCGGTCATGGGTGTTGCTCCTATTGGATTGAATGAAAGGGGTGAATCAGCGCCCGCAGGCACGACGGACGTAGTCCTGCAGGACACGGACGTGGCCCTGCAGGCCGAGGATCATTTGCCGACTGAGGGCGAGCTGATCGCGGAGGGTGAAATAATCCGATCGAGCGTCTGCAGTGAGTTCGGCGGATCCTGCATCAGCCAGGCCGCCGGCTCCGGGATCAGTGGTGCCCCGGGTTGAACAAGCGGCTTTGACGAGCAGCCGCTGATGGCCAGCGTCAACAGCACGCTGTAGCAGCAGGTTTTGATTGCGTTCATGGGTCAGTTCCTGGGTTCGTTGACGGTCGATGGCGTCACGCTCAGCGAGCAACTCGCCACTGAGGCGGGCTGCCTCGCGCAGGCCGTCCCGTTCGTATCGCGCCTGGTCGCGCTCGCGCTGGGCCTCGTCGACCTGGTCGGTCAGCCAGTCGAAGGCGGCCCACAGCAGCAGGCCAGCCACCAACGCGAACAGCGCCAGGCGCCACGGTGAAAAAGTCATTTCAAGCACAGCCCCATCTCGTCCAGCCGGCGGTTGTGCAGGCCTTGAACGAACTGCTTGCGGCCTCGGGCGTCGGTGACGAATGCCCACACCGGCGTTTTGCCGTTAGGTGCCCAGGCGATCGCCCTGCAGCCGTCAGCGATACGGCCAGCGTTGACCAGGCCAACGGCACGGCTCGCGCAGGTGTTGGCCACGCCCACGTTGTGGGCATGACTGCTCAGGGCGTCGAAGGTGTTCTGGCTGATCCGTGGGTTATCCAGGCAGTCCGCCAGGGCCAACTGGCCCTTCTCGACCACCAGTTGTTCCACCTCGGCGCAGCGCGCCGGCGACCAGTAGTCGCCAACGATCACAGGGTAAGGGCTGGTGTACCTGGTGATGCCTTTGCAGACAGTCGGCAGGCCCCGGGCCAGCTTGTCGGCGTATACGACGTTCTGGCCTTCGCCTTCCCATTTGCCGAGAAACGCCATCAGCGTGCCGCTGCCCAGGACCAGGCCGAGGGTGCCGGCGAGGATCTTCTGGCGCAGGCTCATGGGAACACCATCCGGAGCAGCACCGGCACGACCATCTGCGCGACCACAGCCAGTACAGAGATAATGGCCAGTACACGGGTGACCTTGGTGCCAATGTCGGCCACAGTGGCGGTCAGAACGCGCTGGCCCTCGTTCAGGGCGGCCAGCTCAGCAGTGAACTGCTTGAACTCGCTTTCCAGGCGCGTGACGCGCCCGGGCACTGATTCATGATGTGAAACCAGGTCGTCCAGGCGCTGTTCCAAGAGAGCCATGCGGATCTCCATTTTCGTTTTCTGCAGGCGGGTGGTCATCGTGCGGTACGCTCGAAAAGGGTCTGGCAGGGCACGCATCGGATCATTCCGCCCAGGGCCTGGCGCTTCTCCGGAATAGGGTCGTCACAGTCCAGGCAATGGGTATGGCTGGGCCCGCTCGGGCGCGGCTGGGCCAATTGGGCGGCGATCGCCTGGTCACGTTGGCGTTGCTCCAAGGCCTGGGCGCGGTCGAACGGGCACACCATCAGCGCAGCCCCTCGATCTCGGCCGCGTCGAGGTACGGAACGCCGTTAATCTGGATGAAGTCCGGACTTGTGACGTCGAATGGCACCTTGTGTTTGCTCTTCTCGCCGCCTTTCGGGTCGATCGACAGCAGGCTGGACAGCTTCACCCGGCAGCCGAAGGCCTCCACGCGCAGTTCCTCGTCCTCGCCAGCCTTGGCGAAAAACACCGCGTCAAAGGGTTTCAGGGCGCGGAAGCTGCCCGCCGAGCGCGCCGCGTCGATCAGCACATTGAAATTGGTGGTGTCCAGCTCCATTTCGCCGGCCGCCGTCACGTCCCCATCCACGTAGCCATCGGGCACGCCCCGGGTTTGGGCCACTGCCGAGTTGTCGGTAATGTCCAATGTGCAGCTTTCGACGTGTAGCGAGAGGTCGCCCAGGCTCACGTCGAAGTTCTTGCCGCCAATTTTTGCCATGGGGCGTTACTCCGTTTTGTCGTTGGAAAGGTCCAGGGCGATGTTCGCCTGCAGGTCCTTTGGGCAGTTGAGGGGCCGGATCTTGAAGAAGGCCACGACCTTGGTTTTGCTCAGCCAGTTCAGCACCAGGTCGCCGTCCTTCGGTGGTTCGATATCGCCGGGGAACACCTGGCCCGCAAAGGTGGTGGACTTGGCCATGGCACGCATCGGCGCCATCAGCTGGTTGGTGTTGACCGCAATGCTGTTGGGGGTGTTGTTCAAGCGGCGATCGGCTACGCGACGGATCAGCAGCGGACGGATCAGGCGAGCGGTCTTGTCAGTGATGCGCAGGTATTCCACGACCTGGTAGTCGCTGGCATCGCTGTCCAGCATGTTGCCGTCGCCCCAATACACGCCCTCATAGTCGGGATAGGTCTGCGACACCGAGTACCGGGCCCGGTCCAGCTCGCTGCGCACCGCCGACGGCAGAGGCACTTTTTCTCCATCGACCGGCACCGAGCCCAGGCCCAGCACCGCGCCGGTGGCCACGCGCATCGGGCTGTCAGCAATGCTGACCGTCGCATTGGCCAGGCGCCCGGCCAGCACGCCCAGGTCATTGCCATGCAGTTGCGGCACGACCAGGACGCGCGGCGCCAATAGGTTGGCCACCAGGGCCTTTTGTCCGGTCACGTATTGCGACCAGGTCTGTTCTGCAGTGATGCCGGCAGTGGATGCCATGACGAACACACGGCGGCCATAGGTATTGTTCAGGGCTATGGCGGCGTCATGCATGGCCGATAGCTCGGCGGCCGTGGTCACCGGCTTTGTAATCACCACGGCCTCGACCGAGAACCCTTGCTGCTGGGCCTTCTCCAGCGCCGGGGCCCATTCGCCCTCGATGCCGATCGGCGCGGCAATGCACGCCCAGCGCTGGCCACCGTTGAGACGGGCGGCGGTGATTTGGGTTTTCAGGTCGCTGGCCGGAATGCCCAGGGCAGTGTCCAGGTCGCTATCGGTGTTCAGCGGGATGAACTGACCGACGTTCTTACTGGCAGGGCCGATGAAAAGGAAATAGCGCTCAATCTCTTTAACGGCACCCTGGCCCAGATTGAGATTGTCGACGGTGACTTGACCGAGTGCCATGCAGTGCCTCGTTAGCGGGGGGAATTGAGGATTTGTTGCAACACCTGGTTAACCAACAGGCTGGTGTCGCGTTGGGTGTTCACGCCGATGAACTGGCGTTTCGGCAGAGTGATTTCCCAGCTCTGCGCGCCGGTGGACTCGCGACGTTCGTCGTCCAGGATGCGGATCAGCAGCCCGGCCTTGGCGTAGCTCACATGCTCCTGAATCCAGGCCACTGACGGCCGGGTCAGGGTCTTTTTGCCAGCCTGGCGCACGCGAAAGCCCAACCGGCGCAGGCGCTTGGCCTGCTTGTCGGTGGCCGCCAGGCCTGGGGGTGTCTTGTTCCAGCGGCGCATCTGCGCCGCGGTGCGACGTTCGCTGACGCCGTTGTGCTGTTGGGCGGCGACCCAACGGGTCAGGGCGTTTCGCCAGCCCAGTTCGGCTTCGTCGGCGCTCAGGCGAGTGACCAACATCAGCTTGGCCAGGCCGGCTTCCATCTTCTTTTTGCCCTTGCCGTCGCCCTTGCGCGGTGCGAAAGGCGAGCCGTCCAGGTTCTGCTGGTCGCGCACGCGCTTACGGCTCATCGTCCGCACGCGCTTGGTTACCTGGTTCAGCAGCCGGCGCCGAAGTTGCGGCGGCAGGCTCAGCAGCGCCAGCTGCTCACGCACGCCCAGCTGGCCGCGTGCGTCGAGTGTGAACGCACTACGTTCAGCCATCGGTGGCCACCTCGCCATGCTCGGCAACCCACAGATCAAACGGGACGAAAGCCCAGGTCTTGCCGAAGGCCTCGATCTCGCCTGCAGGATCCTCGGAAAGGTATTGCGGTTCGACGAACTCCAGGGTTATGTCCACCTCGAACAAGTCGTTGTCCTGGGGCTCGACGGCGAACAGCGGCGCGGGTAGTGCATGCCGATCGCGTTCCGGATCGTGGGTTTCCAGCCAACTGCCAATGAGGGCCATCAGCCGCGCCGGGTGGTCGGCGAAGCGCTCCAGGACGAGCGCGGCGCGGTAGCGCATGTCGCCCAGGTGCATGCCGTCCAGGTCGGGTTTCCAAACCAGTTCCAGCGTTACCTGCTCCGTCCAACTGTCGAGCTGTTCAGGCTCGACCAGGCGGCGTTCCAGGAGATAGGCGGTCAGCGCCTGCAGCTTGGTCATAACAGCGCCGCCGTGATGCGGCCACGGCCCTGCAGGGCGCGCACGGCCTGTTGGCTGAAAGCCAAGAACGTGGATTCGCGCTCAGGGGCTTCCTTGCCGGTGTTCTCGGCGCTTTCGCGGCGGGTGACGGTGGCAAACTGCTGCAGGGCGCTGGCTTTGGTGCGGCAGTAGACAGCACGCTTGTAGAGCCTGACCTTGTGGGATCGCTCAGGCAGCAGCCTGGAGTCCGCGGTTTCGACGTTGTCGATGCCGGCGGCCTGCCAGCGGGCTTTCAATTTGGCCAGGTCGTCGTTGACCTCGATCATGGCCATGGTTACAGCGTCAGCCATCAGTTCCACCAGGAACTCCGCCGGCAGGCGCTGTTCTTTCTGCAGCTCAGACAGCGACAGGTCGGGCCAAAAGCCGTCGTTCTCGATCTTCTGATCCACAAAGGTGGTGGGTTTCCCGGAAAAACTCATTGCTGGCCGCTCAAATAGGGCGGGAAACACCGTTTCAACGGGGCGGGCCATAAATGGCTGACTCGTTTCACGGGTTCCCGCTGGGGGGGGGAGTCGGTTATTCGGTGGCCTTCGAGGCCTGTTCTTTGGCCAGTGCCCTGCGGGCACCTTCCAGGCGCGTCCCTACGCCAATTTCTTTGTAAAGCTCGGTGGCACGTTCAAAGTGAGTGATGGCTTTCGCCCAATCCTTGGCATCGATGGCCAAGATGCCAAGCAGCTTGTGGTAGCGGGCCGGGATGCGTTCGAACAGATCCCAGCGACCGTCTACCCAAGTCAGCAGGTTTGAGACATAGGGCTCAGGGCTGCGGCCGGCCTTATATTCGGCCTCGGCCCAATCGATCAGCTCGTCAGCAACAAAGGTCGGCACGTCGCGGTTGAAGCGCTCCGGCATGGCCTGGCCCTGCTCGATCGCGAAGTTGGCAAGTTCCAGGCCCTCTTCGAACTGCACGGTGTCGAACAACCACACCAGGACTTGCATCAACACCGGGTTGGGGTAGTTCAGGCCGCTTTCCCGGTAGCGCGTCACGTAGTCGCTGTACTTGGGGAGCAGCTCATCGCGCTTGAGCCGTTGCCGGTCGTCTCGGCTGTTGATCGCGCTGATACGGTCCAGGTCCACGTCCAGGGCCGACAGCATCAGCTGCAGGTGCTTCTGGGCGTTCGCGGGACTGCTCAAGGCGGTGTCGGCCGAGTAGGCCGCTACCACGCCGACGTCGAAGGAAACCGGACCCAGGGCCAGGGTCCGCCGCTTGTGCTGGAGTGCAAGGCTCATGGCTGAGGCGCTGGCGCTGGGGATGGTAGTGCTTCAACGTTTTCAGCTGCCGCGAATTTCTCAAGCTGCTCGATCACGTAGCCCTCGTTGCGGCTGTTGTAGTCCTCAGTGCGCGAACGTTTCGGGTTCTCGATCAACTGGCGGCGCCAGCTGCTGTCCTGGTAGTAGATCGAAAGGTTGTCCCAGCTCGTGACCACCACCCCGTTCACAGGGAAGAACGGCACGATGAAGCTCGGCAGGCCGCCGTAGGTTGCGATTACCTGGGCGCCTTCGATGCGCTCTTTCTCAGTCGGGGTATCGCCTTGTTTGGCGTACAGCTTGCCCTTGTCATGGGCCAGCAGGTCACTACCGATGATGGCGATCAGGTCGCCGGCGTCGCGGTGCACCGGATCGATCATCTGCTTGACGTCGTGCACCAGCTCATCAAGGTTGGCGTAGTCGCCACCTACGCCGAGGGTGACCTTGCCAGCGGTCTTGCCTTCTTTCAGCACTTGGGCTGGGATCTGCTCGCGGGCGATCTGCAGCCAGCCCTTGTTCACGTCCTCAAGCATCGGAAAGGCTTTCAGGTCGGTCTGCGGCGCAGCATGGGTGCCGTGCCAGCCGATCATGATCCGGTCGAGCGCGATCTGGCGTTGAACAGCAGCGGCGTAGCGTTCGGCAAAGTCTGGGAACTTCGCCCAGGCATCGATCTTGGCGTAGGGCAGGCCTACATCGGATTCGGTCGGAAACAGCTCGTACCCGATGCCGTCCAGGCTGGAAACGTCCCGAGCCTCGCGGTCAGTAGTCTTGGTGTTGGTGCGGCTGGTGACCGGACCGGACACTCCGAGCATGACCTTTTCGCCCTTGATCTCCGACACGCCAATCACGTTGATTCGGCCCAGGAAGTCCGATTTTTCCGTGATCTTGTCGTTCAGCTCCTGGGCAACGGACGGTTCGACGCTGAATTGCTGGCTGGCGTCATCAACGCTATATGCCTCGGCGATCGCCAGGCGCAGCAGGCAATACTGGTTCAGGGCGTGAGTGGACAGTGCTTTGCTCATGTCAGACCACCCGCTTCTTGGCCGGCTTGGCAGCGCCGGTGGTGCGTGGCACCTGGCGGGTTTTGACGGTGCTGAAAGCTTTGGTCAGCAGCGACTCGATGTTGGCCAGGCGCTTGTCGGTGTTACCACGGCGGGCAAATTCGCGATCGGCGGCGGCCTGCTCGACAATCTCGGCAACGGCGCTCTCGACATCATCGATCGGTGCCTGGTCGGGTTCGTCGGCGTCTTCGGTGGCGGGCTCAATTACTGCTTGAATGCCGGCAGCGACCAGCAACAGCTGCTCCAGCAGTGCCTGCAGCGCTTTGGCTGTAGCTTCATCCATTCGGGGTGTGCTCTCGGTTGGGGGTTGCGGGGTTGCGGGGGATTCTTCGAGGCCGAAGCGCTTGAACAAGCTGGTGAACATGGCCGCAAGCCGGCCGATTTCACCCTGGGGTTGGGCGTCACGGAACGAGCCCATGGCTACTGACGCGGCGTAGTAAGAGGTCTTGTTGGAGCGCTTCGAAAAGTACAGTTCCTGGGTGCCGACGCTTGCGGGTTCGTCGGTGACGCCCAGGCCGGTCAGGTATGCCTTGCCGGTGCCTCGAAAGTTCGGGGTGATTTCGATGCTGGTGAACAGCTTCTGGCCGCGATCATTCAGGTAGAGCAACTGATCGTTGGGCTTTAGCTGGGCTTCCAGAGCCACTTCACCAGGCTGCAAATCTTCGCCGTCCTCGACCAGGCGCACGGCGTATACCGTGCCATGGGAACCAGGCCAGCGTTCGTGGTCGCACCAGATTACAGCTGTATAGAAAGAGGCTTTGTAGGTCTCGGCGATATCGCGCAGGTCCTGGGCAGGGATCTCGCGACCATCGGCGGTCATGCCGCTAGTTGCGACACGTTTCCAGAACGAAACAAGGGAGCGTGGCATGGGTGTTAACTGCGCTATCGGTGGTTGGTGCCGCCACGATAGGGAGCTGCAGGAGGTCAAACAAACGATTCAAATCCGCTGTTCTCCTATATTTGCGTTCTAGGAGAATTGCGGAATTTAACTGCGCGTTCCTGGTGTTTTCGCCGCATAGACTGCGGCCCATGTATTACTCGACAGAAGTTAAAGAAGCCGCCAAACGCCTCTATTTACGCCGCCACAAGCCGCGGGAAATTCAGGCGCAGCTCAACCTGCCAAACATCCGGATCATCTACTACTGGATCCGCCAGGGCGGTTGGGATGACATGTTGACCGACGAGGAACCGCTGACGGCCGTCAGCCGGCGAATCACCCTGTTGTTGGAAAAGTCGGAGACTTTGACCAAGGGCGAACTGGACGAGCTGGACCGCCTGACCACATTGCGCGGACGGCTGGCCGCGCAATCGCAAAAGCCATTGCCAACGCCGGCCGTTGAACCCTCGGCAGAGCACCAAGACGGCCGCGGTCGGCCCCGGAGTGAACGCCGTGACCGTAGCGATAAGGGAACGAAGAAGCGCGAGAAAAAGGCCAAGAACGACATATCCGTCCTGACTGAGGTGGATTTCCTAGAGAAATTCACCTCAACCATGTTCGGCTACCAGCAGGAGTTGCTGGCCGCGAAACAGAACCCGCTGACGGCGCGGATCCGCAACATCCTGAAAAGCCGTCAAGTCGGACTGACATATTACTTCGCGGCCGAAGCCTTCATGGATGCGGTGTTGACGGGCGACAACCAGCTGTTTCTGTCGGCGAGCCGCGCCCAATCGGAAGTGTTCCGCAGCTACATCATCAGCTTCGCCAGCAAGTGGTTCGATATAGAGCTGACGGGTAACCCTATCGTCTTGAGTAAAGACGGCAAGCCCTGGGCGGAACTGCGCTTTCTGTCCACCAACGCCTCCACGGCGCAGAGCTATCACGGGCACCTCTACGTTGACGAATATTTCTGGATCCCCCGTTTCGACAAGATCCAGGGCGTGGCCAGCGGTATGGCCGCACATGAAAAGTGGCGGCAAACCTACTTCTCGACGCCGAGCGCCGTTACACACGAAGCCTATCCGTTCTGGACAGGCGAAGAGTTCCGCAACAGCAAGCGCGGCAAGAAGCTGGGCAAGGACTGGCCCAGCGAGGCGGAGATTCACCAGGGCGCCCTGTGCCCCGATGGTCAGTGGCGCAAGGTCATCACCGTTCTGGACGCCCAGGCCGGTGGCTGCAATCTGTTCAACATCGAGCGGCTACACCTGGAGAACGACGAGGACCGCTTTGATCAGCTGTTCATGTGCAAATTCATCGACAGCACCCAAAGCGCGTTCTCCCTGGCGGACCTGGAGCGCTGCTATTCGGATCTGTCGTTGTGGACTGACTACGACCCCGACGACGCCCGGCCATACGGCAACAGCCCCGTCTGGCTTGGGTATGACCCCAGCCGTACCCGAGACGACGCCACGTGCGTTGTTATTGCGCCGCCGTTGGAGCCCGGGGCCAAGTTCAGGATCCTGGAGAAACACAGCTGGCGTGGGCAGTCGTTCACGTTTCAAGCGGCCCAGGTCAAAAAGCTCACCGAGCGCTTTAACGTGCAGCACATTGGCATCGACACGACTGGCATCGGTTACGGCGTGTTCGACCTGGTGCGCGATTTCTATCCGCGAGCGACGCCGATCCACTACAGCCTTGAGGCCAAGAACACGTTGGTTCTCAAGGCCCAGGACACGATTCAAGGACGCCGGATCGAATGGGACGCTGGCTGGAGTGACGTCGCCCAGGCGTTCTTGACGATCAAGCGCGGCACCACCAATAGCGGCCAGGTGACTTATAGCGCGTCACGTACCGATGCCACCGGGCATGCAGACGTGGCTTGGGCGATCATGCACGCCCTGGCCCATGAACCACTCAACACCAACAAGCAGCGGCGCAGCCGCTACGCAATCACCGGATCAGGTAATGGCCAGACAGCGAAAAAAGCAGCAGGTAAAGCAGGAATCAAGGCCCACACGGGCGTTCTCGTTCGGAGCGCCGGAGCAGGTGCTGACAGAGAATATCGGGCAGTACCTGGGCGTCTTCGCCAGCGAAAACGGCCGGATCTACACGCCGCCAGTATCGCGTCAGGGCCTGGCCAAGCTGCTGCGCGCAAATGCTCATCACGGCGCCATTCCAGGGTTCAAGCGCAATCTGTTGTTGCGTGAGTTCATCCCGTCCCAAGGCTGTGGTGTCGCGACCGCGGGTCCTGCCTTCCTGGACTTCGTTGTATTTGGCGAGGCTTATTTCCTGCGCCATTTCAACCTGTTCGGCCAGGTCATGGAGCTGGAGCACCTGCCGGCCATCAACATGCGCGTCAAAGTCGATGGCGGGTTTGTGATGCTGCAGCCGAACGGGCAGGAGATCGAGTTTGACAAGGACGAGATCGAGCACGTCCTTAACTATGACGTCGAACAGAATGTATATGGGATCCCTGAATACCTGGGCGGCATGCAGTCGCTGCTACTCAATGAGGCGGCGACGCTGTTCCGTCGGCGCTACTACAGCAACGGAGCGCATGCGGGGTACATCTTCTACACCAACGACGCGAACCTATCGGAAGAAGACGAGGACAACCTGCGCGAGCAGATCAGCGCGAGTAAGGGCGTGGGCAACTTCCGCTCGATGTTCGTGAACATCCCGGGCGGAACGGAGAAGGCAATCCAGATCATCCCGGTCGGTGACTTCCAGGCCAAGGACGAGCTGGAGAAGGTGAAGAACATCACGCGCAATGACGTAATCGCTGCCTGGAGGATGAACCCTGCGCTGGCCGGCATCATCCCGGAAAACAGCACCGGCTTTGGCGATATCGAAAAGATCGATCGCGTTTACACCAGTAACGAGATCCGGCCGATCTGTCAGTTGTTCAACCAGTTGAACGACACATTGCGGCCCGATCGCCGGATTGCTTGGAGAGATCCCGTGGTGCCTGGAGAAAATCCTTGATTTAGCGGGCGTAACTCACTGAAGACACAAGATGTTGTGTCAAAATGGTGCCTTAAACGGAACCTTGGGGAGGGGAGAGGATGCGGGTGTACTGCAAGGCTTGTGGAAACAAGGGGCGGATTGTGTCGCGTGAAGATCTGTCGAATGAGTTTGCGAAGCTCTACTGTCAGTGCACCGATGCGATCCACTGTGGGCACACATGGGTTGCGAACCTCACTTTTTCTCACACGTTGAGCCCGTCGGCGCAGGCGGTTGATCGCCTGCTGTTCGACCGTCTTCGGGCCATGCCTCGGGCTAAGCAGCGTGAAATATTCGATCAGTTGGGAATGCAATTTTCCCTGTAGCTTTTCAGCTTCTCTTCAATGGCGTTGAACTGTTCAAGGCTTTCTAAACCGCACTCAAGAAATCCCGTAAGAGCGCGCCCTGATAGTTGTGAGTCTCCACTTACGGCATGAACAAAGAACGTGAACTTATGACCAAAGTTCTCTACGTCATCAATCAGCTCTGTCAATTTCGATTGGGCGTCACTCATTGCAAAAGTCCATGTTTGGCTGTTCTCGAATGGTTTTAAGTTTAGGTATCAAATTTGGCGAGTCAAGCGGTTTTTAACCCCCTTGAAAAATACAAAAAATCCTGTGAACTATTTTTTTGTAAGGCTTCTGACACGCAAGTGATCTTGCTTTTGCCTAGCAATTGCTGGCGTCTTGGCTTTTTAGACCCTCCTGCCAACGGAATCGTGGAGTAACGGCTTGTAGGAATACAGGAAAGTTTAATTTCGTACATGTGTAAGTAAGTAAGTATGTAAGGGCGCGGAGACGCCGCCGCGCCAGCGTGACGAAGGTGTCGATATGAAATGAGTCGGTATAATAATATTGTACCGAGGTATTTAGCCTGGCGCGTCGTTGTCATTGTTATGTTTTCTATCGATATATTGATTGCATTTCAAAGTTGGGTGGGTGGTTTTCTCACTAGGGTTGTACGATTTTGCAATCATTTCGCGATCTTTAAATCAGTCAGATGATTTCAGATTTATCCGGCTATTTATCAGATTAGCATTGCTCAATGTCTCGTCCTGCAGTACGGCCAGCCGCAAAAAAGGGCGCCGAAGCGCCCTAAGTAGATGTTGGTTTAGATGGGGTGTTTGAGCCTGGTCAGCTCGACAACCCCGTACTGGCGATGCCCTTCCAGGTTTTCGAATGCTCCGACGACGTAGCCAAGCGGGAGCGGAATCTGTACCAGTCCATTGCCGGTTTGATGCATGAGCATTCGGGTTGCTTCGACCAGCATATAGCCTGCAGGCAGTTGCAGCTGCTGACGGACGTTCTCGTACTGCGCGTCGTCGATAGCGATCATTTGGCCATCGATTAGCATGGCTCGCCCCTTTTCTGTTCGGCATTGGCGGTATCAATGGTGCCGGCCATGACCTCCGCCGGGACTGTGATGATCAGAACCCCGTCGTCATTGACCTGGAAGTTTTCCACCGTCAGTTCAAAGGACAACTGATCATTGATCGAGGCGCGCAGAATCATTTCCTCTCTATCCAGGTTGGCTTCGCGGGCCGCGGTGCAGAGCCTGATCCCAAGCATGTGTGCGGTGATGGGCTTGGTTCTACTGCAGGGCATCTGTTGGGGGTCAAAAGACATAACGGGTTTCTCCCTGTATGTGGGGCGGCATGATGGGTTTTGCCAGCAGATCGGCGACCACGGCCGCATCCCGTTCTGATAGATCCCCCAGGCTTGAGGCCATGTCCGCCAGGTTGACCAGGTGTTGCCGGGCGTCGGGGCTCTTGTGCACCTGGTAGCCGATCAGAGCGGCGCCGATCATGGCCATGGCCAACATCGGCCGCGTCGGTCTGAACGTGTTGCCAGCTGGCTGGGTAGGGGCTGTGGTAGCCTTGTGTTCGCTGCTGCTTGGGTGCTGTGCTTGCATTGTGCTGTTCCTCTTGTGGTGGTTGGTGTCGGGGAGCTGCAACTCCTCGACACCGTCTTTCATTCACACCTGCCGCAATTGGCGGGCGGTGAATACCTGGCGCTGTTCACTGCGCACTTCATAAAAGCCCAAATCGTGACCGTCCACGTTCTGCAAATGCACTACGGTGACGAGCATCGGGGTTTCTTCTGGATGGTCCCGCCAATGGGACGCGGCGGCGAGTTCCGCGAGATCTTCGGGCGTGCACATATCGACGTAGGTCGAGGGCAACAGAAGCTCTCCGACCAAGGTATTGGCGCTGTAGTGAATGATCATTCGTTCCCCCTTACGCTTGGCGCACCAAGTGCATGACAAAGTCGGATGGAATGCCGGAGCGCAGGCCCTGTGCTTTCAGCTCCATGACGGCTTTGATCTGAAACTGGGTGCAGTCGTCGGCCAGGAAGTACTTGGCTCCGGTCATGGCCTGGTCGCGGACCAGGTTCACAAAGTAGGGAGTGGTGCAGTTCGCCCCGACGTGGATTTCAGCGGGTAAGCCCTGGCGTTCCAGTTCGGCCTGAATGGCACGGAGCCGCGTTGTTTTGCCGGTGGCCATCTCGCCGGATATGACTTGAACTTGCATGGTGTTACCTCTCTCTGGTGGTGACGCGGAATCCCCGCGCAAATAAAAACGTGTGTAGTCCCTTCTTACGTCCGGAACATCCGGAACATTTGAAAGCTGGTTTTCTGGAGCCCTTGATTTACGGGGGCTCCAGCGAATTCAAAATGTTCCGGTACTACTGGAACATGCCGGAACATGTTTTTTGCTGAAAATGGCTGCAGGCCACGTGGAATAAGGGCTGTAGCCATGTTTCGGTGAAAAGTCCCAGCCGGAACACTGCCGGAACATGCCGGAACGGATTTTGTTCCGGTGTGTTCCAGTGTGTTCCGGTACTGCTGGAACATTTTTTATTGCTTAACTACCTGTATTTATTGATATTTTTATTATCAATCTAGAAATGTTCCGAATGTTCCAGACAAAACATGGGACTTTGCACAAAATCCATTGATATCCCTAAGAGCCCCCCTGGCCATAGCTGCCCCATACTTTTCAGCCGCCCTCCCGCTTGCTGAAGAACCACAGGTTCAGAGGTCGTTTTTCGATGCGGGAGCGTGCTCTGCGCGTCTCGATGAACTTGTGTGTCGTGCTTTTGGGTAAGGCGCTACGTATCAGGGCATCCGGGATCATTTCTTGACCGGCCATCTTGCAGCGCTGCTGGAAGTGCTCGATGTTGATGGCGATCAGTTCTTTGTTGATGCTGTGATTCAACGTCTCGCGGATCTCTTCGCGGTCGCCGTCACGGTCGCTGATCGCCACTACGTCCTCATTGAGGTAGTGGTAGATCTGCCAGAACTTCGCGGCCATGGAGTCCTCGGACTTGCATCGCTGCTGGCGATCAATGGCCCGCATTTCAATGTGGTCGGCCAGATAGTCGGTGTCCCGATCGGTCCAGTCCGGGAAAAAGGCTTGCGTAGCGAAGGCGGCCGCCATGACCTGGGCATGGGATTGGTAGATCCTCATTTCCTTGATTGCAGGATTCGCCATCAGCCGACGCTCGAACCGGGGGAAGGCGTCGAAGTAGCGTTCCAGCCAAAGCTTTTCGTTGGTCAGGCAGTGACGGAGGTAGCCACCCAGCTCCTTTGCTTTCATGGTTCTGAGGCGGTCGGCCATAGGCTTGAGGGCCAGGCTGTGTCCGTCCTTGGTGCAGTGGAAGTGGACGATGCGGGACAGGGTGGCCTCGTCGCCGGTCACGCTTGCGTTTTGCGAGATCGCCAGCGCACCGCGCCATATGTCCACCCGTTTCTCGTTGCCTCCAGTCTTTACGCCGGTTACACGCAGCTGGGCGTGATAGTCGAACATGGGTTTCACGTCGTCCCAGGTGAATTGCACCGTCACGGTACGACCCTGGGCGTCCGTATAGGTCCGGTCAGACTCGATCAGCACCATGGGGAGATTGCTCACCTCGGCGAAGGCTCGGAGCAAACCGACCATGCTTGCACCTGAGCCGCTGGGCTTGGTGCCTTCCATGTTTTCGCGACCTAGCAACCGCCACAGGAACCGCAACAAGGACGACTTGCCAGCACCAGGTTCGCCGGTCAGTTCCAGGAAACCGAATGATGCTTGCTCGCTGGCGATCTGCTGGACGAACAGGGAAGCCGTCCACCAGGACAATGCGCCCAGGCCGTTCATGCCGTTCACCGCCAGGAAGTCAGGGAACCAGGACGGATCGAAGTCTTCGCCCCGCTCGAACTTGATGGTGGATAGTGCCGTCTTGATGCCCTGGCCTTTTACCTCGATAAAGCCATGGTTGTTCACCGGCAACTCGCGGCCGCCTTGGAACCCAAACTCAGGAAAACAGTAGGTACCGGTGTCCTCGTCGTAGCCCAGGAAAGGCAGGCTGCGAACAGTACGTACAGGCCGTCGCACGTCGTTGAGCCACTTCGCCTTGAGAATGGCCAGCTCGCGCGCGCCACCTTCGAAGTTTCCGCCTGGTGTGAAGTCGAGCATGCCCTTGATGAAGCCGCGGGGATCTGCGATCGCTCCGGACGACAAGGCGGCCTGGCAGTTCCTGCTCTGATCCGGAAACGCAAAGCTGAAGTGGTAGCGTTGCTCGCCGGTGATGCTGTCCTTTTCCAGGTAGTCCAGATCTGGAATGCAGTTGGATATTTGAGCGATGCGTGACGTGCTGTAGAAAATCTCTCGATTGCCCTCCAACTTGTCATCGCCTAGCGCTTTAGTCAGCTCGGCCTGGTTGACGCGAACAGAGAACAGCTGGTTGCGAAACTCCACCAGGTAGAACCCGGAAGGGCGACGGAGGTAGACCAGGTATGCAAGTTTCCGCGAACTCTCTGCTGTGAACAGTTGACCGCGATAACAGGCGTCATCCATGAAGTTCTCGTCCAGCTTGCCGTCCCGGTACACGTCGTCCCAATCTTGCTCGCCGGCCAGGGCGACCCAACCAATCTCGCGCATGTCGCGGAGCTGGCGCAGGTACTTGGGAATGTACTTATGGCCGGCCTTGTCATCGTCCAGACCGATAACCCAGGTGACCAACTTGCCTTTATTGGCCTCGACCACTTCCCAGGGGAAGTTGACGCAGCTGATCGAGGCGATGGCCTTAAACCCGGCGAGGTACAGAGCGATAGCGTGGAAGATGCCCTCCACGACATACACCCGATCGCTTTTCTCGATGGTCATACCAGGCGGCATCCAGCCTTTGCCCTGGTAGTCGGTGCCGTACTTGACGTGGGCTTTCTTGCCTTCGTGCAGCTCCACAGCCTTGGCGTCGATCAGGCGTTCCCAATAGCCATTGAACAGTGCGAACCGCACCGTGTCGGCCCAGGTGCCATTGGGCAACTGGCGGCGGCCTTGCTCATACCAGCCAGCCAGCTTGCTGATATCAAAGCCGCGGTTGCGCTGCAGGTAAGCGTCGGCCGTGGCATTGGGTTTCTCTGGTGTCCTGGGAAAACGTTCGCTGAGGTTTTCGAACAAGTAGCTGTAGCGCTCGCGGGTCTTCTCGGTGAAGCGGCATTCATTCTCCCGATTGCACATCAGCACCCATGGTTTCTTGACGCTGATGAACAGTCGGCGCTCGCCACAGTTGGGGCAAATGCCTTTCTGCATGGACTTTTCGCTGATGCTCTTGAAGTCCAGTTCCCGGTCATTTTTCAGGGCCTCGACAACCTCGTTGCTATAGATGCTGTCGAAATCAGGCCGGCGGCGGTTTGTCACGTTGCTCACTTACACCTCGCCGGCTGGTTTGCTGCTCTTACCGCCGCGCGCGCGCTCGGCTTGTTCGGCCGCTTCCATCGCCAGGTGCACCATATTGATAAGGACGGCCTTAGAGCCGGGAGGGGGAGGTAGGACGAGATAGATTCCTTGATCTACTGCCTTTCGGATTGCTGAGTCGGACTGTCCAGAGCGCCGAACGAACTCGGCGACTGTTACGTATGGCGTGTCAATGCAGATCTTCATTCTGATACCCTCGCTAGCTACCCTATGGGAAATATGGGACATGAGTTCCTTACGAGGAACATGTTCATTCCTTACAAGGAACATGTCAAGAGGGCTTGATGGACTTCGCCGCGAAATTCAAATTGATTCGAAAAGCTGAGCGGTTGACGCAGAAGGAGTTCTGCGAGCTGTTGGGCTTCAGTGAAAGCACTTTCAGAAAATATGAAGCTGGATTTATCGAGGTAGGGGCGCCCGCACTCCTGAAGATTGTTAACCATCCACGATTCACGAAATACACCCTATGGCTCATGACCGACCTAACGGCGTCTGAGTGCGGGCAAGTCAGTCCGGAATAACCTATGTCTATCAAGTTGCTGGCGGATGGCCGCTACAAGGTCGACTGCCGCCCGGAGGGTGGTTATGGCCTGCGTATTCGCAAGGTTTTCCGAACCAAGGGGGAGGCGTTGTACTTTGAGCGCCGAACCATGGGGGAGGGGGTAAAAGGGGAGTATGAGAAGAAACCCAAGGCCGACCTGCGAAGGCTGACGGATTTGATCGATCGTTGGTTCAAGCTCCACGGCCAATCGTTGAAGACGGGACAGCAGCGCAAGGATCTGCTGGATCTGATGGCAGAGCGCATGGGCAACCCTATGGCTACGCAGTTCAGCGCCGCGGACTTTGCGCAGTATCGTGCTGAGCGGGCCGAGGGCAAACACTCCAGGTACACCAAGGATGGGCAGCCTGGCAGGCCTGTTAGCGCGAACATGCTCAACCATGAGCTGGCTTACTTGCGGGCCGTGTTCAACGAGCTGAAGCGTTTAGGGGAATGGGATGGCGAGAATCCGCTGGACAATGTCCGCGGTCTGCGATTTGACGAAACGGAAATGGCCTACCTGCTCCGGGAACAGATCGGCCCTTTCCTGGAGTGTGTGAAAGCCTTGGACAGTGACACCCTGCTGATATCCGAGGTGTGTTTGTCCACAGGTGCTCGTTGGGGCGAAGCTGAGGGATTACAGCCGCGCCAAGTGCGCCAGCAACGCATCCAGTACCACAAGACGAAGTCGAGTAAGAATCGCACTGTGCCAATCTCCAAGGAGCTGGAGCGGCGGCTGTTGAAGGCCCTACCGTTCAAGCCTTGCTATGACATATTCCGGCGGGCTGTCGAGCTTGCGAAGCTGGATCTACCAGCTGGGCAACTGACCCATGTTTTGCGTCATACATTCGCCAGTCACTACATGATGAATGGCGGCGACATAATCACCCTTCAAAAAGTGCTCGGTCACGCGACTCTGGCCATGACTCAGAAGTACGCTCATTTCAGTCCTGGGCATATGGCGGAGGTCGTCAATCTCAACCCTTTGGCGTTTCAGGTTGGACACTTTTTGGACACTTCTGCGGTTCTGGCTGAAAACGAGACAGCCTAAGTCCATACGGCAGATGCGCGAAAGCCGCGCAATGCGCGGCTTTCAAGGTGGTGGGCCCACACGGACTCGAACCGTGGACCAAAGGATTATGAGTCCTCTGCTCTAACCGACTGAGCTATAGGCCCTCAGTAGGCCGCGGATTATAACGACGGTTTCTCGGCTGTGCTATCCGAATAATCCGAAACGGGAAGGCGCAGGAAGGTGGCCGCGAATTCGTTGGCGCTGAGGGGTAGGCTGATGATGTAGCCCTGGATCTGTTCGCAGCCTTCGTTGCCGAGAAACACTTGCTGCTCATGGGTTTCCACACCTTCGGCAATGACCGTGAACTGCATGCTGCGGCCCAGGGCGATGATGGCCCGGACGATGGCGACGTCGTGGGGATCATCGGGCAGGCCGCGGACGAAGGATTGGTCGATCTTCAGGAAGTCCAGCGGCAGGCGCTTGAGGTAGCTCAGGGACGAATAGCCGGTGCCGAAATCGTCGATGGCCAACTGAACCCCCAGGTGCTTGAGCTGGTGCAGCACCTCCAGCGCTTCCTCGGCCTGGCTCATGATGAAGTTCTCGGTGATTTCCAGCTGCAGGAAGCCAGGCTTGAGGCGGTTGTCCTTGAGCAATTGTTCGATCCGCCCCAGGAGGTTCGGCTGGCGCAACTGGGCTCCGGCGAGGTTGACCGACAGCGGGCCGAAGCTTGCGTAGCGCTCATTCCAGGCGCGCAGTTGCTGGCAGGCCTGTTCCAGCACCCAGTCGCCGATCTGCAGGATCATGCCGTTTTCTTCGGCCAGGGGAATGAAGTGCTCGGGCGGGACTTCGCCGAAGGTCGGATGGTGCCAGCGAATCAGTGCTTCGGCGCCGACCAGCATCTGGTCGCGCAGGCTGATCTTGGGTTGGTAGTACAGGTACAGCTCGTTGCGTTCGATGGCGCGCCGCAATTCATGTTCCAGTGCCACGCGTTCGCTGGCCTGGGCGGTCAGGTCGCGGGTATAGCTCTCGACCCGGTTGCGGCCCTTGGCCTTGGAACGGTACATGGCGGCATCGGCGTTCTTGATCAGCGTGGCGACGTCACCGCCGTCCTTGGGATAGAGGCTGGTGCCGATGCTGGCGCTGATGAAGAACTCATGCTCCCCGGCCTGGAACGGCGCACTGAAGCAGTTCAGCAGCTTGTTGGCGATATGCTCGGCGTCGCTGGGCTGCTGTAGCCCGGGGAGCAGGATGATGAACTCGTCTCCCCCCAGGCGGGCGACGGTATCGATATCCCGCAGCTGTTCTTTCAAGCGCGCGGCGATGCCCTTGAGCAGCAGGTCGCCCACCGGGTGGCCGAGACTGTCGTTGATGTGCTTGAAGCGGTCCAGGTCGAGGAACAGCACGGCGCCCTGGCCACCGTTTTCGCGCTGGACGTTGAGTGCGGTCAGCAGGCGGCTTTCGAACAGGGTGCGGTTCGGCAGGCCGGTCAACGGGTCGTGGTGCGCCTGGTAGTCGAGCTTGGCCTGGGCGTGCTTGAGGCTGGATATATCGGCGAAAACGGCGACGAAGTGCGTGACGCAGTGGTCTTTGTTGCGGACTGCGCTGATGGTCAGCCAGCTGGGGTACAACTCGCCGCTCTTGCGACGGTTGGAAATTTCTCCCTGCCAGTGGCCTTCAGCGGTCAACTGGTGCCACATGGCGGCGTAGAAGGCGCTGTCGTGCAGGCCGGAAGCCAGCAGGCGAGGGGTATGGCCCAGGGCTTCGTTCTCGCTATAGCCGGTAATCTCGGTGAATGCCCGGTTGACCGCGCTGATGTGTTGCCGGGTATCGGTGATCAGTACGCCTTCGGCGGTGCTCTCGAACACGGTGGCGGCCTGTTGCAGTTTCTCCTGCATCAGGTGGCGTTCGGTGATGTCGCGGGCGATGGTGAGCATGCAGTCTTCGTCGCCGATCGGCAGCGGCCGGCTCGACAGCTCGCACAGGCGGATCTGCCCGTCGTTGCGACGGATATGGCAGCTGAAATCGCGCACGAAGCCGTCCCGTTGCAGCAGGTCGAGCATCTGCCGGCGTTCGTTCAGGTTGACCCAGATGCCCAGGTCGAGCGTGGAGCGGTCTACGGACATGGCGCTGTTGAAGCCGGTGATGCGGCTGAAACCTTCGTTGACCTCCAGCAACAGGCCATCGCGCTGACGGCTCAGCAGCAGGCCGTCCGGCGAGGCATGAAAGGCCTTGGCGAATTTCTCCTCGGAGGTTTGCAGCTGCTGCTGGGTTTCCTTCAACTGGCTGATGTCGCGCACCACCACGACCAGCGCGGGCGTGGTGTCGAGGTCGAAAGGTTCGGCGGAGATCAGGCCGGTGAACAACTGGCCGTTGCTGCGTCGAAAGGGCATCTCCAGGTTGCGGATGCTGCCGGCCTGCAAACGTTGCAGCAGCCCGGGGCCGACGCCCTGGATGCCCCAGATATTCAATTCGGTGGCCGTCTGGCCGATGACTTGCGCGGCACTCAGGCCGATCTGCTCCTCGAACGCTTCGTTGACTTCCAGCAGGCAGCCATCCGACAGGCGGGCAATGACCAGGATGTCCGGGCACTGCTGGAACACCGAGGCGAATTTCTGCTCCGAGAGCCGCAGGGCTTCTTCGGTGCGCTTGGTTTCGCTGATGTCGATCATCAGGCCGCGCATCACCGGTTCGTGCCCATGTTCGATCAGGCTGACAATGTCGCGCACCCACAGGCAGCGGCCATCCGCGGTGATGACCCGGTAATCCAGGCTGTGATCGCGCCTGGCCAGGACTTCGTGGTCGCAGAAGCTTTGGGCACGAGTGAGGTCGGCGGGGTGGATGATGTTTCTCCAGAACCCGGGAATCAGCCAGTGCGCAAGCGGATAGCCCAGCAATTGCTCGGCATGGGGCGACACGTAGCTGTAGGTGAAATCGCTGATGCGTGCTTCCCAGGCAATCGCCGAAAGACTTTCGACCAGGCCGCGGTAATGGTATTCGCTGCTGCGCAGCTCCTGCTCCAGGGCCACGCGGCGGGCGATCTCGGAGCTCAGCCGGCGGTTGATGCGGATCACTATCGCCAGCACGGTGAACAGCAGCAGCAAGCCCGGCAGGCCATAGATCAGCAGGTCCGACCAGAACGAACGATGGTCGAGCACGTTGCCCACCCAGCGTTGCTGGATTTCATTGACCTCCGCTGGGCTGATGTCCGCCAGCACCTTATCGAGAATGCCCACCAGGATCTTGTTGTCGCGAGGGACGCCCATGGCCAACTGATAGCGGTAGGGGGTCTCGCCGCTGACATAGAGCCCATCGAGCTTCAGCTGGCGCAGGCTCCAGACGCTGGAGGCAAGGTCGCCAACCACGGCATCGACCTGATTGAGGGCCAGCGCCTGCAGGGTCGAACTCACATTGGGCAGGGCGACCAGGTTCAGGTCGGGATGGTGGGTGCGCAGCAGCTCATGGGGCGCGTAATTTTCCACCACGGCGATTTTCAGGCCGTACAGGTCCTGGATCTTGCGGGGTTGCGCGCCGCCCTTGTGGGCCAGGATCACGATCGGGAAGTCGAGGTAGGGACGCGTGAAGGCCAGGTAATTCTGGCGTTCCGGGGTCGACATAATGCCGGGCAGCAGGTCCAGGTTGCCCTTTTTCGCGGTGTCGAGCACTTCGCTCCAGCTGGCGGGTTCTATCGGCTTTAGCGTGATCGCCAGGCGATCCTGGATCAGATGGATGTAATCCGCTGCAAGGCCCTGGTAGCGTCCTTCCTCGTCGCGATATTCGAAGGGCGGCCATGAAGCGTCTACCCCCAGGCGCAACTGCTGGTGGGTCGAAAGCCAGGCATGTTCTTCATCGCTGAGAGTCAGTGCGTCGACTGTTGCGGCCCAGGCGAGCAGCGACAGCACAAGCACGGCCGACAGTCTGGGCATAACGATCTCGTTATGGCGTGGGGAATGTTTCGAGTGTAGACGGGCAATCCGCAGGGAGTGAGGCGCGGGGGATTTAAACAGCACAAAGCAAAACCCCCAGCAGGGCTGGGGGTTTTGGTATCACTCGTCGAGGAAGGAGCGCAGATGCTCGCTTCGCGTCGGGTGGCGCAGCTTGCGCAGTGCCTTGGCTTCGATCTGACGAATCCGTTCACGGGTAACGTCGAACTGCTTACCAACCTCCTCGAGGGTGTGGTCGGTATTCATGTCGATGCCGAAGCGCATGCGCAGTACCTTGGCTTCACGGGCTGTAAGGCCGGAGAGTACTTCGCGAGTCGCTTCCTTGAGGCTCTCAACGGTGGCGACATCGATTGGCGACTGCATGGTCGAGTCTTCGATGAAGTCGCCCAGATGGGAGTCTTCGTCATCACCGATCGGGGTTTCCATGGAGATCGGCTCTTTGGCGATCTTCAATACCTTGCGGATCTTGTCCTCAGGCATTTCCATGCGTTCGCCCAGCTCTTCCGGAGTCGGTTCGCGACCCATTTCCTGCAGCATCTGCCGGGAAATACGGTTGAGCTTGTTGATCGTCTCGATCATGTGCACCGGAATACGAATGGTGCGGGCCTGGTCGGCGATCGAGCGAGTGATCGCCTGACGGATCCACCAGGTGGCATAGGTCGAGAACTTGTAGCCGCGGCGGTATTCGAACTTGTCTACCGCTTTCATCAAGCCGATGTTGCCTTCCTGGATCAGGTCGAGGAACTGCAAGCCACGGTTGGTGTACTTCTTGGCGATGGAGATCACCAGACGCAAGTTGGCTTCGACCATCTCTTTCTTCGCGCGACGGGCCTTGGCCTCGCCGATCGACATGCGACGGTTGATGTCCTTGATCTCGGCGATCGTCAGGCCGGTTTCGCTTTCGAGCGCGGTCAGCTTCTGCTGGCAACGGATGATATCCGGCTGCAGGCGGCCGATGGCTTCGGCGTACTTGGCCTTGCCCTTGGCCAGCGCGTCGGACCAGCTTTCGTCGACTTCGTTGCCAGGGAACTGGCGCAGGAAGTCGGCGCGAGGCATGCGAGCATCACGCACGCAGAGTTGCATGATCGCGCGTTCTTGCTGGCGCAGGCGATCCAGGGCGCTGCGAACACGTTCGACCAGGGCTTCGAATTGCTTCGGAACCAGCTTGATCGGCATGAACAGCTCGGCCAGGGCCAGCATTTCGGCCAGGGCCTGCTTATGCTCGCGACCGTGCTTCTTCAGCGCCTTGCGGGTGATTTCCATCTGCTCGGCAACGGCGCCGAAGCGCTGGGCCGCGATGATCGGATCCGGGCCGCTTTCGGCTTCTTCTTCGTCGTCACTGGCTTCGGCGTCGTCGTCATCGTTCTCGTCGTCCGCCTTGGCGGCCTTGGAGTCGACAGGCGGTGGTACCTCGGCGGCAGGCGGCGCGATGCCGTCGTCCGGGTCGATGTAACCGCTCAGAACGTCGGACAGGCGGCCACCTTCGGTGGTGACGCGATTGTATTCGGAGAGGATGTGCTCGACCGTGCCAGGGAAGTGCGCAATCGCGCCCATCACTTCACGGATGCCCTCTTCGATACGCTTGGCGATTTCGATTTCGCCTTCACGTGTGAGCAGCTCTACCGTGCCCATTTCGCGCATGTACATGCGCACTGGGTCGGTAGTGCGACCAATGTCGGTTTCCACAGCCGCCAACGCCGCGGCGGCTTCTTCAGCTGCTGCTTCGTCGGTATCGGCTTCGGCCAACAAAAGGGCATCCGCATCCGGAGCACTCTCGAATACGTTGATCCCCATGTCGTTGATCATGCGGATGATGTCTTCCACCTGTTCCGGATCTGAAATATCCTCCGGCAGGTGGTCGTTGACCTCCGCGTAAGTCAGGTAACCCTGCTCACGACCACGGCTGATCAACTCTTTGAGGCGAGACTGCTGTTGCGCTTTTCCGGACATAACACCCTATCCACTGAAGGTCTTGGCGGGCAAAAAACAAGCCGAGGATTATACCCGAGCTATGACCTCACGCGCCAGTTGAGGTCGGGTTTGATGCGGGAACATTGCGTTTTAAAAGCTCGAGCAGCTGAATTTTTTCTTCGCCACTCAATTCGCTTTGACGCGATTTCCTGAGAAGTTGTTCCAAAACACGCTCACGTTGGCGAGCGGACAAGCTTTTAATGGTGTCGAAAAACTGTTGTTCAAGGTTGTCGCCTTCAATCAGCCACTCCTTTTCCGCCAGCGCCTTGATCAGGCGGCCCTGTTCCGTGCCGTGCCAGCGCGCCATGAGTTGATGAATAGAGCGTAGCTTAGGATTTTTCTGCACGGCTTCGATCAGGGCCACCAGCAGCTGGGTGTTGGTGTTGTCGTCGGCGGCAAAATGCCCGGCGTCTTCAACCTTTTCGGCCAGTTGCGGGTGATGCAGCAAGGTGCGGAGAGCCGACAGCGTTGGGGGTTCGACGGCGGCCGGGACGCGCGGGGCACGTGGCTGATCGCGATCGCCGTTACGCTTGCCCTTTTTGTCCCACGGCTTGTTTTCCCATTTCTTGCCGCTCGCGCCGTTTTTCTTTGGCGTCCACTCCTGCTGCGGCACGTAGGCTTCTTGCGGCTCGTGGTAATCCGCGTAGTCCGGCATGGCGTCGTAGTCGATACCGGCGTCGTACATCGGCGGCGCCTCGGGAGGGGCGCTTTGTACCAGCTGACTGACGGTCTCGTTGTTGAGCCCGGTAATCTCGCTGAGGCGCTGACGCATCAAGGTCCGCAGGTTGGCGCCGGGAACCTTGTCGATCAGCGGTGCCGCCAGGGTGGCCAGGTGGGCCTTGCCCTCGAGCGAGCGCGGATCGGCTTCTTCGGTCAGTTGCTGGAAGAAATAGTCGGCCAGCGGCTGGGCATGTTGATTGATGCGCGCCCGAAAGGCGTCCGTACCCTCTGAGCGGATCAGGGTGTCCGGGTCCTCGCCTTCGGGAAGGAACAGGAAGCGGGCCCGACGACCGTCCTGCAGGCTGGAAAGCGTCGCTTCCAGGGCACGCCAGGCGGCCTTGCGCCCGGCCTGGTCGCCGTCGAAGCAGAACAGGACGCTGGGCACGATGCGGAACAGGCGCTTGAGGTGTTCTTCGCTGGTGGCGGTGCCCAGGGTTGCGACGGCGTTGCGCAGGCCTTGTTGGGCGAGGGCGATGACGTCCATGTAGCCTTCGACGACGATGATCTCGTCGAGGTTGCGGTTGTTCTTGCGCGCCTCGAACAGGCCGTAAAGCTCCTGGCCCTTGTGGAATACCGGGGTTTCCGGCGAGTTCAGGTACTTCGGCTTGTCGTCGCCCAGTACCCGGCCACCAAAGGCGATGATCCGGCCGCGGCTGTCGCGGATCGGGAACATCACCCGGTCGCGGAAGCGGTCGTAACGCTTGCCGGTTTCGGCGTTTTCGATCAGCAGGCCGGCATCGATCATGGCTTTCTGCTGCAGGGTATCGCTGCTCAGGTGCTTGAACAGGTTGTCCCAGCCTGGTGGGGCGAAGCCGAGGCCAAAGTCGCGGGCAATCTCGCCGGTCAGGCCGCGCCCCTTGAGGTAGTCGACGGCTGCCTTGCGGGCCGGGTGGCTTTTCAGCGCCTGGCGATAGTATTCGGCGGCGGCGGTGAGCAGCGGGTAGAGCGGCGAATCGGTGGGCTGCCGGGGTTTGTGCGAACGCCCGCTTTCCTCGCGCGGCACTTCCATGCCGGCGGCCTTGGCCAGTTCCTCGACCGCCTGGGGAAAGTCCAGGTTGTCGTGGTCCATGATGAAGCCAAGGGCGTTGCCCCCTGCGCCGCAGCCGAAGCAGTAGTAGAACTGCTTGTCAGGACTGACGCTGAAGGAGGGAGTCTTCTCCTTGTGGAACGGGCAGCAGGCGGTGAAGTTCTTGCCGGCCTTTTTCATCTGCACGCGCGAGCTGACCACATCGACGATGTCGGTGCGGTTCAGAAGGTCGTCAATAAAGCTCTGGGGAATCAGCCCGGCCATGGCGTTCTCGTCATCACTGCGCGAAAGAATTGGACCAATGCGAAGGCTTCGAAAGCGGGTGTGCTCGAGACGCGACGGTTGTGCGTTCGACCCTCTGTCGTTGGCTTGATCGCTATCGGGAAGTGTATCTGCCGAAAGTCCACTGACGTTAGTTCCAATCAGTCTTCGACTATTTGAAGATATTGCTCTGAGTCCGACAGGTCTCGGATGGCTCACAAGCGGGCGCTGGAGAAGGGCGCCTTGGGCTGAGTCTGTTGAGGAATCAGAAAGGTGTGCTCGTCAGTAGCCTTGGAAGGCTCGTCAGAAGAGACGTGCACCGCTGGCAGGAGCCAGGTCTGACGTGGTGAAGCGGATTTGTCTCGATCGCATGCGATGTCGACGGTGAAGCATCAAGCGTGGTCCGCAAATGCCATTAGCCCGGCTGAGGGCCGGGCTTGGCAGAAGCTTGCAGCGAACGTCTGTGTATTAGTACAGACGTACGGCGCGGCGCTGTTCGCGCTGAACTTTCTTGGCGTGACGCTTAACAGCAGCAGCTGCTTTGCGCTTACGCTCAGAAGTCGGCTTCTCGTAAAATTCGCGGCTACGAACTTCAGCCAGAACACCGGCTTTTTCGCAGGAGCGCTTGAAACGACGCAGAGCTACGTCGAAGGGTTCGTTCTCTTTAACTTTGACGGCTGGCATCCAGAGCTACCTTCATTCATTACCGGGGTCAACGTTCCCATCGCAAAAGTCGCGGCTGAGCTCGTCGGTTTTTAAGGGTTGCGGATGTTAACCCCTCATCGCTCGGAATGCAAAGCCTCTGATCGAAAACCGCTGGTCGGGCGACGGAGTGGCGACTATTATGCGCGCCTTCGAATTTAGCCTCTACAAGGCGCAAGCCCATGCTAGTACTGGGATTAGAAACCTCCTGCGACGAAACCGGCGTCGCGCTTTACGACAGCGAGCGCGGCCTGTTGGCCGATGCGCTGTTCAGTCAGATCGACCTGCATCGGGCCTATGGCGGCGTGGTGCCGGAGCTGGCCTCCCGAGACCATGTCAAGCGCATGCTGCCTCTGATCCGCCAGGTGCTGGCCGAGGCGGACTGTGTGCCGACCGAAATCGATGCCATCGCCTATACCGCCGGCCCCGGCCTGGTCGGCGCCCTGCTGGTGGGGGCCTCCTGCGCCCAGGCGCTGGCCTTCGCCTGGGGTATCCCGGCGTTGGGCGTGCACCACATGGAAGGCCACTTGCTGGCCCCGATGCTGGAAGAACAGCCTCCAGAGTTTCCATTCGTCGCTCTGCTGGTTTCGGGCGGTCATACGCAGCTGGTGCGGGTCGATGGCATCGGCCAGTACGAGCTGATGGGCGAGACTCTGGATGACGCCGCTGGCGAAGCCTTCGACAAGACCGCGAAAATGATCGGCCTGAATTATCCGGGTGGCCCGGAAATCGCGCGGCTGGCTGCGCAAGGCGTGGCCGGACGTTTCGTTTTTCCGCGGCCGATGACCGATCGCCCGGGGCTGAATTTCAGCTTCAGCGGCCTGAAAACCTTTGCCCTGAACACCTGGCAACAGTGTGTCAGCGCTGGGGACGACGGCGAGCAAACCCGTTGCGACATCTCGCTCGCCTTCCAGCAGGCGGTGGTGGAAACTTTGACCATCAAATGCAAGCGTGCGCTAAAGCAGGCAGGTCTCAAACGTCTGGTAATAGCCGGCGGCGTGAGCGCCAACAAGGCGCTGCGTGCGTCGTTGGAGAAGATGCTGGGCGATATGAAGGGCAATGTGTTTTACGCCCGCCCCGAGTTCTGCACAGACAACGGGGCAATGATCGCTTTCGCCGGTTGCCAGCGGCTGCAGGCTGGCCAGCAGGAAAGCCTGGCTATCAGCGTGCAGGCGCGTTGGCCGATGGAGCAATTGTTGCCGTTGTAGGAGCGTGTGGGTCGGCCTGGTCCTGAGGCATCTAAAGATTCAGAAGTGGCGTTCGCGCCCGGCAAACAGGTCGCGTAGATTGCCCCGGTGGCGCCAGACGATCAGCAGTGTCAGCACGCTCATCGGCAGCAGCGCCGCCGGTGCCTGCCAGGCCAGCAATGGCAGGGTCAGAGGGGTGGCGATCAGGGCCGCCAGGGAGCTGGTGCGGGTCAGGTAGAAGGTCAGGGCCCAGGCGCTAAGGGCCAGGAGTGCGGCCGGAGGATAAAGCCCCAGCAGCATGCCGGCGGCGGTGGCAACGCCCTTGCCGCCGCGAAAGCGGAAGTACACCGGAAACAGATGGCCCAGTACGGCGTAAAGCCCGACCCAGGCCTGTTGTTGGAGCGAAAGGCCTGCGAGACTGGCCAGCAGCACAGGCAGCAGGCCCTTGAGCAGGTCGCCGAGCAGGGTCAGAACGGCGAGTTTCTTGCCGGCCAGGCGCAGCATGTTGGTGGCGCCGGCATTGCCCGAGCCACTCATTCGCGGATCGGGGTTACCGGTCAGGCGGCTGAGCAGGATGGCGAAGGACAGCGAGCCGAGCAGGTAGGCGAAGATCGCCAGTAACCAAAACATGCTAACTATTCCGGGCGAGGACGCCCTGATTCTAACGGCGCATTGCGCCCTTGTCGTGCTGCGGAGAAGAGTGCTTGGACAGAGTGTTTATCGAAGGCCTGGAAGTCGACACGGTGATCGGTGCCTACGACTGGGAGCGAGGCATCCGCCAGTGTCTGCGCCTTGACCTGAGCTTCGCCTGGGACAACCGCCCGGCTGCGGCGGGCGACGACCTGACCCTGGCCCTCGACTATGCCAGCGTGTCTTCGCGGATCCAGGCATTTGCCGAAGAGGCGCAGTTCCAGTTGGTGGAAACCTTCGCCGAGCGTCTGGCCGAAGTGTTGATGAGCGAGTTCCAAATCCTCTGGTTGCACCTCAAGCTGACCAAGCCAGGTGCCGTCGCGGCGGCCAAAGGTGTTGGCGTGGAGATCGAGCGCGGATGTCGCTAACTCAGGTTTTCCTTGGGCTCGGCAGCAATATCGAGCGCGAAACCCATTTGCTGGCCGGGCTCGACGCCTTGGCTGGTTTTCTCCTGGACATGCGCTGCTCGGCGGTGTTCGAAAGCCAGCCGGTCGGCATCAAGAGCGGGCCGTTTTTCAACCTGGTGGTGTCGGCGTTCACCGACCTGCCGTTGATGGAACTGGACCGGCGATTGAAGTTCATCGAGGCGGATAACGGTCGTTATGCGCCCGACCGCAAGGGGTTGCCGCTGGATATCGACGTGCTGCTTTACGGCGACCTTGTAGGCAACTTCGACGGTTTGATCCTGCCGCGCGCCGAGATCCTGAAGAACGCCTTTGTGCTTTGGCCGTTGTCGCTGATGGCTCCCGAGCGGGTGCACCCGTTGGCGGGGCAGGATTTTGCGACCCTGTGGCGGGAGGCCCGGATCGATCAGGTGCTGGCGCCCGTAGCGTTCGAGTGGCGGGGCAGGCAACTGACACCACCGGGATTGGAATAGGCTCCGACCGGATCCTGTCGTGGGCAAGCTCTCTCCTCTGGGAGACGAGTTTGCCCACGCTATTCACTGCGAATGTTGTTCCTTGTAGGCCTTCAGCGCCTTCTGTCGCTCCCGCTTCAGTGCTTCTCCCAGTTCGGGCCCTTTGAACCCCTGCTCCAGCAGCGGTTGGACCGCCACCGTTCGCGCCGCGAGAGCTGCGCCACGCAGGTAGTCCGCCTGGGGATAAGCCCGGTCTTCCAGCCCCAGGCGACCGCGTGCGTCCATTTCACATGCAGCGATGAACTCCTCGAAGCGCTGGGGTCGACGATAAACGTCGAAACTCTGCAGCAGCTCCGCCAAGGTCGAGGGTTTGAGCTCGAGCGCGCGATGACCGTGGGTGTGGTATTGCCCGACCAGCAGTGCCAGTTCCTGGCAGTCGCGGGGCGCCCTGAAGCGCTCGTTGACGCGCTTTATCAGCTCCAGCCCCTTATGTTCGTGCGCGATATGGCGTGGCCATTCGCTGGGTGGCGTCAAGCCCTTGCCCAGGTCGTGCAGCAGGCAGGCCCAGCGCACATTCAACGGCTGTTTGTGCAAGGCCGACTGTTCCAGGACGCTCAGGGTATGCACGCCACTGTCGATCTCGGGGTGGTGGGCGGCGGGCTGTGGAACGCCGAACAGTGCGTCCACTTCTGGTAGCAGGACCTTGAGTGCGTCGCAGTCGCGCAGTACCTGGATGAATACGTGCGGATGGTCTTCCATCAGGGCGCGAGAGATTTCTTTCCAGCTGCGCTCCGGTGTCAGGGCTTCGAGCTCGCCCGATTCGCTGAGCTGGCGCATCAGCTCGAGGGTCTCTTCGGCCACTTGGAAACCGAGCCCGGCATAGCGGGCTGCAAAGCGGGCAACGCGCAGGACCCGCAGGGGATCTTCCGCGAATGCCGGGGAAATGTGACGCAGCAGGCGTTTTTCCAGATCCTGCTGGCCATGATAGGGGTCCGTCAGGACGCCTTGGTCGTCTTCGGCCATGGCATTGATCGTCAGATCGCGACGGATCAGGTCTTCTTCGAGGGTGACCTCGGGGCTGGCATGGAAGGTGAAGCCGCCATAACCGCGACCGCTCTTGCGCTCGGTGCGGGCCAGGGCGTATTCCTCGCCGCTCTTGGGGTGAAGGAAGACTGGAAAGTCCGAGCCCACCGGGCGAAAGCCCTGGGCGAGCATCTCCTCGGTCGTGGCACCGACGACCACCCAGTCGACATCGGTGACCGGTTTGCCCAGCAGGCGATCGCGCACGGCACCGCCGACCTTGTAAATCTGCATAAAAAACCTCCGTTAGCTCGACAGAATAACCCTTGTGTCGCGCTCACGGAGGTTTTGTCATGCGCTCAGAGGTGAATGACCGCCAGGTCCAGGCGACCGTAATCTCCTTCGTTGTGTTCGCTTTTCGGTGGGACATGATGGGTCTTCATCACCTGCTCGCCCTGCAGGGTTTCCAGATGGATGTCGAAGCCCCAGAGACGATGCAGGTGCTTGAGCACCTCGTCGGTGGAGTCGCCCAGGGGTTTGCGGTCGTGCTGCTGGTGGCGCAGGGTCAATGAGCGATCGCCGCGTCTGTCGATGCTCCAGATCTGCACGTTGGGTTCCCGGTTGCCCAGGTTGTACTGGGCCGCCAGGGTTTCGCGGATGATCCGGTAACCGCTCTCGTCATGGATGGCCGGCACCAGCAGGTCGTCTTTCTGGTCGTCGTCCAGGATGCTGAACAGCTTGAGGTCGCGGATGACCTTGGGCGAGAGGTACTGCAGGATGAAGCTTTCGTCCTTGAAGCTGCTCATCGCGAATTTCACGCTGGAAAGCCAGTCGGTGCCGGCCAGCTCCGGGAACCAGCGCCGGTCTTCCTCGGTCGGCTCTTCGCAGATGCGCCGGATATCCCGGTACATGGCAAAGCCCAGGGTGTAGGGGTTGATGCCATTGTAATAAGGGCTGTCGAAGCCGGGCTGGAACACCACGCTGGTGTGAGAGGCGAGGAATTCCATCATGAAGCCGTCGGTTACCAGGCCCTCGTCATACAGGTCATTCATCAGGGTGTAGTGCCAGAAGGTCGCCCAGCCTTCGTTCATCACCTGGGTCTGGCGCTGCGGGTAGAAATACTGGGCGATCTTGCGCACGATCCGCACGATTTCCCGCTGCCAGGGTTCCAGCAGCGGCGCGTGCTTCTCGATGAAGTACAGGATGTTCTCCTGGGGTTCGGCGGGGAAGCGTGCGTTGTCCTTGTCGCTGAATTTGTCCGTGCCCTTGGGAATGGTGCGCCACAGATCGTTGATCTGTTTCTGCAAGTGTTCTTCGCGGTCCTTCTGCCGGCGCCGTTCTTCCTCCGCGGAAATCGGATAGGGGCGTTTGTAGCGATCCACGCCGTAGTTCATCAGGGCGTGGCAGGAGTCGAGCAGGTCTTCCACGGCATCGATTCCGTGGCGCTCCTCGCACTGCATGATGTACTGCTTGGCGAACACCAGGTAGTCGATGATCGAGCTGGCGTCCGTCCAGGTGCGGAACAGATAGTTGCCTTTGAAGAAGCTGTTATGGCCATAGCAGGCATGGGCCACCACCAGGGCCTGCATGCAGATGGTGTTTTCCTCCATCAGGTAGGCGATGCACGGGTCCGAGTTGATCACGATCTCGTAGGCCAGGCCCATCTGGCCGCGGCTGTAGGACTTTTCAGTGCTAAGGAAGTGCTTGCCGTAGGACCAATGGTGATAACCCAGGGGCATGCCAACGGATGCGTAGGCATCCATCATCTGCTCGGCGGTGATCACCTCGATCTGATTGGGGTAGGTATCCAGGGCATAACGCGCCGCGATACGGCTGATTTCGCGGTCGTAGGCCTGGATCAGCTCGAAGGTCCATTCCGAGCCGGTGGAAAGGGGCTGGCGTTTCTGCTCTCTGGCGGTCATGTCACTAACCTGCGCTGGAAGAGTTCACGGAAGACCGGATAGATATCTCCGGCCGAGACCAGTTGCTGTTGGGCAAAAGTGTCGGAAAAGGCTTCAGCGATGCGTTCGTACTCGAACCACAGGGCCTGATGTTCGCGGGGGGTAATCTCCACGTAAGTGTAGTACTGCACGAAAGGCATGATCTGGTTGATCAGGATGTCCCGGCAGATTGGCGAGTCGTCGTTCCAGTTGTCGCCGTCGGAAGCCTGGGCGGCGTAGATGTTCCACTCGTTGCTTGGATAACGCTCCGCCATGATCTCCTGCATCAGCTTCAGGGCGCTGGAGACGATGGTGCCGCCGGTTTCCCGGGAGTAGAAGAATTCCTCCTCGTCCACTTCGCGCGCACTGGTGTGGTGGCGAATGAATACCACGTCGATCTTGTCGTAGTTACGCTTGAGGAACAGGTAAAGGAGGATGAAAAAGCGCTTGGCGATATCCTTGGTCGCCTGCGTCATGGAGCCGGATACGTCCATCAGGCAGAACATCACCGCCTTGGAGCTCGGGTTGGGCTGCTTGATCAGCAGGTTGTACTTGAGGTCGAAGGTGTCGAGGAATGGCACCCGGTGGATACGCGCGCTGAGCCGCTCGATTTCCGCTTCCATTTCCTGGATATCGCCGAAGTTGTCCGGTTCTTCGCGTCTCAGCCGTTCCAGTTCCTCCTTGACCTCGCGCAGCTTCGCCCGGCTGCTGCCGGAAAGGGCGATACGTCGGGCATGGGCCGAGCGCAGGGTGCGGATGATGTTGATCCGTGAGGGATTGCCTTCGTTGCTGATCCCGGCGCGGACGGTCTTGAAGGTATCGGTTCCACTCAGGTTGCGTTTGACCAGGTTCGGCAGTTCCAGGTCCTCGAACATGAACTCGAGGAACTCCTCCTGGGTGATCTGGAAGACGAACTCGTCCATGCCTTCGCCGGAATTGCCGGCCTTGCCACGACCGCCCCCGCCACCTCCGCCTTGAGGGCGCGCAATGTGCTCGCCGGCGGTGAACTCCTTGTTTCCCGGGTGCACCACGGTCTGCTTGCCGCCGCGCCCGTGGTGGAGCACCGGTTCATCGATATCCCGTCCCGGGATGCTGATTTGTTCGCCATGCTCCATGTCGGTGATGGAGCGGCGGCTGACCGCCTCTTCGACGGCCTTCTTGATGTGATCACGGTAGCGCCGCAGGAACCGCTGGCGGTTTACCGTGCTCTTGTTCTTGCCATTGAGACGTCGGTCGATCACATAACTCATGACTGCTCCTTAGAAGCGGTCTTGAAGCTCGCGAGCGGGCCGGACGGGGTGAGGACGACATGCCGCCCTGTACTCTGCCCGAACCTCGCTGCGGACATTCAAACGCGCTTCCTGAAGCCTGTGTAGCAGAAATCGCCAAGACAGGCTCCTGGCTGACGACAACCGGTGCAACCGGCGGGTTACTGCGATTTTCTGACCCGCAGATACCACTCGGACAGCAGTCGTACCTGTTTGTCGGTGTAGCCGCGCTCGACCATTCGAGTAACGAAGTCGTTGTGTTTCTGTTGGTCCTCCTTGCTGGCCTTGGCATTGAAGCTGATGACCGGGAGCAGGTCCTCGGTGTTGGAGAACATTTTCTTCTCGATGACCACCCGCAGTTTTTCGTAGCTGAGCCAGGTCGGGTTCTTGCCGTTGTTGTTGGCCCGGGCGCGCAATACGAAATTGACGATCTCGTTGCGGAAGTCCTTCGGATTGCTGATACCCGCCGGTTTCTCGATTTTTTCCAGCTCTTCGTTGAGCGCCACTCGATTGAGGATCTCGCCGGTTTCCGGATCGCGGTATTCCTGGTCCTGGATCCAGAAGTCCGCGTAAAGCACATAGCGATCGAAGATGTTCTGGCCGTACTCGCTGTAGGACTCCAGGTAGGCGGTCTGGATTTCCTTGCCGATGAACTCGATATAGCGCGGAGCCAGGTACTCCTTGAGGAAGCGCAGGTAGCGTTCGCGGGTCTCGGCCTGGAACTGTTCCTGTTCGATCTGCTGTTCGAGCACGTAGAGCAGGTGCACCGGGTTGGCTGCGATTTCGTGAGGGTCGAAGTTGAAGACTTTCGACAGGATCTTGAAGGCGAAGCGAGTCGAGAGACCGTTCATGCCTTCATCGACGCCGGCGGCGTCGCGGTATTCCTGGATCGACTTGGCCTTCGGATCGGTGTCCTTGAGGTTCTCGCCGTCATACACGCGCATTTTTGAATAGATGTTCGAGTTCTCCGGCTCCTTGAGGCGCGAGAGCACGGTGAACTGAGCGAGCATCTTCAGGGTGTCGGGTGCGCAATGCGCTCTGGACAGCGAGCTGTTGAACAGCAGTTTGTCGTAGATTTTGACTTCGTCGCTGACCCGCAGGCAGTACGGGACCTTGACGATATAGATCCGGTCGATGAAGGCTTCGTTGTTCTTATTGTTGCGGAAGGTGTGCCATTCCGATTCGTTGGAGTGAGCCAGCAGGATGCCGGTGAACGGGATCGCCCCCAGCCCCTCGGTGCTGTTGTAGTTGCCTTCCTGGGTGGCTGTCAGCAATGGGTGCAGCACCTTGATCGGCGCCTTGAACATTTCCACGAATTCCATCAGACCCTGGTTGGCCCGGCACAATGCGCCCGAATAGCTGTAGGCGTCGGCGTCGTTCTGAGGAAACTCCTCCAGCTTACGGATATCGACCTTGCCGACGAGGGCGGAAATGTCCTGGTTGTTCTCGTCCCCCGGTTCGGTCTTGGCGACGGCGATCTGGTTGAGGATCGAAGGGTAGAGCTTGACCACCCGGAACTGGCTGATATCACCGCCGAACTCGGACAGGCGCTTGGTGGCCCAGGGCGACATGATGGTGTTCAGATAGCGCCGTGGAATGCCGAAGTCTTCCTCGAGGATCGCGCCATCTTCGGTGGCGTTGAACAACCCCAGTGGCGACTCGAATACCGGCGAGCCCTTGATGGCGTAGAAGGGCACCTTCTCGATCAGTTGCTTGAGTTTTTCGGCCAGGGAGGACTTGCCGCCGCCGACAGGGCCGAGCAGGTAGAGGATCTGTTTCTTCTCCTCCAGCCCCTGGGCGGCATGACGGAAGTAGGAGACGATCTGGTCGATGCATTCTTCCATGCCGTGGAAGTCTTCAAAGGCCGGATAACGACGGATCACCTTGTTGGAGAAGATCCGCGACAGCCTCGAGTTGGTCGAGGTATCCAGCAACTCCGGTTCGCCGATGGCCAGAAGCAGGCGTTCGGCGGCCGAGGCATAGGCGCTGCGGTCCTTTTTGCAGAGTTCCAGGTACTCCTGTAGCGAGAACTCTTCCTGGCGTGTGGATTCGAAGCGTTGTTGGAAGTGGCTAAAAATACTCATGACGTCACCTCGCTCGATACGTGGAGCCGACGTCGGATCAGTCAGTCAAGTGCTGGCATGCAACCAGGAATCCGGTTGCTGTTTACCCCCCAGAACACTTTCAAAGCTATCGACCTTGAAAGCTAGTACCGATGACCCGCACGCCGGTGTACCGGCTCTCCCCTGTTTGGATGGCCTGAGGCTAAGGATAGTTCGGAATCGGGGAGGTAAAGGTGGAATACGCGATTTGTTCAAGCAACCGTTCGTCGCCTGTGGCGCCAGCCCGCGAGTGACGCGGCCTGGCGCTCAGAAAAAAATTATTCGACGTTGCCTTGGGCTGTTTCTGCCGGATAGGTGGCCCGCCACAGTTCGAAACCGCCGTCCAGGCTGTAGACGTCGGAGAAACCCTGGCTGATCAGATAGGCCGCGGCATTCTGGCTGGAGTTGCCGTGGTAGCAGACCACCACCAGCGGTGCGTCGAGGTCGGCGTTGCGGATGAAGTCGGAGATGGAGTGATTGTCCAGGTGCGTGGAACCGCTGATGTGGTTCGAGGCAAAGGTCTGCGGGTCGCGGATGTCGACCACCACGGCGCCTTGCTCGCGCAATGCCTGGGCCTGTTCTGGGGGGATGCGTTTGTATTCGCTCATGGCGGGCTCCTGGGCCGGGTGGAAAGCGCAGTCTAGCGCTTGTTCCGGGTTGGCATGGATTCGGGAAGGGGTTGAGAGGCCTGGGCCTCGATGTGCCCGTGGGCATCGCACTGGCATGCCAGGCGTTGACCGGTATCGACGTTGAGCAGGGTCAGGGCGCCGCCCCAGACGCAGCCGGTGTCCAGGGCCAGGACGCCTGGCTCCTGGCATTTGCCTTCGAGGGCGGCCCAGTGACCGAAGATGATCTTTACATCCCGGGTCTTGCGCTCCTTGTGTTCGAACCAGGGGGCGTAGCCGGGCGGTGCGGTTTCCGGGCCTTCCTTGCCCTTGAGGTCGAGCTTGCCGTCGCTGGTGCAGAAGCGCATGCGGGTGAAATAGTTGGTGATGACCCGCAAACGAGTCACGCCTTTGAGGTCGCTGTCCCATTTCGTCGGATCGTTACCGTACATGCCGTCCAGGTAGGGTTCGAAGCGGTTGTCGTCGCGTAGCGCGTCCTCGACCTCGGCGGCGCATTTGAGGGCCTTTTTCAGTGACCACTGGGGGGGTATCCCGGCATGCACCAGGGCGACGTTGCGCTGTTCGTCGTAGTGCATCAGCTTTTGCTGGCGCAGCCACTGGAGCAGTTCTTCGCCATCCTCGGCGTTGAGGATTTCGCTCAGGGTATCGGCTTTCTTCAGGCGCTCGATGTTGCGCCAGGCGGCCAGCAGGTGCAGGTCGTGATTGCCCAGGACGCATACCAGGGAATCGCGCATGGCATACAGGAAACGCAGGGTTTCCAGGGATTGCGGGCCGCGGTTGACCAGGTCGCCGACCAGCCACAGGCAATCCTTGGCCGGGTCGAACGCGACCTTTTCAAGCAGGCACTGCAGGGGCTCCAGGCAACCTTGCAGATCGCCGACGGCGTAAGTCGTCATCAGTGCAGCGCTCCGGGCACGGCCAGGCGGAAGGGCGCGATGATGGCGTCGAAGTGCTTGCCGTCTTCGGCGAGCATCTGATAGCTGCCCTGCATATTGCCGACGCGGGTGGTCATGACCGTACCGCTGCTATAGGTATGGCTTTGGCCGGCGGCGATCAGCGGCTGCTGGCCAACCACGCCGGAACCGCGAACCTCCTCGACGTGCCCGTCGCCATCGGTGATCACCCAGTGCCGGGACAGCAGCTTGGCGGGCAGCAGGCCATTGTTCTGGACGGTGATGGTGTAGGCGAAGGCAAAGCGGTTCTGTTCGGGTTGCGACTGTTCGGCAAGGAAGCGGGTGACGACGCTGACGTCGACCTGGTAGCGAGGATCGGACATGCAAGGGGCCTTTAAAACAGAGCGGGACGCGGGACGAAGCTGATGGAGGTCAGTCTAGGCCAAGTATCGGGTAGTAAACCAGACGTGGGGCCTGGCGTCCTACCCGGTAGCGCGCGGAGCGTATCAGCTGGCGCTGGCGTTCCCCGCCGCTTGTTCGCTGAGCTTGTCGGCCAGGCGAACGAAGGCGGCCAGGTCCAGCTGTTCCGGGCGCAGGCTGCCGTCGACACCGGCGGCCTCGATCTCGGCGCTCGAGAGCAGCGCCTTGAGGGTGTTGCGCAGGGTCTTGCGGCGCTGGTTGAAGGCTTCGCGAACGATGCGCTCCAGCAGGCGATGATCCTTGGCCGGGTGCGGCAGCACGGCATGTGGCACCAGGCGCACGATCGCCGAGTCGACCTTCGGTGGCGGGTTGAACGCTCCGGGGCCGACGTTGAACAAGTGCTCCACGCGACAGTGGTACTGGACCATGATCGACAGACGGCCCCAGTCACCACCCCCCGGCCCCGCGGCGAGCCGCTCGACCACTTCCTTTTGCAGCATGAAGTGCATGTCGCGGATCAGCCCGGCGTTCTGCAAGAGGTGGAAGATCAGCGGGGTGGAGATGTTGTAAGGCAGGTTGCCGACCACGCGCAGGCTGCCGGGGGCGGCATTCAGGCTGTTGAAGTCGAACTTCAGGGCGTCGCCCTGATGCAGGCTGAAATTGTCCCGGCCGGCGAACTGCTGGTTGAGGATCGGCACCAGGTCCTTGTCCAGCTCGACCACATCCAGTTGGGCACCGCTGTTGAGCAGGCCCTCGGTCAGGGCGCCCTGGCCCGGGCCGATTTCCAGCATGCGGTCGCCGGACTTGGCGTTGATGGAGCGCAGGATGCGGTCGATCACGCCGGCGTCATGCAGGAAGTTCTGGCCGAAGCGCTTGCGCGCCCGGTGCTGGTATTGCTCGGTCATAAACGGGTCTCGGCCATCTGGTAGGCGGTTTCCAGGGCGACTTTGAGGCTGCCGGTATCGATCTTGCCGCTGCCGGCCAGATCCAGGGCGGTGCCGTGGTCCACCGAGGTACGGATGATCGGCAGGCCCAGCGTCACGTTGACCGCGGCGCCGAAACCTTTGTATTTCAGCACCGGCAGCCCCTGGTCGTGGTACATCGCCAGCACTGCATCGCAGTGCTCCAGATATTTGGGGGTAAACAGAGTGTCGGCGGGCAAGGGACCGCGCAGGTCCATGCCTTCGGTACGCAGACGCTCCAGGGTGGGTTCGATGATATCGATTTCTTCATGGCCCAGATGCCCGCCTTCGCCAGCATGCGGGTTGAGCCCGCAAACCAGGATGCGTGGCCGGGCGATGCCGAACTTGTTGCGCAGGTCGGCATGCAGGATGCGCGTGACCCGTTCCAGGCGGTCCGGGGTGATGGCGTCGGCGATGTCGCGCAAGGGCAGGTGAGTGGTCACCAGGGCCACACGCAGGCCATGGGTGGCCAGCATCATTACCACTTGTTCGGTCTGGGTCAGGTCGGCGAGAAACTCGGTATGGCCGGAAAAGGCAATGCCGGATTCGTTGATCACGCCTTTGTGCACCGGAGCGGTAATCATGCCGGCGAAATGCCCGTCCAGGCAGCCTTGGCCGGCCCGGGTCAGGGTTTCCAGGACGAACGCGGCGTTGGCCTTGTCCAGCTGGCCGGTCACGACCCGGGCCGCGAGCGGAGTGTCCCAGACATACAGGCTGCCAGCGGCGGCAGGCTGGTCCGGCCAGTTATCCGGGCCGACCTCGAGCAGGCTGACAGCCACTCCCAGCTGCGTGGCCCGCTCGGCGAGCAGGTCACGGCTGGTGATGGCAATCAGGGGATGTGGCTGTTGTTGCGAGGCGAGCAGCAGGCACAGGTCGGGGCCTATGCCGGCTGGCTCGCCGGGGGTGAGCGCGAAACGCTTGGGTTTCACTGCGCTGCCTGGTCGGCGCCAGGAAGTTTGATCTCGACGTAGGCTTCATCGCGAATCTGGCGCAGCCAGGTTTGCAGCTCTTCGTCGTATTTGCGGTTACGCAGCACGGTCATCGCCTGCTGTTCGCGAGCCTGGCTGGTGCTGTCGGTGGCGCGACGGCCCAGGACTTCCAGTACGTGCCAGCCATACGGGCTCTGGAACGGCTTGGACAGCTGGCCCTGTGGAGTCTTGGCCATGACTTCGCGGAACTCTGGCACCAGCGCATTCGGATCGACCCAGTTGAGGTCGCCACCGTTGAGAGCGGACCCCGGGTCTTCCGAGTAGCTTTTCGCCAGTTCGGCGAAGTCTTCGCCCGCTTCGATACGGTCGTAGAGCTTCTGCGCCAGGCGCTTGGTCTCTTCTTCGCTACGGATTTCGCTTGGCTTGATCAGGATATGGCGAACATGCACTTCGTCACGCACCTGATTACCGCCGCCGCGTTTTTCCAGCAGCTTCAGGATGATGAAGCCGCCTGGAGTGCGGGCCGGCTGAGTGATATCGCCAACAGACATGGCGCTCAGTTCGCGATCGAACGGTGGGGGCAGTTGCGCGGCTTTGCGCCAGCCCATGTCGCCGCCTTCCAGGGCGTTGTCGCTGCCGGAGCGGGCGATAGCCAGCTGGGCGAAGTCGGCGCCTTGCTTGAGCTGCTGGTAGATGTCCATGGCCTGGCGCGCGGCGCTCTGAATCGCTTCGGAGCTGGCGCTTTCCGGGGTTGGAATCAGGATATTGGCCAGGTGCAGTTCTTCGGACAGCTGCATCTTGCCCAGGTCCGAGGCGAGGAAGTTCTTCACTTCCTGCTCGGAAACCTGGATGCGCTCGGCAACACGACGCTGGCGCACGCGGCTGATGATCATCTCGCGGCGGATCTGCTCGCGGGCGTCCTGGTAGGACAGGCCGTCGCGGGCCAGGGCGGCACGGAACTGCTCCGGGGTCATGTTGTTGCGCTGGGCGATGGTGCCCACGGCCTGGTTCAGCTCTTCGTCGGTGATGCGGATGCCGGAACGATCGCCGATCTGCAGCTGCAGGTTCTCGACGATCAGGCGTTCCAGTACCTGCTGGTTCAGGACATCGGCCGGTGGCATGCCGCCGCCACGCTTGGCGATGGTTTGCTGCACTTCATGAACCCGCTGGTCCAGCTGGCTCTGCATGACCACGTCGTTATCGACGATGGCCACCACTTTGTCGATCGGCTGTACCGCGGCGTTGGCCGCGGTACCCAGGAACAGCGCGCCCAGCATCAGCGGGCGCAGACAATCAGAAAGCTTGGTCTTCACGTTCACGGTAACCTTGAATGCCTTTGTCGAGGAAGCTCTCTACCTTGGAGCCAGTGAGGCCGCCGAGTCCTTTCAGGACAATTTGAAGGAAGATGCCATGGTCGCCTTTCTCGTTCTGCGGGGCGTCTTGACTGAATTCGTCATACTTGACCCAGTAACGGTTGATCAGGCGCAGTTTCCAGCAGCAGTTGTCGTATTCGAAACCACCGAAGGCATCGAGGGTACGGTTGCGGTTGTAGTCGTACTGCCAGCGGCTGATCAGGTTCCATTGCGGCACGATCGGCCAGATCACCGAGAAGTCGTGCTGCTTGATCTTGTAGTAGTCCTTCACGTAGCCAGGCGTGCCAGGCGTACCGTAGTCGCCGCCGCCCACGGACCATTTGCCTGTCGTTTCGTCATAACGAACCAGGTCGTTGCGATAGCGGTAGCCGGCGTTGATAACTTTGTTCGGATTGTCTTCCGGCTGGTAGTGGAACATCGCACTGCCGGAACGAGGGCTGCGGCTGTCCGGATCCCAGTTGTATTCAGCGGTTGTGCGCCAGTCGCGGTTCCAGCGGTATTCGTATTCAAGCGCGTAAGGCGAAACGTTGGAGTGCGCGTCGTCTCGAGTTTTGGCGTCGATACCTGGCAACTGTACTTCGCGGTCCTTGAAGTACAAGGCCTGACCGACACTGATGCGCTGGCGTTGGAAGCCATTTTCTTCGATCCAGCGGTTGGTGATGCCCAGAGACAGTTTGTTCTCATCGCCTACGCGGTCGGAGCCAGTGAAACGATTGTCCCGGAACAGCGACGAGTAGTTGAAGGTGGTTTCGCCGGTATCGAAGACAGGGATGTCGCTCTGGTCTTTCTCTGGAACGTAGAGATAGTAGAGGCGTGGTTCCAAAGTCTGGCGATAGTTCTTGCCGAACCATTGGGTGTTGCGGTCGAAATACAGGCCGCTATCGATGCTGGCGATAGGTACGCCACGGTTTTGGTTGCGACTGTAAGTGCCGTCAAGCCGGTCCTGTTCCGAATTTTGCGCAGCTACCTGGTTCTTGCCTGTGCCGTCCAAATCCAGGTCGTACTGGGTGTATTGATACTTGAGGGACGGTTTCAGGAAGCCATAGGTCCAGTTAAGCGGAAGGCTTACGGATGGCGCGAGGTTGAGACGATCACCATTAGCGCGTGCCAGACCTCGAACATTGGTGTCTAGACGAGGAGTGCCTATTGATCCGTCCGCGTTCAGCGGCCCACCGTCTTTATCAATGTAGTTGCCGGTCTTGAGGTCTCGCTCAAACCGGACAACCTCGGACTCATATTGGAAATCCAGCCCGCCTGGATGTTGCGGCAAGAAACCATTCAGAGTGATTTGCGGCAAACGGTTGTAAGGCGTGACGTTCGAAACCGTGGCCAGCTCATAGGCCTGGAGATTGAGCCGCGCAGTGTAGGTATCACCGCGGTAGGTCACCGCCCCCTGCTGGTTGATGTAGTCGCGGCTTTCCACACCGATCTGGTCGCTCTGCAGATCCTGGAAGTAGTACGGATCGCTGATCTTGGTGTAGTCGACCTGCGTCATGACACGCGAATCGAGCCCGCCCTTGTGCTGCCAGTTGTACATGTAGCGGGTTTTTTCGTAGTCCGTCTGCAGCTTGCGGTCGTCGTTCTCGTCGTTGAGGTACGCCGCGCCGAACTGGCCTTCGCTGGACTTGGTCAGGTAGCGGAACTCGCCTTCCATCAACAGGCCGCGCTTGCTCATGTAGCGCGGGTACAAGGTGGCGTCGTAGTTCGGCGCCAGGTTGAAGTAGTACGGGGTGACCAGCATGAAGCCGGTATCGCTGCCGCTGCCGATGGTCGGCGGCAGGAAGCCGGACTGGCGACGGTCATCGATCGGGAAGTAGATGTACGGCGTGTACAGGATCGGGATGTCCTTGACGCGCAAGGTCACGTTGGTCGCGGTACCGAAGCCGGTCGCCGGGTTCAGGGTGATGTTGTTGCCCTTGAGCTGCCAGGCGTTGCTGCTCGGTTCGCACGTGGTGTACGTACCGTCCTTGAGGCGGATGATCGCGTTCTCGGCACGCTTGGCGTACAGCGCGTTACCGCGGATGCGCGACTTGTGCATCACGTATTCGGCGTTGTCGACCTTGGCTTCACCGGTGTCCAGCTGTACGTCGGCATGGTCGCCGACCATCAGGGTGCCGTTGTCGCGCAGGCGCACGTTGCCGCTCAGCTCGCCACGGTTCTCGGCCTGGTACAGGTTGGCCTCGTCGGCTTCGACCTGCATGCTGCCCTGGCGCATGACCACGTCACCGGCCAGGGTAGCGATCTGCTGCTCCTGCTGATAACGCGAGGCCTTGGCGCCGATAAAGGTCGGGGAGTCACTTTTATTCGTCTTGTCATTCATGCCAGGACGAATCGGTTCGATATAGGCACCAGCGCAGTAAGGACCGGTCTCGGCCAGTTGGGCGGCGGTGAGCTTCTCGCGCGGGACCCAGTCGAGGTGACTGTAGTCTTCGCTGCGGGATTTCAGGCCGCGGCCCTTGGCTTCGGTAACCAGCATCGGCTTGGCGCCGGTATCTGCGCTGGACTCGCCTTCTTCGGCCTTGGCAGCGCTGTTCGAACTGACCGCGCTGGCATCGTGCACGGGGCGCGGAGGCAGTTGAGCGGCGCTGGTTTTCGGCGCGCAGTCCCAGCCACCCGAAGCAGAGACTGAGCAGTCATACTGTTCCGCGGCGACCACGAACGAAGTGGCTAGGGGTTGCAGGGCCAGCAGACTGCCAGTAACCAGCAACGGAAATTTTTTACGAAACGCGGGGGATTTCAATGCCATCTTATTAGTCCGGGCTTCCTGCGTGCCATCTGCCCGCGGTGTGGGCCGCACGCCTCTCGATGGTCTGAAAAAGATGCTGGATAATAAAGCATGACCCGCTTGACGGCTAGGGCCGTCGGAGACCCTTGCAATGCCTGACCAAGATGTACGCTTGCAACACCTGAAAGTTTGGCTCGATGAACAGTTGTCGAATATTTATGCCTCCAACGGATGGGGCCCGGTGCCCCCGGCCACATTGACCGCAGCCAGCAGCGACGCGAGTTTCCGGCGGTATTTCCGCTGGGAAGGCGGGGGCCGCAGCTTTGTCGTGATGGATGCGCCGCCGCCCCGGGAAAACTGCAAACCCTTCGTGGATATCGCCCACCTGCTGGCGAAATCCGCGATCAATGTGCCGAAAATTTATGCCGAGGATTTGCCGCGCGGCTTTCTTTTGCTCAATGACCTGGGCAACAAGACCTATCTGGATGTGATCGACGGCGAGAATGCCGACGCCTTGTTCAAGGATGCCCTGGATGCCCTGCTGGCTTTCCAGCGCCTGCCGATGGAGGCGCCGCTGCCCAGCTATGACGTGGCCCTGCTGCGCCGCGAGCTGGAGTTGTTCCCCGAGTGGTACGTGGGGCGCGAGCTCGGCCTCCAATTGAATGAGCGGCAACAGTCGCAATGGCAGCGGGTCAGCGAGCTGCTGATCGACAGCGCCCTGGCCCAGCCCAAGGTGCTGGTGCATCGCGACTATATGCCGCGCAACCTGATGCTCAGCACCCCCAACCCCGGGGTGCTGGATTTCCAGGATGCGGTCTACGGCCCGGTGACCTATGACGTTACCTGCCTGTTCAAGGATGCGTTCCTCAGCTGGCCCGAGGCGCGGGTGCGTGGCTGGCTGCAAGATTACTGGCAACGGGCGGCCGGGCTCGGTATTCCGGTACAGCCGGTGTTCGAGGATTTCCTGCGCGCCAGCGACCTGATGGGCGTGCAGCGCCACCTCAAGGTGATCGGTATCTTCGCGCGGATCTGCCATCGCGATGGCAAGCCCCGGTACCTGGGCGATGTGCCACGTTTCTTCGCTTATATAGAAGCCGTCGTGGCACGCCGGCCGGAACTGGCGGAACTGGGTGAACTGCTGGCCAGCCTGCGGCAACCGGTCGGAGCCTGCGTATGAAGGCAATGATTTTGGCCGCGGGCAAGGGCGAACGGATGCGCCCCTTGACCCTGACCACCCCCAAGCCGCTGATTCGCGCCGCCGGGGTACCTTTGATCGAGTACCACCTGCGGGCACTGGCCCGCGCCGGTTTTACCGAGATCGTCATCAACCACGCCTGGCTCGGGCAGCAGATCGAAGACCACCTGGGCGATGGTTCGCGCTTTGGCTTGAGCATCCGCTATTCGCCGGAGAGCGAGCCGCTGGAAACCGGCGGCGGCATTTTCCGGGCCTTGCCTCTGCTGGGCGAGGAGCCGTTCCTGGTGGTCAATGGCGATATCTGGACCGACTACGACTTTGCCACCCTGCGTCGGCCCCTGGCCGGGCTCGCTCATTTGGTGATGGTGGACAACCCGGCGCACCATCCCACCGGCGGCGACTTCTGCCTGGACAACGGCCTGTTGCATGACGGCGAACCGGGGGCGTCGACCCTGACCTACAGCGGTATCTCGGTGCTGCACCCGCGGCTGTTCGAGCATTGCCGCGCCGGGGCATTCAAGCTTGCCCCGCTGTTGCGCGAAGCCATGGCGAAGGGGCTGGTCAGCGGCGAGCACATGCACGGGCAGTGGATCGATGTCGGTACGGTCGAGCGCCTGGCACAGGTTGAACATCTGCTAGAAGCGAGCCGCTGATATGTTGTGGCCAGGGACTCTGATCGGAGCCGGGGCTGGCTTTGCCATAGCCAGTATTCCGGGGGCCATGCTGGGCGCGTTGCTGGGACAGGCGCTGGACCGGCGCCTGCAACTGCATAACTGGGCCCAGGTACGTGAGCGGCTGGGCGGTCGCCCGGCGCTGCGCAACGATGAGCTGCTGTTCGTGCTGCTGGGGCGCCTGGCGAAAAGCGATGGCCGGGTAGTCGACGGGCATATCCAGCAGGCGCGCCTGGAAATGCGTTCGCTGGACATGAGCGAAGCCGCGCAGCGCCGGGCGATTGCCGCGTTCAACCGCGGCAAATCGGGCAACGACCGGTTGCGTGGCTATCTGCGCCGCCTGGCGACGCAGCCCCATGCGGCGGAGGGCGTGCTGCGTGCCTGCTGGCGGATGGTCTGGGCCGACGGCCGGGCCAGCGCCGCGGAGCGGGAGTTGATTCTGCTCTGGGGCAAATGGCTGGGCTGGACCACGCAGCAGGTGCAGGCGCTGGCGGCGGATTACGAGCCGAACAAGCGGCCGCTGACCAGCAGCGCTGCCTATCAGGAGGCCTTGCGCCTGTTGGGGGTTTCGGCGACCAGCGAGCCTTCGCAGATCAAGCGCGCCTATCGACGGCTGCTCAGCCGGCATCATCCGGACAAGATCGCCGGCAGCGGCGCCAGCCAGCTACAGGTGCGCGAAGCGACGGAAAAGACCCGCGAACTGCACAGCGCCTATGCGCTGATCCGCGAGCGTCGGGATTTTCGTTAAGGGAGGTGCTCCCCATCCGGGCCCCGGTTTTTGCGCAAGCATCGGGGCCGGATAGGGCAGGTTTCAGTCTTGTGGTTGCGGGCTCAGCCAGCCGCGGATGCGCCTGAACAATTGCTCGTTTTCCGCCTTGCCGTTGCCCGGCAGGGCGCTGAGCGAGATCTGGGTGAAGTTGCTGTTCTTTTGCCGCTTGCTCGCTTGCAGGCGCTCAAGCGCGCTCTTGCGAGCCTGTGCGCTGTCCTTGTAGAAAAAATCGGCGGTCGCCAGCTTCAGGGTGGGAGTCAGCTCGGCCAGGGCGGGAGTGCCTATGGCGGGCGTCTGCGCGGCTACCATGACCAGTTTGTGGATCTCCGGTGGTTGCTTCTCGCTCAGGTAGCGCGCGGCCCAGTAGGCGCCGCTGCCATGGCCGAGCAAGACGATGCTGCGGGCGTTCTGCTGCTGGGCATAGGTCACGGCGGCGTCGATCCGGGCGAAGATCCGCGCGGTATCGGCCTTGGCCTGTTCTTCGCTGCTTTCCACCACCGCGCGATCGGCCATCTCGGCTTCGCCGCCGGCGGCCTGTTCGATCGGTTTGGGCGCTGCCGTGGCGGCATCTTTGCTGCTAGTGTCGGTGGGGGCCGGCGCAGGTTCGGCTTCGACGATGCGTGGTTGTGCCGCGTCGCTTTGCAGGTCGGGCAGGGTCAGGCTCAGGCTGCTCCAGTCGGCATCCGGCAAGCGGTTGCGCAAGGGCGCGATCGCCTGGGGCCAGTCGGCGGTTTCGCCGGCGCCCGGGATGATGATCACCGCGCCCTTGGGATCGCTGGTGTTGGCCGGTTTCCACAGGGCCAGGAAGCTTTCGCTGCCGGCTTGCAGTGACTGTTGTTCGCTGGAGGGCAGGACGCGTTCCAGGGCCGCGGCGTCTTCCTGGCTACGCTCAGGGAGCGGCTGGCGCTCGGCAGGTTTTTCCGTGGCGGCCGGGTCCGTTGCGGTGGGTTCCGGGTCGGCGGCCTGCACCGAAAAGGCACAGGGCAGGATCAGCGACAGGCACAATGCGGGCAGTGCCGAGCGGTGGACAAGGGGCATCGGTAATTCCAGGCCAGAAATAATCCCGGCAGCCTAATGGGTTGGTCAGTATTTGTCAGTGTATGAGATTTCATGATGCGTCTTCGCTGCCTGCTGGTTATCGGCTGTATCTGTCTTCCCTTGATGGCCAGGGCCGCGCCTGCGCCGCATATGGCCCAGGCGCCGTTGAGCCCGGCGCAGCAGCAGTGGCTGGAGCGGCATCCGCAACTGCGGGTCGGGGTGGTGCTCCAGGCACCCTATGCCCAATACGATCGCCGGCTGCAGCGCTTGTCCGGGGTCAATGTCGAGTTGATGCAGTGGCTGGCCCAGGCGATGAAGGTCGAACTGAACTGGCGCCACTTCACCGACCAGGCGCAACTGGAAGCGGCGGTGCGTGCCGGCGAGATCGACATGGCCCCGGGCCTGACCCAGACCCCGGCCGGGTTGCGGCTGTGGCAGTTTTCCGATCCTTATATGCGCGTCCCGCAGTTGGTGGTCGGCGAGCGCAAGGGCGCCGGCACGGTGGAGCTGGAGAAACTCGACAGCCAGACCCGCGTGGCGGTACGCATGCCCAGCGCGGTGGCGGACTACCTGCGCATGACCTATTCCAACCTCAATCTGCAGGGCGTGCCCCTGGAACGCCAGGCCCTGCAATTGCTGCTCAGCCGGCAGGCGCGTTATGCGGTGATCGACGAGGCGCAGCTCAGCCGCTTGTCGGCGGAAGCGGAGTTCAGCGGCCTGGCGGTGGTAGGCGACATCGGCCTGCCACAACTGCTGAGGGTGGCGACCCGCCGCGATTGGCCGGAGCTGGCGGATATCGTGCAGCGCGCCTTGCACGGTATCGCGGCCAAGGACCTGGAGCAGTTGCACAATCGCTGGCTGCAACCCAAGTATCCGCGGCTGAGCGAGTCCCGCGGCTTCTGGCAGAACCTCAGCCTGCTGTTGGCGGTGCTGCTGGTGGCTGGCGTGGCGCTGGTCATCTGGCAGCGGCGTCAGCAGCAGGCGCTGGAACACCGGTTGCAGGCGACCCGCGAGGACCTCGCCCGGCGCGAGGCCAGTGAAGAAGCCTTGCGCCTGACCCAGTTCTCCATCGACCAGAGCACGGTGGGCATTCTCTGGGTCAACTGGGACAGCCATGTGCGCTACGCCAACCGCGCCGCCGAGAGCATGCTCGGGTATGCGCCGGGGGCGGTGCTCGGGCGACCGCTGATCGACTTCGAGCCGAACCTGCACATGGATCGCTGGCTTGGCCTGTGGAAGCGCGCCCGGGCCAGCGAGGAGGTGCCGCCGAGTTTCGAGACCCAGTGTGTCCGCGCCGACGGCAGCATCCTGCCGGCCGACGTGTCGTTGAGTTTCCTGCGCTTTCGCGACGGCGAGTACCTGGTGGTCTACCTCACGGATGTCACCGAGCGCCGTCGCGCCCTGGCCGCCCTGCAGGAGAGCGAGGCGCGGTTGCAGGGGATCGCCGCCAACGTGCCGGGGCTGGTGTTTCGCCTGGAGCGGGCGCCGGTGACCGGGCAGATCGACTTCGCCTATATCAGCGAGGGCAGCGAGAGCCTGGTGGGCTATTCCCCGGCGACCCTCAGCCACCGCGACATGGGGCTGCGCAGCCTGGTACACCCGGACGACAAGGCCAGTTATCACCAGACCCAGGATCATGCCCTGGACACCGACAGCGACTGGTCCTGGCAGGGGCGGATCCTGACCCGCCAGGGCGAGCAGCGCTGGGCGGAGATCAAGGCCATCACCCGCCGGCTCGACGACGGCGCCTATGTCTGGGATGGCATTGTCTGGGATATCAGCGAAAGCAAGCGGATCGAGCTGGAGCTGGCCAGCTCGCGGGAGCAGTTGCGCGAACTGTCGGCGCACCTGGAAAGCGTGCGCGAAGAGGAAAAGGCGCGTATCGCCCGGGAAGTGCACGACGAACTGGGCCAGATGCTCACTGTGCTCAAGCTGGAAACCTCCATGTGCGAACTGGCGTATGCCCAGCTCGACCCGGGGCTGCACGAGCGCTTGAACAGCATGAAGCGCTTGATCGCCCAGTTGTTCCAACTGGTGCGGGACGTGGCCACGGCCCTGCGTCCGCCGATTCTCGATGCCGGGATCGCCTCGGCGATCGAATGGCAGGCGCGGCGCTTCGAGGCACGCACGCAGATTCCCTGCCTGGTACAGGTGCCGGAGAATTTGCCGGTGCTCAGCGATGCCAAGGCCATCGGTCTGTTCCGCATCCTTCAGGAGGCGTTGACCAATGTGATGCGCCATGCCCAGGCGCATACTGTCGAACTGTCCCTGAGCCTCGAAGGCGACCGGTTGCGCATGACCATCAGCGACGACGGCCAAGGGTTCAAGCTCGAGGCGGGAAGGCCGACCTCCTTCGGCCTGGTGGGCATGCGCGAGCGGGTGCTGATCATGGGCGGCAACCTGAGCCTGGACAGCCATCCGGGCGAGGGCACCACCCTGAGCGTCACTGTCCCGCTGGACCTGTAGCCCTGCACCCGCAGCGATCATCACTAATAAAAAGAGGTACGAGCTTTGATCCGTGTACTGGTAGCCGAAGACCACACCATCGTCCGCGAAGGCATCAAGCAGTTGATCGGCCTGGCCAGGGACCTGACGGTGGCGGGGGAGGCGAGCAACGGCGAGCAGTTGCTGGAAACCCTGCGGCATGTGCCGTGCGAAGTGGTGCTGCTGGATATTTCCATGCCCGGGGTCAACGGCCTGGAGGCGATCCCGCGGATTCGCGCGTTGAACAATCCACCGGCGATCCTCGTGCTGTCCATGCATGACGAAGCGCAGATGGCGGCCCGGGCGCTGAAGGTGGGGGCGGCCGGTTATGCGACCAAGGACAGCGACCCGGCGCTGCTGCTGACGGCGATCCGCAAGGTCGCGGCGGGCGGTCGCTACATCGACCCGGAACTGGCGGACAGGATGGTCTTCGAGGTCGGGCTGACCGATACCCGGCCATTGCATTCGCTACTGTCCGAGCGCGAGTTCTCGGTGTTCGAGCGCCTGGCCCAGGGCGCGAACGTCAACGATATCGCCCAGCAGCTGGCCTTGAGCAGCAAGACCATCAGTACCCACAAGGCGCGGCTGATGCAGAAGCTCAACATCACCTCCCTGGCCGAGCTGGTGAAATACGCCATGGAGCACAAGCTGCTCTGACCGCCGGAGCCTTCATGCCCATTTGCGACATGCTTGCAGGCCGTTGGCCATGGGCTCTGTGAGAAGGGGGCCGGGACTTATCCAATCGCGCCATCCTTGTAGGGGGATTCCTACAAAGAACCTTCCATCCGGCTGAGGCCAATCTCTCATACCCCCCGATTTGCGCGGTCTGCGGCCTCCACTAGGCTTAGTCCACAGCCGTCAAAAAACAAAAAGGTGTGGGTATGAGCGAGGTCGATTCAAGCGCTGGGGCGAGTGATGTACTGGTCAGCTTTCGTGGCGTGCAAAAGAGCTACGACGGCGAAAACCTGATCGTCAAAGACCTCAACCTGGAAATTCGCAAAGGCGAGTTCCTTACCCTGCTCGGGCCGTCCGGCTCCGGCAAGACCACCAGCCTGATGATGCTGGCCGGCTTCGAGACCCCGACCGCCGGGGAGATCAAGCTGGCCGGCCGGGCCATCAACAACGTGCCGCCGCACAAGCGCGATATCGGCATGGTGTTCCAGAACTATGCGTTGTTCCCGCACATGACCGTGGCCGAGAACCTGGCCTTCCCGCTGTCGGTGCGCGGCTTGAGCAAGACCGATATCGGCGAGCGGGTCAAACGCGTGCTGAGCATGGTCCAGCTCGAATCCTTCGCCCAGCGTTACCCGGCGCAATTGTCCGGTGGCCAGCAACAGCGGGTGGCCCTGGCCCGGGCGCTGGTGTTCGAGCCGCAGCTGGTGCTGATGGACGAACCCCTCGGCGCGCTGGACAAACAGCTGCGCGAACACATGCAGATGGAAATCAAGCACCTGCACCAGCGCCTCGGCGTGACCGTGGTCTACGTGACCCACGACCAGGGCGAAGCCCTGACCATGTCCGACCGGGTGGCGGTGTTCCACCAGGGCGAGATCCAGCAGATCGCCCCGCCACGCACCCTTTACGAAGAGCCGAAGAACACCTTCGTCGCCAATTTCATCGGCGAGAACAACCGCCTCAACGGCCGCCTGCACAGCCACAGTGGCGACCGCTGCGTGGTCGAGCTGGGCCGTGGCGAGAAGGTCGAGGCGCTGGCGGTCAACGTCGGCCGGCCCGGCGAGCCGGTGACCCTGTCGATCCGTCCGGAACGCGTGAGCCTCAACGGCTCCAGCGAAAGTTGTGTCAACCGCTTCTCAGGGAGGGTGGCGGAATTCATCTATCTGGGCGACCACGTCCGGGTTCGCCTGGAAGTCTGTGGCAAGACCGACTTCTTCGTGAAACAGCCGATTGCCGAGCTCGATCCGGAGCTGGCGGTGGGCGATGTGGTTCCGCTCGGCTGGCAGGTCGAGCACGTGCGCGCGCTCGACCCACTTCTAGAGGCGCATTGATCGCCCCCTTGCTTCACCAACCCTGCACGTGGAGAGAACAATAAATGTCGAGATCCCTGAAATTCACCGCTCCCCTTGGCGCTATCGCTGTGGCACTGGGCCTGATGGGCGCGACACACGCGATGGCGGCGGGCCCGGACCTGACCGTGGTGTCCTTTGGCGGGGCGAACAAGGCGGCACAGGTCAAGGCCTTCTACGCCCCGTGGGAAGCCGCGGGCAACGGCAAGATCGTCGCCGGCGAGTACAACGGCGAGATGGCCAAGGTCAAGGCCATGGTCGACACCAAGAGCGTGTCCTGGGACCTGGTGGAAGTCGAGTCGCCGGAGCTGTCCCGCGGTTGCGACGAAGACATGTTCGAGCAGCTCGACCCGGCGCTGTTCGGCAAGGGCGAGGACTACGTCAAAGGCGCGATCCAGCCGTGCGGCGTGGGCTTCTTCGTCTGGTCGACCGTGCTGGCCTATAACGCCGACAAGCTGAAGACCGCGCCCACCAGCTGGGCGGATTTCTGGGACACCAAGAAATTCCCGGACAAGCGTGGCCTGCGCAAGGGCGCCAAGTACACCCTGGAGTTCGCCCTGATGGCCGACGGCGTGGCGCCCAAGGATGTGTACAAGGTGCTGGCCGGCAAGGACGGCCAGGATCGTGCCTTCAAGAAGCTCGATGAACTCAAGCCGAGCATTCAGTGGTGGGAAGCCGGCGCCCAGCCGCCGCAGTACCTGGCCTCCGGTGACGTGGTCATGAGCTCGGCCTACAACGGCCGGATTGCCGCGGTGCAGAAAGAAAGCAACCTGAAGGTGGTGTGGAACGGCGGCATCTACGACTTCGACGCCTGGGCCATTCCGAAGGGCCTGGACAAGACCCGTGCCGAAGCGGCGAAGAAGTTCATCGCCTTCTCGGTGCAGCCGCAGCAGCAGAAGACCTACTCGGAAAACATCGCCTACGGTCCGGCCAATACCCAGGCGGTGCCGCTGCTGGCCAAGGACATCCTGAAAGACATGCCGACCACCCCGGAAAACATCGCCAACCAGGTGCAGATCGACGTCAGCTTCTGGGCTGACAACGGCGAGCAACTGGAACAGCGCTTCAACGCCTGGGCCGCGAAGTAAGCGCCATGCCGTAGGGAGCTTGTCCGCGATGGACGGTGACGGGGGCTGGCAGGCCTGCGCATCGCTGCATCGCGGGCAAGCCTCGCTCCTACAGGTGTTGCGTTGTTAACGGCAGCGGCGGCCTGTCCGCCCGCTGCAACGATCAAAGATTTGCGGAGTTCGTCATGGCCATTACCGTTCCCCTGAACGAGGTCAGCAGCCCCAGCCTCAAGCAGCGCCTGGCGCGCGCCGAGCGGGTCAACCGCTGGAAGGCGCAAGCGCTGATCGCGCCGCTGGTGCTGTTCCTGCTGCTGGTGTTTCTCGTGCCTATCGCGGCGCTGCTGTACAAGAGCGTCGGTAACCCGGAGGTGGTGGAAGGCATGCCGCGCACCGTCACCGCCGTGGCTGCCTGGGACGGACGCGGCCTGCCGGCCGAGCCGGTGTACAAGGCGCTGAGCGAAGACCTGGCCGAGGCGCGCAAGCATCAGACCCTCGGTGACCTGTCCAAGCGGCTGAACATGGAGCTGGCCGGCTATCGCAGCCTGCTGACCAAGACCGCCCGTGCCCTGCCGTTCAAGGAGGAACCGGCTTCTTATAAGGAAGCGCTGGAAGCCATCGACGAGCGCTGGGGCGACCCGGCCTACTGGCAAGCGGTACGCCGCAACACCAGCAGCCTGACCCCGTTCTACCTGCTGGCCGCCGTCGACCATCGGATCGACGACCTCGGGGAGATCGCCCCGGCGACCCCGGACCAGGCCATTTACCTGGATATCTTTGCCCGAACTTTCTGGATGGGCCTGGTGATTACCGGCATCTGCCTGGTGCTCGCCTACCCGCTGGCTTACCTGCTAGCCAACCTGCCGGCACGCCAGAGCAACCTGCTGATGATCCTGGTGCTGTTGCCGTTCTGGACCTCGATCCTGGTGCGCGTCGCAGCGTGGATCGTGCTGCTGCAATCGGGCGGCCTGATCAACAGCGCGCTGATGGCCATGGGCGTGATCGACAAGCCGCTGGAGCTGGTGTTCAACCGCACCGGGGTCTACATCTCCATGGTGCATATCCTGCTGCCGTTCATGATCCTGCCGATCTACAGCGTGATGAAAGGCATCTCGCCGACCTATATGCGCGCCGCGATTTCCCTCGGCTGTCATCCGTTCGCCAGTTTCTGGCGGGTGTATTTCCCGCAGACCTACGCTGGCGTCGGCGCCGGTTGCCTGCTGGTGTTCATCCTCGCCATCGGCTACTACATCACCCCGGCCCTGCTGGGCAGCCCGAACGACCAGATGGTCAGCTACTTCGTCGCCTTCTACACCAACACCAGCATCAACTGGGGCATGGCCACCGCGCTGGGCGGCTTGCTGCTGTTGGCGACCATCGTGCTGTACCTGATCTACAGCTGGCTGGTGGGCGCCAGTCGCCTGCGCCTGAGCTAAGGAGAGAATCGAAATGTCGAGCCCCTACATGTCGCCCGTCGAGCGGGCCTGGTTCTACAGCTTGCGGATTCTCTGCGGCTTGATCCTGTTGTTCCTGATCCTGCCGGTGCTGGTCATCGTGCCGCTGTCATTCAACTCGGGCAGCTTCCTGGTGTACCCGCTGCAGGGCTTCTCGCTGCAGTGGTACCACGACTTCTTCGCCTCGGCGGAATGGATGCGCGCGCTGAAGAACAGCATCATCGTCGCCCCGGCGGCCACGGTGCTGGCGATGGTCTTCGGCACGCTGGCGGCCATCGGCCTGACCCGTGGCGACTTCCCTGGCAAGGCGCTGGTGATGGCCCTGGTGATCTCGCCGATGGTGGTGCCGGTGGTGATCATCGGCGTGGCCAGCTACCTGTTCTTCGCACCCCTGGGCATGGGCAACAGCTTTTTCTCGCTGATCATCGTCCATGCCGTGCTGGGCGTGCCGTTCGTGATCATCACGGTGTCGGCCACCTTGCAGGGCTTCAACCACAACCTGGTACGGGCTGCGGCCAGCCTCGGCGCGTCGCCGCTGACCACGTTCCGCCGGGTAACCCTGCCGCTGATCGCGCCGGGGGTGATCAGCGGGGCGCTGTTCGCCTTTGCCACCTCGTTCGATGAAGTAGTGGTCACGCTGTTCCTCGCCGGCCCCGAGCAAGCCACCTTGCCCCGGCAGATGTTCAGCGGGATCCGCGAGAACCTCAGCCCGACGATCGCCGCCGCGGCGACGCTGCTGATCGCCTTTTCGGTGATCCTGCTGCTGACCCTGGAATGGCTGCGCGGGCGCAGCGAGAAACTGCGTACCGCCCCGGTCTGACCGGCATGGACGGATCGCTCCCGGGCCCGCCGGGGCGCGATCCGCCCGGGCATTCATGGGCCGAATGGCAGACAACCCCGAATCCCCAGCTACGCTTGTGCCAGCTCCTTTCCTTATAAGAGGCCGCGCACATGAGTCTTTCCTCTTTCAAAATCGCTCATAAACTGCTCACCGGCTCTGCCGCCATCGAGCAACTGTCCGCCGAGCTGAGCCGCCTGGATGTCGATAACCCGCTGATCGTCACCGATGCCGCGTTGGTCAAGTCCGGCACCGTGGAGCTGGCGCTGGCGCAGTTGGGCGGGCGCGACTACGAGATTTTCGACCGGGTGCAGCCCGACCCGGAGCTGGCCATCGTCGAGGACTGCATGCGGGTCTACCGCGAAGGCGGGCACGACGGGCTGATCGGCCTGGGCGGCGGCAGCGCCATCGATATCGCCAAAAGCGTCGCGGCCTACGCCGGTTATCACGGCGCGCTGGAGGATCTGTTCGGCATCGACCAGGTGCCGCGCAAGGGGCCGCCGCTGATCGCCATCCCCACCACCGCCGGCACCGGCTCCGAAGTCACCAACGTGGCGATTCTCTCGGACAAGGCCGCGCAGCTGAAAAAGGGCATCGTCAGCGACTATTTGCTGCCGGATGTGGCGCTGGTCAGCCCGCAGATGACCCTGACCTGCCCGCGCAGCGTCACCGCCGCCAGCGGCGTCGATGCCTTGGTGCATGCCATCGAGTCCTACCTGTCGCTCAACGCCTCGCCCATCACCGACTCCCTGGCCCTCGGCGCCATCCGCTTGATCGTCCGGGCACTGCCCAAGGCCTACGCCAATCCCGCCCACCTGCAGGCCCGCGAAGACATGGCCACCGCCAGCCTGATGGCCGGCATGGCCTTCGGCAACGCCGGGGTCGGCGCGGTGCACGCCCTGGCCTATCCCCTGGGCGGGCGTTTCAATATCGGCCACGGCGTCAGCAATGCCTTGCTGCTGCCCTACGTCATGACCTGGAACAAGATGGCGTGCGTCGAGCGCATGCAGGATATCGCCGAGGCCATGGGGGTCAGGACCGCACACCTGAGCGCAGCCGAGGCGGCCGATCAGGCCGTGGAGGCCATGACCCGGCTCTGCGTCGCGGTGGAGATTCCATCGGGGTTGCGCAGTTTCGGGGTGCCGCAGGAGGCGATCCCGTCCATGGCCGTGGAGGCCGCGGGGATCGAGCGCCTGATGCGCAACAACCCACGCCGCCTGAGCCCCGGCGATATCGAGAAGATCTATCGCGCGGCTTACTGATCATCGCGGTCACGGTGCGCGCGCCAAAGCATGAGGTATACAATGCGCGCCACCGTGATTCTGCTCAAAAAGGTGCGTCATGCAGCCCTTCGCTATTGCTCCGTCGATCCTCTCCGCCGACTTCGCCCGCCTGGGCGAGGAAGTGGACAATGTTCTCGCCGCTGGCGCCGACATCGTGCACTTCGATGTCATGGACAACCATTACGTGCCTAACCTGACCATCGGCCCGATGGTCTGCGCGGCCCTGCGCAAGTACGGCATCACCGCGCCGATCGACGCCCACCTGATGGTGAGCCCGGTGGATCGCATCATCGGCGACTTCATCGAGGCCGGCGCGACCTACATCACCTTCCACCCGGAAGCCACGCTGCATGTCGACCGCTCCCTGCAGATGATCCGCGAAGGTGGCTGCAAGGCTGGCCTGGTGTTCAACCCGGCCACCCCGCTGGACGTGCTCAAGTACGTGATGGACAAGGTCGACATGGTCCTGCTGATGAGCGTCAACCCGGGCTTCGGCGGGCAGAAGTTCATCCCCGGCACCCTCGACAAGCTGCGCGAGGCCCGCGCCCTGATCGATGCGTCCGGCCGTGACATCCGCCTGGAAATCGACGGTGGCGTGAACGTGAACAACATCCGTGAGATCGCTGCCGCGGGCGCGGATACCTTCGTCGCCGGCTCGGCGATCTTCAATGCGCCGAACTACCGCGACGTGATCGAGAAGATGCGCGCCGAACTGGCGCTGGCGCGTCCATGAGCGGTTTCGAGCAGCTGTTCCCGGGGCGCCTGCCGCGGCTGGTGATGTTCGACCTGGATGGCACCCTGGTCGATTCGGTTCCCGACCTCGCGGCCGCCGTGGATGAAATGCTGCTCAAGCTCGGGCGTCCGCCCGCGGGGATCGAGGCGGTGCGCGAGTGGGTCGGCAACGGTGTGCAGATGCTGGTGCGCCGGGCCCTGGCCAACGATATCGCGGCCGAGGGCGTCGATGACGGCGAGGCGGAACACGCGCTGGAGCTGTTCAACAGCGCCTATGAGGATGGCCACGAGCTGACCGTGGTCTATCCGGGCGTGCGCGACACCCTCAAATGGCTGCACAAGCAGGGCGTCGAGATGGCCCTGATCACCAACAAGCCGGAACGTTTCGTCGCGCCGTTGCTGGATCAGATGAAGATCGGCCGCTATTTCCGCTGGATCATCGGCGGCGATACCCTGCCGCAGAAGAAGCCCGACCCGGCGGCGCTGTTTTTCGTGATGAAAATGGCCAGCATTCCAGCCTCGCAATCGCTGTTCGTCGGCGACTCGCGCAGCGACGTGCTGGCCGCGAAAGCGGCGGGTGTGAAGTGCGTGGCATTGAGCTACGGCTACAACCACGGACGGCCGATCGCCGAGGAATCGCCGGCCCTGGTGATCGACGATCTGCGCCAGCTAATTCCCGGTTGCCTGGATCCGGCCGCTGAGATAACGTTGCCCGACGCTGTTCAATCCCCTCCTGGAAACGCCATCGTGGTGGTTACCCGCAAACTCTGGATGAAAGTCATCAAGGCCCTGGCCCGTTGGCGTTGGCGCGCCTGACGTGTTCCCGGCCGGACTTCCGGCGCGTTTGCATACCTGACTGTCAGAACCTCAAGCCACGAGGCACCCCATGATCCGCGAAGAATTCCTGCGTTTGGCCGCTGCCGGCTACAACCGCATCCCGCTTGCCTGTGAAACCCTGGCCGACTTCGACACGCCGCTGTCGATCTACCTGAAACTGGCCGACCAGCCCAATTCCTACCTGCTGGAATCGGTGCAGGGCGGCGAGAAATGGGGCCGTTATTCGATCATCGGCTTGCCCTGCCGTACGGTGCTGCGGGTGCACGATCACCAGGTCAGCGTGACCGTCGATGGCATCGAGACCGAAAGCCATGAGGTGGCCGACCCGCTGGCATTCGTCGAGGAGTTCAAGGCGCGCTACCAGGTGCCGACCATCGCCGGCCTGCCGCGTTTCAACGGTGGCCTGGTGGGCTACTTCGGCTACGACTGCGTGCGTTACGTGGAGAAGCGCCTGGGCAAATGCCCGAACCCGGACCCGATCGGCGTGCCGGACATCCTGCTGATGGTTTCCGACGCGGTGGTGGTGTTCGATAACCTGGCCGGCAAGATGCATGCGATCGTGCTTGCCGATCCCTCCCGGGACGATGCCTTCGAGCAAGGCCAGGCGCGCTTGCAGGCGCTGCTGGAAAAGCTGCGCCAGCCCATCACCCCGCGTCGTGGCCTGGACCTCGGCAAGCAGCAGGCGGCCGAGCCGGTGTTCCGCTCCAGTTTCACCCAGGGTGACTACGAGCGCGCCGTCGACACCATCAAGGAGTACATCCTGGCGGGCGACTGCATGCAGGTGGTGCCATCGCAGCGCATGTCCATCGACTTCAAGGCGGCGCCGATCGACTTGTATCGCGCCCTGCGTTGTTTCAACCCGACGCCCTACATGTACTTCTTCAACTTCGGCGACTTCCATGTGGTCGGCAGTTCGCCGGAAGTGCTGGTGCGGGTCGAAGACAACCTGATCACCGTGCGGCCGATCGCCGGCACCCGTCCGCGGGGCGCCACCGAAGAAGCCGATCGGGCGCTGGAAGAGGACCTGCTGTCCGACGACAAGGAAATCGCCGAGCACCTGATGCTGATCGACCTGGGGCGCAACGACACCGGTCGGGTGTCCGAGATCGGTTCGGTGAAGCTCACCGAGAAGATGGTGATCGAGCGCTACTCCAACGTGATGCACATCGTGTCCAACGTCACCGGCCAGTTGAAGGATGGGCTGACGGCGATGGATGCGCTGCGGGTGATCCTGCCGGCGGGCACTTTGTCCGGTGCGCCGAAGATCCGTGCGATGGAAATCATCGACGAGCTGGAACCGGTCAAGCGTGGCGTGTACGGCGGGGCGGTGGGTTATTTCGCCTGGAACGGCAACATGGACACGGCCATCGCCATCCGCACCGCGGTGATCAAGGATGGCGAGCTGCACGTACAGGCCGGTGGCGGTATCGTCGCCGACTCGGTGCCCGCGCTGGAATGGGAGGAAACCCTGAACAAGCGTCGCGCCATGTTCCGCGCCGTGGCCCTGGCCGAGCAGACGGCCGACAGCTGAGTCCGGATAGCGCCGCATAAAAAAACGCTGCCTCCTTGCGGGGGCAGCGTTTTTTATTGCCTGGGATTCCTAGAAGTCGAGGCTGACCCCGACATTGATGCCCTGTTGGGTGAAGTCGTCGTCCTTGCGGATGTTGTAGCTGGCGCGCAGGGCCAGGTCCTGGGTGAGTTTATGGCTGACGCCCAGGTTCAGGCGGTTCAGGTTGCTCTGCGGGGTATAGCCTTCCAGCGTGTAGCGGTTGTCCGGCAGGCTGTTGAGGGCCATGGTCAGCTTCTGGGTATCGTCCTCGTATTCCTTTTCGTGGGCGATTTCGCCGAACACCTGGGTTTGCGGGGTGATCTGGTATTTGCCTTGCAAACCGAGGCCCAGGCGTCGCGACGTACGCTTCTGGTCGTCGAAGGTCAGCGCGGTGGAATCGCTGCCGTCCTCGGAGTAGCCATCGACCTTGACCCGCGCGTAGTCGGCGCTGACGAATGGCGACAAGTGCCATGGGCTGCTGGCCTGCTGGGCAATGTCGTAACCCACGCGAGCGCTGAAGGCCAGGACGTCGCCGCTGGTATCGCCTTTCTCCCCACGTTCGTTGGCGCCCAGGTCGAATTTGCGCTTGAGGTTGTCGTAATCCAGGTGCCCGGCGGTGGCCGCCGCGTCGGCCCACCAGCGATTCTGCTGGTATTGGGCGAAGGCGGTGCCCAGGTAGGTGTTGAGCTTGTAGTCCGAGTCGTTGCCGCCGGCTTCGAGCTTCTGGCGGTAGGCGCCGGCCAGCACCCCTACGCGCCAGGCTTCGTTGAGTCGGTAGCTGCCGCCGACGTTCAGGTTGAAGCCGTTGCCGTCGGCACTGGCGCCGCTGCGCTGGCTGTCGAAGTCCTGGTGCTGGCCGCCGCCGGCGACAATGGCTCGCCACTGGCCAACGCCCTGCCAATTCTCCCAGTCGGCCTGCCATTGGCTGCGCAACTCATCCTGGTGCGCGCGCAGCGTGCCCTGGGCCATTTCCGGGAGCAGGGTGATTTCCCAAGGCGCCGCCAGCAGCGAATAAGCGTAATCGGCGATCAGCCGCTGCCCGGCTTCGGTCGGGTGGACCGAGTCGTTGTAGATCAGCTTGGTCGGGTCCGGTGTGGCGCTGTGGAGACCGTAGCGCGCGTTTTCCGTGCAGCCGCTGCCGCTGAAGCAGGTGGCGGTCAGGTTCTGGTCGGTGGCCAGGCCGAACTGTGCCGGATTGGCGAAAGCTTCCTTCAGCAGCACGGGAATGTTGAGCGGAATGACTTCGGCATTCACGGTCTGTAGCTGGCGGACCAGCTCGGTATTGAACTGGGCGCTGAGCTGAGAGGTGAACGCCTGCAGCGGGCTGCCGTTGATCGCCGGGGTCAGGCCGATGTCCGGCAGCAGCCAGACCATGATGTAGCGGGCGCCAGCCTGTTGCAGGGTCTGCACGCTGTCCACCAGGCGGTCGGCTGCGGCGCTGGCCTGGTTGAGACTGGTCACGCGGCCTTGCAGGAAATCGTTGCCGCCGCCCGACAGGTAATAGAGGGCATTCGGGTCGGCGCGGAAGTTGTTGGCCACCAGATAACCCGGCCGGCTGCGATCGCCGGCGGTCGAGGTGGTGGTGATCGAGTCGAGAATCTGGTCAGTGCGATAACCGCCGACCGCCCAGTTATTGCCATCGGGCAGGCCCGCGCTCGCCCGGGTCGCCGAGGTAGAGGCGGCGAGCTGGTCGTCGGAGAAGCCGAGCTTGCCACCCAGTAACTGTGTCGAGTTGGCGGCACGGACTTCCCCGCTGCCATCCAGGTAGACCGGCCCGGTGCGGTTGGTGAAACGCTGGGTCGCGCCTGCCGGGCCTCCCGGATCGGCAAATTGCCCGGCATCGTTGAGGCTGTCGCCGAACACGATAAAGCTGGAATAGGGGGAGGGCGCGGCGATTGCCTGGGCGCAAGCCAGGGACAAGAGGCTGCTGGCAAGCGGGACGAACAGTTTCTGTCTGAGCATAGGGAAGTCCGTTTTATTTATTGTTGTATTGAACGAGACGACAGTACCAAAAACTTTTGTACATCAGCTATGGCAAAAGGCCGCATCGCTTGTTTGTCCGGGGGCGGCCGCGCCATATTGCACGCTCTGCTCAGCTAAGTTACTGTGCCGGAACGAATGAATGAGACCTTCCCCGTGTTGATCGTCAGCAAACTCTTGATGCGAGTTGTCAAGGCCCACGCCCGTTGGCGTTGGCGCGCCTGACTGTTCTCTTCCGGCCCGGCCGGACCTGTACCGCTTTGCCTTCTTTGCCCCCCGTTTGACTCCGCTTGTGCTGGTTGAGTAATGACGACCCGCGGCGGGCACCTCAGCGGGCAATCCACTGAAGGCTGTATTAAAAGTCAGTGAATTCAAGAGGTTGTAAATCCCCATGTTGCTGATGATCGATAACTACGACTCTTTTACCTATAACGTTGTGCAGTACCTGGGCGAGCTGGGTGCCGAGGTCAAGGTCGTGCGCAACGACGAATTGACCGTGGCCGAGATCGAAGCGCTCAACCCTGAGCGGATCGTTGTGTCGCCCGGTCCTTGCACCCCGACCGAGGCCGGGGTGTCCATCGAGGCGATCAAGCATTTTGCTGGCAAACTGCCAATCCTGGGCGTCTGCCTGGGCCACCAGTCCATTGGCCAGGCCTTTGGCGGCGACGTGGTGCGCGCGCGCCAGGTAATGCACGGTAAGACTAGCCCGGTATTTCACCAGGACAAGGGTGTATTCGCCGGCCTGAACCATCCCCTGACAGTCACCCGTTACCACTCCCTGGTGGTCAAGCACGACACCTTGCCGGACTGTCTCGAACTGACCGCCTGGACCCAGCTGGAAGACGGCTCCGTCGACGAGATCATGGGGCTGCGCCACAAGACGCTGAACATCGAGGGCGTGCAATTCCACCCCGAGTCTATTCTCACCGAGCAGGGTCACGAGCTGTTCGCCAATTTCCTCAAACAGAGCGGCGGCACGCGCTAAGGACTTTCCATGGATATCAAGACAGCCCTGAGCCGTATCGTCGGCCACCTCGACCTGACCACCGATGAGATGCGCCAGGTCATGCGTGAAATCATGACCGGGCAATGCACTGATGCGCAGATCGGCGCCTTCATGATGGCCATGCGCATGAAGAGCGAAAGCATCGACGAAATCGTCGGCGCCGTTTCGGTCATGCGCGAGCTGGCGGACAAGGTCGAGTTGAAAACCCTCGACGGCGTGGTCGATGTGGTTGGCACCGGCGGTGACGGCGCGAACATCTTCAACGTGTCCACGGCTTCTTCCTTTGTCGTCGCGGCGGCCGGTTGCACGGTGGCCAAGCACGGTAACCGCGCGGTCTCCGGGAAAAGCGGCAGCGCCGACCTGCTCGAGTCCGCCGGCATCTACCTGAACCTGACACCGGTGCAGGTAGCCCGTTGTATCGACAACGTCGGTATCGGCTTCATGTTCGCCCAGTCCCATCACGGCGCGATGAAGCACGCGGCCGGCCCGCGCCGCGACCTGGGGTTGCGCACCCTGTTCAACATGCTTGGCCCGCTTACGAATCCGGCCGGCGTGAAGCATCAGGTGGTGGGCGTGTTCACCCAGGCCTTGTGCCGCCCATTGGCTGAAGTCTTGCAACGCCTGGGCAGCAAGCATGTGCTGGTGGTGCACTCCCAGGACGGCCTGGACGAATTCAGCCTGGCGGCGCCGACCTATGTGGCCGAGCTGAAAAACGACGAAATCACCGAATACTGGGTCCAGCCTGAAGACCTGGGCATCAAGAGCCAGAGTCTGTTCGGCCTGGTGGTCGAGAGTCCGGCGGCGTCGCTGGAACTGATCCGCGATGCGCTGGGCCGGCGCAAGACCGAGCATGGGCAGAAGGCGGCGGAAATGATCGTCCTCAATGCCGGGGCCGCGCTCTATGCGGCGGACCATGCGAGCAGCCTGAAAGAAGGCGTGGCGCTGGCCCATGATGCGTTGCACACCGGGCTGGCCCGCGAAAAGCTTGAGGAATTGGGCGCCTTTACCGCGGTATTCAAGCAGGAGAATGAAGGATGAGTGTGCCGACGGTTCTGGAAAAAATCCTCGCCCGCAAGGTCGAGGAAGTGGCTGAGCGCAGGGCGCGGGTGAGCCTGGCCGAACTCGAAGGGCTGGCTCGTGCCGCGGATGCACCGCGCGGCTTTGCCAAGGCATTGCTCGACCAGGCCAGGCTCAAGCAGCCAGCGGTGATCGCCGAAATCAAGAAGGCCTCGCCGAGCAAAGGGGTGATCCGCGAGCACTTTGTGCCGGCGGAGATTGCCAAGAGCTACGAGAAGGGTGGCGCGACTTGCCTGTCGGTCCTCACCGACGTCGATTATTTCCAGGGCGCCGATGCTTACCTGCAGCAGGCCCGTGGTGCTTGTTCGCTGCCGGTGATCCGCAAGGATTTCATGATCGATCCGTACCAGATCGTCGAAGCCCGTGCCCTGGGCGCCGACTGCGTGCTGCTGATCGTGGCCGCGCTGGATGACGCCAGGATGGCCGAACTGGCGGCCGTGGCCAAAGGCGTGGGTCTCGATGTGCTGGTGGAAGTGCACGACGGCGATGAATTGCAGCGTGCGCTGAAAACCCTCGACACCCCATTGGTGGGCATCAACAACCGCAACCTGCATACCTTCGACGTCAACCTGGAAACCACCCTGGACCTGTTGCCGCAGATTCCGCGCGATCGCCTGGTGATCACCGAGAGCGGCATCCTCAACCGGGCCGATGTCGAGCTGATGGAAATCAGCGACGTCTATTCCTTCCTGGTAGGCGAAGCCTTCATGCGCGCGGAAAGCCCGGGCCTGGAGCTGCAACGCCTGTTCTTCCCGGAGCGGGGCCTGCCCGTGAGTGGTTCGACCCTGGATTGAACTTCAATGAATGAAAAAGCCGGCGTTGCCGGCTTTTTCATATCTAGCGCAAAGGATTTCTACTGCCATGACCCAGCCTCTTTCCCTGACCGTTGAAGCCGGCCTGCAGGCCGAGCAGGATTTGCTTGCCCAGGTATGCCATGGCGACCAGGAGTACGGCTTGCTGTTCTGGCAACCGAGCGACAGGGCGCTGGTCATGCCGCGCCGCTTGAGTCGCCTGCCAGGGTTCGAGCAGGCCTGCGACGAGCTGGCGGCCAGTGGTTGGCCGGTGCTGTTGCGCGAGACCGGCGGGGAGCCGGTGCCGCAATCGGCGGCGACCATCAACATTGCGCTGGTCTACGCGCCTGCGCGCAGCGAGGGCGATCAGAACCGGATCGAAACCGGCTATCGTCGCCTGTGCCAGCCGATCTGCGATCTCTTGACCGAGCTGGGAGGCAATCCCTCCCTGGGCGAAGTCGAAGGTGCGTTCTGCGATGGCCGTTTCAACGTCAATCTCGACGGCCGCAAAATGGTGGGCACCGCACAGCGTTGGCGTCAGAGCAAGGGTGGTACGCGCCCGGTGGGGCTGGTGCATGGGGCGCTGTTGCTGGATGACGAGCGGGAAACCATGGTCGCGGCGGTCAATCGCTTCAACCAGGCGTGTGGCCTGGAGCAGCGCTGCCGCGCGCAAAGTCATATCGCCTTGCATGAAGCGTTCGCTGCGCCGAACGCCATCGAGCGCCTGGATGCCCTGTATCGGCAGATGCTGGCGCAGGTCCTGCCGCTCTAACGGGTGCCGAATACCACCATGGTCTTGCCCTTGACGTTGACCAGGTTGCGTTCCTCCAGGTCCTTGAGCACTCGGCCGACCATTTCCCGGGAACAGCCGACGATGCGTCCGATTTCCTGACGGGTCACCTTGATCTGCATGCCGTCCGGATGCGTCATCGCGTCCGGCTGTTTGCACAGGTCGAGCAGGCAGCGGGCCACCCGCCCGGTGACATCGAAGAATGCCAGGTCGCCGACCTTGCGCGTGGTATTGCGCAGGCGTTGGGCAATCTGGCCGCTGAGGACATACAGAATGTCGGGATCCTGCTGGGACAGCTCACGGAACTTCGCGTAACTGATCTCGGCGACTTCGCACTCGACCTTGGCCCGAACCCAGGCACTGCGCTGTTGCTCATGCCCGGCCTGTTCGAACAGGCCCAGTTCGCCGAAAAAGTCCCCGGCATTGAGGTAGGCGATGATCATTTCCCGGCCGTCATCGTCTTCGATCAGGATGGTGACCGAACCTTTGATGATGAAGAACAGGGTATCCGACTGGTCGCCGGCGCAGATGATGTTGCTCTTGGCCTGATAGCGGCGGCGCTGGCAATGCATCAACAGCTTGTCGAGGTTCTTGATCCTGGGTGTAGGGGCAATAGCAACCATGGTTGTATCCCGAAAAAACAGCACGGTGTGATTTGGTTTTTTTATGGGGCGATCAAGGCTGATCGCCGATAGCTGGCAAAGCGCCAGTGATTTGGCGTCAGCTTAACAGACACATCCTTAGGGTAATGAGGAATTTTCCTATCAGAGTCGGGCGCCCGGGTAGGCAAAGCGCTGTCATCCCAAGCCCCTGTGCTAAGCTGGCGACCCTTTTTTTACAGTGGAGTCTTGGCGATGAAGGCACGCATCCAATGGGCTGGCGAAGCCATGTTCCTCGGGGAATCGGGCAGCGGTCATGTGGTGGTAATGGATGGTCCGCCGGACGCCGGTGGTCGTAACCTGGGTGTGCGGCCGATGGAAATGCTCCTGCTCGGCGTGGGCGGTTGCAGCAATTTCGACGTGGTCAGCATCCTGAAAAAATCCCGCCAGGCTGTCGAAAGTTGTGAAGCCTTCCTCGATGCCGAACGCGCCACCGAAGATCCCAAGGTCTTCACCAAGATCCACATGCATTTCGTGGTCAAGGGGCGCGGGTTGAAGGAAGCCCAGGTCAAGCGCGCCATCGAACTGTCGGCGGAAAAGTACTGCTCGGCGTCGATCATGCTTGGAGCGGCCGGGGTGGCCATCACTCATGATTACGAGATCGTCGAGCTGGGTTGAGTCGCCTTTTGGGCTTTCGAACTCAGAATGAAAAAGGGCGCTGAAAGCGCCCTTTTTTTGCCTGCAACCGGCCTGCTCAGATCCGGTAGGTGCTCTTGGTCATGACCTTGGCCAGCAGGCTCATGCCGAACTTCACCGGTGCCGGGAAACGGAAGCCCCCTGCGTCCAGGGCGGTTTCGGCATGTTGTTCTTCGTCGATGCGCATCTGCTCGAGAATGGCCCGGGACTTTTCATCCTCCGCTGGCAATTGCTCCAGGTGTTCGTTCAGGTGCTTGCACACCTGGTCTTCGGTGGCCGCCACGAACCCCAGACTGACCTTGTCGCTGATCAGCCCGGCGACTGCGCCGATGCCGAACGACATGCCGTAAAACAATGGGTTGAGTACGCTGGGGTGGCTGCCCAGTTGGCGAATGCGTTGTTCGCACCAGGCCAGATGGTCGATCTCTTCTTCCGCGGCATGCTCCATCGCAGCGCGTACCTGCGGCAGCTTGGCGGTCAGGGCCTGGCCCTGGTACAGCGCCTGGGCACAGACTTCGCCGGTGTGGTTGATGCGCATCAGGCCGGCCACATGCCGGGTGTCTTCTTCGCTCATCTGCGCATCCGGCTGCACAATGGCAGGGGACGGACGATAAGGCTGGCCACTGAAGGGCAGCAAGGTGCGCATTGCCGCGTCTGCCTGTAGCAGGAGACGGTCAATCGGCGAGTAGTGACGTTGGGTAGTCATGCTTACCTCCGGGAAGAATCACGGCGGCCAGTTTACCGCAATCGATGGGGTGAGGCCTGCGCTGGATCAGCACACTCTCGACAAAACCGGGCGAGGAGTGTGCTGGCGCGCGCAGGCGGGTGCAATCAGCCCGGAGGCCAGTGCATCTGGCGCTGACCCAGCACGTGCATGTGAATGTGATACACGGTCTGGCCGCCGAGTTCATTGCAGTTCATGACGACGCGAAAGCCCTCTTCGCAACCCAGTTCCCGCGCCAGGCGCTGGGCGGTGAACAGGATATGCCCGGCCAGCAGCTTGTCGTCTTCGGTCAGGTCATTGAGGGTACGTACCGGTTTTTTCGGGATTACCAGGAAATGCACGGGCGCCTGTGGGGCAATATCGTGGAAGGCCAGAACCTGGTCGTCCTCGTAGATGATCTTCGCGGGTATTTCCCGGTTGATGATCTTGGTGAACAGAGTATCCACAGCTGTTTCTCCGTTGTGTTGGTCCGGGCTGAGTGTACTCAGGCGAGCTGAGTGCGCCCAGCCCTGGATGGTTGCCAGGTCAGCGCGGGCAATAGGCTTTGTTGACCGCGCCGGAAATCTTTCGGGTCAGCCAGCGCGAGCCCAGTCGCGGGCTGAAGGCAAACCAGCGGTTGCGGCGGCCGGGGATGATGATGGCGCGGTTCTTGTCCAGGGCGCGGACGGTATACAGCGCGACTTCTTCCGGGCTCATCAGCAATTTGCTGTCGCTCAGTTTCTCGGCATCAAGTTGTGCGGTATCGAAGAATCGCGTGCGGGTCGGCCCCGGACAGAGCACGGATACCTTGATCCCGTTTTTCTTCAGTTCCTCGCGCAGGCCTTCGGAAAAGTGCAGTACATAGGCCTTGCTGGCGTAGTAGGTGCTCATCCAGGGGCCAGGATAGAAACCGGCGATCGAGGCGACATTGAGGATCTGTCCTCCACCGTGCAGCGCCATGCTGTTGCCCAGCGCGTGGCAGAGGCGGGTGAGGGCCAGGATATTCACCTCGATCAGGTCCTGTTCGGTCATCCAGTCCTGGGCGAGGAACGGGCCGCAGGTACCGATACCGGCGCAGTTCACCAGCAGGTCGATCTGCCGATCGCCTTCTTCCAGTTCCAGCAGAAAACCCGAAAGCCGCAAAGGCTCGCCCAGGTCGCAGGCGCGAAACAGTACTTCCACGCCAAAGCGCTGAGTCAGCTCGATGGCGATACTTTCCAGCTGATCACGCTGACGGGCCACCAGGATCAGGCTGCGGCCGCGCCGTGCCAGCGCCTCGGCCAGGGCCAGGCCTATGCCGCTGGAAGCGCCGGTGATCAGAGCGTAACGGGTCATGCGGGTCTCCATTGCAACGGCCGCTGGCCCATCGGGAAGGTCCCGGGCTGCGGCGCGCCAAATCAATCCAATAGTCTACAGGTGGCCGGGGTTGGCTGGCGGTTTTCGCCGGGTGCGTCCCAGGGTCAGGTCGAACTGAGCCCGACAATGAAGGACAGCAGCAGAACGATGATCCATAACACCGCCAGCACCTTGACCCCGCTGCTGTTTGGCGGTGGAGGGGCGCCATAACGATTGGCGCCGGTGTTGCCTGGTAATGCCGCGAGCACCAGCGGAAATATTGCATACACAAAAGGCAGCAGGTTCAGCAGCCAGAGCCAGCCCGACCAGCCCAGGTCATGCAGGCGTTGAACGGAAATGGTGATGTTCAGGTAAGCGAAGAGCAGTGCTACGCCAGCCAGGAAAATCATCCCGGTGACCTGCAGGCCATTGCCGACGAGCGCCGCAGTCAGAAAACCTCCGGCGAGGGTGGTTACCAGTATCAGGGTCAGGGTCCAGGCCAGGTAGCGCAGGCGTCCGATACGCCCATCCACACTATGGAATTTCAGTGCACCGAATTCGGGGAGCGGATCGCCAACGCTGGCTTGGGGCGGCGCATAGGGCGAAGCGCTCGGCCTGGTCAGGGGCTCGGAGTTCGCGCGTTGCCAGTCATTTGCCGTGCCCGACTTCGCCTGGGGAGCAGGCATTGGGGCTGGCTGGGTGGGGGGTGTGGCGGGGGCGGAGGCCGGTTGATCGCTACCGGGCGCGGGGTCCGGTTCGACGCGTGGATCGATTCCGGCCTGGTTGAGCGCGGCAAGGTAAATCTTCGCATCCTGCTCGCTAAGGTCACGCTTGAGGGTCATGGTTTGACCCTTGAACAGAGGCTCGATCGCAGCGATATCGCTTTTGAACAGCTTGGCGATTTTCTGCTTGGCATGTTCGATGTCGATTCCCGGAAGCAAAGTCCCGTCAAATACGATCTTGAAACGGTCTTCGCTCATGCAGGGCTTCCTTGTCGGCTTATGGAGAGGGGGAGGGCTCTATCGGGCGACAGTTTAAAGCCAGCCATCCATGGCTGGCCAAAAAACATCACTGATTCAGCGTGGCCAGCGTTGTGGCAGGCGCGCGGCCTGTTCCAGGGCCGCACGGTATTCGGTGTCAAGGCGTGCGACCAGTTGATCGACACTCGGCAAGTCCTTGATTTCGCCAACGCCCTGCCCGGCGGACCATACGGTTTTCCAGGCTTTGGCTTCGTCATTGACAGGCTTGAGTTTCGAACCGAAGTCGACATCACCTTTGCCTTGCAGGGCGGCAAGGTCGAAGCCGGCGTTTTCCAGGCTTTGGCGCATGAAGCTTGCAGGAACTCCGGAGACCGCCGCGGTATGCACGATGTCGGCGGCCTTGGCGTTCAGCAGCATCTCCTTGTAGGCGTCGGGAGCATGACTCTCCGTGGTGCCGATGAAGCGCGTACCGAAGTAGGCAAGGTCGGCGCCGAGCAATTGTGCAGCGAGGATCTCGTGGCCGTGGTTCAGGCAGCCGGCCAGCAGCAGGGTCTTGTCGAAAAACTGGCGGATTTCCGCGATCAGCGAGAACGGGCTCCAGGTCCCGGCATGGCCACCTGCGCCGGCGGCGACGGCAATCAGTCCGTCGACTCCGGCCTCGGCGGCTTTTTCTGCATGGCGCCGGGTCGTGACGTCATGGAACACCAGGCCCCCATAGCTGTGCACCGCGTCGACCAGGTCCTTCACAGCCCCCAGGCTGGTGATGACGATGGGCACCTTGTGTTCGATGCAGATCGCCAGATCGGCCTCAAGGCGTGGGTTGCTGTGATGCACGATCAGGTTCACGGCGTAAGGTGCGGGGTTTTCCAGGCGCGCAAGGCCCGCCTCGATCTCCTCCAGCCAAGCCTTGAAGCCGCTGCTTTCACGCTGGTTGAGGGCAGGGAAACTGCCTACCACCCCATTGCGGCAGCAAGCCAGGACCAGTTGCGGGTTGGAGATCAGGAACATCGGCGCAGCCACGACAGGCAGACGCAGGCGTTGTTCGAGCAGAGCGGGCAGCGACATTGGAAGTACCCCGAATGATAACGAGAGTAAGAGTTAGAACGGCCGGACGACCACCAGAATTACAATGGCGATCAATAGCAGAACCGGTACTTCATTGAACCAGCGGTAAAAGACATGGCTGCGGGTGTTTTCGCCACGGGCGAAGCGCTTCACCTGGGCGCCGCACATATGGTGATAGCCGATCAGGATGACCACTAGCGTCAGCTTGGCGTGCATCCAGCCGCCCTGGCCGAAATAGGCGCTGGGGTTCAGGCTCAGCAGCCAGATCCCGAAAATCAGCGTGGCGATCATCGCCGGGCCCATGATCCCGCGATACAACTTGCGCTCCATGAGGCTGAAGCGTTCCTTGCTGATCGTGTCTTCGCTTTGAGCGTGGTAGACGAACAGGCGCGGCAGGTAGAACAGGCCGGCAAACCAGCAGACCAGACTGACGATATGAAAGGCTTTGAGCCACAGATAGAGCATTTTGGTTATTCCCAGGTTCACGGTGACGAAGATAGTAGAGGCTGCACCCTCCACACGTCACCTCGATGGTTGTCGCAGGGTCTTTCGGCCCCTATTATCGACGGCTTTCCAGTGGGTTCGTTGAGGGCAGGTTTATGGTCAAGGTCGGTATCGTCGGCGGCACGGGTTACACCGGTGTCGAGCTGCTGCGTCTGTTGGCGCAACATCCGCAGGCTGAAGTGGTGGTCATCACTTCCCGATCCGAGGCGGGCCTGGCGGTAGCCGATATGTATCCGAACCTGCGAGGTCACTACGATGGCCTCGCGTTCAGCGTTCCTGACATCAAGACCCTTGGCGCCTGCGATGTGGTGTTCTTCGCGACTCCCCATGGTGTCGCCCACGCTCTGGCGGGCGAGTTGCTGGCCGCGGGCACCAAGGTCATCGACCTGTCGGCGGACTTCCGCCTGCAGGATGCCGAAGAATGGGCCAAGTGGTACGGCCAGCCTCATGGCGCCCCCGAGTTGCTGGACGAAGCCGTCTACGGCTTGCCCGAGGTCAATCGCGAGCAGATCAAGAAGGCGCGCCTGATTGCTGTCCCGGGCTGCTACCCGACTGCGACCCAGCTCGGCTTCCTGCCATTGCTGGAGGCGGGCCTTGCTGATGCTTCGCGACTGATCGCCGATTGCAAGTCGGGCGTCAGCGGGGCCGGTCGTGGCGCCAGTGTCGGCTCCCTGTATTCCGAAACGTCGGAAAGCATGAAGGCCTATGCGGTCAAGGGGCATCGCCACCTGCCGGAGATTCGCCAGGGCCTGCGGCGGGCGGCGGGCAAGGATGTGGGCCTGACTTTCGTGCCCCACCTGACGCCGATGATCCGTGGCATTCACTCGACGCTCTACTCGACCGTCGTGGACAGGTCGGTGGACCTGCAGGCACTGTTCGAGAAGCGTTATGCCAATGAGCCGTTCGTGGATGTCATGCCGGCGGGCAGCCATCCAGAAACCCGCAGTGTGCGTGGCGCCAACGTATGTCGGATTGCCGTGCATCGCCCTCAGGATGGTGACCTGGTGGTCGTTCTGTCGGTAATCGACAATCTGGTGAAGGGCGCTTCGGGCCAGGCGGTACAGAACCTGAACATCCTGTTCGGGCTGGACGAGCGCCTGGGGCTTTCTCACGCGGGCATGTTGCCGTAAGACGCTTTCCTGCCTCGGTAAAAAGGCCCATTACGGGCCTTTTTGCATTCTGCGGCGCGGCCTGGGCTTATTGATATACCGTAACAATAGTTGACCGATTTTCTGGGAGAAGCGGATAATGCGCGTCATCACGCATTATGGCGGCGTAACGCCGGGAGATAGTCAGCATGAGCGTTGAATCCTTCACCCCCACGGCTTTGCAATTCACCCACGGTGCCGCGCACAAGGTGAAGAGCCTGGTCGATGAAGAGGGTAATGATCGCTTGAAGCTGCGCGTATTCGTTACGGGCGGCGGTTGTTCAGGGTTTCAGTACGGCTTCACTTTCGATGAAGAAGTTGCGGATGACGACACCATCGTCGAGCGCGAAGGCGTCAGCCTGGTGGTTGATCCGATGAGCTTTCAATACCTGGCAGGTGCCGAGGTGGATTATCAGGAAGGCTTGGAAGGCTCGCGTTTCGTGATCAAGAATCCGAATGCCACCACCACCTGTGGTTGCGGTTCTTCGTTCTCGATCTGATTACCAGTCACTGCTTTACCAGGCGCCGCAGGACTTTCGGGTTCTGCGGCGTTTTGCTGTCTGGTGTCAGGCGGGATAGATCGCGCCCAGGATTCGCAGGCCGCGGGCGCCGGTGACGCTCGGGCGGTTGGCGGCTATTCCCTCGAGGCAGCAGTGGGCCAGCCAGGCGAATGCCATGGCCTCAACCCAGTCCGGATCGACGCCGTGGGTGGCGGTACTGCTGACCCGGGTATGGGGTAGCAGATCGGACAAGCGCTTCATCAATGCCGAGTTGTGAGCGCCGCCACCGCAGACCAATAGCTCCTGAGTGCCGCTCTGGGCGCCTTGCAACGACTGGACTATGGTCTGCGCTGTCAGCTCCAGCAGCGTTGCCTGGACGTTTTCAGCGGCAAAGGCCGGCAGGCGGGCCAGATGCCCTTGCAGCCATTCCAGATTAAACACCTCGCGCCCGGTGCTTTTTGGGCCTTGAGTGGCAAAGAATGGGTCGCTGAGCAGGGCGCCCAGCAGTATTGGCTCTACCTGGCCACTGGCGGCCCATTGGCCGTTGCGATCGAAACTTTCGCCACGCCGAGCCTGGATCCAGGCGTCCAGCAGGACGTTGCCTGGTCCGCAGTCGAAGCCGGCCACCGGCTTGTCGCTTTCGATCAGGCTCAGGTTGCTGAAGCCGCCGATATTCAGGACTGCGCGCCTATTGGAGCTTTGATCGAAGAGCGCCTCATGAAACGCCGGCACCAGCGGCGCTCCTTGGCCACCGGCGGCCACATCGCGGCTACGGAAATCACTGACGACTGTGATACCGGTGAGTTCGGCCAACAGGGCAGGGTTGCCAATCTGGACTGTGAAACCCCGGGCCGGCTCATGGCGAATGGTCTGGCCATGGCTGCCTATCGCGCGGATGTCCGCGGGTTCAAGTCGCTGTTGGTCGAGAAGGTCATGAATGCCTTGGGCGGCCAGTTTCACCCAGTTCTGTTGGGCGATGGCGGAGCGGGCGATTTCATCGGGACCGCTGGCGCACAAGCCAAGCAGCTCGGCGCGCAGGGATTCGGGCATGGGAATGTAGTGCGTGGCGAGCAGTCGAACTGCCTGGGTTTGCTCGATGAGTGCGATGTCCAGTCCATCGAGGCTGGTCCCGGACATCACACCTATGTAGAGCGCCATGCTTAACGCTTGTTCGAGGCGAGCATGGTAGCTTTTTCCTGATCCATGCGGGCCATCAGTGGTTGGCTTTGTTGCAGGAAGCGTGCGCGCTCCGCTTTGGCGATTGGATCAGCCATGGGCAGTTTCTGGCCCAGCGGGTCGACGTGCACGCCATTGACCTGGAACTCGTAATGCAGGTGCGGGCCAGTGGAAAGCCCGGTTGTACCGATATAGCCGATCACCTGGCCCTGTTTGACAGTCCCGCCAGTTTTGACGCCTTTGGCGAAGCCCTGCATGTGGCCGTACAGCGTACGGTAGGTATTGCCGTGCTGGATGATCACGGTGTTGCCGTAGCCGCCACGGCGACCGGCCAGCAGTACCTTGCCATCACCAGCGGCTTTGATTGGCGTGCCGCGAGGCGCTGCGTAGTCAACGCCTTTGTGAGCGCGGATCTTGTTCAGGATTGGATGCTTGCGGCCCATGGAGAAGCGCGAGCTAATGCGGGCGAAGTCCACCGGTGTGCGGATGAAGGCCTTGCGCATGCTGTTGCCGTCAGCGGTGTAGTAGCTGCTCGAGCCCTGCTTGTTGGTGTAGCGCACTGCCGTATAGGTCTTGCCGCGGTTGGTGAAGCGGGCAGAGAGGATATTGCGACTGCCCACGGCCTTGCCATTGGCAACGGTTTGCTCATAGATCACGTCGAACTCGTCGCCTGGACGAATATCCTGAGCAAAGTCGATGTCGTAGCCGAAGATGCTGGCCATATCCATCGTCAGGCTGTGGGACAGGCCGGCACGGGCCGCGGATTGCGAAAGCGAGCTGTTGATCACGCCATGGACGTAGGCGGTGCGTACCATCGGCTTGGCCGTGATACGGCTGAACGCGAAGCCTTTTGGGCCTTTGGTCAAGGTAATGCTTTCAAGGTCGTTGACCTTGCTGTGCAGGTTGTTCAGCTGGCCATCGGAGCCCAGCTCGAACTCGAGCTTCTGGCCGCGCTTCAACTGGGTGAACTGCTTGGCCTGCTTGTCGCTGGCCAGCACTTCGTGCACCGAAGCGGCGGGCAATCCGACTTTTTCGAACAGGGTGGAAAGGGTATCGCCCTTGGCAACTATCACTTCCCGATGATTCGGGGCTTTCTTCTCTTCTGCCACCGCTGGAGTCGGCTGCTCTTGGACGGCTTCCGCGGTCTTGGCGTTGTCTTCGGGGCTGTTTTCTATTTGTGCGAAGGGGGACGCTACGGCCTCATTTGTGGCTTGTACGGCATCTGCGTCGTCTTGATCTTGTGTCAATTGCTCGACTGGGCTTTCCAGATCAAGGCTCAAGGTTGTTCTTTTGGCTTCTACGTCACTGGAAGGAAATACCAGGAGCGCCAGGCTGAGAAGGGCGGCAATACCACTTGCGGCGAGCAGGTGGGTCTTCGGATAAAGCGGCGGGGCTTTAGGCGGTTCTGAGCTCATAAGTAATTTGACTTTGAAAAAGATGAATTGGAAAAGATGAATGACATGATGAAGATGAAATAACTGTATAAAATATAACCAAATCATCTCTTAAGCAAGCCTGCGGACGTCCTGTCTGCGGAAAGCCTTCCATACGCCGGGCAAAACTTGTAATTAGGCGCTGATCTTGTATGGTTGGTTCCCTTTGAATCTGAGCCTTGCGGGTCTGTTATGAAGTCGGTTGAAGAGCAGCTAGCGCTGATCAAACGTGGTGCTGAAGAGTTGTTGGTCGAGTCCGAGCTGGTCGAAAAGCTCAAGCGCGGTCAGCCGCTGCGTATTAAGGCTGGCTTTGACCCGACGGCGCCGGATCTGCACCTGGGGCACACCGTGCTTATTAATAAGCTGCGCCAGTTCCAGGAGTTGGGGCATCAGGTCATCTTTCTGATTGGCGATTTCACCGGCATGATCGGTGATCCAAGCGGTAAGAGTGCTACCCGTCCGCCGCTGACCCGCGAGCAGGTGCTCGAGAATGCCGAGACTTATAAAAGTCAGGTGTTCAAGATTCTGGATCCGGCCAAAACCGAAGTTGCCTTCAACTCCACCTGGATGGACAAGATGGGGCCGGCGGACTTCATTCGCCTGACTTCTCAGTACACCGTCGCTCGTATGCTCGAGCGTGATGACTTCGACAAGCGCTACTCCACCAATCAGCCGATTGCCATTCATGAGTTTCTCTACCCGCTGGTTCAGGGCTATGACTCGGTGGCTTTGCGTGCTGATGTTGAGTTGGGTGGTACGGACCAGAAGTTCAATCTGCTGATGGGGCGTGAACTGCAACGGGGTTACGGCCAAGAGGCTCAGTGCATTCTGACGATGCCTTTGCTCGAGGGGTTGGACGGTGTCAAGAAGATGTCCAAATCCCTGGGTAACTACGTGGGCATCCAGGAAGCGCCAGGCGTCATGTATAGCAAGCTGGTTTCCATTCCAGATGCTTTGATGTGGCGCTACTTCGAGTTGCTGAGCTTCCGTTCCATGGAGGAAATCCTGTCCTTCAAGGCGGATGTGGATGCGGGCGCCAATCCGCGGGATATCAAGATCAAGCTGGCTGAAGAAATCGTTGCGCGTTTCCATGGTGAGGAAGCGGCTGCGAATGCTCATCGCGCGGCGGGCAACCGCATGAAGGATGGTGAGTTGCCGGACGATTTGCCTGAGATTGAGCTGGTGGCGGCTGAGGATATGCCAATCGCTGCTGTTCTTAATAAGGCTGGGCTGGTAAAGAACTCGGCGATGGCACGTGATCTGCTCGGTTCTGGTGGCGTGCGGGTGGATGGTGAAGTGGTCGAGCGTGCCTTTATGTGGGCGATTGGCTCGACTCATGTCTGCCAGGCCGGAAAGAAGTCTTTTGCGCGTATTACGCTTAAATCCGAATAAATTGGAAAATAGGTGTTGACGGCGAATTATATCTCTCTATAATTCGCCCCACTTCCGGCGCAGTCGAAATGGAAAACTCCTTGAGATTCAACGAGTTAAGCGATTTTCGGCAGCGGTTAAGCTTCAGTTCATCGAAGCCCGAAGGAGTTGATAAGGCAGTGAGTTTTCGCCTTGTTGACGGTTCGATCGTCTCGGTCGAAAGCGGAGAAAAAGAGGTGTTGACAGCAGCGTGTAACGCTGTAGAATTCGCCTCCCGCTGACGAGAGATCGGAAGCGCAAGTGGTTGAAGTTGCAAAGGAAACTTTGAAAACTTCTTAAAATAACCGCTTGACAGATACAGAGGCTGCTGTAGAATGCGCGCCTCGGTTGAGACGAAAGACTTAACCAACCGCTCTTTAACAACTGAATCAAGCAATTCGTGTGGGTGCTTGTGGAGTCAGACTGATAGTCAAAAAGATTATCAGCATCACAAGTTACTCCGCGAGAAATCAAAGATGTAACCAACGATTGCTGAGCCAAGTTTAGGGTTTTCTCAAAACCCAAAGATGTTTGAACTGAAGAGTTTGATCATGGCTCAGATTGAACGCTGGCGGCAGGCCTAACACATGCAAGTCGAGCGGTAGAGAGGTGCTTGCACCTCTTGAGAGCGGCGGACGGGTGAGTAATGCCTAGGAATCTGCCTGGTAGTGGGGGATAACGTCCGGAAACGGACGCTAATACCGCATACGTCCTACGGGAGAAAGCAGGGGACCTTCGGGCCTTGCGCTATCAGATGAGCCTAGGTCGGATTAGCTAGTTGGTGAGGTAAAGGCTCACCAAGGCGACGATCCGTAACTGGTCTGAGAGGATGATCAGTCACACTGGAACTGAGACACGGTCCAGACTCCTACGGGAGGCAGCAGTGGGGAATATTGGACAATGGGCGAAAGCCTGATCCAGCCATGCCGCGTGTGTGAAGAAGGTCTTCGGATTGTAAAGCACTTTAAGTTGGGAGGAAGGGTACTTACCTAATACGTGAGTATTTTGACGTTACCGACAGAATAAGCACCGGCTAACTCTGTGCCAGCAGCCGCGGTAATACAGAGGGTGCAAGCGTTAATCGGAATTACTGGGCGTAAAGCGCGCGTAGGTGGTTCGTTAAGTTGGATGTGAAATCCCCGGGCTCAACCTGGGAACTGCATCCAAAACTGGCGAGCTAGAGTATGGTAGAGGGTGGTGGAATTTCCTGTGTAGCGGTGAAATGCGTAGATATAGGAAGGAACACCAGTGGCGAAGGCGACCACCTGGACTGATACTGACACTGAGGTGCGAAAGCGTGGGGAGCAAACAGGATTAGATACCCTGGTAGTCCACGCCGTAAACGATGTCAACTAGCCGTTGGGAGCCTTGAGCTCTTAGTGGCGCAGCTAACGCATTAAGTTGACCGCCTGGGGAGTACGGCCGCAAGGTTAAAACTCAAATGAATTGACGGGGGCCCGCACAAGCGGTGGAGCATGTGGTTTAATTCGAAGCAACGCGAAGAACCTTACCAGGCCTTGACATCCAATGAACTTTCCAGAGATGGATTGGTGCCTTCGGGAACATTGAGACAGGTGCTGCATGGCTGTCGTCAGCTCGTGTCGTGAGATGTTGGGTTAAGTCCCGTAACGAGCGCAACCCTTGTCCTTAGTTACCAGCACGTTATGGTGGGCACTCTAAGGAGACTGCCGGTGACAAACCGGAGGAAGGTGGGGATGACGTCAAGTCATCATGGCCCTTACGGCCTGGGCTACACACGTGCTACAATGGTCGGTACAGAGGGTTGCCAAGCCGCGAGGTGGAGCTAATCCCACAAAACCGATCGTAGTCCGGATCGCAGTCTGCAACTCGACTGCGTGAAGTCGGAATCGCTAGTAATCGCGAATCAGAATGTCGCGGTGAATACGTTCCCGGGCCTTGTACACACCGCCCGTCACACCATGGGAGTGGGTTGCACCAGAAGTAGCTAGTCTAACCTTCGGGGGGACGGTTACCACGGTGTGATTCATGACTGGGGTGAAGTCGTAACAAGGTAGCCGTAGGGGAACCTGCGGCTGGATCACCTCCTTAATCGACGACATCAGCTGCTTCATAAGCTCCCACACGAATTGCTTGATTCATTGAAGAAGACGATTGGGTCTGTAGCTCAGTTGGTTAGAGCGCACCCCTGATAAGGGTGAGGTCGGCAGTTCGAATCTGCCCAGACCCACCAATTACTGGTGCACCCTGTAGCGATACGGGGCCATAGCTCAGCTGGGAGAGCGCCTGCCTTGCACGCAGGAGGTCAGCGGTTCGATCCCGCTTGGCTCCACCATTACAGATTGGTGTCCATCGTTTAAAGCTTAGAAATGAGCATTCCGCCCAAGTGGCGATGAATGTTGATTTCTGATCTTTATCAGAATCGTTCTTTAAAAATTTGGGTATGTGATAGAAAGATAGACTGAACACTACTTTCACTGGTAGTGGATCAGGCTAAGGTAAAATTTGTGAGTGGCTCTTAAGAGCATTGCGAATTTTCGGCGAATGTCGTCTTCACAGTATAACCAGATTGCTTGGGGTTATATGGTCAAGTGAAGAAGCGCATACGGTGGATGCCTTGGCAGTCAGAGGCGATGAAAGACGTGGTAGCCTGCGATAAGCTTCGGGGAGTCGGCAAACAGACTTTGATCCGGAGATCTCTGAATGGGGGAACCCAGCCAGCATAAGCTGGTTATCTTGTACTGAATACATAGGTGCAAGAGGCGAACCAGGGGAACTGAAACATCTAAGTACCCTGAGGAAAAGAAATCAACCGAGATTCCCTTAGTAGTGGCGAGCGAACGGGGACTAGCCCTTAAGTGGCTTTGAGATTAGCGGAACGCTCTGGAAAGTGCGGCCATAGTGGGTGATAGCCCTGTACGCGAAAGTCTCTTAGTCATGAAATCGAGTAGGACGGAGCACGAGAAACTTTGTCTGAATATGGGGGGACCATCCTCCAAGGCTAAATACTACTGACTGACCGATAGTGAACTAGTACCGTGAGGGAAAGGCGAAAAGAACCCCGGAGAGGGGAGTGAAATAGATCCTGAAACCGTATGCGTACAAGCAGTGGGAGCAGACTTTGTTCTGTGACTGCGTACCTTTTGTATAATGGGTCAGCGACTTATATTCAGTGGCGAGCTTAACCGAATAGGGGAGGCGTAGCGAAAGCGAGTCTTAATAGGGCGTTTAGTCGCTGGGTATAGACCCGAAACCGGGCGATCTATCCATGGGCAGGTTGAAGGTTAGGTAACACTGACTGGAGGACCGAACCGACTACCGTTGAAAAGTTAGCGGATGACCTGTGGATCGGAGTGAAAGGCTAATCAAGCTCGGAGATAGCTGGTTCTCCTCGAAAGCTATTTAGGTAGCGCCTCATGTATCACTGTAGGGGGTAGAGCACTGTTTCGGCTAGGGGGTCATCCCGACTTACCAAACCGATGCAAACTCCGAATACCTACAAGTGCCGAGCATGGGAGACACACGGCGGGTGCTAACGTCCGTCGTGAAAAGGGAAACAACCCAGACCGTCAGCTAAGGTCCCAAAGTTATGGTTAAGTGGGAAACGATGTGGGAAGGCTTAGACAGCTAGGAGGTTGGCTTAGAAGCAGCCACCCTTTAAAGAAAGCGTAATAGCTCACTAGTCGAGTCGGCCTGCGCGGAAGATGTAACGGGGCTCAAACCATACACCGAAGCTACGGGTATCACGTAAGTGATGCGGTAGAGGAGCGTTCTGTAAGCCTGTGAAGGTGAGTTGAGAAGCTTGCTGGAGGTATCAGAAGTGCGAATGCTGACATGAGTAACGACAATGGGTGTGAAAAACACCCACGCCGAAAGACCAAGGTTTCCTGCGCAACGTTAATCGACGCAGGGTTAGTCGGTCCCTAAGGCGAGGCTGAAAAGCGTAGTCGATGGAAAACAGGTTAATATTCCTGTACTTCTGGTTATTGCGATGGAGGGACGGAGAAGGCTAGGCCAGCTTGGCGTTGGTTGTCCAAGTTTAAGGTGGTAGGCTGAAATCTTAGGTAAATCCGGGGTTTCAAGGCCGAGAGCTGATGACGAGTTACCTTTTAGGTGACGAAGTGGTTGATGCCATGCTTCCAAGAAAAGCTTCTAAGCTTCAGATAACCAGGAACCGTACCCCAAACCGACACAGGTGGTTGGGTAGAGAATACCAAGGCGCTTGAGAGAACTCGGGTGAAGGAACTAGGCAAAATGGCACCGTAACTTCGGGAGAAGGTGCGCCGGTGAGGGTGAAGGACTTGCTCCGTAAGCCCATGCCGGTCGAAGATACCAGGCCGCTGCGACTGTTTATTAAAAACACAGCACTCTGCAAACACGAAAGTGGACGTATAGGGTGTGACGCCTGCCCGGTGCCGGAAGGTTAATTGATGGGGTTAGCTAACGCGAAGCTCTTGATCGAAGCCCCGGTAAACGGCGGCCGTAACTATAACGGTCCTAAGGTAGCGAAATTCCTTGTCGGGTAAGTTCCGACCTGCACGAATGGCGTAACGATGGCGGCGCTGTCTCCACCCGAGACTCAGTGAAATTGAAATCGCTGTGAAGATGCAGTGTATCCGCGGCTAGACGGAAAGACCCCGTGAACCTTTACTATAGCTTTGCACTGGACTTTGAATTTGCTTGTGTAGGATAGGTGGGAGGCTTTGAAGTGGGGACGCCAGTTCTCATGGAGCCATCCTTGAAATACCACCCTGGCAACTTTGAGGTTCTAACTCAGGTCCGTTATCCGGATCGAGGACAGTGTATGGTGGGTAGTTTGACTGGGGCGGTCTCCTCCTAAAGAGTAACGGAGGAGTACGAAGGTGCGCTCAGACCGGTCGGAAATCGGTCGTAGAGTATAAAGGCAAAAGCGCGCTTGACTGCGAGACAGACACGTCGAGCAGGTACGAAAGTAGGTCTTAGTGATCCGGTGGTTCTGTATGGAAGGGCCATCGCTCAACGGATAAAAGGTACTCCGGGGATAACAGGCTGATACCGCCCAAGAGTTCATATCGACGGCGGTGTTTGGCACCTCGATGTCGGCTCATCACATCCTGGGGCTGAAGCCGGTCCCAAGGGTATGGCTGTTCGCCATTTAAAGTGGTACGCGAGCTGGGTTTAGAACGTCGTGAGACAGTTCGGTCCCTATCTGCCGTGGACGTTTGAGATTTGAGAGGGGCTGCTCCTAGTACGAGAGGACCGGAGTGGACGAACCTCTGGTGTTCCGGTTGTCACGCCAGTGGCATTGCCGGGTAGCTATGTTCGGAAAAGATAACCGCTGAAAGCATCTAAGCGGGAAACTTGCCTCAAGATGAGATCTCACTGGAACCTTGAGTTCCCTAAAGGGCCGTCGAAGACTACGACGTTGATAGGTCGGGTGTGTAAGCGCTGTGAGGCGTTGAGCTAACCGATACTAATTGCCCGTGAGGCTTGACCATATAACACCCAAGCAATCTGCGAACTCGAAAGAGACCAGATTGCGGTGTGTGAAGACGCAAGAACCGAAAGTTCGTATTGCTCACAAAGCACCCGCTATTACATACCCATTCGCTGAGGCGTTACTCCTGTAACGAATCGGCTACCGAATTTCTTGACGACCATAGAGCATTGGAACCACCTGATCCCATCCCGAACTCAGAAGTGAAACGATGCATCGCCGATGGTAGTGTGGGGTTTCCCCATGTGAGAGTAGGTCATCGTCAAGATTAAATTCCGAAACCCCAATTGCGAAAGCAGTTGGGGTTTTGTTTTTGTGCGACAAAAATACCCGCAGATGGCAAATGCCCAGCGCCTGGTAGTGCTTGCACGTTTTCTATGCAACGGCCTTGGGCATGGCTATTATGCCTGCCTCATTGTGACGCGAGATTCGCATGCTGACATTGCTGGAGCTTCTTAAAGATGGCCGGTTTCACTCGGGTCAAGCTCTGGGGGCTGCCTTGGGCGTTAGCCGCAGTGCTGTGTGGAAGCAGTTGCAGCAGCTTGAGGCGGACCTGGGGCTCTCCATTTATAAAGTTCGTGGCCGCGGTTATCAGTTGGCTGCCCCTCTGACGCTTCTCAATCCTTCCCTGATTCACGAACAGTCCAAGAGCTGTCCTTGGGCTGTGCTGACCTTTGACTCTATTGACTCCACAAACGCGGAAGCCCTTCGTGCTGTTGAGCGAGGGGTGCCGGCACCGTTCCTGGTGCTGGCCGAGCGACAAACTGCGGGGCGCGGCCGGCGCGGCCGCAAGTGGGTGAGTCCTTTTGCGGAAAACGTTTATTACAGCCTTGTACTGCGTATTGACGGCGGAATGCGTCAGTTGGAAGGGCTTAGCCTCGTAGTGGGTCTAGCCGTCATGCAAACCTTGCGTGAGTTTGGAATTATCGAGGCTGGTTTGAAATGGCCAAATGACGTTTTGGTCGGACGCAAGAAAATTGCCGGAATCCTCTTGGAATTGGTCGGCGATCCTGCAGATGTATGTCATGTGGTTCTGGGGGTTGGGATCAATGGCAATATGCAGAAGGCTGACGAGGTCGATCAGCAGTGGACATCCATGCGACTTGAGTCCGGTAAGCAGATTGATCGTAATCAGGTGATTGCCCGCTTGAGCATGATGTTGAAAGAGTATTTAGAGCGTCACCGGACAAAGGGGTTTTCCACTATTCAGGAGGAGTGGGAGCTCAATCATCTGTGGCAGGGGAAGGCGGTATCTCTGATTGCCGGGGTTAATAAAATAGACGGTTTGGTTATGGGCATCGACCAGCAGGGCGCATTGCGCCTGAAGGTAGACGGAGTTGAGAAAGTCTACAGTGGTGGTGAGCTCAGCTTGAGGTTGCGTGATGATTCTTGAGCTTGATTGCGGGAACAGCTTCATTAAATGGCGCGTGCTGAGTGGCTCCGTGCTTGCGGTGTTCGCAGAGGGGGTGGTTGATTCAGATGATGCCCTGGTGGAAAAGCTTCGCAATCTGAATGGGCTGGCCTTGAGTCGCTGTCGCTTGGTCAGCGTGCGTACTGCTGATGAGACGAACAAGCTTATTTCCGTGTTGGTAGAGGTTTTCGGGATCTTGGTGGTTAGCGCTGCGCCTGCGAGAGAAATGGCTGGCGTTCGAAATGGTTATGAAGAGTTTGAGCGGCTCGGCCTGGATCGCTGGTTGGCCATGCTGGGCGGCTTTCGTCTTGCTGCTGGGGCGTGCCTGGTGCTCGATTTCGGAACGGCTGTCACTGCTGACTTCATTGCAGGGGATGGTGAGCATCTGGGAGGTTTTATCTGTCCGGGGATGCCGCTGATGCGTAATCAGTTGAGAACTCATACGCGTCGAATTCGTTATGACGACCTGTCTGCCGAAAAAGCATTGGTCAGCCTCTTGCCTGGACGGACGACGGTCGAGGCGGTTGAGCGTGGATGCTCGCTCATGTTGAGGGGGTTTGTGCTGACTCAGCTGGAGCTTGCTCGCAACTATTGGGGAGAGGACTTCGTGGTATTCCTCACGGGGGGGGATGCTGATCTGGTTTCTGGGGTCGTGCCGCAGGGGCGGGTAGTCCCTGATCTGGTTTTTGTTGGGCTGGCCATGGCGTGCCCACTGTCCTGAGGTTCTTATGCGCTGGTTGTTCCTGCTGCTCCTGGTTCTCAATGTCTTTTATTACGTCTGGCATCAGCAGGAAGCGCCCTTGCGAGCAAAAGAGGTAACTCCTCTGACTCTGTATAAGGGGGCTCGGCAGGACATTCGCTTGTTGAGTGAGTCTGCAGGTGCGCCTGCAAGGCGCGAAAAGGGAGAGAGCTCCCTTGAGGATTGTCTTTATGTCGGTGGTTTTGCACATCGCGATCAGGCTCAGGTGCTTGAGCAACGCCTATCAGCACAAGGTGTGGATGCCCGGCTAGCGCTTTTGAATCTCCCAGAGATGTCTGGTTACTGGTTGCGTATAGCCCCTGAAAGCAGGCGTTTGGTGGATGAATCGCGGTTGCAGAATCTTGTTAAAGAATTCAATGAGTTAAAACATAAAATAATGTCATGCGAAGGCATTGCAACTACCGAATAGTTTGCATAGAATGGCGCCCGCTCCGCAGTGAAGACCTTTAGAGGTAAGCAATGCGAAGCGAGGTCAACGCAGCTAACCTCAGGTTTTTAATGAGAAAATGCTTGACAGAAGGGTGGCATAGTATAGAATGCTGCCTCGCTTAGGAGGGGTTCCCGAGCGGCCAAAGGGATCAGACTGTAAATCTGACGTCTACGACTTCGAAGGTTCGAATCCTTCCCCCTCCACCAGATTTAGCGTGAGCTGCAGGCTCCGCGGGTATAGTTTAGTGGTAGAACCTCAGCCTTCCAAGCTGATGATGCGGGTTCGATTCCCGCTACCCGCTCCAAGTTTGCAGGTTGTGCAAAGTGTTTCGCTCTTGTAGCTCAGTTGGTAGAGCACACCCTTGGTAAGGGTGAGGTCAGCGGTTCAAATCCGCTCAAGAGCTCCATATAACAAGGCAGATATGAAAATATCTGCCTTTGTTTTAATGGCTAGTGTGGGTTGCTTAATTCTTCTCCTGAGGGTGATTTCGATGGCTAAGGAAAAGTTCGAACGTAATAAGCCGCATGTCAACGTTGGTACCATTGGTCACGTTGACCACGGTAAAACCACTCTGACCGCTGCTCTGACTCGCGTTTGCTCCGAAGTTTTCGGTTCCGCAGTTGTTGACTTCGACAAGATCGACAGCGCTCCGGAAGAGAAGGCTCGTGGTATCACCATCAACACTGCCCACGTAGAGTACGACTCGAACATTCGTCACTACGCGCACGTTGACTGCCCGGGTCACGCCGACTACGTCAAGAATATGATCACCGGTGCTGCCCAGATGGACGGCGCGATCCTGGTTTGCTCGGCCGCTGATGGTCCGATGCCGCAAACCCGTGAGCACATCCTGCTGTCCCGTCAGGTAGGCGTTCCGTACATCGTGGTTTTCCTGAACAAGGCTGACCTGGTAGACGACGCTGAGCTGCTGGAACTGGTCGAGATGGAAGTTCGCGACCTGCTGTCCACCTACGACTTCCCGGGCGATGACACTCCAATCATCATCGGTTCGGCTCGTATGGCGCTGGAAGGCAAAGACGACAACGAGATGGGCACCACTGCTGTTAAGAAGCTGGTGGAAACTCTGGATACCTACATTCCAGAGCCAGAGCGCGCTATCGACAAGCCGTTCCTGATGCCAATCGAAGACGTATTCTCGATCTCTGGTCGCGGTACTGTTGTGACTGGTCGTGTTGAGCGTGGCATCGTCCGTATCCAGGAGGAAGTTGAGATCGTCGGTCTGCGCGACACTCAGAAAACTACCTGCACCGGCGTTGAAATGTTCCGTAAGCTGCTCGACGAAGGTCGTGCTGGCGAGAACTGCGGCGTTCTGCTGCGCGGCACCAAGCGTGACGACGTTGAGCGTGGTCAGGTTCTGGTCAAGCCGGGTTCGGTTAAGCCGCACACCAAGTTCACTGCAGAAGTTTACGTTCTGAGCAAGGAAGAAGGCGGTCGTCACACTCCGTTCTTCAAAGGCTACCGTCCACAGTTCTACTTCCGTACTACTGACGTGACCGGTAACTGCGAGCTGCCAGAAGGCGTTGAAATGGTAATGCCAGGTGACAACATCCAGATGACTGTCACTCTGATCAAAACCATCGCGATGGAAGATGGTCTGCGTTTCGCTATCCGTGAAGGCGGTCGTACCGTCGGCGCTGGCGTCGTAGCCAAAGTCATCGAGTAAGTTCTTGATATATCTCCATCGGGCCGGCATAATGGTCGGCCTGATTTTGTTTTTAGGTCAGTAGCTCAATTGGCAGAGCGACGGTCTCCAAAACCGTAGGTTGGGGGTTCGATTCCCTCCTGACCTGCCAGATTCATTCGGTGTATCTGGCTTTCTTTTCACAGGATCTTCATAGATGACTCCTAAGGCTGAAGCTCAAGGCTCTCGCTTCGATCTGCTCAAGTGGCTTGTGGTAGTCGCTTTGGTGGTTGTTGGCGTTGTCGGTAATCACTACTACTCTGCTTCGCCGATCCTGTACCGTGTACTCGCCTTGCTCGCTATTGCTGCAGTCGCTGCTTTTGTAGGTTTGCAGACTGCCAAGGGCAAGTCTTTCTTTGTACTGGTTAAAGAAGCTCGCACCGAGATTCGTAAAGTCGTATGGCCGACTCGCCAAGAGACCACTCAGACTACGTTGATCGTAGTGGCTGTTGTTCTGGTCATGGCGTTGCTGTTGTGGGGGCTTGACTCCCTGCTCGGCTGGCTTGTTTCCTTGATTGTTGGCTAAGGGTGTCCCGTGGCTAAGCGTTGGTACGTTGTGCATGCTTACTCGGGTTACGAGAAGCATGTTATGCGTTCGTTGATCGAGCGCGTAAAGCTGGCTGGCATGGAAGATGGCTTTGGCGAAATTCTGGTCCCCACTGAAGAAGTGGTTGAGATGCGTAATGGCCAGAAGCGCAAAAGCGAACGTAAGTTCTTCCCTGGTTATGTCTTGGTCCAGATGGATATGAATGAGGGTACTTGGCACTTGGTCAAGGATACTCCTCGGGTGATGGGGTTCATCGGTGGTACTGCCGACAAGCCTGCACCGATCACGGATAAAGAAGCAGAGGCAATTCTGCGTCGCGTCGCTGATGGTAGCGATAAGCCTAAGCCCAAGACACTGTTCGAGCCGGGTGAGGTTGTTCGAGTTACTGACGGTCCGTTTGCTGACTTTAACGGCACCGTTGAAGAGGTTAACTACGAGAAGAGCCGGATTCAGGTCGCTGTGCTCATTTTCGGTCGCTCTACTCCGGTAGAGCTAGAGTTCAGTCAGGTCGAAAAGGCATAACTGAACGAGAATCCCATACCCCGCAGCCCAAGGCTGTGGGGTTTTGTCGTCACTGGGATAAACGCGCAAGTAACCGGGGAGCCTTTCTAGGCGTTTGAACCCGTAATTGGAGTGCCTCATGGCTAAGAAGATTACTGCTTACATCAAGCTGCAAGTGAAGGCCGCACAGGCCAACCCAAGTCCACCCGTCGGTCCAGCTCTGGGTCAGCACGGCGTGAACATCATGGAATTCTGCAAAGCCTTCAACGCCCGTACCCAGGGTCTTGAGCCAGGTCTGCCGACTCCTGTGATCATCACTGTTTACAGTGACCGCAGCTTCACTTTTGAAACTAAGAGCACCCCTGCTTCGGTTCTGCTGAAGAAAGCTGCTGGTCTGACCAGCGGTTCCGCACGTCCGAACACCGTTAAGGTTGGCACCGTTACCCGTGCTCAGCTGGAAGAAATCGCGAAAACCAAAAACGCGGATCTGACTGCAGCTGATATGGATGCAGCCGTGCGTACTATCGCCGGTTCTGCTCGTAGCATGGGCCTTAACGTGGAGGGTGTGTAATGGCTAAGCTGACCAAGCGCCAAAAGGCTATCGCCGGCAAGATTGAAGCGGGCAAGGCCTATAGCTTCGTAGACGCAGCTGCTCTCCTGACCGAGCTGTCGACCGTCAAGTTCAGCGAGTCCGTTGACGTCGCTGTAAACCTGGGCGTTGACCCACGTAAATCCGACCAGGTTGTTCGCAGCGCTACCGTGCTGCCACACGGCACTGGCAAGACTGTACGTGTAGCTGTGTTCACCCAGGGCCCAGCTGCTGAAGCTGCCCTGGCTGCCGGCGCTGATCGCGTAGGTATGGACGACCTGGCTGCCGAAATGAAAGGCGGCGACCTGAACTATGACGTAGTAATTGCTTCCCCTGATGCAATGCGCGTTGTAGGTCAGCTGGGTCAGGTTCTGGGTCCACGTGGCCTGATGCCTAACCCTAAGGTTGGTACCGTAACTCCAGATGTGGCCGCTGCTGTTAAGAACGCCAAGGCTGGTCAGGTTCGTTATCGCACCGACAAAAACGGCATCATCCACACCTCCGTTGGCAAGGTCGGTTTCGACGCTGTCAAGCTGAAGGAAAACGTTGAAGCGCTGATCGCTGATCTGAAGCGTATCAAGCCGGCTTCCTCGAAGGGTATCTATGTCAAGCGCGTTACCCTGAGCACCACCATGGGCCCAGGCCTGGTCATCGACCAAAGCTCGCTGGACGTATAAGACACAGATTGGCGCATGAAAATGCGCCAATTGAAAGATTGGGGTCCCTGCCTGGCGGGGGCTGTCCAAGACCGTAGGCGACGCAAGTCTTAAACCACAAGCCTACGCAGATGGTGCTCCCGGTTCCTTACCGAATCAGACACCAAAACGACATTCGGTCTCGACCGAGTGAAACGGTAACAAGCAGGAGTTAAACCCGTGGCAATTAATCTCGAAGACAAGAAGGCCATCGTCGCTGAAGTCAACGAGGCTGCCAAAGTCGCTCTGTCCGCTGTCGTGGTTGATGCCCGCGGCGTAACAGTAGGCGCAATGACCGGACTCCGTAAAGAGGCTCGTGAAGCTGGCGTTTACGTACGTGTTGTACGTAACACCCTGCTCAAGCGCGCCGTTGCTGATACTGAATACAGTGTCCTCAACGACGTGTTCACCGGCCCGACCCTGATTGCATTCTCGAACGAACATCCGGGCGCTGCTGCCCGTATCTTCAAAGAGTTTGCCAAGGGTCAGGACAAGTTCGAGATCAAGGCAGCTGCGTTCGAGGGCAAGTTCCTCGCAGCTAATCAGATCGACGTACTGGCAACTCTGCCGACCCGTGACGAAGCAATTTCTCAGCTGATGAGCGTGATTCAAGGCGCTACCAGCAAATTGGCTCGTACTCTGGCGGCAATTCGCGACCAGAAAGAAGCTGCTGCAGCCTAAGGCTCGTCAACTTCTCGCGTTTTTTGTTTATTTCGATGGTCGCGTAGGCCGTCCCCCAATTCAGGAATTGAGTCATGTCTCTGACTAACGAACAAATCATCGAAGCAATCGGCCAGAAATCCGTAGTGGAAATCGTTGAGCTGATCAAAGCGATGGAAGAAACTTTCGGCGTTACCGCTGCTGCCGCTTCGGCTGGCCCAGCTGTAGCTGCTGCTGCTGTTGAAGAGCAAACCGAGTTCAACGTTGTTCTGGTTGAAGCCGGCGAGAAGAAAGTAAACGTGATCAAGGCAGTTCGTGAACTGACCGGTCTGGGCCTGAAAGAAGCCAAAGAGAAAGTCGACGGCGCTCCTCAGGTTGTAGCTGAAGGCGTTTCGAAAGAAGCTGCTGAAGACGCTAAGAAGAAGCTGGAAGAAGCAGGCGCTAAAGTCGAACTGAAATAAGTATCGACTTTGCTCCTCCAGCCCGAGCGTCAAGCGACAGGCTGATGGCTGGTGGCTTTTGCCACCGGCCTTTTTCCGTTATTGGCAGCCGACTGGGTCGGTGCTGATAACGAGCTGTAACCACCCGATGCGGTGGCGCAAACCATGGGGTTTGCACGATTTTCTGGCTGCTCCCGTCGGGAGGGGCCAAACAAGCAGGTGACCAAGCTGGGGAACGCTGATGGCTTACTCATACACTGAGAAAAAACGTATCCGCAAGGACTTTAGCAAGTTGCCGGACGTCATGGATGTGCCGTACCTCCTGGCCATCCAGCTGGATTCGTATCGTGAATTCTTGCAAGCGGGAGCGACTAAAGATCAGTTCCGCGACGTGGGCCTGCATGCGGCCTTCAAATCCGTTTTCCCGATCATCAGCTACTCCGGCAATGCTGCGTTGGAGTATGTCGGTTATCGCCTGGGCGAACCGGCATTTGATGTCAAAGAATGCGTGCTGCGCGGTGTAACTTACGCCGTACCTTTGCGGGTAAAAGTTCGCCTGATCATTTTCGACAAAGAATCGTCGAACAAAGCGATCAAGGACATCAAAGAGCAAGAAGTCTACATGGGTGAAATTCCCCTGATGACTGAGAACGGTACCTTCGTAATCAACGGTACCGAGCGTGTGATCGTTTCCCAGTTGCACCGTTCCCCTGGCGTATTCTTCGACCACGACCGTGGCAAGACGCACAGCTCCGGTAAGCTGCTGTACTCCGCACGTATCATTCCTTACCGCGGTTCCTGGTTGGACTTCGAGTTCGATCCGAAAGACTGCGTATTCGTGCGTATCGACCGTCGCCGCAAGCTGCCTGCATCGGTATTGCTGCGTGCGCTGGGCTACACCACTGAAGAAGTTCTGGACGCTTTCTACACCACCAACGTATTCCATGTACGCGGCGAGAGCCTGAGCCTGGAGTTGGTGCCTCAGCGCCTGCGTGGTGAGATTGCCGTCCTCGATATCCAGGATGACAAAGGCAAGGTCATTGTCGAGCAGGGCCGTCGTATCACTGCTCGCCATATCAACCAGCTGGAAAAAGCCGGGATCAAAGAGCTGGATGTGCCTCTGGATTATGTCCTGGGCCGCACCACCGCCAAGGCTATCGTGCACCCGGCTACCGGCGAAATCCTGGCAGAGTGCAACACCGAGCTGAACACCGAGCTCCTGGCGAAGATCGCCAAGGCTCAGGTCGTGCGTATCGAAACGCTGTACACCAACGACATCGATTGCGGGCCGTTCGTTTCCGATACCCTGAAGATCGACTCGACCACGAACCAGCTGGAAGCGTTGGTAGAGATCTACCGCATGATGCGTCCTGGCGAGCCTCCGACCAAGGATGCGGCCGAGACCCTGTTCAACAATCTGTTCTTCAGCCCAGAGCGCTATGATCTGTCCGCTGTTGGCCGGATGAAGTTCAACCGTCGTATCGGTCGTACCGAGATCGAAGGTTCGGGCGTGCTGTGCAAGGAAGACATCGTTGCGGTCCTGAAGACTCTGGTCGACATCCGTAACGGCAAAGGCATCGTCGATGACATCGACCACCTGGGTAACCGTCGTGTTCGCTGTGTGGGCGAGATGGCCGAGAACCAGTTCCGCGTTGGCCTGGTGCGTGTAGAACGCGCGGTCAAAGAGCGTCTGTCGATGGCTGAAAGCGAAGGCCTGATGCCGCAAGACCTGATCAACGCCAAGCCAGTGGCCGCGGCGGTGAAAGAGTTCTTCGGTTCCAGCCAGCTGTCCCAGTTCATGGACCAGAACAACCCGTTGTCCGAGATTACCCACAAGCGTCGTGTCTCTGCACTCGGCCCTGGCGGTTTGACTCGTGAGCGTGCGGGCTTCGAAGTTCGTGACGTACACCCGACTCACTACGGCCGTGTGTGCCCGATCGAGACGCCGGAAGGTCCGAACATCGGTTTGATCAACTCCCTGGCCGCCTATGCCCGCACCAACCAGTACGGTTTCCTCGAGAGCCCGTACCGAGTGGTGAAAGAAGGCCTGGTGACCGACGAGATCGTGTTCCTGTCCGCGATCGAAGAAGCCGATCATGTGATCGCGCAGGCTTCGGCGACCATGAACGAAAAAGGTCAGCTGATCGACGAGCTGGTAGCTGTTCGTCACCTGAACGAATTCACCGTCAAGGCGCCGGAAGACGTCACCCTGATGGACGTTTCGCCGAAGCAGGTAGTTTCGGTCGCTGCGTCGCTGATTCCGTTCCTCGAGCACGACGACGCCAACCGTGCGTTGATGGGTTCGAACATGCAGCGTCAGGCTGTACCAACCCTGCGCGCCGACAAGCCGCTGGTCGGTACCGGCATGGAGCGCAACGTTGCCCGTGACTCCGGCGTTTGCGTCGTGGCTCGTCGTGGCGGCGTGATCGACTCGGTCGATGCCAGCCGTATCGTGGTTCGTGTTGCGGATGACGAAGTTGAGCCGGGCGAAGCCGGTGTCGACATCTACAACCTGACCAAATACACCCGCTCGAACCAGAACACCTGCATCAACCAGCGTCCGCTGGTGAGCAAGGGCGATCGCGTTCAGCGTAGCGATATCATGGCTGACGGCCCGTCCACCGACATGGGTGAACTGGCACTGGGTCAGAACATGCGTATCGCGTTCATGGCATGGAACGGCTTCAACTTCGAAGACTCCATCTGCCTGTCCGAGCGTGTGGTTCAGGAAGACCGCTTCACCACGATCCACATCCAGGAACTGACCTGCGTGGCTCGTGACACCAAGCTTGGCCCAGAGGAAATCACCGCGGACATCCCGAACGTGGGTGAGGCTGCGCTGAACAAGCTGGACGAGGCCGGTATCGTTTATGTAGGTGCTGAAGTTGGCGCCGGCGACATCCTGGTCGGCAAGGTCACTCCGAAAGGCGAGACCCAGCTGACTCCGGAAGAAAAGCTGCTGCGTGCGATCTTCGGTGAGAAGGCCAGCGACGTTAAAGACACTTCCCTGCGCGTACCTACCGGTACCAAGGGTACTGTTATCGACGTACAGGTATTCACTCGTGACGGCGTGGAGCGCGACGCGCGTGCCCTGTCGATCGAGAAGAGCCAGCTCGACGAGATCCGTAAGGATCTGAACGAAGAGTTCCGTATCGTTGAAGGCGCCACTTTCGAACGTCTGCGTTCCGCTCTGGTCGGCCATAAAGCCGAAGGCGGCGCCGGTCTGAAGAAAGGTCAGGAAATCACCGACGAAGTACTCGACGGTCTCGAGCACGGCCAGTGGTTCAAGCTGCGCATGGCTGAAGATGCTCTGAACGAGCAGCTCGAGAAGGCTCAGGCCTACATCGTTGATCGTCGCCGTCTGCTGGACGACAAGTTCGAAGACAAGAAGCGCAAACTGCAGCAGGGCGATGACCTGGCTCCGGGCGTGCTGAAAATCGTCAAGGTTTACCTGGCAATCCGTCGCCGCATCCAGCCGGGCGACAAGATGGCCGGTCGTCACGGTAACAAAGGTGTGGTCTCCGTGATCATGCCGGTTGAAGACATGCCGCACGATGCCAATGGCACCCCGGTCGACGTCGTCCTCAACCCGTTGGGCGTACCTTCGCGTATGAACGTTGGTCAGATTCTCGAAACCCACCTGGGCCTCGCGGCCAAAGGCCTGGGCGAGAAGATCAACCGTATGGTCGAAGAGCAGCGCAAGGTCGCGGAACTGCGTAAGTTCCTGGACGAGATCTACAACCAGATCGGCGGCCGTAACGAAGATCTGGATAGCTTCTCCGATCAGGAAATCCTGGATCTGGCGAAAAACCTGCGCGGCGGTGTGCCAATGGCTACGCCGGTGTTCGACGGTGCCAAGGAAAGCGAAATCAAGGCCATGCTGAAACTGGCGGACCTGCCAGAAAGCGGCCAGATGCAGCTGACCGACGGTCGTACCGGCAACAAGTTCGAGCGCCCGGTTACCGTTGGCTACATGTACATGCTGAAGCTGAACCACTTGGTAGACGACAAGATGCACGCTCGTTCTACTGGTTCGTACAGCCTGGTTACCCAGCAGCCGCTGGGTGGTAAGGCGCAGTTCGGTGGTCAGCGTTTCGGGGAGATGGAGGTCTGGGCACTGGAAGCATACGGTGCTGCATACACTCTGCAAGAAATGCTCACAGTGAAGTCGGACGATGTGAACGGTCGGACCAAGATGTACAAAAACATCGTGGACGGCGATCACCGTATGGAGCCGGGCATGCCCGAGTCCTTCAACGTGTTGATCAAAGAAATTCGTTCCCTCGGCATCGATATCGATCTGGAAACCGAATAACACGTGACGCGAATCGAGAGCGGGGCAGGATTGCCCGCTCTCTGCTCCGCCAGGAGGAAAGGCCTTGAAAGACCTACTGAATTTGCTGAAAAACCAGGGTCAAGTCGAAGAGTTCGACGCCATCCGTATCGGACTGGCCTCGCCTGAGATGATCCGTTCGTGGTCGTTCGGTGAAGTTAAAAAGCCGGAAACCATCAACTACCGTACGTTCAAGCCTGAGCGTGACGGCCTGTTCTGCGCCAAGATCTTTGGCCCGGTAAAGGATTACGAGTGCCTGTGCGGTAAGTACAAGCGCTTGAAGCACCGCGGTGTGATCTGCGAGAAGTGCGGCGTTGAAGTCGCGCTGGCCAAGGTTCGTCGTGAGCGCATGGCGCACATCGAACTGGCTTCGCCGGTTGCCCACATCTGGTTCCTGAAGTCGTTGCCGTCCCGTATCGGCCTGCTGATGGACATGACCCTGCGTGATATCGAGCGTGTTCTCTATTTCGAGAGCTATGTCGTTATCGATCCGGGCATGACCACCCTTGAGAAAGGTCAGCTGCTGAACGACGAGCAGTACTTCGAAGCGCTGGAAGAGTTCGGCGACGACTTCGATGCCCGCATGGGTGCCGAGGCTGTCCGCGAGCTGCTGCACGCTATCGACCTGGAACACGAGATTGGCCGTCTGCGTGAAGAGATTCCGCAAACCAACTCGGAAACCAAAATCAAGAAGCTGTCCAAGCGTCTGAAGTTGATGGAAGCCTTCCAGGGTTCCGGCAACCTGCCAGAGTGGATGGTGCTGACCGTTCTGCCGGTTCTGCCGCCAGACCTGCGTCCACTGGTCCCGCTGGATGGCGGTCGCTTCGCGACTTCCGACCTCAACGATCTGTATCGTCGAGTGATCAACCGTAACAACCGCTTGAAGCGCCTGCTGGATCTGTCCGCTCCGGACATCATCGTGCGCAACGAAAAGCGTATGTTGCAGGAAGCTGTCGACGCATTGCTCGACAACGGTCGTCGTGGTCGCGCTATCACCGGTTCGAACAAGCGTCCTCTGAAATCCCTGGCCGACATGATCAAGGGTAAGCAAGGTCGTTTCCGTCAGAACTTGCTCGGTAAGCGTGTTGACTACTCCGGTCGTTCGGTAATTACCGTAGGTCCGACCCTGCGTCTGCACCAGTGCGGCCTGCCTAAGAAAATGGCTCTCGAGCTGTTCAAACCGTTCATTTTCGGCAAGCTGGAAATGCGTGGCCTGGCCACCACCATCAAAGCCGCGAAGAAGATGGTCGAGCGCGAGCTGCCTGAGGTTTGGGACGTTCTCGCCGAAGTGATCCGCGAACACCCAGTGCTCCTCAACCGTGCACCGACCCTTCACCGTCTGGGCATTCAGGCGTTCGAACCGGTACTGATCGAAGGCAAGGCTATCCAGCTGCACCCTCTGGTCTGTGCCGCGTACAACGCCGACTTCGACGGCGACCAAATGGCCGTGCACGTACCGCTGACCCTGGAAGCCCAGCTGGAAGCGCGTGCGTTGATGATGTCGACCAACAACATCCTGTCGCCTGCCAACGGTGAGCCGATCATCGTTCCGTCGCAGGACGTTGTATTGGGTCTGTACTACATGACTCGTGAAGCGATCAACGCCAAGGGCGAAGGTCGTGTGTTCGCGGACCTGCAGGAAGTCGACCGTGTGTTCCGTGCTGGCGAAGCCGCACTGCATGCCAAGATCAAGGTGCGGATCACCGAAACCGTCAACGATCGTGATGGTGGCAGCGTGACCAACACCCGTATCGTCGACACTACCGTTGGTCGTGCGCTGTTGTTCCAGGTTGTGCCAAAAGGCCTGTCCTTCGATGTCGTCAACCTGCCGATGAAGAAGAAGGCGATCTCCAAGCTGATCAACCAGTGCTATCGCGTGGTGGGTCTGAAAGAGACCGTGATCTTCGCTGACCAGTTGATGTACACCGGTTTTGCCTACTCGACCATTTCCGGCGTTTCCATCGGTGTTAACGACTTCGTTATCCCGGACGAGAAAGCCCGCATCATCGGTACTGCTACCGATGAAGTGAAAGAGATCGAGAGCCAGTACGCCTCCGGCCTGGTAACCCAGGGCGAGAAGTACAACAAAGTGATCGACCTTTGGTCGAAAGCGAACGACGAAGTTTCCAAGGCGATGATGGCCAACCTCTCGAAAGAGAAAGTGGTCGACCGCAATGGCGACGAAGTCGAGCAGGAATCCTTCAACTCGATGTACATGATGGCCGACTCGGGGGCGCGGGGTTCCGCAGCACAGATTCGTCAGCTGGCCGGTATGCGTGGTCTGATGGCCAAGCCGGACGGCTCCATCATCGAAACGCCGATTACTGCGAACTTCCGTGAAGGTCTGAGCGTACTCCAGTACTTCATCTCGACTCACGGTGCTCGTAAAGGTCTGGCGGATACCGCGTTGAAAACTGCGAACTCCGGTTACCTGACTCGTCGTCTGGTAGACGTGGCGCAGGATCTGGTTGTAACCGAGATCGACTGTGGCACCGAGCACGGCCTGGTGATGACTCCGCACATTGAAGGCGGTGACGTTGTAGAGCCGCTGGGTGAACGCGTGTTGGGTCGTGTTATCGCCCGTGACGTATTCAAGCCTGGTACCGAGGACGTCATCGTTCCTGCTGGCACCCTGGTCGACGAGAAGTGGGTCGAATTCATCGAGCTGAACAGCATCGACGAAGTGATCGTGCGTTCGCCAATCAGCTGCGAAACCCGCTACGGCATCTGCGCCAAGTGCTACGGCCGTGACCTGGCTCGTGGTCACCTGGTGAACATTGGTGAAGCTGTCGGCGTTATCGCTGCCCAGTCGATCGGTGAGCCGGGTACCCAGCTGACGATGCGTACGTTCCACATCGGTGGTGCGGCGAGCCGGACCTCCGCGGCCGACAGCGTTCAGGTGAAGAATGGCGGTACCGTCCGTCTGCACAACCTGAAGCACGTTGAGCGAGTGGACGGCCACCTGGTTGCAGTGTCCCGTTCCGGTGAGCTGGCAATCGCTGACGACTTCGGTCGTGAGCGCGAGCGCTACAAGCTGCCGTACGGTGCCGTGATTTCGGTTAAAGAGGGTGACAAGGTCGACGCTGGCTCCATCGTGGCCAAGTGGGACCCGCACACCCACCCGATCGTTACCGAAATGAAAGGTACCGTGACCTACGTGGGCATGGAAGAAGGCATCACGATCAAGCGTCAGACAGACGAATTGACCGGTATGACCAACATTGAAGTCCTCGATGTCAAAGATCGTCCAGCTGCCGGTAAGGACATCCGTCCTGCCGTGAAGATGGTCGGTGATGATGGCAAGGACCTGCTGCTGCCGGGTACCGACGTACCGGCTCAGTACTTCCTGCCAGCCAACGCCCTGGTCGGTGTTGCGGACGGTGCGCGGATCGCGATCGGTGATGTTATCGCTCGTATTCCGCAAGAAACTTCGAAAACTCGCGACATCACCGGTGGTCTGCCGCGTGTTGCCGACCTGTTCGAAGCTCGTCGTCCGAAAGAGGCTTCGATTCTGGCTGAGGTCAGCGGGACCATCGCGTTCGGTAAAGAGACCAAGGGCAAGCGTCGCCTGGTCATTACCCCGAACGACGGTAGCGATCCGTACGAAGAGCTGATTCCGAAGTGGCGCCACCTGAACGTCTTCGAAGGTGAGCAGGTAAACCGCGGCGAAGTTATCTCCGACGGCCCAAGCGATCCACACGACATCCTGCGTCTGCTGGGTGTGAGTGCGCTGGCCAAGTACATCGTTAACGAGATCCAGGACGTTTACCGTCTGCAAGGCGTGAAGATCAACGACAAGCACATCGAGACGATCCTGCGTCAGATGCTGCGTAAAGTTGAGATCTCCGAGTCCGGTGATTCCAGCTTCATCAAGGGCGACCAGATGGAACTGACTCACGTACTGGTGGAGAACGAGCGCCTGAACACGGAAGACAAGTTCATCGCCAAGTTCACCCGTGTTCTGCTGGGTATCACCAAGGCGTCGTTGTCGACCGAATCGTTCATCTCGGCGGCCTCTTTCCAGGAGACCACCCGCGTACTGACCGAGGCGGCGGTAACCGGCAAGCGCGACTACCTGCGCGGCCTGAAAGAAAACGTGGTCGTGGGTCGCCTGATCCCGGCTGGTACCGGCCTGGCGTATCACAGCGAGCGTAAGCGTCGTCGTGATGCCGACAAGCCGCTGCGTGTGAGCGCAAGTGAAGTTGAAGCTGCACTGACCGAAGCGCTGAACTCCAGCGGGAACTGAGGTCTGCAGTAGATTGAGATAGGGCCCCGGTTTTTTCGCTCACGAATCAAGACAATTTGTCGGGGTTCGCTGATCGGGGAGGCCGGGGCCTTGCCTTGACTGGGGTCAAGATCCTCTTTAGACTCTTGTACCCCTAAATTTGGTGGGGCCTGTGCCCTGCCATTTTGTTTATGTCGAAAGACAACAGTGGAGCTAGTAGATGGCAACTATCAACCAGCTGGTACGTCAGCCGCGTAAGCGTATCGTCGAGAAATCCGACGTACCTGCGCTGCAGAACTGCCCGCAACGTCGTGGCGTATGCACTCGCGTGTATACCACTACGCCGAAAAAACCTAACTCGGCACTGCGTAAAGTATGCCGTGTGCGTCTGACCAACGGTTTCGAGGTTTCCTCGTACATCGGTGGTGAAGGCCACAACCTGCAAGAGCACAGCGTGGTACTGATCCGCGGCGGTCGTGTAAAAGACTTGCCGGGTGTTCGTTATCACACCGTTCGCGGCTCCCTGGATACCTCCGGCGTTAAAGGTCGTAACCAAGGTCGTTCGAAGTACGGTACCAAGCGTCCGAAGTAATCGGTCGTTTTGCAGTTAATTATTTTATTGAGTCGATAAGAGTAAGGTCGGGCACGAGTCCTTTGGATCAACTGTCCCGAGCTAACCTGAAGACCGTTTGAGGGCTTATCATGCCAAGACGTCGCGTAGCAGCCAAACGTGAGATTCTGGACGATCCGAAATACGGAAGCCAGATCCTCGCCAAGTTCATGAACCACGTAATGGAAAGCGGTAAGAAAGCCGTTGCCGAACGTATCGTTTATGGCGCACTGGAAAAAGTTAAAGAGCGCAAGAACAGCGATCCCCTGGAAATCTTCGAGAAAGCTCTCGACGCCATCGCTCCGCTGGTCGAAGTGAAGTCGCGCCGTGTTGGCGGTGCTACTTACCAGGTTCCGGTCGAAGTTCGTCCGTCCCGTCGTAACGCTCTGGCAATGCGCTGGTTGGTAGACTTCGCCCGTAAGCGCGGCGAGAAGTCTATGGCTCTGCGCTTGGCTGGCGAACTGCTGGACGCTGCCGAAGGCAAAGGTGCTGCAGTTAAGAAGCGTGAAGACGTACACCGTATGGCTGAGGCCAACAAGGCTTTCTCGCACTACCGCTTCTAATATCGGCATCATTCATTTTGCGAGGGCTTTATGGCTCGTACTACAGCAATCAACCGCTACCGTAACATCGGTATCTGTGCTCACGTTGACGCGGGCAAGACTACCACTACCGAGCGGATCCTGTTTTACACAGGTCTCAGCCACAAGATGGGTGAGGTGCATGACGGCGCTGCTACCACCGACTGGATGGTGCAGGAGCAGGAGCGTGGTATCACCATTACTTCCGCTGCTGTTACTACCTTCTGGAAAGGTTCGCGCGGTCAATACGATAACTATCGCGTAAACGTTATCGATACCCCGGGCCACGTGGACTTCACCATTGAGGTAGAGCGTTCGCTGCGCGTACTCGACGGTGCGGTCGTTGTGTTCTGCGGTACTTCCGGTGTTGAGCCTCAGTCCGAAACCGTATGGCGTCAGGCCAACAAGTACGGCGTTCCACGTGTTGTTTACGTGAACAAGATGGACCGTGCCGGTGCTAACTTCCTGCGTGTTGTTGGTCAGATCAAAAACCGTCTGGGCCACACTCCGGTTCCGGTTCAGCTGGCTATCGGCGCTGAAGATAACTTCGAAGGTCAGGTCGACCTGATCAAGATGAAGGCTATCTACTGGAACGATGACGACAAGGGTACTACCTATCGCGAGGAAGAAATTCCTGCCGATATGCTGGACCTGGCTAACGAGTGGCGCGCCAATATGATTGAGGCCGCTGCCGAAGCTACCGAAGAGCTGATGAACAAATACCTCGAAGAAGGTGAGCTGACTGTCGAAGAGATCAAGGCAGGCCTGCGTGCGCGCACTCTGGCCAGCGAGATCGTTCCGGCTGTCTGCGGTTCTTCCTTCAAGAACAAGGGTGTTCCTCTGGTTCTCGATGCCGTTATCGACTTCCTGCCTGCTCCTACCGAGATCCCGGCGATCAAGGGTATCCATCCGGATCTCATCGAGAAGCCGAAGGATGAGCTCGTAGAGGCGGATTACGACGAGCGTCACGCAGACGATGCTGAGCCGTTCTCGGCTCTGGCGTTCAAGATCGCCACCGACCCGTTCGTTGGTACTCTGACCTTCGTTCGCGTTTACTCGGGTTTCCTGACCTCCGGCGACTCCGTGATCAACTCGGTCAAGGGCAAGAAGGAGCGTGTGGGTCGTATGGTGCAAATGCACGCGAACCAGCGCGAAGAGATCAAGGAAGTGCGTGCAGGTGATATCGCTGCTCTGATCGGCATGAAGGACGTCACTACTGGTGACACCCTGTGCGATCTCGAGAAGCAGATCATCCTTGAGCGTATGGACTTCCCTGAGCCTGTAATTTCGGTAGCGGTAGAGCCGAAAACCAAGCAGGACCAGGAAAAGATGGGTATCGCACTGGGCAAGCTGGCTCAGGAAGACCCGTCGTTCCGCGTCAAGACCGACGAAGAGACTGGTCAAACCATCATCTCCGGTATGGGTGAGCTGCACCTGGACATCCTCGTTGACCGCATGAAGCGCGAGTTCAACGTCGAGGCCAACATCGGCAAGCCTCAGGTTTCGTACCGCGAGAAGATCAGCAAGAGCAACGTCGAGATCGAAGGCAAGTTCGTTCGCCAGTCCGGCGGTCGCGGCCAGTTCGGTCATTGCTGGATCCGTTTCTCGGAGCCGGACGTCGATGCGAACGGCAACATCACCGAAGGTCTGGTCTTCTCCAACGAAGTTGTTGGTGGTGTGATTCCTAAGGAATACATCCCGGCTATCCAGAAGGGTATCGAAGAGCAGATGAAGAACGGCGTTGTCGCCGGTTATCCGCTGATCGGCCTGAAGGCTACCGTGTTTGATGGTTCCTACCACGACGTCGACTCCAACGAGATGGCGTTCAAGGTGGCGGCCTCCATGGCGACCAAGCAGCTGGCCCAGAAGGGCGGCGGTGTTGTGCTTGAGCCGATCATGAAGGTTGAAGTAGTAACCCCAGAGGACTACATGGGTGACGTGATGGGTGACCTGAACCGTCGTCGTGGTCTGATCCAGGGTATGGATGACTCGGTGTCCGGCAAGGTTATCCGCGCCGAAGTGCCGCTGGGTGAGATGTTCGGTTATGCAACCGACGTTCGTTCCATGTCTCAGGGTCGCGCGAGCTACTCCATGGAATTCTCCAAATACGCCGAAGCTCCGTCGAACATCGTCGAAGCTCTCGTTAAAAAACAAGGCTGATTCAGTCTCCCCTTTAGGCTAGGAGTTAATTGTCGTGGCTAAAGAAAAATTTGAACGTAACAAACCGCACGTCAACGTTGGCACCATCGGTCACGTTGACCACGGTAAAACCACTCTGACCGCTGCTCTGACTCGCGTTTGCTCCGAGGTTTTCGGTTCCGCAGTTGTTGACTTCGACAAGATCGACAGCGCTCCGGAAGAGAAGGCTCGTGGTATCACCATCAACACTGCCCACGTAGAGTACGACTCGAACATTCGTCACTACGCGCACGTTGACTGCCCGGGTCACGCCGACTACGTCAAAAACATGATCACCGGTGCTGCCCAGATGGACGGCGCGATCCTGGTTTGCTCGGCTGCTGATGGTCCGATGCCGCAAACCCGTGAGCACATCCTGCTGTCCCGTCAGGTAGGCGTTCCGTACATCGTGGTTTTCCTGAACAAGGCTGACCTGGTAGACGACGCTGAGCTGCTGGAACTGGTCGAGATGGAAGTTCGTGACCTGCTGTCCACCTACGACTTCCCGGGCGATGACACTCCAATCATCATCGGTTCGGCTCGTATGGCGCTGGAAGGCAAAGACGACAACGAGATGGGCACCACTGCTGTTAAGAAGCTGGTGGAAACTCTGGATACCTACATCCCAGAGCCAGAGCGCGCTATCGACAAGCCGTTCCTGATGCCAATCGAAGACGTATTCTCGATCTCTGGTCGCGGTACTGTTGTGACTGGTCGTGTTGAGCGTGGCATCGTCCGTATCCAGGAAGAAGTTGAGATCGTCGGTCTGCGCGACACTCAGAAAACTACCTGCACCGGCGTTGAAATGTTCCGTAAGCTGCTCGACGAAGGTCGTGCTGGCGAGAACTGCGGCGTTCTGCTGCGCGGCACCAAGCGTGACGACGTTGAGCGTGGTCAGGTTCTGGTCAAGCCAGGTTCGGTTAAGCCGCACACCAAGTTCACCGCAGAAGTTTACGTTCTGAGCAAGGAAGAAGGCGGTCGTCACACTCCGTTCTTCAAAGGCTACCGTCCACAGTTCTACTTCCGTACTACTGACGTGACCGGTAACTGCGAGCTGCCAGAAGGCGTTGAAATGGTAATGCCAGGTGACAACATCCAGATGACTGTCACTCTGATCAAAACCATCGCGATGGAAGATGGTCTGCGTTTCGCTATCCGTGAAGGCGGTCGTACCGTCGGCGCTGGCGTCGTAGCCAAAGTCATCGAGTAATCGGCGACTCATGAAAAAGCCCCCGCTTGCGGGGGCTTTTTTATTGGGTTGACACTCTGTGGGGCCGTCTATAGAATTGCGCCTCCTTTTAACGGGCGTATTGCGCCCGGTGGGAATAGCAGCCTGGAGTCTGAAATCCAATGCAAAATCAGCAAATCCGTATCAGGTTGAAGGCTTTCGACCATCGCCTGATCGACCAATCCACCCAGGAAATCGTGGAAACCGCGAAACGTACTGGTGCTCAAGTGCGTGGTCCTATTCCACTGCCTACCCGTAAAGAGCGGTTCACCGTTCTGGTCTCCCCGCACGTCAACAAAGACGCGCGTGACCAGTACGAGATCCGTACTCATAAGCGCGTACTGGACATCGTCCAGCCAACGGATAAAACCGTTGATGCACTTATGAAGCTTGATCTTGCGGCAGGTGTGGAAGTGCAGATCAGCCTCGGCTAAGACTCGGTCTTAGTCGTGTAACGCTCTGAAATGGGCGGCCATAGCGGGTGAAAGCCCCGTACACTCATGAGGTTTACAACATGACTATTGGTGTAGTCGGTCGTAAATGCGGTATGACCCGTATTTTCACCGAAGAAGGTGTCTCCATTCCGGTCACGGTCATTGAGATCGAGCCGAATCGCGTCACCCAGTTCAAAACTGAAGAAACCGATGGCTATCGTGCAGTGCAAGTCACTGTAGGTGAGCGTCGTGCTTCGCGTGTGACTGCTGCTCAAGCAGGCCACTTCGCTAAAGCGAACGTTGCTGCCGGTCGTGGTGTTTGGGAATTCCGTCTTGAAGAAGGCGAATACCAAGCTGGCGATCTGATCAAAGCAGAAATCTTCGCAGCCGGCCAACTGGTAGATGTTACCGGTCAGTCGAAAGGTAAAGGCTTCGCCGGTACCATCAAGCGTTGGAATTTCCGCGGTCAAGATAACACCCACGGTAACTCCGTTTCCCACCGCGTCCCGGGCTCTATTGGCCAGTGCCAGACTCCTGGTCGTGTATTCAAGGGCAAGAAAATGTCCGGTCATATGGGCGCTGAGCGCGTGACCGTGCAGTCCCTGGAAGTAGTGCGCGTCGACGCTGAACGCAATCTGTTGTTGGTCAAGGGTGCTGTTCCTGGCGCTACTGGCGGCAACCTGGTTGTACGTCCGGCGGCCAAGGCTCGCGGTTAAGGGGAAGCTGACATGCAATTAAATGTAAATGACGCTCAAGCGATCGAAGTTTCCGAACTGACATTTGGCGGCGAATTCAACGAGACGCTGGTTCACCAAGCAGTCGTGGCCTACATGGCTGGCGGCCGTCAAGGTAGCAAGCAGCAAAAGACCCGTTCCGACGTTTCCGGTGGCGGCAAGCGCCCATGGCGTCAGAAAGGTACTGGCCGTGCTCGTGCCGGTACTATCCGTAGCCCAATCTGGCGTGGCGGCGGTACCACTTTTGCAGCTCGTCCTCAGGATCACTCGCAGAAGCTGAACAAGAAGATGTATCGCGCAGCACTGCGCTCCATCCTTGCTGAGCTGGTGCGTACTGATCGTCTGGTCGTGGTTCAGGATTTCGCTGTTGAAACTCCGAAAACCAAAGATCTGCTGGGCAAACTGAACAACATGAGTCTGACCGACGTTCTGATCGTGTCCGACGCTGTTGATCAGAACCTGTACCTGGCTGCTCGTAACCTGCCGCACGTTGATGTACGTGACGTTCAAGGTTCCGATCCAGTTAGTCTGATCGCATACGACAAAGTGTTGATCACTGTGTCGGCCGTGAAGAAATTCGAGGAGCTGCTGGGATGAACCAGGAACGCGTATTTAAAGTTCTGCTTGGCCCGCACGTTTCCGAGAAGGCTACGGTTCTGGCAGACAAGAAAGGCCAGTTCGTTTTCAAGGTTGCTACTGATGCAACCAAGCTGGAAATCAAGAAGGCCGTCGAAAGCCTGTTCAGCGTGAAAGTGGAACGCGTTACTACCCTGAACGTTCTGGGTAAGAGCAAGCGTACCGCTCGCGGTCTGGGCAAGCGTAATGACTGGAAGAAGGCAGTTATCTCCCTTCAGCCAGGCCAAGATCTCGATTTCAGCAGCAGTGCTGAGTAAGGAAGGGGTGCATCATGGCAATCGTTAAATGCAAACCGACTTCCCCTGGCCGCCGTTTTGTGGTCAAGGTGGTCAACCAGGAGCTGCATAAAGGCGCTCCTCACGCACCGCTGCTCGAGAAGAAATCGAAGTCTGGTGGTCGTAACAACAATGGCCGTATTACCACTCGTCACGTTGGTGGTGGTCATAAGCAGCACTACCGTCTGGTCGACTTCCGTCGCAACGACAAAGATGGCATCGCTGCCACTGTCGAGCGTATCGAATACGATCCAAACCGTACTGCTCACATCGCTTTGCTGCTGTACGCAGATGGCGAGCGTCGCTACATCATCGCCCCTAAAGGCGTGAGCGCTGGCGACCAGCTGATCGCAGGTGCCCTGGCACCGATCAAGCCGGGCAACGCTCTGCAACTGCGTAACATTCCAGTTGGTAGCACCGTACACGGCATCGAACTGAAGCCAGGTAAAGGCGCGCAAATCGCTCGTTCCGCTGGTGCTTCGGCTCAGCTGATCGCTCGTGAAGGTGTCTATGTGACCCTGCGTCTGCGTTCTGGTGAGATGCGTAAAGTCCTGGCTGAATGCCGTGCGACCCTGGGCGAAGTCTCGAACTCCGAGCACAGCCTGCGTTCGCTGGGTAAAGCTGGTGCCAAACGCTGGCGTGGCGTTCGCCCAACCGTTCGTGGTGTTGCCATGAACCCGGTTGACCACCCACATGGTGGTGGTGAAGGTCGTACCTCTGGTGGTCGTCATCCGGTATCGCCATGGGGCTTCCCGACTAAGGGCGCGAAGACTCGTGGTAATAAGCGTACCGACAAAATGATCGTCCGTCGTCGCAAGTAAATAGAGGGATACGACAGTGCCACGTTCTCTGAAAAAAGGTCCTTTTATTGATCTTCACCTACTGAAGAAGATCGAAGTGGCGGCGGAAAAGAACGATCGCAAACCAGTTAAGACCTGGTCGCGCCGTTCCATGATCCTGCCACAAATGGTCGGTCTGACCATTGCTGTGCATAACGGTCGTCAACATGTACCCGTTCTCGTGAACGAAGACATGGTCGGCCACAAACTGGGCGAGTTCGCCGGTACCCGTACATATCGCGGGCACGTGGCTGACAAGAAAGCCAAGCGTTAAGGGGTAAGGAACGATGGAAGTAGCCGCTAAGTTGTCGGGCGCTCGAATCTCCGCCCAGAAAGCCCGCTTGGTCGCCGACCAGATCCGCGGGAAGAAGGTGGGCGATGCGCTCAACCTGTTGGCTTTCAGCAGTAAGAAAGCCGCCGAGATCATGAAGAAAGTGCTGGAGTCGGCCGTAGCCAACGCCGAGCATAACGAAGGCGCAGACGTTGATGACCTGAAGGTCTCCACCGTTTTCGTCAACGAAGGGCGTTCGCTGAAGCGCATCATGCCACGTGCCAAAGGCCGTGCTGATCGCATCGTCAAGCGGTCTTGCCATATCACTGTCAAGGTTGCTGACAAGTAACGGAGTCGAAGAGATGGGTCAGAAAGTACATCCCATTGGCATTCGCCTGGGAATCGTCAAGGAGCACACCTCCGTCTGGTACGCAGACGGTCGGACTTATGCGGACTATTTGCTCGCAGATCTGAATGTGCGTGAGTACCTCCAAGACAAACTAAAAAGCGCGTCCGTAAGCCGTATCGATATTCATCGTCCGGCTCAAACTGCACGCATCACCATCCACACCGCTCGTCCCGGCATCGTGATCGGCAAGAAAGGTGAAGATGTTGAAAAACTGCGTCAGGACCTGACCAAGCAAATGGGTGTGCCTGTGCACATCAATATCGAAGAGATCCGCAAGCCGGAGCTCGACGGTATGCTGGTTGCCCAGAGCGTAGCTCAGCAGCTGGAGCGTCGTGTGATGTTCCGTCGCGCCATGAAGCGCGCCGTACAGAATGCCATGCGCATTGGTGCCAAGGGCATCAAAATCCAAGTGAGCGGTCGTCTCGGCGGTGCTGAAATCGCACGTACTGAATGGTATCGCGAAGGTCGTGTGCCACTGCACACCCTGCGTGCCGATATCGACTATGCCACCTACGAAGCTCACACCACCTACGGTGTGATCGGTGTGAAGGTTTGGATCTTCAAAGGCGAAGTAATTGGTGGTCGCCAAGAAGAGCTGAAGCCGCAAGCACCAGCGCCTCGTAAAAAAGCTGCTAAGTAAGGGGTACGCCAAATGTTGCAACCAAAGCGTACGAAGTTCCGCAAGCAAATGACCGGCCACAACCGTGGTCTGGCATTGCGCGGTAGCAAAGTCAGCTTCGGCGAGTTCGCGCTGAAGTCTGTTGCTCGTGGTCGTCTCACCGCTCGTCAGATCGAGTCAGCGCGTCGTGCTCTGACCCGTCACGTAAAACGTGGCGGCAAGATCTGGATCCGTGTATTCCCGGACAAGCCTATTTCCAAAAAACCACTCGAAGTTCGGATGGGTAAAGGTAAGGGTAACGTCGAATACTGGGTTGCCCAGATTCAGCCAGGCAAAGTCCTGTATGAAATCGAGGGTGTTTCTGAAGAGCTGGCGCGTGAGGCTTTCGCCCTGGCTGCTGCAAAGCTGCCGCTCGCCACCTCCTTTGTTAAGCGGACGGTGATGTGATGAAAGCGAATGAACTTCGTGAAAAATCCGCACAGCAGCTGAACGAGCAACTGCTCGGCCTGCTGCGCGACCAGTTCAATCTGCGCATGCAGAAAGCAACTGGCCAGTTGGGGCAGTCTCATCTGCTCTCGCAAGTTAAGCGTGACATCGCTCGCGTGAAGACTGTGCTCAACCAGCAGGCAGGTAAGTAATCATGGCTGAAGCCGAAAAAACTGTCCGTACGCTGACTGGCCGTGTTGTCAGCGACAAGATGGACAAGACCATCACCGTTCTGATCGAGCGTCGCGTTAAGCACCCTATCTACGGTAAATACGTTAAGCGTTCGACTAAGCTGCACGCGCACGACGAAACCAACCAGTGCCACATCGGCGACAAAGTCACTATTCGTGAAACTCGTCCGATGGCCAAGACCAAGTCTTGGGCCCTGGTTGATGTTCTCGAACGCGCTGTGGAAGTCTAAGGGCTAAGGGTCGGAGAAATTATATGATTCAGACTCAATCCATGCTCGATGTGGCCGATAACAGCGGCGCTCGCCGTGTTATGTGCATCAAGGTGCTGGGTGGCTCCCATCGTCGTTACGCTGGTATCGGTGACATCATCAAAGTTACCGTCAAGGAAGCAATTCCTCGCGGTAAGGTGAAGAAAGGCCAAGTGATGACTGCTGTCGTAGTCCGCACTCGCCACGGTGTCCGTCGCGCTGACGGCTCCATCATCCGCTTTGATGGCAACGCTGCTGTTCTGTTGAACAACAAGCAAGAGCCGATCGGCACCCGTATCTTTGGGCCAGTGACCCGTGAACTTCGTACTGAGAAGTTCATGAAGATCGTCTCGCTCGCCCCAGAAGTGCTGTAAGGAGATCCGACATGCAAAAGATTCGTCGTGACGACGAGATCATCGTGATCGCCGGCAAAGACAAGGGTAAGCGCGGTAAGGTGCTTAAGGTTCTCGCTGACAACCGTCTGGTTGTTGGTGGTCTGAACCTGGTTAAGCGTCATACCAAGCCTAACCCGATGTCGGGCGTACAGGGCGGTATCGTCGAGAAAGAAGCGCCACTGCACGCTTCCAACGTCGCCATTTTCAACGGCGAAACCAACAAGGCTGACCGCGTTGGTTTCAAAGTAGAAGACGGCAAAAAAATTCGTGTCTTCAAGTCGACCCAAAAAGCGGTTGATGCTTGAACACTGCTAGGTAGAAGACCATGGCACGACTACAAGAGATTTACCGGAAGGAAATCGCTCCGAAACTTAAGGACGAACTTAAGCTTTCGAACGTGATGGAAGTTCCGCGCGTTACCAAAATCACCCTGAACATGGGTCTGGGCGAAGCGATCGGCGACAAGAAAGTCATCGAGCACGCTGTTGCTGACCTGGAAAAGATCACCGGCCAGAAAGTCGTTGTGACCTACGCTCGCAAATCCATCGCAGGCTTCAAAGTCCGTGAAGGTTGGCCGATCGGTGTCAAAGTGACCCTGCGCCGTGAGCGTATGTACGAGTTCCTGGATCGTCTGCTGTCGATCTCCCTGCCTCGGGTTCGCGACTTCCGCGGCCTGAATGCCAAGTCCTTCGATGGTCGTGGCAACTACAGCATGGGCGTGAAAGAGCAGATCATCTTCCCGGAAATCGACTACGACAAGATCGATGCTCTCCGCGGTCTGGACATTACCCTGACCACCACTGCCAAGAACGATGACGAAGGCCGCGCTCTGCTGCGTGCTTTCAAATTCCCGTTCCGCAACTGATTGGAGTAGGAAAATGGCCAAGAAGAGCATGAAGAACCGTGAGCTGAAGCGTCAGCTCACCGTTGCCAAGTACGCCACCAAGCGTGCAGCGCTGAAAGCTATCATCGTTGATCTGAACGCAAGTCCAGAAGCACGTTGGGAAGCTACCGTAGCTCTGCAGAAGCAGCCTCGTGATGCAAGCGCCTCGCGCATGCGTAACCGCTGCCGCCTGACTGGTCGTCCGCACGGCGTTTACCGCAAGTTCGGCCTCGGCCGTAACAAGCTGCGTGAGGCTGCAATGCGTGGTGACGTACCAGGTCTGGTTAAAGCCAGCTGGTAATAGCTGTCAAAGTCGCGGTGTTCGGGATCTGCGGATCCTGACCACCGGTGGCCTTGAACATGAATCAAGCCCCTTTTGGGGCTTGATTCATTTCTGGGGTGTGTCTAGAATGACCGGCTCGCCTGAGCCCGTGTTTTTTGCCCGGGAATTCTCGGCGACAAGCTGTAGCCGCAAGGCTCATTTTTTTAGTATCAGGAGCGTCTAGCCCATGAGTATGCAGGACCCGTTAGCGGACATGCTAACTCGAATCCGTAATGCCCAGATGGCTGAAAAGTCCGTCGTAAGCATGCCGTCTTCCACGTTGAAGGTGGCTGTAGCAAAAGTCCTGAAGGACGAAGGTTACATCGCGGGTTATCAGATCAGCAGCGAAACCAAGCCACTGCTGTCCATCGAGCTGAAATACTTCGAGGGCCGTCCGGTCATCGAGGAAGTGAAGCGCGTTAGCCGTCCAGGCCTGCGTCAGTACAAGTCCGTTGATGATCTGCCAAAAGTTCGTGGCGGTCTCGGCGTGTCTATCGTCTCCACCAACAAGGGTGTGATGACTGATCGTGCTGCGCGCGCTGCCGGTGTCGGCGGCGAAGTTCTTTGCACTGTGTTCTAAGGGGGGATAAGCATGTCTCGCGTCGCTAAGAACCCCGTTAAGCTGCCAGCTGGTGTTGAAGTTAAATTCGCCGGCCAACAGCTTTCGGTGAAGGGTGCCAAGGGCACTCTCGAACTGAACGTACACTCGTCCGTTGAAATTGTTCAGGAAGCTGGTGAGCTGCGTTTTGCTGCTCGCAACGGCGACCAGCAAACTCGTGCAATGGCCGGTACCACTCGTGCGTTGGTAAACAACATGGTCCAGGGCGTAAGCCAAGGCTTCGAGCGCAAGCTCCAGCTGGTCGGTGTTGGTTACAAGGCACAAGCAAAAGGCACAGTGCTGAACCTGGCCCTCGGCTTCTCGCACCCAGTGGACTACGAGCTGCCAGCAGGCATCACCGCTGAGACCCCTAGCCAGACCGATATCCTGATCAAGGGCATCGACAAGCAGCTGGTAGGTCAAGTGGCCGCTGAGATCCGCGACTTCCGTCCACCAGAGCCTTACAAAGGTAAGGGTGTGCGCTACGCGGACGAAGTCGTCCGTCGTAAAGAAGCCAAGAAGAAGTAGGGCATAGCAAATGACCGACAAAAAAGTTACTCGACTGCGTCGCGCTCGCAAAGCACGCCTGAAAATGCACGAACTCGAAGTCGTGCGTCTCTGCGTGTTCCGCTCTTCGCAGCACATCTACGCCCAGGTCATTTCGGCCGACGGCAACAAAGTCCTGGCAAGCGCCTCGACTTTGGATAAAGAACTGCGTGATGGCGCCACTGGCAACATCGACGCGGCCACTAAGGTTGGCCAGCTGGTCGCTACGCGTGCAAAAGCCGCTGGCGTCTCGCAGGTGGCTTTCGACCGCTCTGGCTTCAAGTACCACGGCCGCGTTAAAGCGCTGGCTGATGCTGCTCGTGAAGCTGGGCTGGAGTTCTAAGTTATGTCAAATAACGACCAAAAGCGCGACGAAGGCTACATCGAGAAGCTGGTTCAAGTTAACCGCGTAGCCAAAACCGTAAAAGGCGGCCGTATCTTCACTTTCACCGCGTTGACCGTGGTAGGTGATGGCAAGGGTCGCGTTGGCTTCGGCCGTGGCAAGTCGCGTGAAGTGCCTGCTGCGATCCAGAAGGCAATGGAAGCTGCTCGCCGCAACATGATCCAGGTTGATCTGAACGGCACCACTCTGCAGTACGCAACGAAGTCCGCCCATGGCGCTTCGAAGGTGTACATGCAGCCTGCTTCTGAAGGTACCGGTATCATCGCCGGCGGCGCTATGCGTGCTGTCCTCGAGGTAGCTGGTGTTCAGAACGTTCTGGCCAAGTGCTACGGCTCGACTAACCCAGTAAACGTGGTTCACGCCACTTTCAAGGGTTTGAAAGCAATGCAGTCCCCTGAATCCATTGCCGCCAAGCGTGGCAAAAGCGTCCAGGAGATCATCTGATCATGGCTACCGTTAAAGTAACGCTGATCAAGAGCGTGAGCGGCCGTATCCCTAGCCACAAACTGTGCGTTAAGGGTCTGGGTCTGCGTCGCATCGGTCATACTGTAGAAGTCCAGGATACTCCCGAGAATCGCGGGATGATCAACAAGGCTTACTACATGCTGCGTGTCGAGGGTTAATCGATGAAACTCAATGATCTGAGTCCAGCGCCGGGTTCCCGTCGCGAAAAGCATCGTCCGGGCCGTGGTATCGGTAGTGGTTTGGGCAAGACCGGTGGCCGTGGTCACAAAGGTCAGACCTCTCGCTCCGGTGGCACCATCGCTCCTGGCTTTGAAGGCGGTCAACAGCCGCTGCATCGTCGCCTGCCGAAGTTCGGTTTCGTATCCCTGAAAGCCATGGATCGCGCAGAAGTGCGTCTGTCCGAGCTGGCTAAAGTGGAAGGCGACATCGTTACCGTGCAGTCCCTGAAAGATGCCAACGTGATTAACCAGAACGTTCAGCGTGTGAAAATCATGCTGTCCGGCGAAGTTACTCGCGCTGTGACCATCAAGGGTATCGCAGCCACCAAAGGTGCGCGTGCGGCTATCGAAGCAGCTGGCGGCAAGTTCGAGGAATAAATGGCTAAGCAAGGTGCTCTCTCTGCGCTCGGCAAAGGCGGTATGTCTGAACTTTGGGCTCGTCTGCGTTTTCTGTTCCTGGCGATCATCGTCTACCGAATAGGCGCACACATCCCGGTTCCAGGTATCAACCCTGACCGACTCGCAGACCTGTTTCGACAGAATGAGGGGACCATTCTTAGCTTGTTCAACATGTTTTCCGGCGGCGCGCTGGAGCGGATGAGCATCTTTGCACTGGGGATCATGCCGTACATCTCGGCATCGATCATCATGCAGCTGATGACTGCCGTCAGCCCGCAGCTGGAGCAGTTGAAGAAGGAAGGTGAAGCTGGCCGTCGCAAGATCAGCCAGTACACCCGCTACGGCACTGTCGTCCTAGCTCTTGTTCAGGCCATCGGCATGTCCGTTGGTCTGGCGGGGCAGGGCGTTGCGTTCACTGGTGACTTTGGCTTCCATTTCGTTGCGGTATCCACTTTTGTGGCTGGCGCGATGTTCATGATGTGGCTGGGTGAGCAGATCACTGAGCGTGGTGTTGGCAACGGTATCTCGATGTTGATTTTCGCAGGTATCGTCGCCGGTCTTCCGAGAGCGATCGGGCAGTCTTTCGAGTCTGCGCGTCAGGGTGATATCAACATTTTTGCCCTGGTTGCCATCGGTTTGCTGGCAGTAGCGATTATCGGTTTTGTGGTGTTCATCGAGCGTGGTCAGCGTCGTATTGCTGTTCACTACGCCAAGCGTCAGCAGGGCCGCAAGGTGTTTGCTGCGCAGACTAGCCACTTGCCGCTGAAAGTGAATATGGCCGGTGTTATTCCTGCCATTTTTGCGAGCAGCATTTTGCTGTTCCCGGCTTCGTTGGGTGCCTGGTTTGGCCAGTCTGAAGGTATGGGCTGGTTGCAGGACATCTCGCAGTCGATCGCTCCTGGTCAGCCGTTGAATATTCTGCTGTTTAGTGCAGGGATTATTTTCTTCTGCTTCTTCTATACGGCGTTGATGTTCAATCCGAAAGACGTAGCGGAAAACCTGAAGAAGTCCGGTGCCTTTATTCCGGGTATCCGTCCGGGCGAGCAGTCTGCGCGCTACATTGATGGCGTTCTGACCCGCTTGACCATGTTCGGTGCTCTATATATGACGGCCGTGTGCCTGTTGCCCCAGTTCCTGGTGGTTGCAGCAAACGTTCCGTTCTACCTTGGCGGGACCTCGTTGCTGATCGTGGTCGTGGTTGTTATGGACTTTATGTCGCAAGTACAATCGCACCTCGTTTCGCACCAGTACGAATCCCTGATGAAGAAAGCCAACCTGAAAGGTTACGGCAGCGGCATGCTGCGCTGACCTATAAGGTTCGAGGAGTTGGTGATGAAAGTTCGTGCATCGGTGAAAAAGCTGTGCCGTAACTGCAAGATTATTCGCCGCGAAGGTGTTGTTCGAGTAATTTGCAGCGCGGAACCGCGTCACAAACAGCGCCAAGGCTGAGTGTGATTGTGCTTCAAGCCCGGTAGCTAGTGCGCTGCCGGGTTGATTATTTGTTATTACAGCGATATTATCTCGCGCCCTATTTCTTGGCTTCCGGGGCGTAGGTAGCTGTCAATTGGAGTCCCACTGAATGGCCCGTATTGCAGGCGTTAACATTCCAGATAACAAGCATACTGTTATCTCGCTGACCTACATCTATGGTGTTGGTCGCACTACTGCACAGAAAATCTGTGCGGTGACTGGGGTCAACCCAGCCGCAAAGATCAAGGATCTGAGCGACGAGCAAATTGAACAGCTGCGTGGCGAAGTGGCGAAGTTCACCACTGAAGGTGATCTGCGTCGCGAAATCAACATGAAAATCAAACGCTTGATGGATCTGGGCTGCTACCGCGGTCTGCGCCATCGTCGTGGTCTGCCAGTACGCGGTCAGCGTACCAAGACCAACGCGCGTACTCGCAAAGGTCCGCGTAAGCCGATCCGCAAGTAATCGCACCAGCGAATCGACAGGAATTTAGTCATGGCAAAACCTGCTGCTCGTCCTCGTAAAAAGATTAAAAAGACAGTGGTTGATGGCATCGCCCACATCCACGCGTCTTTCAACAACACCATCGTGACCATCACCGACCGTCAAGGTAACGCTCTGTCTTGGGCTACCTCCGGTGGTTCGGGTTTCCGCGGTTCCCGCAAGTCCACCCCGTTCGCTGCTCAAGTAGCTGCTGAGCGTGCTGGTCAAGCTGCGCTGGAATATGGCCTGAAGAACCTCGACGTCAACGTCAAGGGCCCAGGTCCAGGTCGTGAATCCGCAGTCCGCGCTTTGAACGGCTGTGGCTACAAGATCGCCAGCATCACCGACGTGACGCCAATCCCGCACAACGGGTGCCGTCCGCCGAAGAAGCGCCGCGTGTAATCCAGGAGATTGTAAAGAATGGCTCGTTACATTGGTCCAAAATGCAAACTGGCTCGTCGCGAAGGCACCGATCTCTTCCTGAAGAGCGGCGTGCGCGCTATCGAATCCAAGTGCAACATCGAAGCAGCACCTGGTATCCACGGCCAGCGCCGCGGTCGCCAGTCCGACTACGGCACCCAACTGCGTGAAAAGCAGAAGGTCCGTCGTATCTACGGCGTTCTCGAGCGTCAATTCAGCGGCTACTACAAAGAAGCTGCTGGCAAGAAAGGCGCAACCGGTGAGAACCTGCTGCAGCTGCTCGAATGCCGTCTGGACAACGTTGTATACCGTATGGGCTTCGGTTCGACTCGTGCCGAATCCCGTCAGCTGGTATCGCACAAGTCGATCAGCGTAAACGGTCAGACCGTTAACGTACCGTCCTACCAGGTTCGTGCTGGTGACGTGGTCGCTGTTCGCGAGAAAGCAAAAAACCAACTTCGCATTGTCCAAGCTCTCGATCTGTGTGCCCAACGTGGCCGCGTAGAATGGGTAGAAGTAGACACTGAGAAGAAGTCGGGCGTTTTCAAGAACGTTCCAGCTCGCAGTGATCTGTCCGCCGACATCAACGAAAGCCTGATTGTCGAGCTCTACTCCAAGTAAGGGCTAGAAAATAGGTGCATCCATGCAGATTTCGGTAAATGAGTTCCTGACACCTCGCCATATTGATGTGCAGGTTGTCAGTCCAACCCGCGCCAAGATCACCCTCGAGCCTCTCGAGCGTGGTTTTGGCCACACCCTGGGCAACGCGCTGCGCCGCATCCTGTTGTCCTCAATGCCCGGCTGTGCAGTAGTCGAGGCCGAGATTGACGGTGTGCTCCACGAGTACAGCGCCATCGAAGGTGTACAGGAAGACGTAATTGAAATCCTGTTGAACCTTAAAGGTCTGGCTATCAAGCTGCACGGCCGTGACGAAGTTACGCTGACCTTGTCGAAGAAGGGTTCGGGGGTGGTTACCGCTGCCGATATTCAGCTGGATCATGATGTCGAGATCGTTAACCCCGATCACGTAATCGCTAACCTGGCGTCTAACGGCGCCCTGAACATGAAGCTCGTAGTAGCTCGTGGTCGTGGTTATGAACCGGCAGACTCGCGTCAGAGCGATGAAGACGAAAGCCGCAGCATCGGTCGCTTGCAGCTCGACTCTTCGTTCAGCCCGGTTCGCCGTATCGCATACGTGGTGGAAAACGCCCGTGTCGAGCAGCGTACCAACCTGGACAAGCTGGTTATTGATCTGGAAACCAACGGTACCCTGGATCCTGAAGAGGCTATCCGCCGTGCTGCAACCATCCTGCAACAGCAGTTGGCTGCGTTCGTCGACCTCAAGGGTGACAGTGAGCCTGTGGTAATCGAGCAGGAAGACGAGATCGATCCGATCCTGCTTCGCCCGGTTGACGATCTGGAACTGACTGTACGTTCGGCTAACTGCCTTAAGGCGGAAAACATTTACTACATCGGCGACCTGATTCAGCGTACCGAAGTAGAACTGTTGAAGACTCCGAACCTGGGCAAGAAATCCTTGACCGAAATCAAGGATGTTCTGGCCTCCCGCGGTCTGTCCCTCGGCATGCGCCTCGACAACTGGCCGCCTGCAAGTCTTAAGAAGGACGACAAGGCGACTGCCTGATCGTCGTAATCACCGAACGTTGTGTTTGGTAAGGAATGAACCATGCGTCATCGTAAAAGTGGTCGTCACCTGAGCCGCACCAGCTCGCACCGCAAGGCCATGTTCCAAAACATGGCGGTGTCGCTGTTCGAGCACGAGCTGATCAAAACTACACTGCCGAAAGCCAAAGAACTGCGCCGCGTTGCCGAGCCGCTGATCACTTTGGCCAAGACAGACAGCCTGGCTAACCGCCGTCTGGCTTTCGACCGTACTCGTTCGAAAGCTATCGTTGGTAAGCTCTTCAACGACCTGGGCAAGCGTTACGCTACCCGTGAGGGTGGCTACCTGCGCATCCTCAAGTGCGGTTTCCGCGCTGGCGACAACGCGCCTATGGCGTACGTCGAGTTGGTTGATCGTGCTGTCGGCGGTGAAGCTGTATCCGCTGAGTAAGACGTCAAATACAGAGAACCGGGCCTAGTGCCCGGTTTTTTGTTTTTAGATAATTAGAAAAATTCTATCGATAGCAATCATTTAATGAATTTGATGCTGTCATCTTAATGGTCAATACTCCTCCTCAGCCGATTAGCCGGCAGTTCCAAGACTGACAGAGGAAGATTGAGCATGAGCCAAAACAAGACGCTTACCACCGCCAGTGGCGCTCCAGTCGCCGACAACCAGAATTCCCGTTCTGCTGGTCCTCGTGGCCCGCTGCTGCTCGACGATTTTCACCTGATCGAGAAGCTTGCCCATTTCAACCGTGAGAACATTCCTGAGCGTCGTGTGCACGCCAAGGGATCGGGGGCCTACGGCACCTTTACCGTTACTCGCGATATCACCCAATACACCAGCGCCAAGCTGTTTGAGTCCGTGGGTAAACAGACCCCGACATTCCTGCGTTTCTCGACCGTGGGCGGCGAGCGCGGTTCGGCCGACACCGAGCGCGATCCACGCGGTTTCGCCCTGAAGTTCTATACCGAAGAGGGTAACTGGGACATCGTCGGCAACAACACGCCCGTGTTCTTTATTCGTGACCCGCTGAAGTTTCCGGACTTTATCCACACCCAGAAACGCCTGGCGCAGAGCAACCTGAAAAGCGCACAAGCGATGTGGGACTTCTGGTCGCACTCTCCCGAGGCTCTGCACCAGGTCACCATCCTGTTCTCCGACCGCGGAATTCCGGATGGCTATCGCCACATGCACGGCTTCGGCAGCCACACCTATAGCCTGATCAACGCCAAGGGCGAGCGTCACTGGGTGAAATGGCATTACAAGACCAAGCAAGGCATCAAGAACCTGGCGCCGGCCGAGGCTGCCCGCCTGGCAGGCACCGATCCCGATTACGCGCAGCGGGACCTGTTCAACGCGATTGAGCGTGGCGACTTCCCGAAATGGAAGGTCTGCATCCAGATCATGACCGAGGCTCAGGCAGCCGCTCACTACGAGAACCCCTTCGACGTGACCAAGACCTGGTCTCAAAAAGAGTTTCCGTTGATCGAAGTCGGCGAGCTGGAGTTGAACCGTAACCCACTGAACTATTTCGCCGAAGTCGAACAGGCTGCCTTTGGTCCAAGCAACATGGTCCCAGGCGTTGGCCTGTCGCCAGACCGCATGCTGCAAGGTCGCGTCTTCGCTTACGCCGATGCTCATCGCTATCGCGTAGGTACCAATCACCAGCAGTTGCCGGTCAATGCTCCGCGTAGCCCGGTCAACAGCTACCAGCGCGATGGAGCCATGGCTTTCGGCACTAACGGCGGTGCGGCACCGAACTATGAGCCAAACAGCTATGCCGATGCACCGAAACAGGCGCCCCAGTACGCTGAACCGGCCCTGGCCCTCAGTGGTGCCGCAGACCGTTACGATCACCGCGAGGATACTGACTACTACAGCCATGCAGGTGCGTTGTTCCGTCTGATGAATGACCAGCAGAAAGCCCTGCTGATCGACAACATCGCCGGCGCGATGGCGGGTGTCACTGCGGACGTGGTCCAGCGTCAGCTGCAGCATTTCTTCAAGGCCGACCCGGCTTATGGAGAAGGGATCACGAAGGCGTTGGGCGTACAGCTGAACTAAGTCTAAACGATAAGCAGAACCGCCCTCATTTGGGCGGTTTTTGCGTTTTTTCGGCTACTTTTCTCTGAAAATCTTCACTTTGCTAGCGTTTTTCCAGTGACCTGCAAGTCAGCATGGTTCAAAATACAGGCTTTCAAGCAGGGAGATGTGGGGCGATGCAAGGTCACCCGGACGTAATCGATTACCTCAACACGTTGCTGACGGGAGAACTGGCGGCACGTGACCAATATTTCATCCATTCGCGCATGTATGAGGACTGGGGCTTCAGCAAGCTCTACGAGCGTATCAACCACGAGATGGAAGAAGAGGCGCAACACGCCGATGCGCTGATGCGCCGGATCCTGATGCTCGAGGGGACGCCACGCATGCGCCCTGACGACCTGGATATCGGCACCACCGTGCCGGACATGTTCGCCGCCGATCTGCGCCTGGAGTACAAGGTGCGTGCCGCTCTGTGCAAAGGCATCGAACTCTGCGAGAAGCACAAGGACTATGTCAGCCGCGACATATTGCGTGTGCAGTTGGCGGATACCGAAGAAGACCATACCTACTGGCTGGAAAAGCAGTTGGGCCTGATCAAGTCGATTGGTCTGGAAAACTATCTGCAATCGCAGTTCTGATGTTCTGAACCGGCGATAAAAAGCCCCTGCCATTTCGCGATGGCAGGGGCTTTTTATTGGGCTCAATCCCGGTCGCGGGTCAGCAGCGGCTTGAGGTAGTAGCCGGTATGGGATTGTGGCATTTCCGCCAATTGCTCCGGCGTCCCCACGGCAATGATCTGGCCACCCTTGGAGCCACCTTCCGGCCCCAGGTCCACCAGCCAGTCGGCCGTCTTGATCACGTCCAGGTTGTGCTCGATCACCACCACGGTGTTGCCGTGATCGCGCAGGCGATGCAGGACGTCCAGCAGTTGCTGGATATCGGCGAAATGCAGGCCGGTGGTCGGTTCGTCGAGGATGTAGAGAGTCTTGCCGGTATCGCGCTTGGACAGCTCGCGGGACAGCTTGACCCGTTGCGCCTCACCACCGGACAAGGTCGTCGCCGACTGCCCGAGCTTGATGTAGGAGAGCCCCACGTCCATCAGCGTCTGTAGCTTGCGCGCCAGTGCCGGTACGGCATCGAAGAACTCGCGTGCTTCCTCGATGGTCATTTCCAGGACCTCGTGGATGCTCTTGCCCTTGTATTTGATCTCGAGGGTTTCGCGGTTGTAGCGCTTGCTCTTGCACACATCGCACGGCACGTAGATGTCCGGCAGGAAGTGCATTTCCACCTTGATCAGGCCGTCGCCCTGGCAGGCTTCGCAGCGTCCGCCCTTGACGTTGAAGGAGAAGCGGCCCGGGCCGTAGCCACGCGAACGCGATTCGGGAACCCCGGCAAACAGTTCGCGGATCGGGGTGAACAGCCCGGTGTAGGTCGCCGGGTTGGAGCGCGGCGTGCGACCGATCGGGCTCTGGTCGATATCCACGACCTTGTCCAGGTGCTGCAGGCCGTTGATGCTGTCGTGCGCCGCGGCCTCCAGTGTGGTCGCGCCGTTCAGCGCCGTGGCGCTGAGGGGGAACAGGGTGTTGTTGATCAGCGTCGACTTCCCGGAGCCGGAAACACCGGTCACGCAGGTCAGCAGGCCGATCGGAATCTCCAGGTCGACATTGCGCAGATTGTTGCCGCGAGCGCCCTTGAGGGACAACGAGAGCTTCTTGTTGCGCGGCGTACGCTTGGCCGGCACGGCGATCTTCACCCGCCCGGAGAGATACTTGCCGGTCAGCGAGTCCGGGTGGGACATCACCTCGTCGGGCGTCCCCTCTGCAACGATCTGTCCGCCATGCACGCCAGCGCCCGGGCCGATGTCCACCACATAGTCGGCTAGGCGGATGGCATCTTCGTCGTGTTCGACCACGATCACCGTGTTGCCGATGTCCCGCAGATGTTTCAGGGTGCCCAGCAGGCGGTCGTTGTCGCGTTGGTGCAGGCCGATGGACGGCTCGTCGAGGATGTACATCACCCCCACCAGGCCGGCGCCGATCTGGCTGGCCAGGCGAATGCGCTGGGCTTCACCGCCGGACAGGGTGTCGGCGCTGCGGTCCAGGGTCAGGTAGTCCAGGCCGACATTGACCAGGAACTGCAGGCGCTCGCGGATTTCCTTGAGGATCTTGTCGGCGATCTCGCCGCGGCGCCCGGTCAGCGACAGGGTGCCGAAGTAATCGGTGGCATCGCCTATCGGCAGGCTGGTGACCGCCGGCAGGGTCTTTTCGCCGACCCACACATGGCGTGCCTCGCGGCGCAGGCGGGTGCCACGGCAATCCGGGCATGGCTGGGTGCTGAGAAACTTCGCCAGTTCTTCGCGCACGGTGGCCGACTCGGTTTCCCGGTAGCGGCGTTCCAGGTTCGGCACTATGCCTTCGAACGGGTGGGAGCGCTTGACGATGTCGCCACGGTCGTTGAGGTACTTGAAGTCGACGTTCTGCGTACCGCTGCCGTTGAGGATGACTTTCTGCTGGTCGGCCGGTAGCTGGTTGAACGGTACTTCCAGGCTGAAGCCATAGTGCGAGGCCAACGAGCCGAGCATCTGGAAGTAATAGACATTGCGTCGGTCCCAGCCGCGAATCGCCCCTTCGGCCAGGGTCAGCTCGCCGTTGACCAGGCGCTTGATGTCGAAGAACTGCTTGACCCCGAGGCCGTCGCAGGTCGGGCAGGCGCCGGCCGGGTTGTTGAAGGAGAACAGCTTGGGTTCCAGCTCGCTGATGGCATGGCCGCAGATCGGGCAGGCGAAGCGCGCGGAGAAGATCATTTCCTCGCCGGGCTCATCGTCCATCGGCGCCACCAGGGCAATCCCGTCGGCCAGCTTCAGGGCGGTCTCGAAGGATTCCGCCAGGCGCTGCTGCAGGTCGGCACGCACCTTGAAGCGGTCGACCACCACATCGATCGAATGCTTCTTCTGTTTATCCAGCTTCGGCAGCTCGTCCAGCTCATACAGCTTGCCGTTGACCCGGGCCCGGACGAAGCCCTGGGCGCGCAGTTCCTCGAAGACCGACAGGTGTTCGCCCTTGCGTTCGCGAATCACCGGCGCCAGCAGCATCAACTTGCTGCCTTCCGGCTGGGCCAGCACCAGGTCGACCATCTGGCTGACGGTCTGGGCTTCCAGCGGAATGTCGTGATCCGGGCAGCGCGGCGTACCGACCCGCGCGTAGAGCAGGCGCAGGTAGTCGTAGATCTCGGTGATGGTACCCACGGTGGAGCGCGGGTTGTGCGAGGTGGATTTCTGCTCGATGGAGATCGCCGGCGACAAGCCTTCGATGGTGTCGACGTCGGGCTTTTCCATCATTGAGAGGAACTGGCGGGCGTACGCCGACAGGGACTCGACATAGCGTCGCTGGCCTTCGGCGTACAGCGTGTCGAAGGCCAGCGATGATTTGCCCGACCCGGACAGGCCGGTGATGACGATCAGTTTGTCCCGTGGCAGGGTCAGGTCGATGTTCTTCAGGTTGTGGGTCCGGGCCCCACGAATCAGGATCTTGTCCAAAGTGGCCTCGCTCGGCGGGCGTCGAAAACGTAGGAGTATAAGGGCAAATACTGGATGGATGCACACTATCAAATCGCGACCGGACAGCCGTAGATGAAACCTGCGCGGCAAAGCGTCGCCATATACCCTGTCAATCGATCGGACTGGTAGAATCGCCGCCGGTTCACACGAGGTTTATCCATGCACGATCCCCACAGCGAACGCATGAGTGGTGCCGAGACCCGCGCGGCAAGCGGTCTGGCCCTGGTGTTCGCCTTCCGTATGCTAGGCATGTTCATGGTGTTGCCGGTCCTGGCGACCTATGGAATGGACCTGGCGGGAGCGACCCCGGCCCTGATCGGGCTGGCGATCGGCGCTTACGGCCTGACCCAGGCGATTTTCCAGATTCCCTTCGGGATCATTTCCGACCGTATCGGTCGTCGTCCGGTGATTTACCTGGGGTTGATCGTCTTCGCCCTGGGCAGCGTGCTGGCAGCCAATGCCGATTCGATCTGGGGGGTGATCGCCGGGCGCATCCTGCAAGGGGCCGGAGCGATTTCCGCGGCGGTCATGGCGCTGCTGTCGGACCTGACCCGCGAGCAGCACCGTACCAAGGCCATGGCCATGATCGGCATGACCATCGGCTTGTCTTTCGCTGTGGCGATGGTGGTCGGCCCGCTGCTGACCCGCGGTTTCGGCCTGTCTGGGCTGTTCCTCGCCACCGGTGGCATGGCGTTGCTGGGGATCGTCATCGTCGCCTTCATGGTGCCGCGCTCGACCGGGCCCTTGCAGCACCGCGAGTCCGGCGTCGCGCGCCAGGCCTTGTTGCCGACGCTCAAGCATCCGGACCTGCTGCGCCTGGATCTTGGTATCTTCGTGTTGCACGCCATGCTGATGTCGAGCTTCGTCGCACTGCCGCTGGCGCTGGTGGAAAAAGCCGGCTTGCCCAAGGAACAGCATTGGTGGGTCTACCTCACAGCGCTGTTGATCTCTTTCTTCGCCATGATCCCGTTCATCATCTACGGCGAGAAGAAACGCAAAATGAAACGAGTTCTGCTGGGCGCGGTCAGTACGCTGCTGCTCACCGAGCTATTCTTCTGGGAGTTCGGCGACAGCCTGCAGGCACTGGTGATCGGCACCGTGGTGTTCTTCACCGCGTTCAATCTGCTGGAAGCCTCGCTGCCGTCGCTGATCAGCAAGGTTTCACCGGCCGGTGGCAAGGGCACGGCGATGGGGGTCTACTCCACCAGCCAGTTCCTCGGTTCGGCACTGGGCGGCATTCTCGGCGGCTGGTTGTTCCAGCATGGCGGTTTGTCGGTTGTGTTCCTGGGTTGCGCGGGGTTGGCTGCACTCTGGCTGGCCTTTGCTGTTACCATGCGCGAACCACCTTACGTGACGAGCCTGCGCTTGCCGTTATCGCCCGAGGCGATCCGCGAAGCCGGCCTGGTCGAGCGCCTGAAGGCCGTTGTTGGGGTAACAGATGCCGTGATGGTGGTCGAAGAGGCCGCCGTTTACATCAAATTGGACACCGAATTATTGGATCGCGCGACCCTCGAGCAGCTGGTCAACCCAGCCCGATCGGCGTGCGAAGCCTAGGAGAACGTTATGGCCCGTGGGGTTAACAAAGTCATATTGGTCGGCACTTGCGGCCAGGATCCCGAAGTTCGCTACCTGCCTAACGGTAACGCCGTGACCAACCTGAGTCTGGCCACCAGCGAACAGTGGACCGACAAGCAGACCGGCCAGAAGGTCGAGCGTACCGAATGGCACCGTGTGTCGATGTTCGGCAAGGTTGCGGAAATCGCCGGCGAATACCTGCGCAAGGGTTCGCAGGTCTACATCGAGGGCAAGCTGCAGACCCGCGAGTGGGAAAAAGACGGCATCAAGCGCTACACCACCGAGATCATCGTCGACATGCAGGGCACCATGCAGCTGCTGGGCGGCCGTCCACAGGGCGACCAGGGCCAGGGCATGGGCAACGCCGCACCGCGTCCGCAGCAGTCGCGTCCGCAGCCTTCCCAGGCGCCACAGCGTCCAGCGCCTCAGCAGTCCTCGCCGCAGCCGGCGCAGAACTTCGACGACAGCTTCGATGACGATATTCCGTTCTAAGAGAGCCTTCTCTACAGCGGCATGAAAAAGGCCCGTAGCGTGCGAACGCTACGGGCCTTTTGTTTCATCGCTAGATACGTGTCCGCTGTCACCGGCTGCCCAGGAATTCCTCGGTGGACACCACGCTGGCATAGGCGAACCCCAGGGCCGACATGTACGCGGCATGCACCTGGGCCGCGGGGACCACGATGCCGTTGAACTCCAGGTCCCGGGTGGCACAGGCGTCGTGGATGACCGTCACGTCGTAGCCCAGGTCGGCGGCGGCGCGGGTCACGCCGTCGATGCACATGTGGCTCATGCTGCCGACCACCACCAGTTGCTCGATGCCATGCTCATCGAGAATGGCCTTGAGCTCGGTTTCGCGGAACGAGTTGACGAAGTGCTTGAGCACCACCGGCTCGTCGGCGCGGTTGACGACCTTGGCGTGCAGTTGCGCGCCGCTGGAGCCGGGGGTGAAGAACGGCGCGCTGTCGGAGGTGAATTCGTGGCGGATGTGTACCACCTGCTGGCCGCTGTCACGGAAGGCCTGGATCAGCCGCGCGGCGTTGTCCGCCGCCGCCTCGGCGCCGACCAGGGGCCACTTGCCGTTGGGGAAGTAGTCGTTCTGGATATCGACTACGATGAGCGCTTGCTTGGCCATGGGTGTTTCCTCTGAAGTAGTGGTTGGCTGTGGAGTCCAGTATTGGCTCCGGCAGGCCGCTCGAGGATTGGCCGCACCGACAATAGAAAGGGGAAAACTGACAATGGGTATGGAAAGCGCCGTCGCCGAGCTGGGCGTGCTGATCTATCCCGGTGCGCAGATGGCCGCGGTGCATGGCTTGACCGACTTGTTCGGGGTCGCCAATCGCATCGCCGCCGAGCAACAGAGCGCGCAATTGCCGCTGTTGCGCATCAGCCACTGGCAGGCCCGGGCCGATCAGCCTCCGCTGCGCTGCTACGACAGCCACCCCGGGCCCGACGGCTCGTTGCTGGCGGTGCTGATCCCACCTTCGGTGGCCGGGTTCTCCCAGGCCCAGGCATCGCAGGCGTTGATCCACTGGTTGCGGCAGCAACATGCCAATGGCGCGACCCTGGGCGGGGTATGTGTCGGCTCTATCCTGATGGCCGAAAGCGGCTTGCTCGACGGCCGCAGCGCCACCACTCACTGGACCTCGGCGAAACAGTTCGCCGAGCGCTACCCGCACGTCAGGCTGAACGCCGACAAGCCGATCGTCGACGATGGCGACCTGATCACCACCGCCGGCCTGATGGCCTGGTCCGAACTCGGCTTGCGCCTGGTCGACCGCTTGCTGGGGCCGAGCATCGCCAGCGGCACGGCGCGCTTCCTGGTGATCGAGCACAGCGACAGCGCCAGCCAGTGCGGCAGCAATTTCGCGCCTATCCTCGGGCACGGCGACGCGGCCATTCTCAAGGTCCAGCACTGGCTGCAGGCCAATGGCGCGGTGGAGGTGTCCCTCGCCGGCATGGCGCAGCAGGCCGGGCTCGAGGAGCGTACCTTCCTGCGGCGCTTTCGCGCGGCCACCGGCCTCAAGCCCACCGAGTACTGCCAGCACCTGCGGGTGGGCAAGGCGCGGGAAATGCTCGAGTTCACCAATGGCACCATCGACCATATCGCCTGGACGGTCGGCTACCAGGACCCCGGCGCGTTCCGCGCCATCTTCAAGAAAATCACCGGCCTTGCGCCCAGTGAATATCGCACGCGCTTTGGCGTGAGCCCGCCGGCCCCGGTTGCGCGGGCGGAGCGGAACTGACGCCGGGTCGTGCAAATTGCCGGGCGCTGTCGTCCGATCGTGCAAAATAAAACAGGCCCGATGCCAGCAAGGGCGGCTCGGGCCTGTTGTTCCAGTGGCGTTCCTCCGCTTTCCACCGCCTTGGCGTGATCCCTGCACCCCTGTTTGTACATTCATCACGCCACGGCCGAGGTGGACGCATGACCCCTACGCAACGCAGCAGGCGCGTGGTCGCCCACTCCGTTCATCCACAGGCCTCGCGGCACGTCGTCGAGACCAATCGCGCGCTGGCCCGTTGGCTGGCGCAGATCCTCGGGCTGACATTCGCAGGCAGCCACGATCCGACCCGCCCCGTACCAGACGACATCTATCTGCTGCCCACGCAGACCCTGGTCGGCCCGGCCGCGGCCCGACAGCTGGGCGTCCAGGGGCCGGAGGATTTATGGGGCGGGTACGTCGAGCACGATTTTATCTGCACCAAGGCCATCACCCATGGTCTGTTGAATAAGCACGCCGTGGCGCCCGAGGGCTGGGCGCCGCTGTTCTCCAAGCGGGTTCGCCTGGTGGTGCTGGACGGCTTGAGCGTGTTTTCGCTGGACGATGCTCGTCCGGCGGCCACGCATTTGCTCTACACCGGGCCGATCCGCATGAAGCCGATCCATGCCTGCGCCGGCCGCGGACAACAGGTGATCGACAGCCTGGAGCGTTTCGACGAACTGCTGGCGCAACCCGAGGTGGCCCGGCACTTCAACGAAGGCGTGGTGCTGGAGCAGGATCTGCAGCAAGTGGCCACCCATAGCGTTGGCCAGTCGCTGATCGCCGGTCATCTGATCAGCTACTGCGGCGAGCAGTACCTGACCGAGGACGCCGCGGGCGAGAAGGTCTACGGCGGTTCCGAGCTGCTGGTGGTCCAGGGCGGCTACCGCGAGTTGCTGGCGTTGCCATTGCCACCCGCGGTGCGCCTGGCTGTGCAACAGGCCGAGGTCTTCGATGCCGCCGCCGACGAGGCGTATCCGCGATTCTTCGCCTCGCGGCGCAATTACGACATCGCCCAGGGTCTGGACGCCGAGGGCCGGCAGCGCAGCGGGGTGCTCGAGCAGTCGTGGCGCATGGGCGGCGCCAGCAGCGCCGAACTGGCGGCCCTGCAGGCCTTTGTCGAGCAGCCGGACCTGCCGGCGATTCGCGTGTCCGCGGTGGAAACCTATATCGACCGGCCCCTGCCGGCCGGGGCCATCGAGGTCTATCGCGGGCCGGCGGAAAACAGCGACTTTCTTCTCAAATATGCAACGGTCAAATCCTATGACGGCTAGAAGCGAAAGCATTCAAATCGACATCGATGACGAGCAGATGAGCGGGACCTTCCTCACGCCCCGGTCGAAAGTCCCGGGCGTGCTGTTCGTCCATGGCTGGGGCGGGAGCCAGGAGCGCGACCTGGAGCGGGCGCGGGGGATCGCCGGGCTCGGGTGCGTGTGCCTGACCTTCGACCTGCGCGGCCATGCGAGTCGCGGTATCCCGCTGAACCGCGTGACCCGCGAAGACAACCTGCGCGACCTGCTGGCGGCCTATGACCGCCTGCTGGCCCACCCGGCCCTCGACACCTCGGCGATCGCCGTGGTGGGCACCAGCTACGGCGGTTACCTGGCGAGCATCCTGACCTCGTTGCGGCCCGTGCGCTGGCTGGCGCTGCGGGTTCCGGCGCTGTACCGCGACGAAGCCTGGCACAGCCCCAAGCGCGACCTGGACAAGGCCGACCTGCTGGATTACCGCAGCAGCCTGGTGCGCACGGACAACAATCGTGCGCTGCATGCCTGCGCGGCCTTCACCGGGGATGTGCTGCTGGTGGAGTCGGAGACCGACGATCATGTGCCCCATGCCACGATCATGAGCTACCGCGCGGCCTGCCAGCAGACCCACTCCATGACCCACCGGATCATCGACGGCGCCGACCATGCCTTGAGCGAACCGCTGTCACAGCAGGCCTACACCTCGATCCTCGTGGACTGGATCACGGAAATGGTGGTGGGCGAGCGGTTGAGCATCACTCCGTCGCGCTGAGAGGGGCCCGGGGTGGACGCTCGCGCGTTCATTGCGAGCAAGCTCGCTCTTGCAGGTGACCGCGTCAGTGGTCTTTGCGCGATGTTTTCCGCACCCGCAGCGCCTTGGCCCGGGCCTCCACCAGCAGGTACATCAGCAGTGCGATCAGCAGCGGCAGGAGGAAGTAGATCGCCCGGTAGGCGATCAGCCCGGCCAGCAGGCTGCCCCGGGGCACCTCATGTTGCAGCAGGGCGACGAATACCGCCTCCAATACCCCGAGCCCCGCCGGAATGTGAGTAATGACCCCGGCAATGCTGCTGATCAGCAACACGCCGAGCACCACCGGGTAATCGAGCCTGGCGGGCAGCAGGGTGAAGATCACCGCGGCCATCAGCGACCAGTTGAGCGCGCCCAGGGCCAGTTGCAGCAGCGCCATGCGCAGCGAGGGCAGGTTGATCTCCACCCCGCGTATCGCCCATTCGCGGCGCCGGGAAAACCGGCAGGCCAGCAGGTAGCCCGCACTCAGCGCCAGCAGCAGGACGCCCACGCCCCGCAGCGCACCGCTGCTGAGCTGCCAGCCGGGGGGCAGTTGCATCAGGCCGCTGGCGAATACCGCGCCGGCCAGGACCATATAGCCGAACCAGTTGGTGGCCAGGCTCAGGCCGAGGATCTTGGCGATGTTGGCGGTGCTCACCCCCAGCCTGGAATACAGCCGGTAGCGCATGGCGATGCCGCCGACCCAGGCGCTGAGGTTGAGGTTGAAGGCGTAGCTGATGAAGCCCACCGGCAGGATCTGCCGCCAGCCGAGGTCCTGGCGGATGTAGGTGCGACCGATCAGGTCGAAGCAGGCGTACACCAGGAAGCTGCCCAGGGTCAGGCCCGCGGCGACCAGCAGCGTGCGCACCTTGAAGTCGGCCAGGGTGCCGAGCACTTCGCTCCAGTCGATGCGCCGGGCCAGCAGGGTGAAGAGCACGATCAGCAGCAGGAAGAAGGCGACGGTCAGGGGCTTCTTCAGGCGCTGCCAGCGCGACCGCGAGTGCGCCGTCGCGGGTGTCGAGCCCTGGGCGTCAGTGCGGCTCATGACGTGACTCCGCTTCATCCTCGGCCTGGCCGAAGGGCTGTAGCCGCGGTTTGTGGGCGGGCAGCCAGCCGGCCCAGGCCGGGAAGTGCCGCAGGATGTGGAACACCAGGAAACCCACGGTCAGGCGCCACAGGCGGCCACGGGCGGCCCCCTTGGGCGGCATCGCCTGGCAATGCTCGCGGCTGAGCCAGTCGAGGCGTTCGTACAGCTCGCGGGTGAAGGCGCGGTCGCGGATCAGCACGTTGGCTTCCAGGTTCAGCGACAGGCTCAGCGGATCGAGGTTGCTCGAACCCACGGTGCTCCAGTCGTCGTCCACCAGGGCCACCTTGCCGTGCAGGGGGCGCTTGCAATACTCGTAGATGTGCACGCCGTCCTTGAGCAGGTAGTCGTAGAGCATGCGCGCCGCCAGCCTGGCCACCAGCATGTCCGGCTCGCCCTGCAGGATCAGCCGCACTTCCACGCCCCGGCGCGCGGCGTTGCGGATTTCGCGCAGCAGCCGATAGCCGGGGAAGAAATAGGCGTTGGCGATCACCACCCGCTGCCGGGCGCCGCGCAGCGCCAGGCGGTACACCTCCTCGATATCGTTGCGGTGCTGGCGATTGTCGCGATAGACCAGGCGTACCTGGCCGTCATGCTCGTTCAGGGCGAGTTCCCGGCGGCGCTGGCGGCGGCGTTGCCACCAGTAGCGGGCGCGGGCCGGGCGATCGCCCTGGGCCAGGGCGAAATGGTGGATATCCACCACGGCCGGTCCCTGGATCTCCACCGCATAGTCCTGCTTGGCCTGGGGACCGAAATCCGCCAGGTGGTCGGCGGAAAAATTGATCCCGCCGACAAAGGCAATGCTGCCGTCGACCACCACGATCTTGCGATGCAGGCGGTGGAACCAGTTGGTGCGCACGCCGAAGATCGGCCGCGCCGGGTCGAAGATCTGCAGGCGCACCCCGGCGTTGCTCATGGCGGCCAGGAACGCGGTGCTCAACTCGCCGCTGCCGAAACCGTCGAGGCTGACGGTAACCCGCACCCCGCGCTGCGCGGCGTCGATCAGGAGGCGGTGCAGCTCATGGCCGACCTTGTCTTCGTAGAGGATGAAGGTCTCCAGCAGGATCTCGTCCCGCGCCTGGCGCAGCACCTCGAACACCCGCGGAAAATACGCTTCGCCATTTTCCAGCAGCACCACCCGATTGTTGCTGTGCCAGCCGTAGTCGAGGTCTGCCGGCGACGGCTCGTGGGCCAGACCGGGATCCGCCAGGCTGGCCACGGTGGTTTTTTCCAGGGGCAGTTCGTTCATAGCTCGACCTCGACCGACAGCGGGGCGTGATCGGAGAGATGGGACCAGGGGTGGACCGTCAGCACCTGGGGCCGATGGACTTTCAGGTGGCGCACGTAGATCCGGTCCAGGCGTAGCAGCGGCAGGCGCGCGGGGAAGCTGCGCGCCGGCTTGCCGTGCAGGCTGACAAAGGCTTCGCGCAGGCCGCTCGGGGCCAGCTGGGCATCGGCACGCTGGCGCCAGTCGTTGAAGTCGCCGGCGACGATCAGCGGCGCGTCGACGGGAAGTTCGGCGATCAACTGCAACAACAGGTGCAACTGCTGCTGGCGATGACTTTCGCGCAACCCCAGGTGCACGCAGACCGCATGCACCTGGGGCGCATCGCCGGGCAGGCGCAGCACGCAGTGCAGCAGGCCGCGGCTTTCATGCCCGCCGAGCGAAACGTCGAGATTGTCGTAGGCCACGATCTGGAATTTCGAGAGCAGCGCATTGCCGTGATCGCCCGCCGGGTACACCGCATTGCGGCCATAGGCGAACTGCGGCCAGATGCTGTCGGCGAGGAACTCGTATTGCGGCATGCTCGGCCAGTTTTCATAGCGCTGCGGATGCTGCTCGTGCGAGCCATGCACCTCCTGCAGGAACACCACATCGGCGGCCACGCTGCGCACCGCCTCGCGCAGCTCGGGCAGGATGAAACGCCGATTCAGCGCGGTGAAGCCCTTGTGGGTGTTGACCGTCAGCACGGTGAAGCGGCGCACGCTGGCCTGCTCGGCGACGGGCGACGGGGTATGCGCCGGGGTGTCATGGCTCATGGCAGGACCCCGGCAGCGGCAGGTTCGCCGGGTGTCGTCGGCAGGCTCGTGTCGAGCCCGAAACGCTCCAGCAACTGGCGTGCGTCGTAGGGCGCGCGGACCTTGAGGTCGTTGTCGAAATAGCAGAATACCTCGCGGCTCTTGCGCGCCCTGGCCGAGTGCTGGCTGTCGATCAGATGGGCGTCGGCCGGCTGCTTGCCGGCGTGCCAGGCCTCGATCCGGTCCCCCCAGCGTCGCAGCGCCTGGGGCGTGTAGCCACTGGCGTACAACTCCTTGTCGCCGTGCAGCCGCAGGTAGACGAAATCGCTGCACAGATCCTCGCAATAGGGCCATTTGCCGGCGGTGTCGGCCACCACCAGGGCCACGTTGTGCCGGCGCAGCAACTGCACGAACTCGGCAACGGCAAAGCTCGCGTGGCGGATCTCCACGGCATGGCGCAAGGCTCTTTTGCCGTAGGCCTTGGTGCTGGCCCGGCCGTCCAGGCGCGGTTCGTGCTGGCGGGCGAGGGCGGCTGCCTGTTCGGTATCGCTGGGCAATTGCTCGAGGAAGGCGCCGAACAGCTCGGCGTCGAATTGAAAGCTCGGGGGAAACTGCCAGAGGATCGGCCCGAGCTTGTCCTTGAGCTCCAGCACGCCCGAGGCGAAGAAGTTGGCGAGTGGCTTGTGCACGTCGCGCAACCGCAGGATGTGGGTGATGTAGCGCGGCGCCTTGACGCTGAACACGAAGTCCTTGGGCGTATCGGCATGCCAGTCGGCGTAGCGCTCGGGTGTTTGCAGCGCGTAGAACGAACCGTTGATTTCGATGCTGTTGACCGCGCGCGAGGCGAATTGCAGCTCGCGGTTCTGGGTCAGCCCCTCGGGGTAGAAATCGCCGCGCCAGGGTTTGTAGCGCCAGCCGGAAATACCGATATGAATCGCCGCCATGTCCGCTCCCGTCTGATGGTCTGCGAATCGCTTGTGTCCTTGGATGACTGTGGGGCCGGCGGGAAAGTTTCGATGCGTCTACGGATGGCACGCGCCGCGGCTTCGCGGCGCGGCCGATATGGGTCAGTGGCGAATCAGCCGGGTGCGCAATTCCAGGCTGGCCTGCGGGTCGAGGTCCAGCCAGACGTGCTGTTTGCCGGCGATCTCGGCGGCGGCGGGCAGGCCGTCGCGGTACACCAGGCGGTTGCCGGCCAGCGCCGGGACTTTCTGCCCGGGCAGCAGGGTGCCGGCGAGGTTCAGCGGGTCGACGCCGCACACCGCGACCAGGCTGCCATCCAGCGGGCGCCGGCGCACTTCGCGCAGCAGGGCGACGGCCTCGGGCAGGGCGAACTGCTCGCCGGCCAGGCCGCTGACAAAGCGTCCGCCACGGATCTCGCCACGAGCTTCCAGGCGGTGGAAGGTACGCAGCAGTTCGCGCCAGCTCGGCAGCCAGTCGGCCTCGCGTTCGAGCAGGCGCCAGAACACCACGCCATAACGCCGCAGCAGGGTCATGGCGATATGTTCCAGCGTCGCCTGTTCCAGGCGGCCGGGGCTGCTCGCGGTTGGCGCGCAACGGCGCAGCAGGGCCCAGCGTCCTGCGTCGTCCATGCCTCCGACCAGCGCCCCGCGCCCGCGCCGGCCAGGGCGGGCCTGGCGTTTGCTGGCGGGGGTAATCAGGGCGCGCAGGCCGGCGAAGCTGTCGGCGTTCACCCAGCCTGCGGCCACCAGTTCCTGCAAGGCGATTTCCAGCTCGGTGCGCAACACATGGGCTTCGTGCTGCAGTTCGTCGAAGAACAGGGCGCCATGCTGGCTCAGCGCGGCGTGGACCTTTTGCGCCTTGGGCGACAGCTCGCTGCTGTCCGGCTGCGCGCCCAAGGCGCTCCACAGCGCCACCTGGCTACGCGGCAGCAGCACGATCGGAGTGTTGCGCAGGGTCGCGCCGGCGGTCTTGTGCGGCGCGCTGAGCCGGGTCCAGACCACCTTGCCGTTGCGGCACAGCTCGTCCAGCCAGGTGGCGGAGTAGTCCTTGATCCGCGCCGGCAGCAGGTCGCTGTCCCAGGCGCCTGCCGCGGCGGCATAGCCTTCGAACTGGGCGACGGTCTGCGCCAGCATGGCGCTGCCCTGGCCCTGGGTAGCGCTGGACAGATGCTGCCAGTCGAACAGAAAGCGCATCAGGTCCTGCAACGACACCGGTTCGATTTCCCGGCGCAGGCGCTTGACCGTGTAGCGGTGGATCCGGGCCAGCAGGTGCCGTTCGCACCACTGCTCCCGAGACTCGCCAGGGCTGAAGCGGCCACGCAGCACATAACCCTCGCGCTCCAGTTGCAGCAGGGCCTGGGTGACTTCGCTGGCGCCCAGGCCCAGCGGCGCGGTGATCGCCTCCAGCAGCAGCGGGCCGAAGCCGCTGAGACGGGCGCGGATCAGCTCGACAATGGCCTCGTCCCGCTCCCACGGCTCGTCGAAGCCGGGGGGCGCCTGGAGCGGCGGTTGCAGCGCGGCCTGTGGATAAATCGCCCGCAGGCAGGCCAGGCGTTCGACGGCGCACCAGAGCGCCGGTTGGCCGGCGATCTGCAAACGGCTGGCGCGGCCGCTGTCCGCCAGGGCCTGCAGCCAGCCCGTCCAGGACGGGTTGGCCTCGGCTTCCGGTGCGCCGATGGCAGCCAGGCTCATCAGCGCTTCGTGCATTTCGTCCGGGTTGCCGGGAGCGGGCCAGGCTTCCGCGCGCACCGACTCGATGGCCTCGGCATCCAGGGCGCCGAGGTCGTCGCTCGATTGCGGGTCGCTCCAGCGGCGACTGAGCACGGCCTGGGTACGGCGTTCCTCCAGCGGCGCATCGTCGAGGAAGGTATAGGGACGGGCGCTGAGGATCTCCGCGGCCAGGGGCGAGGGCGCCGGCAGGTCGCGGCTGACCAGGCGCAACTCGCCCCGTTCCATGCGCCGCAACAGGGCCAGCCAGCCTTCGCTGTCCATGGCTTCATGCAGGCAGTCGTCGAGGGTCTGCTCCACCAGCGGGTGCTCGGGAATCTGCCGCTCGCCGGCAAGGTTCTCCAGGCAGGCGATCTGGTCGGGAAACACGCTGGCGATCAGGTCTTCGCTTTTCATCCGCTGGATCTGCGGCGCGACCTTGCGCCCGCCGACAAAGCGCGGCAGCGCCAGCGCCACCCCGGCGTTCCAGCGCCAGCGCACGCCGAACAGCGGCGCATCCAGCAGGGCCTGGACCAGGATGTGCTCGGCGCTGTTGCTGTGCAGGTAACGCCAGACTTCGTCCAGCTCGAAGCTGTGGCTGGTGGACAGCGACAGCACGATGGCGTCCTCGCTGGCGGCGGCCTGCAATTCGAAGTTGAAGGTGCGGCAGAAACGCTTGCGCAGGGCCAGGCCCCAGGCGCGGTTGATCCGGCTGCCGAACGGCGTGTGGATCACCAGTTGGGTGCCGCCGGACTCATCGAAAAAACGCTCCATGATCAGCGTGTCCTGGGACGGCAGCGCACCCAGGGCCTGGCGGGCGCGGGCCAGGTAGTCGACCAGTTGCTCGGCGCTGGCGGCGTCCAGGCCCAGGTGCTCGCCCAGCCAGTCGAGGGCCGGTTGCAACTGTCCGGGCGCGGCGCCCAGCAGTGCGTCGAGCCGGGCCAGCAGGCGCGCCACGGCGAACGACAGCTCGGCGCTGCGCCCCGGGGCCTCGCCGAGCCAGAACGGAATGGTCGGCGGCTGGCCGTGGGCATCCTCGACCCGCACCTTACCGGTTTCCACCCGCAGGATGCGGTACGAGGTATTGCCCAGCTGGAACACGTCGTCGGCGATGCTTTCCACGGCGAAGTCTTCGTTGACGCTGCCGATGTTCAGCGCCTGGGGTTCCAGCAACACAGCATAGTCGGCGTTGTCGGGGATGGTGCCGCCGCTGGTCACCGCAGTCAGCTGGCTGCCGCGCCGGCCGCGCAGGCTGCGGTTGACGGTATCGCGGTGGAGGTAGGCGCTGCGAATGCCCTGGCGCCCGTTGTAGCCCTCGGCAAGCATGCGCAGCAGCGCCTGGAAATGCCCTTCGTCGAGGTCGCTGTAGGGCGAGGCGCGGCGGATCATTTCCAGCAGCGGCTGTTCCTGCCATGGCTGGTTGCTGACTTCGGCGACGATCTGCTGCGCCAGCACATCCAGCGGCGCCCTGGGGATCTGCAGGGTGTCGAGTTCGCCGCGGTGCACGCAGTCGAGCAGGGCGGCGCATTCGAGCAGGTCGTCGCGGGTCAGGGCGAACAGGCGGCCCTTGGGCGTACCGCCGACCTGGTGCCCGGAGCGCCCGACCCTTTGCAGAAACGCCGAGATCGAACGCGGCGAGCCGATCTGACACACCAGGTCGACGTCGCCGATATCGATGCCCAGCTCCAGTGAGGCGGTGGCGATCAGCACCTGCAAGTCGCCGCGCTTGAGCCGCTGCTCGGCGTCCAGGCGGAATTCCTTGGCCAGGCTGCCGTGGTGGGCGGCCACCGCGTCCTTGCCCAGGCGTTCGCTCAGGTGACGGCTCAGGCGTTCGGCCAGGCGCCGGGTGTTGACGAACACCAGGGTGGTGCGGTGTTCCCGCGCCAGGGTGGCGAGACGCTCGTAGACCAGCTCCCAGACATCGTTGGCCATGACCGCCGACAGCGGCACCGGCGGTACTTCGATGGCCAGGTCGCGGGGCCGGGCATGGCCGATGTCGACGATTTCGCAGGGGCGCTGGTGGCCGACGAGAAAACGCGATACCGCTTCGATGGGTTTCTGCGTGGCCGACAGACCAATGCGGGTCAGGGGCTCGTCGCACAGCGCCTGCAGGCGCTCCAGGCTCAAGGCCAGGTGGCTGCCGCGCTTGCTGGCGGCGATGGCGTGGATCTCGTCGACGATCACCGTGCGCGTACTGGCGAGCATCTGCCGGCCCGAACCCGAGCCCAGCAGCACGTACAGCGATTCGGGAGTGGTCACCAGGATGTGCGGCGCGCTCTTGCGCATGGCGCTGCGGTCTTTCTGCGGGGTGTCGCCGGTACGCACCGCGGTGCTGATCCGCAACTGCGGCAGGCCCAGGCGTTCGAGCTGCGCGGTGATGCCGGCCAGCGGGTCCTGCAGGTTGATCTGGATATCGTTGCTCAGGGCCTTGAGCGGCGAGACGTACACCACCAGGGTCTGGTCCGGCAGCGTGCCGCCGTTTTCCAGGCCGCGGTGTACCAGTTCGTCGATCACCGCGAGGAAGGCGGTCAGGGTCTTGCCGGAGCCGGTGGGCGCGGCGATCAGGGTCGAGCGGCGCTGGCGGATCAGCGGCCACGCACGGGCCTGGGCGGCGGTCGCGGCGGGGAAACGGCTGTGGAACCAGGCGCTGACGGCCGGATGGAAGCCCGGCAGGGCGCTGGCGGGGATCTGGGGAAGGTTCATGTGCAACGTTATGCGACCGCCAGGGCCAAGTTGCAAGTCCATCCCGTCGCCGCCATGCCCTGCACTTTCTCAGTGACGATTGCGCGGGAAACCCGCAAAATGCAACGATTCCGAGCACTATTCATGGCCGGGCCCGCGTGCCCGGCCCATTCGAACCCTCGTTCCGAACAGACTGGACCTGCTGACTCTATGCGAATGCGCCTTATGTTACTGGGCGGCGGAAATGCCCTTGGGCAGGCGCTGATTCGCCTCGGGGCGGAGGAGGACATCGGTTTCCTCGCCCCCCGTCCGCCGCAAGACGGCTGGGATGCCGCGAGCCTGACGCAACTGCTCGACGACACCCGTCCGGATGCCTTGATCAACCTTGCCTATTACTTCGACTGGTTCCAGGCGGAGAGCGTCCCGGAGGCGCGCCTGACCGCCCAGGAGCGGGCTGTCGAACGGCTTTCCGAGCTGTGTCAGCATCACGACATCATTCTTGTGCAGCCTTCCAGCTATCGCGTGTTCGATGGCTCGCGCGCTACCGCCTACAGCGAAAAGGACGAACCGGTGCCGCTGGGATTGCGCGGCCAGGCGTTGTGGCGGATCGAGCAGAGCGTGCGCGCCACTTGCCCGCAACATGTGCTGCTGCGCTTCGGCTGGCTACTGGACGACAGCGCCGAGGGCACCCTGGGGCGTTTCCTGGCCCGTGCCGAGCAACCCGACGAGCTGCTGTTGGCCGATGACCGGCGGGGCAACCCGACGCCGGTGGACGATGCCGCCCGGGTGATCATTTCGGTGCTCAAGCAACTCGATTGCGCCGCGCCGCTGTGGGGCACCTACCATTACGCCGGCCATGAGGCGACCACGCCGCTGGCGCTGGGCCAGGCGATCCTCACCGAGGCCCGCAGCCTGCATCCGCTGGCCATCGAGGCGCCGACCGCCCAAGCCCACGCCGCCCGGCCGGATGCCGCGGAAGAACCGCAGCACGCGGTCCTGGCCTGCAAGAAAATTCTGCATACCTTCGGGATCAAGCCCCGCGCCTGGCGCGCAGCGCTCCCGACTCTACTGGATAGGTTTTATCGCCATGGCTGACAGCCCTGTTTTAATCACCGGCGGTGCCGGTTTCATCGGTTCGCACCTGACTGACGCCTTGCTTGCCAAGGGCTACTCGGTGCGGATCCTCGACGATCTGTCCACTGGCAAGCCCAGCAACCTGCCGCTGGACAACCCACGGGTCGAACTGATCGAAGGCGACGTCGCCGATGCGGCCCTGGTGGCCCGGGCGATGAGCGGCTGCCGTGCAGTGGCGCACCTGGCCGCGGTCGCTTCGGTACAGGCCTCGGTAGACGACCCGGTGCGTACTCACCAGAGCAACTTCATCGGCACCCTCAACGTGTGCGAGGCCATGCGCCAGGCCGGTGTCAAGCGCGTGCTGTTCGCTTCTAGCGCGGCGGTCTACGGCAATAATGGCGAAGGGGAGGCGATCGATGAGGACACGCCCAAGGCACCTCTGACGCCTTATGCATCGGACAAGCTGGCCAGCGAGTACTACTTCGATTTCTATCGTCGCCAGCATGGGCTGGAGCCGGCGATCTTCCGTTTCTTCAATATCTTCGGGCCGCGCCAGGATCCGTCCTCGCCGTACTCGGGGGTCATCAGCATCTTTTGCGAGCGGGCACAGAAAGGCCTGCCGATCAGCGTATTCGGCGATGGTGAGCAGACCCGCGACTTTGTGTATGTCGAAGATCTGGTGAAAGTGCTGGTGCAATCCCTGGAGGTGCCGCAACTGGAGGTCGGCGCAGTGAATGTCGGGCTGAACCAGACCACCACCCTCAATCAGTTGCTCGAGGCCCTGGGCCAGGTAGTGGGGGCCTTGCCACCGATCAGCCACGGTCCGGCGCGGGCGGGAGACATCCGCCATTCCCGGGCTGACAACCAGCGCCTGCTGCAGCGTTTCACGTTCCCCGAGCCGACGCCGATGAGTGTCGGGCTGGCACGCTTGCTGGGCCTCTGAGTTTTCCCCGAGCATGAAAAAAGGCGCCTTGCGAGGCGCCTTTTTTTGTCTGGCCGATTTAGAACTTGTAACCCAGGCCGACCATGTAAACCCATGGATCGACGTCCACATCGACCTTGGCCCGGGTGCCACCGGCCACCGCGTTGTTGTTCACGTAGGCGGTGGTGTCGATGTCGACGTAGCGTACCTGGGCGTTGATCATCACGTTGTCGGTCAGCATGTAGTCGGCGCCGACCTGCCAGGCCAGGCCCCAGGAGTTCTTGGCCCGGAAGTTGTCGAAACCGGCGGCGCTGGCGCGGCTGCCGACGTGCTCGTCATAGATCCAGGTGTAGTTGATACCGGCACCGACATAAGGCTGGAACACCGACTTATGGTCGAGCGGGTAGTAGACCACGCTCAGGGTCGGCGGCAGGTGCTTGAGGGTGCCGAGCTTGCCGTTGGCGGCGGCCAGCGAAGTGTCCTTGAGTTTCACGTCATGTTCGAACGGCGTGGCCGCCAGCAGCTCGATACCGACATTGTTGGTCAGCATGTAGGCGAAGTTCAGGCCCAGCTGGGTGTCGCTGCTCATGGTCGCCTTGCCGCCGAGGTTGGCGCCGGCCAGCGGGCCGCGGTCGACCTTGACGTCGCCGCTGTCGGCTTTCGGATTGACGGTGATGGCACCGGCGCGAACGATGATGTCGCCGGCTTCGTGGGCGTGGGCGAGCGGGGCGGCGAGCGCGAGCGCGAACAGGGAGGCGCTGAGCAAGGACTTGTGCATGGGAGCTCCAAAGGACGATTCAAGTTGGCTAGGTCCAATGGTAAGGATCGTCAAGGAGCAGGCGTTGACTCAGCTCAATGAAACCCCGATCAGTGCCCAAGGCATGGAACCGGGGACGCGCCGAATGCTCCAGCAGCGCGGTTTCACTCCTGCAGTTCGTACACGTAGATCTTCTCTGCCTCCATCTGGTAACCCGCGTCGGCAATCTCGCTGGTGGAGGCCTTGACCTGCATCGGCCCTTCGACCCAGTACGGCTGATACAGCTCGTCGAGCTTCACCCCGACTTCGCTCTTCACGTGCACGATCTGGTTCGATGGCGGTGGCGGTACATGGATGCAGGCCCCGAAATACGGCACCAGCAGAAACTCCGTGGTGCGCCCGTCCTCGCTGACTTCCAGCGGCACGATGTAGCCGGGCAGGCGCACCGACAGGCCGTCGAGGCTTTGCACCACCGGCGCGTTGGGCATGTCCTGCTTGGCCGCCGGGGCGGATTCGGCGGCCAGCGCGTCGCTCATTTGCGACAGGTCATGCAGCGGCTTCATGTTCGGCACTTCCGCCGGCGCGTCCGGCGGGATCATTTCCGACCAGGCCAGGTCCCGGGGCTCGGCGGCCCACAGCGGCAGGGCGACCAGCATCAATAGCGCAAGCAGGGCACGGGGCATGCCGGAGCTCCTCATAACCAGCGTTCCTCACAAACGGATGGACAGGCCATCGGCCAGGGATTGTCGATAGGCGCGCCAGGCCGGCACGCTGCCCATCAGCAGGGCGGCGATCAGGATACCGCCGAGCAGCGTCCACTCATACTCGCTCGGCCAGGACAGCGGCAAATACAGGCCATAGGTCGACTGCACATACCCCTGGGCCAGCGCGATGCCCAGGTACAGCAGGCCGAGACCGGCGAGCACACCAAATAGCGCCAGGGCGAAGGCTTCCAGCACCAGCAGCGTGGCGATATGCCAGGGGCGCGCGCCGACCGAGCGCAGGATCGCCATTTCCCGGCGCCGCTCGTTGAGGCTGGTGAGGATCGCCGTGAGCATGCCGATCAGGCCGGTCAGCACCACGAACAGCGACACCACGAACAGCGCCTTTTCCGCGGTGCCCATCAGGCTCCACAGTTCTTGCAAGGCCACGCCGGGGAGGATCGCCAGCATCGGCTCGCCCCGGTATTCGTTGATCTCGCGCTGCATGGCGAAGGTGGCGATCTTGCTGTTCAGGCCAAGCATGAAAGCGGTGATCGCCTGCGGCGTGAGGTCCATGTTGCGTGCCTGGTCGGCGCTGATGCGGCCGTTGCCCTGGGCCGGCACGCCGTTGTGCCAGTCGATATGGATCGCCTCCATGCCGCCCAGGCTGATGTGCAGCGTGCGGTCCACCGGGGTGCCGGTGCGCTTGAGAATGCCGACCACGGTAAAGGGCTTGTCGTCATGCTTGACCAGGCTGATGGCCGCCACACCGTGGGCCAGCACCAGCTTGTCGCCCAGCTTGTAGTGCAGGGCCTCGGCGACTTCGGCGCCCAGCACCACTTCGAACGGATCGTTGGCGAATGCGCGACCGCTGGCCAGTTGCAGGTTTTGCTGATGGCCGTACTGGTAGTGCTCGAAGTAGGCCCCGGTAGTGCCCATCACCCGGTAGCCGCGATGGGAGTCGCCGAGGGAAATTGGGATCGCCCATTTCACCTTCGGGCTGGCCGCGAAGTGTTCGAAGCTGTCCCAGCGGATGTTGTTGGTGGCGTTGCCGATGCGGAACACCGAGTACAGCAGCAGGTTCACCGAACCCGAGCGGGCGCCGACAATCAGGTCGGTGCCGCTGATGGTGCTGGCGAAGCTGGCCCGGGCCTCGGTGCGCACCCGTTCGACCGCCAGCAGCAGGCAGACCGACAGGGCGATGGCGAAAGCCGTGAGGATCGCGGTGAAACGACGGTTGGCCAGGCTGGCCATGGCTAGACGGAACAGATACATCTCAGGTCTCCGCGGGCGTGGCGGCGCGATTGAGCTCGGCCAGCGACAGGTTGCGATCGAACAGCGGCGCCAGGCTCTGGTCGTGGCTGACGAACAGCAGGCTGGCCCCGGCCTCGCGGCATTCGGCGAACAGCAGGCGGATGAAGGCTTCGCGGGCGTCGTAGTCCAGCGCCGAGGTCGGTTCGTCAGCAATCACCAGCTCCGGCTGGCCGATCAGCGCGCGGGCGGCGGCGACCCGTTGTTGCTGGCCGATGGACAGCGAGTCGGCGCGGCGCCCGAGCAGGGCGGGATCTTTCAAGCCCAGGTGGGCGAGCAGGGTAGCGGCGGCCTGGTCGACGCTGCCGTGGCGCTGGGCGGCGCGGCTGGCGCGCAGCCTGGAGAAGTGGCAGGGCAACTCGACGTTCTCGCGCACCGAGAGAAAGGGCAGCAGGTTGAACTGCTGGAAGATGTAGCCGGTGTGGTCGACCCGGAAGCGGTCGCGGGCGCCGGCCGACAGCTCGCCGAGTTCCTGGCCCAGCAGGCGGATGCTGCCGCGGTCGGATTTCTGCACGCCGCCGAGCAGGCCGAGCAGGGTGGTCTTGCCGCTACCGCTGGGGCCCTTGAGGAACAGCGTTTCACCGGCTTCCAGGCGGAACGCCGGGATATCCAGCAACTGCGGATGGCCGGGCCAGCCGAAGCCCAGGTCGGACAGTTCGATAAGTGCTTGGGTCATGGGGTTGGCGTCATGAGTGGGTACTTATTGTAGGAGCGAAACTTGCTCGCGGTGGCGGTTGGCCGGCGTGCACGATCTGTTGGTCGTTACATCGCTATCGCGGGCAACCCTCGCTCCTACAGGAGGGTGGTGGGTCAGAATTTCAGGGCGGCGGCCTTGGCGGTCGCTTCCAGGCCTTGCTGGCCGCTTGGCGAAATGAGTTGTACCTGAATTTTCTGGGTCGCGGGGAAGGTCTTGAACAGGCCGGCCAGATCCAGGCTCTTCAACGCGCCCGGCGTGGCGCAGGTGAACTGGTAATGCGCGTGGATCTCGCTGTGTTCATGGTGATGCTCGTGGCCGCCGGCCGCCTTGTCCGTTGCGTCGTGGTCTTCGTCTTCATCGTGATCCGCAGCTTCCGGCTGGTCGCCGAACAGCGGGCTTTCCAGTTCCTGTTGCGCCACCACGCAACCGGCGGCGGGCGGCAGGCTGAACAGCGCCAGCGGCTTGTCCAGCAGGGCGCGGACGGCGGCGACCTTGGCCTTGTCGGCGTCGGTGCTGGCGGCGTGTTCGAAACCCACCAGGTTCATCGCCGGGCTTTCCAGTTCCAGCTCCAGGGTCCGGCCATCCAGCGCCGCATTCAGGCGTGCCACGCCGTGTTCGTGGGCGCCGAGGCTGCCGTGCTCATGGTCGTGATCGTGTTTTTCGGCCGCATGAGCGATGGCCAGGGGCAGCAGGGCGAACGGCAAGGCGAGAAGCAGGCGGCGCATGGCGAGTCTCCGAGAGCGAACATGAAACAAATGTTATGTAATCTTATAACGCAAGTGGCGAGAGTGTGACCGGCCGCTTGGCGTTGCGCAAGACGCGTGGGAGCATGCTCGTCAGATAATTTCGGGAGCAGGGCAATGGTGCGGATTCGTGGAAGCATCGGCGAGTGGCCGGTGGATTTGACCCTGGAGCTGGACGAGGGCGATTGGGAGCAACTGAGCGCCCGGCTGGGGGCGCAGTTGCCGACGACCGCAACGCAAAACGCCGCGCCCGCGGCCAAGCCGGCGAGCCAGGACGATGCGCTGTGGCAGATCGCCCGGGACCTGCTGCGCAAGGCCGGGCAGTTGAGCGGGCCGGATCTGCTGGAACAATTGGAAGGCCTGACCGGCAGCGCCGCGGCGGGCAAGCGCCTGCTGGTGCGTTTGCGCCACAGCGCCCAGGTCAAGGTGGTGAGCGGCGGCGATACGCCGCTCTACAGCTGGATCGAGTGATCGATCAATACAAGGCGGCGAACAGCTTGCGGCGGTAAGTGGTCACTAGCGGGTGATCGTTGCCCAGCAGCTCGAACACTTGCAGCAGGGTCTTGTGCGGCAGGCCTTCGTTGTAGCCGCGGTTGCGGATGAACAGCTTGAGCAACGCATCCAGCGCCGCGTCGTACTGCTGGCGCGCCAGTTGCTGGATCGCCAGTTGATACACCGCTTCGTCGTCCTGTGGGTTCTGCGCCAGGCGGCTCTTCAGGTCGGCAGGATCGGGCAGGTCGGCGGCCTGCCTGAGGAAGGTGATCTGGGCCTTGGCGCCGGCCAGCGCGGCCTTGTGCTCGTCGCTCTTGACCGCGTCGAGCACGGCCTGGGCCTCGCCCAGTTCACCGCGTTCGGCCAGGCAGCGGGCGTAGAGGATCAGCGCCTTGGCGTGGGTGTTGTCTTCGCCCAGCAGCACTTTCAAGGTGGCTTCGGCGTCGGCGATGCGGCCTTCGGCGAACAGCGCCTCGGCCAGTTCCATGGGGTCGTCGGCCTTGGGCGGCGGCATCTGCACATGGGGTTCGAGCATGGCGCGTACCGCGGACTCCGGCTGCGCCCCGGCAAAGCCGTCCACCGGCTGGCCGTCCTTGAACAGCACCACGGTCGGCAGGCTGCGAATGCCGAAGCGGGCGACGATGTCCTGTTCGATATCGCAGTTGACCTTGGCCAGCAGCAACTCGCCCTGATAGCTCTCGGCGATCTGTTGCAGCATCGGCATCAGCGCCTTGCAGGGCGCGCACCATTCGGCCCAGAAATCCACCAGTACCGGCTTGTGGAACGAGTTCTCGATCACCGACTGGTCGAAGTCGGCGGTGCTGGCGTCGAAAATGTACGGCGTGTCCTGACTCATGGGGGATCTCGAAGAAACGTGAATGGCGCCACTATAAGGTCTGGCGGGGTATGGCTGAAAGCGCGGGAGTGGCCGGTGGATCGCGATGGGATCGCATCAATCGCGCTGCGCGTGGTAGAGGCTCACCTCGCGAAACTCCCAGGGTTCGGCCAGATCCGGCAGGGTCAGGGCGTGGAGCATGTCCAGGCGTCGATACAGCGGATGCCGGAAGTCCTTGACCCGGGAGTCCGCCACCAGCGCCTGGCGCCCGCGGCTGAGGAATTCGTCCAGCAGTGGCAGGTTGGCGCGGTCGTAGAGCACGTCGGCCACCAGGATCAGGTCGAAGCGGTCCGCTTCGGCGAAAAAGTCCGTGGAGTAGTTCAACGCCACGTCGTTGAGCGCGGCATTCGCCCGGCAGGCGGCGATGGCCAGCGGGTCGAGGTCACAGGCCACCACTTCCAGCGCGCCGGCCTTCATGGCGGCGATGCCGGCCACGCCGGAGCCGGCGCCGAAGTCCAGCACGCGCTTGCCCTGCACCCATTGCGGTCGTTCGGCCAGGTAGCGGGCCAGGGCCAGGCCGCTGGCCCAGCAGAAACTCCAGTACGGCGGTTCGTGGAGGATCCGCCGGGTTTCCTCGGGGGTGAAGGCGCGGTCCATGTTGTCGGCGTCGATCAGCCACAGTTTCAGCGTGGTGTCCGGCAATTCGCAGGCCACCAGGCGAGCATCCCCCAGCAGTTCGCCCAGGGCCTGCTGCAGGTCGAGCGGTGGCGTCATGGCGCTTTGACGAATTGCAACTGGCCCACGGCCTGGGTGGTGGGTTGCGCGATACGTTGCGCCGGTAGGTGCAGGATCAACTGGCCGGACTGGCTGGCGCGGCCGCGCAATTCGACGCGGGCGCCCACGGGGAAGACATCGGGATTGAAGCGCAGGCGGAACGGCAGGACCTTGTTGTTGCCGATCAGGTTGCTGCTGGCCAGCAGCCGTTGCGGGCGCCCGCGTTCGTCGATCACCAGCAGCGCCAGTTCCACTTCGGCGCCCGCCGGCACGCCTTGCAGCGTACCGCTCAGTTCCCGCTGATAGGCCGGCAGGGGGCCGAGGTCGGCGGCTTCCTGGGCTTTTTTCACGCTCTGCGCCGGTGCCACGGTGGTCTGGGCAGGTTTCGGGGCGTCGCTGCTGCAAGCGACCAGCAGGCTGAAAAGGCTGAGCAGAACGAGCGGTCGTAGCGGCATGCGAAGCTCCAACAAGACGAAATTCCATGTGCGAAACATAATAGTCGGTCTGTATACCGTAAAGGCTATGGCTTGTCTTGCCAGTGGGATGCGCTACCATGGCCCTCCCTTTTTTTGTTGCCTGCCACCATGCACTGTCCCTTCTGCGGTGCCAACGACACCAAGGTCATCGACTCGCGTCTGGTCGCCGAAGGCGAACAGGTGCGCCGCCGGCGTGAATGCCTGGCTTGTGGTGAGCGTTTCACCACCTTCGAAACCGCCGAGCTGGTGTTGCCGCGCCTGATCAAGACTGACGGCAGCCGTCAGCCCTTCGACGAAGAAAAACTCCGCGCTGGCATGCAGCGCGCCCTGGAAAAACGCCCGGTCAGCGTCGAGCGCCTGGAAGCCGCGCTGGTGCATATCAAGCACAAGCTGCGGGCCACCGGCGAGCGCGAGGTCAAGTCGCTGGTCGTTGGCGAGCTGGTGATGGCCGAGCTGCAAAAGCTCGATGAAGTGGCCTATATCCGCTTCGCCTCGGTCTACCGGCGCTTCCAGGATCTCAACGAATTCCGCGAAGAGATCGACCGTCTCGCCCGCGAGCCCGGCAAAGAATGAACGTCGGCGGCGAACAGGCGGTACTCGACGCTCACTATATGGCGCGCGCCCTGGAGCTTGCCGCCAGGGGGCGTTTCAGTACTCATCCCAATCCCCGCGTCGGTTGCGTGATCGTGCGTGACGGCCAGGTGGTCGGCGAAGGCTGGCATGTGCGGGCTGGCGAGCCCCATGCCGAAGTCCACGCCCTGCGCGCCGCCGGCGACAACGCCCGGGGCGCCACCGCCTACGTGACCCTCGAACCCTGCAGCCACCATGGCCGTACCCCGCCGTGCGCCGATGCCTTGGTGAGCGCCGGCGTGGCGCGGGTCGTGGCGGCGATGCAGGACCCCAATCCGGAAGTCGCCGGCCGTGGCTTGCAGCGCCTGGCCCAGGCGGGCATCGCCACCCACAGCGGAGTGATGGAGCAGGAAGCCCGGGCGCTCAACCAGGGCTTCCTCAAGCGCATGGAACACGGCTTGCCGTTCGTGCGGGTCAAGCTGGCGATGAGCCTGGACGGACGCACCGCCATGGCCAGCGGCGAAAGCCAGTGGATCACCGGCCCCGCCGCGCGCTCCGCGGTCCAGCGCCTGCGGGCCCAGGCCAGCGTGGTGCTGACCGGCGCCGACACGGTGCTGGCGGACAACGCCCGGCTGACGGTGCGGGCCGAGGAACTGGGGCTGGACCAGGAGCAGACGGCCCTGGCCATGAGCCGTCCACCTTTGCGCGTGCTGATCGACGGCCGCCTGCGGGTGCCGCTCGACGCGCCGTTCTTCCAGGCCGGGCCGGCGCTGGTCGCCACCTGCGCGGCGGTGGAAGAGCAATACGCCAACGGCCCGGAATGCCTGATCGTGCCGGGCGCCGACGGCCAGGTGGACCTGCGTCGGTTGCTGGCCGAGCTGGCCGCCCGCGGGGTCAACGAGGTGCTGGTGGAAGCCGGCCCGCGCCTGGCGGGGGCGTTTGCCCAGCAAGGCCTGGTGGACGAGTACCAGATCTTTGTCGCCGGCAAGTTCCTCGGCTCATCGGCACGGCCGTTGCTCGACTGGCCGCTGGCGCGGATGAGCGAGGCGCCGCGGCTGAAAATCATCGAAATGCGCGCCGTAGGCGATGACTGGCGAGTCATTGCCATTCCTCTGCCAGCAGCGAGCGTATAATTCCGCGCTTGCGCAACGCGCGGCTCTGTTCTCGAGGAGGACTCCATGTTTACAGGCATCATCGAATCCATCGGCAGCATCCGTGCATTGACCCCCAAGGGCGGCGACGTGCGGGTGCATGTGGAAACCGGCAAGCTCGACCTGAGCGACGTCAAGCTGGGCGATAGCATCGCGGTCAACGGCGTGTGCCTGACGGCGGTTGAGCTGCCCGGCGATGGTTTTGCCGCGGACGTCAGTCGTGAAACCCTCGACTGCACCGCCATGAACGACCTGAAAAGCGGCAGCCCGGTCAACCTGGAAAAGGCCCTGACCCCGACCACCCGCCTGGGCGGACACCTGGTCAGCGGTCACGTCGACGGTGTCGGCGAAGTGGTTTCGCGCAGCGACAACGCCCGCGCCGTGGAATTTCGCATCCGCGCGCCGAAGGAGCTGGCCAAGTACATCGCCCATAAAGGCTCGATCACCGTCGATGGCACCAGCCTCACGGTGAACGCGGTCGACGGCGCCGAGTTCCTGCTGACGATCATTCCCCACACCCTCAGCGAAACCATCATGGCTTCGTACAAGCCGGGGCGTCGGGTGAACCTCGAGGTCGACCTGCTGGCGCGTTACCTGGAGCGCCTGCTGTTGGGCGACAAGGCCGCGGAGCCTTCGAGCGGTGGCATTACCGAAAGTTTTCTGGCCGCTAACGGCTACCTCAAATCCTGAACCTCAAATTTTGAAAGAAGGGGGGTGCCGAGTGGCGCTCAACAGCATCGAAGAACTGGTTGAAGACATCCGCCAAGGCAAGATGGTCATCCTCATGGATGACGAAGACCGCGAGAACGAAGGCGACCTGATCATGGCCGCCGAGTGCTGCAAGGCCGAGCACATCAACTTCATGGCCAAGCACGCGCGTGGCCTGATCTGCATGCCGATGAGCCGCGAGCGTTGCGAGCTGCTCAAGCTGCCCCTGATGGCGCCGCGCAACGGTTCCGGGTTCGGCACCAAGTTCACCGTGTCCATCGAGGCCACCACCGGCGTGACCACCGGCATCTCCGCCGCCGACCGCGCCCGCACGGTGCAGGCCGCTGCCGCCAAGGACGCCAAGGCCGAAGACATCGTCAGCCCGGGCCACATCTTCCCGCTGATGGCCCAGCCGGGCGGCACCCTGGCCCGCGCCGGCCACACCGAGGCCGCCTGCGACCTGGCGCGCATGGCCGGTTTCGAGCCGAGCGGAGTGATCTGCGAAGTGATGAACGACGATGGCACCATGTCCCGCCGTGCCGAGCTGGAAACCTTCGCCGCCGAACACAACATCAAGATCGGCACCATCGCCGACCTGATCCACTACCGGATGATCCACGAACGTACCGTTCAGCGGATTGCCGAGCAGCCGCTGGACAGCGAACTGGGCCAGTTCAACCTGGTGACCTATCGTGATTCGGTGGAAGGCGACGTGCATATGGCACTGACCCTGGGCAACATCTGCGCCGAAGAACCGACCCTGGTTCGCGTGCACAACATGGACCCGCTGCGCGACCTGCTGATGGTCAAGCAGCCTGGCCGCTGGAGCCTGCGGGCTGCCATGGCCACGGTGGCCGAGGCCGGCAGCGGCGTGGTGCTGTTGCTGGGTCACCCGCTGGATGGCGACGTGCTGCTGGCGCACATCCGCGAAACGGCCGAGCACGCGCCGGCGAAGAAACCGACCACCTACAGCATCGTCGGGGCCGGCTCGCAGATCCTGCGCGACCTGGGCGTGCGCAAGATGCGCCTGATGAGTGCGCCGATGAAGTTTAATGCGATATCCGGTTTCGACCTGGAAGTTGTAGAATACGTGCCCTCCGAATAAAAGCCGGCTGCCTGCGGCTTGAAATTCGCGGTTCAAATATCACCAGTGAGCGCGTAGTGAACGCGCTCCGGCTCTTTAAGAGATTTGTCGAATGACCCTGAAGACCATCGAAGGTACCTTCATCGCCCCCAAAGGCCGCTATGCCCTGGTGGTCGGCCGTTTCAACAGCTTCGTCGTCGAAAGCCTGGTCAGCGGCGCCGTTGACGCCCTGGTTCGCCATGGCGTGAGCGAAAGCGACATCACCATCATCCGTGCTCCGGGCGCCTTCGAGATTCCGCTGGTCGCGCAGAAAGTCGCGCAGAAGGGCGAGTTCGCGGCGATCATCGCCCTGGGCGCGGTCATTCGTGGCGGTACTCCGCACTTCGAATACGTGGCAGGCGAGTGCACCAAGGGCCTGGCCCAGGTGTCCATGGAGTTCGGCGTACCGGTCGCCTTCGGCGTACTGACTGTCGACTCGATCGAGCAAGCCATCGAGCGTTCCGGCACCAAGGCCGGCAACAAAGGGGCCGAAGCTGCCTTGTCCGCCCTGGAAATGGTCAGCCTGCTGGCGCAGTTGGAGGCCAAGTGATTAGCGACGATAGCGATCGTTTCAACCCGCGCGATCCGAAACCTGCGGACGCTGGCAAGCCATCCAAGAGCGCCAAGCGTCGCGAAGCTCGTCAGCTCGCGACCCAGGCGCTGTACCAATGGCACATGGCCAAGCACTCGCTGAACGAGATCGAAGCGCAGTTCCGGGTCGACAACGATTTCACCGACATCGACGGTGCCTACTTCCGTGAGATCCTGCACGGCGTACCGGCCAACAAGAAAGAGATCGACAGCGCTCTCGCCCCTTGCCTGGACCTCACCATCGAAGAGCTGGACCCGGTAGAACTGGCCGTGCTGCGCCTGTCCACCTGGGAACTGCTCAAGCGCGTCGACGTGCCGTACCGCGTGGTGATCAACGAAGGTATCGAGCTGGCCAAGGTCTTCGGCTCCACCGATGGCCACAAGTTCGTCAACGGTGTACTCGACAAGCTGGCCCCGCGCCTGCGCGAAGCTGAAGTGAAGGCGTTCAAGCGCTGATCCGCGCTTGCCGCAGTGTCCTGTCTCGCCGGTACGTTCCTTTTTGGGGGGAGTGCCTGTTGATGCCAGACAAGGCGCCGCGACCAGTCATAGCCCGCTATGGCGAGGAGCGGCAACGCAGTCTGGCGACAACGGACGCCGCCAAAAGAAGAACAGTAGTGGTGAAACAGGATACCCAATGGGCGAGTTTGAGCTGATCCGTGACTTCTTCGCTGCCGCGCCTTGTGCGCAGGGGGGCGAGGGCGTTGCCCTGGGGGTCGGCGACGACTGTGCCTTGCTGGCTGTTCCGCCTGGCGAGCACCTGGCGATTTCCACCGACACCCTGGTGGCCGGTGTGCACTTCGTCGACCCTTGCGACCCTTTCCTGCTCGGCCAGCGCTCGCTGGCGGTGGCGGTCAGCGACCTGGCGGCCATGGGCGCCACGCCTGTGGCATTCACCCTGGCCCTGACCCTGCCGACGGTCGAGCCCGCCTGGCTGCAAGCCTATGCCAACGGCCTGAATGCCATGGCGCAACGCTGCGGCGTGCGCCTGGTCGGTGGCGATACCACGCGCGGTCCGCTGACCCTGACCCTGACCGTCTTCGGCCGGGTGCCTGCTGGCCAGGCGCTGACCCGCAGCGGCGCCCGGCCGGGCGACCTGCTGTGTGTCGGTGGCGAGCTGGGCAATGCCGCCGGGGCCTTGCCCCTGGTGCTCGGACAGCGCAGCGCCAGCGCACAGATCGCCGATCCCTTGCTGGCCCATTACTGGTCGCCGCAACCGCAGCTGGGCCTGGGCCAGGCGCTGCGCGGCAAGGCCAGCGCGGCCCTGGACATCTCCGATGGCCTGCTGGCCGATTGCGGGCACATTGCTGCCGCTTCGGCTGTCGGCTTGCTGATCGAAAGCGAAAAACTGCCGATGTCCCGGGCCTTGCTGAGCTTTCTCGGGGAGAATGATGCCCGCTCGGCGGCGCTCAGCGGCGGTGACGACTACGTCCTCGCGTTTACGCTGCCCGAGGCCGAGCTGGCGCCGTTGCTGGCCGCCGGCTGGCCGGTGCATGTGCTGGGCCGGGTCGTGGCCGGGCAGGGCGTGGTGCTGCTGGATGCCCAGGGGCAGGACATCACCCCGGGCACCCGGGGTTATCAACATTTTCGGGAGACACCGTGACAGATCATCCCAAACAGGTTCCGGCAGAGTTCGTGCCGCCTTCCGTCTGGCGTAATCCCTGGCACTTCCTGGCCTTCGGCTTCGGTTCCGGCACCCTGCCCAAGGCGCCGGGCACCTGGGGTTCGCTGGTCGCGCTACCCTTTATCCCGCTGTGGCAGATGTTGCCGGACTGGGGCTACTGGCTGATGCTCGGCATCACCATGCTGTTCGGCTTCTGGCTGTGCGGCAAGGTGGCCGACGACCTGCGGGTGCATGACCACGAAGGCATCGTGTGGGACGAAATGGTCGGCATGTGGATCACCCTGTGGCTGGTGCCGGAAGGCTGGCAGTGGCTGCTGGCGGGGTTCCTGATGTTCCGTTTCTTCGACATTCTCAAGCCCTGGCCGATTCGCTGGGTCGACCGGCATGTGCACGGCGGCATCGGGATCATGCTCGACGACGTGCTGGCCGGTGTCTTCGCCTGGTTGGCGATGCAGGGGCTGGTGTGGTGCTTTACCTGAGGAATTAGCCATGCGGGTGGGTCGTGTTCTGCTGGTGATGCTCTGTGTCTTGGCCGGTAGCCTGGCCCGGGCCGCTGAAACGGCGGCGCTGCCCGGGGAAATCCGGGTGGCCAGCGAAGAATGGGACCGCTACACACAGGCCGATGGCCAAGGCATGGCCTGGGACATCCTGCGCGAGGTCTTCGAGACCCAGGGGGTGAAGCTCGACAGGCTCAGCGTGCCCTACACCCGTTCGGTCGGGCTGGTGCAACGCCGCGAAGTCGATGCCCTGGTCGGTTCCTACCTGGACGAGGCCAGCGGTGCGCTGTATCCGCGCTGGAATTACGACACCGATCATCTCTACAGCCTCGGGCTGGCGTCGAACCCGCCGCCGACCCTGGCCACGCTCGGCAGCTATCGCCTGGTCTGGGTGCGGGGTTATCGCTATCAGGACTACCTGCCCGGTATCCGGCGCTTCAACGAGATCCGCCGACGGATCGGCATCCTGCCGATGCTCCAGCAGGGGCGTGCCGACTTTTATATCGATTCCCTGATCGAGGTCGATTACGTGCTGTCCCAGGCCGAGGACCGCTCGCTGTTCCGTCGCACTCACCTGGCCGAACTGCCGCTGTTCCTGGGATTTGCCGACAACGAGCGGGGGCGTGCGCTGTGCGCACTGTTCGATCGGCGGATGGACGAACTGGTGAAAAGCGGCGGTTTGCGGCCGATTTTCCAACGCTGGCACCAGCCTTATCCGTTCGATGTTCCGACACCTCCCGCGCGGCGCTGATCTAACTTCTCGATCTTTATGTCCGATAATTCAGCCTAAGCGTCTGTCGGAAGCTGCTGTTACAATGCCGCCTCTGCGAATCTACAGTCCCATACAGATCAGGAGCACAACGGTGCCCGTCGTTTTTGTCGCCGCTTCCAAGCTGCCCACTCCTTTTGCGCAATTCACCATGCACGGTTTTCTCGATGAAGCCACTGGCCGCGAACATGTCGTGCTCAGCCTGGGTGAGATTGCCGATGGCGCTCCGGTGCTCGGCCGGTTGCACTCCGAATGCCTGACCGGCGATGCCCTGTTCAGCCAGCGCTGCGACTGCGGTTCGCAACTGGAAGCCGCGCTGCAGGCGATCGCCCGCGAAGGCCGCGGCGTCCTGCTGTACCTGCGCCAGGAAGGCCGCGGTATTGGCTTGCTGAACAAGATCCGCGCCTACGAACTGCAGGACGGCGGCGCCGACACCGTCGAGGCCAACGAGCGCCTGGGCTTCGCCGCCGACCAGCGTGACTATGCCATGTGCCTGCCGATGCTCGAGCACCTGGGGGTGAAATCCCTGCGCCTGATGACCAACAACCCGCGCAAGGTCAAGGCCCTGACCGACATGGGCATCGTCGTCGCCGAGCGCGTGCCGCTGCACACCGGGCATAACCCGCACAACAAGCTTTACCTCGCCACCAAGGCCAGCAAGCTCGACCACATGATGGGCAACGAGCACCAGGGCGAGGTCGACCGGGCGTGACGCGCGGTCAGGTGCGGCGGCGTCTGGCCGTCAGTTGGTGGCAATACCTGGCGCTGGCGCTGCTGCCGCTGTTCGTGATCAACCTGGTGTTTGGCCAGGGCGAGCCGCTGCTGCCGATCCTGGCGATGCCGTTTTTTATCGCCGGAGTGGCCTCGATGTTTGTCAGCCTGCGTTTCTTCGGCGGCTACAAGCGGGCGTTGATCGCCACCCATAAAGCCCTCGATACCCCGTTGGAACCCGCGGCCTGGATCAAACTGGCGGCGCGCCGGCGCGCGGCATTCCTGGCGGCGGCGCTGCCGGCCTGGATCGGCGCGCTGGCAGTATTCGTCGGCCTGGAAGCGGTGCCGCTGGTGCTGCTGGCGCTGTCCACCGCGGTGCTGTTCTACCTCTACCGCATTCCGCGCCAGCTCGGTTGATGCGGCGCTGGCTGGCAGTCCTGCTGCTGGCCCTCGCTGGCCCGGTGCTGGCCGTCGAGCGGGTGGTCAGCCTGGCGCCCTCGCTGTCGGAAATCGTCGTCGAGCTGGACTCCGCCGACCTGCTGGTCGGCCTGCTCGACGCCGGCGAACGTCCCCCATCCCTGCGTCACCTGCCGTCCGTGGGCCGTTATGGCCAGCTGGACATGGAGCGCTTGCTCAGCCTGCGGCCGGACCTGCTCCTGCTCTGGCCCGGCAGCGTCGGCCCGGCTCAGCGTGAGCAACTGGCCCGCCTGGGGATCCCGACCCTGGTCGCCGAGCCGCATGACCTCGACCAGCTGGCCACCCAGATCGAAACCATCGCCGCCCGGCTAGGGCGTCCACAGCGCGGCCAGGCGCTTGCCGACGAGCTGCGCCAACGCCTGGCCAGCCTGCGCCAGCGCTACGCGCGTAGTGAACCGCTGAAGGTGTTCTATCAGGTCTGGGACCAGCCGCTGTACACCGTGGGCGGCGGGCAGATCATCAGCGACGCGTTGAATGTGTGCGGCGCGCGCAACGTATTTGCCGACCTGGCGCCGCCAGCGCCCCAGGTCAGCGTCGAGGCGGTGCTGCAACGCAACCCAGAAGTGATCCTGGCCAGCACCCAGGCCCAGCTGGATGCCTGGAAGGTCTGGCCCCAGCTGAGCGCCGTAGCCCAGGGCCGGCTGCTACTGATCAACGATAAAGGCCTGGAACGGCCGAGCGGGCAGATGATGGCGGCGACGGCGAAGCTCTGCGAGCTGCTGCAGCCCTGAGCCGGGCCGGCGAGACGGATTGTGGACTCCGTAGGAGCGAGGCTTGCCCGCGATAGCGCCCGCCCTTGCACCGCATGACTAAAACTCCGGCGTCCAGGTGACGCCGAACACCCAGGCCCGGCCTTCTTCCCGATACCCGTATTGCGCGCCGTCATGGCTGTACAGCACCCGGCTGTAGGACTTGTCGAGCAGATTGTCGAGCTTCAGTTCGAGGCGCACTTGGTGATTCAGCGCCCAACTGCCGCGCAGGCCCAGCAGGGCATACCCACCCAGGCGCTGCTGGTTGGTCGGGTCGTCATAACTGCTGCTCACCGCCTGCCAAGTGGCGCCGAGGCCCAGGCGGTCGAACTGCCGGTCCAGGTCCAGGCTCAGGGTGCGGCGGGCACGCCGGGCCAGGGTATGGCCGGTGTCGCGATCGCGCGGGTCGATGATCGCCAGCCCCAGGTTGCTCTGCCAGCCGAACAGCTCCTGTTTCAGGGTGCTTTCGATACCGTTGATGCGCGCCGAGCTGACGTTTTGCGGGCCGTTGCTGGCGAACACGATGGCGTCCTTGAGGTCGGTGCGGTACAGCGAGGTTTCCAGCCGGCTGCTGTCGCTGAGCTGGCTGCGCCACTGGAGTTCGTAGCTTTTTGAGGTTTCGGGCTTCAGGTCCGGGTTGCTGTTGATGAAGCCGTTTTCGTTCGGGTAGTAGAGGTCGTTGAACGTGGGCGCGCGGAACCCCTCGCTGTAAGTCAGCAACAGATCGTTGTCCGGGTTCAGCGGCAGGGTGAAGGTGCCGCTCCAGCTGTTTTGCCCGCCGAACTGCTGGTTCTGGTCGCGGCGCAGGCCCAGTTCGGTGGCGAAGCGCTCGGCCTGGAAGCGGTGCTGGATAAAGGCCGCGCGGTTCCAGCGGCTGTCCTCGGCGAAGGCGGTGCTGCTGTTGACCCGGTCCTGGTACCAGTCGCCGCCGAGAATCAGGCTGTTGCGTTCGTCCAGGGCCAGGTCGTTCTGCCAGTTGAGCGAGTCGCGGTAGGTATTGAACAGCGAACGCTGGTCGCTGAGCTTGTCGAAGGTCTTCTCGCGGTTCTCGCTGTGGCCCAGTTCCAGGCGTGATTTCCAGGCGTCGTTGAGGCGGCCGTCGAGATAGCTGCTGAAACTGCTGACCGCGAACTCACTGTAGGGCTGCTGCGGCAGGCTCTGGAAGGTGTTGCTGTCGAAGCGCCCGAAGGGGTTGTCGAATTCGCTCTTGCCACGGTTATCCAGCAGGTTCAGGCCCGCTTCCCAGTCGTCGTTGAAGGCGTGGCTCAGGCTCAGGCTGAGGGACTGGTTGCGGTAGGCGTCGTTGTCGCGGTCGCTGGCATAGGATTCATGGGTCCTGTTGCCGCCCGCGGTTTCGTCGAGGCTGGCGCCCAGGTTGAAACGGGTCTGCCGGTCGCCGCCGGAGAGGCCGAGGCTGCGTTCCCAGCTTCGCTGGCTGCCCGTTCCCAGGTGCAGGCGGGCCTGCAGTCCCTGTTCCGCGCCGCGGCGCGTGAAAATCTGGATCACCCCGCCAATCGCGTCGCTGCCGTAGATCACCGAGCGTGAACCGCGCAGCACTTCCACCCGCTCGATCTGCTCGATGTTCAGGTGCTGCAGGTTGCTGTCGCCGGAGGTGGAGGAGCCGATGCGCTGGCCGTCCACCAGCACCAGGGTCTGCGCTGACGAGGTTCCACGAATGTAGATGCCCGGCAGGCTGCCGCGCCCGCCGCTCTGCGCGACCTGCACGCCGGGCACCCGCTGCAGCAGGTCGGTGATGCTGGAGGGTTGCAGGCGCTCGATGTCGTCGCGAGTGAACACGGTGTTGGCGGCGCTGCTGTCGTTGCGGGCCTCCACCTGGCGGTTGGCGCTGATCAGCACGTCCGGCAGCTTGAGGGCCTGCTCACGCTCGAGGGTGTCGGCCAGCAGATGGCCCCTGGACAGCAGGGCAAGGGGCAGCAGGGCAAGGGGCAGCAGGGCAAGGGACAGGAGGAGACGGGAAGCGGTCATCGACAATCCGTTGCGCATAGGGCGGGCGAAAGATAACGGCCAGCGCGGATGCGGCGATCGACCGGCAACCGGTCGCAGCGATCCTGGGATCGCTGGGTCCTTCGGACCTATCGCCGCCGCGGCTGCGGGTTACCGGCCGAGCAGTTGCAGGCGCGCCTGTACGGCGGCTTCGATGCCGGCTTCGTCCAGGCCGCATTCGGCGAGCATCTGCGCCGGCTTGGCGTGCTCGACGTAGAGGTCCGGCAAGCCCAGGTGCAGGATCGGCTTGAGGATGGCTTCGCGCGCCAGGAATTCGCTGACCGCGCCACCGGCGCCGCCCATGATGGCGTTCTCTTCGATGGTCACCAGCAGCTCGTGGCTGGCGGCGATCTCGCGTACCAGGGCTTCATCCAGCGGCTTGACGAAGCGCATGTCGACCACGGTGGCATCCAGCTTGTCGGCGACTTTCAGCGCCTCGGCCAGTTGCACGCCGAACACCAGCAGGGCGACCTTGCTGCCCTGGCGGCGGACTACACCCTTGCCGATCTCGATCGGTTCCAGGTCTTTCTCGATTGGTGCATTCGGGCCGCTGCCGCGCGGGTAGCGCACGGCGGCGGGGCCGTTGTAGCGATGGCCGGTGCTGAGCATCTTGCGCAGTTCGTTCTCGTCGCTCGGGGTCATCACCAGCATGCCGGGGATGCAGCGCAGGAACGACAGGTCGAAGCTGCCGGCGTGGGTCGGGCCGTCTTCGCCCACCAGGCCGGCGCGGTCGATGGCGAACAGCACGTCGAGGTTCTGCACCGCCACATCGTGAACCAGCTGGTCGTAGCCGCGTTGCAGGAAGGTCGAGTAGATCGCCACTACCGGCTTGGCGCCTTCGCAGGCCATGCCGGCCGCGAGGGTCACCGCGTGTTGTTCGGCAATCGCCACGTCGAAGTAGCGCAGCGGGAAGCGTTCGCTGAAGGCCACCAGGTCCGAGCCTTCCTTCATCGCCGGGGTGATGCCCACCAGGCGCGGATCGGCGGCGGCCATGTCGCACAGCCACTCGCCGAACACCGCGGAATACTTCGGCCCGCCGGCTTTTTTCGGCGCGGCGGCGGGAGCGTCCAGGGGTTCGAGCTTGGTGATGGCGTGGTAGCCGATCGGGTCGACTTCCGCCGGGGCGAAACCCTTGCCCTTCTTGGTCACCACGTGTAGGAACTGCGGGCCCTTGAGGTCGCGCATGTTGCGCAGGGTGGCGATCAGGGTCGGCAGGTCGTGGCCGTCGATGGGGCCGATGTAGTTCCAGCCCAGTTCTTCGAACAGGGTGCCGGGAACCAGCATGCCCTTGGCGTATTCCTCGGTGCGGCGGGCGATTTCCCAGGCCCCGGGCAGGCGCGACAGGACCTTCTTGCTGCCCTCGCGCATGCTGGCGTAGGTGCGGCTGGAAAGGATCTTGGCCAGGTAGTTGGACAAGCCGCCGACGTTGCGCGAGATCGACATGTCGTTGTCGTTGAGGATCACCAGCATGTTGGCGTCCACTTCCGGCGCGTGGTTCAGGGCCTCGAAGGCCATGCCCGCGGTCAGGGCGCCGTCGCCGATCACCGCGATGGCCTTGCGCTCGCTGTTCTGCAGGCGCGCGGCAATGGCCATGCCCAGCGCGGCGCTGATCGAGGTGCTGGAGTGGCCGACGCCGAAGGTGTCGTACTCGCTCTCGGAGCGCCGCGGGAAGGCGGCCAGGCCGTCCTTCTGGCGCAGGGTAGCCATGCGCTCGCGACGACCGGTGAGGATCTTGTGCGGATAAGCCTGATGACCCACGTCCCAGACCAGACGGTCGTCCGGCGTGTCGAAGACGTAATGCAGCGCGATAGTCAGCTCGATGACGCCCAGGCCGGCACCGAAATGCCCGCCGGTCTGGCCGACGGTATAGAGCAGTTCCTGGCGCAACTCATCGGCCAGGGTTTCCAGCTCGGCTTCGCCTAAGCGGCGCAGGCCATCCGGCGTGCCGGCCCGGTCGAGCAGGGGCGTGGTCGGGCGCTTGCGGGGAATCTCATGGAACGTCGTGGGCATCAGGCGAATCGTTATAGGTATAGAAAGAGGCGGCAGTTTACCTGATGCATCGCAAGCTGCCCACGCAGTGCGCGGAACTTGGCCGATGCGCGGTCTGCCGCGCCGGGTCGATCAATGGCGGCGTTCGACGATATACCGCGCCAGCTCCCGCAGCGGCTCGGCGCCCGCGTCAAAGGGTCGCAGGGCATGCAGGGCCTGGTCGCGCAGCTCCAGGGCGTAGGCCTTGGCCGCTTCCAGGCCGAGCAGGGCCGGGTAGGTCGGCTTGTCGCGGGCGATGTCGGCGCCCTGGCGCTTGCCCAGGGTCGCGGTATCGCTTTCCACGTCGAGAATGTCGTCCTGCACCTGGAATGCCAGGCCAATGGCCTGGGCATAGGCCTGCAAGGACTTGAGTTCGTCTTTCTCGGCCCGGCCGCTGGCCAGGGCGCCGAGCCGGACGCTGGCTTCGATCAGCGCGCCGGTCTTGTGCCGGTGCATGTATTCCAGGGCTTTCTGGTCCAGCTTGAGGCCGACCGAACCGAGGTCGATGGCCTGGCCACCGACCATGCCGGCGGGGCCGGCGGCCAGCGCCAGGGTGCTGACCATCTGCAGGCGGATCTCGGCGCTCGAATCGCTCAGGCGCGGGTCGAGCAGGGCGCTGAAAGCCAGGCTCTGCAGGCCGTCGCCGGCGAGGATCGCGCAGGCTTCGTCGAAGGCCTTGTGGGTGGTCGGCTGGCCGCGACGCAGGTCGTCGTCGTCCATCGCCGGCAAATCGTCGTGCACCAGGGAATAGGCGTGGATCAGCTCCACCGCGCAGGCCGCGCCGTTGGCTTGTTCCGGGCGAGCGCCAAGGGCTTCGCAGGCGGCGTAGGCCAACAGCGGACGGACGCGCTTGCCGCCGTTCATCACGCTGTAGCGCATGGCTTGATAAAGGCGCTCCAGCTCGGGGCCCGGCGCCTTGAACAGGGTTTCCAGCGCAGCATTGACCCGGGCCTGACTGCTGGCCTGATAGGCCGCGATCATTCTGGCTGTTCCGCGTCGAAGGGCGCTTCGGCCAGTTCGCCATCGCGCTCCAGCAGGATCTGCACCTTCTGCTCGGCCTGGGCCAGGGCCGCCTGGCAATCGCGGGTCAGGCCGATGCCTTGCTCGAAGGCGGTCAACGAGTCTTCCAGCGACAGCTCGCCGTTCTCCAGACGCTCGACCAGCGTTTGCAGGTCGGCGAGGGATTGTTCGAAATCTAAGGCAGCTTTTTTGCGGGCCATGGCGGCTATCCCGGTTGACGTTAAACCGGCGCGACACTAGCAGACATGGGGTTTCGGGGCAAATGAGCAGGGGACTCGCAGAACTTTTCAGAGGACTGTGAGGATTGGCCTTTGGTATGAGTTTTCAGTAGTGGCATTTTGGTGTTAATGCGGCTTAGGATGAGGGCGCCATTTTTCTACTTCAGGGAGAAGTAAATGAGTAATAAATCGTTCCGTGTCACCTTCACCCGCGGCGACAGTTCTTCCGTTATTACCAGCACGGTACAGGCTTCGAGTGCTAGCCAGGCCAAGGAAAAGATCAAGGAAAGAGAGCGTGGTAAAGCAAAAATCATCTCGGCAGTAGAGCAATAGGAATCCGAATCGGATCAGGCGGGGCGGATGATGTCCGTTCCGCATTTTTTGGCAATTTCAAAGATGTGTTCCAGAGTGCTGACGGAGCTGATTATGGAAGATGAAGAACAGCGGGAAGAGCGTTCGATCTATTACGACCTGGGTGACGCTTATAACGAAGTGAAAGGTGCCAGTGGGGCGAAGGAAACTGCGATCACCGGGGCTGCGCTAGCGGGTAAGGCGCTATTTAACACATCGATTTGGGCTGGGAAGCTAGGAATCGAGGTCATCAAGAATCTTCCCGAAGCCATGGAAAAGCAGCGAGAGCGAATGGAGGCCGAGAAGGCTAAGAAATAACGGTTCTCAGGACCCCCTGTGACTCTGCTCCAAAAAACCTTCTATCTGCGACACGATCCAACCGGTTTCTGTTAACCGCTGCAAGTGTTGTGCATTTGATCACTTGCCCTGGTTTGTGTCGCTCCTTCCTTTAATTGCTCCTTGAGCAAAGTTTGCCTTTTCTCAAAGTAGATTGATTCTGCTATCTCCCTGTCGCCATTTCTTGCTTTGAGACAAGGAAAGTTGCCGGCACTTGCCTTGCAATGGCCCATCGTTGATTGCAAGGGAGAAGCGGCAATGAGTGTTTTGCGAAGTGTATTGAGGGTCTGTGTGCTGGTGGGCAGTTGTGCGGGCAGCCTGGCGCTGGCTGGCGGCGCCGAAGGGTTGCAGCGGGTGCAGGTGGAGTTGCTCGCCCCGCCCCAGGTTCATCCCCACGAGCAGGTCGCCAGCGGGCCGCCCAAGGTGGTGCAGTTCCGCATGACTGTCGAAGAGAAAAAGCGGGTCATCGACGACCAGGGCACCACGTTGCAGGCCATGACCTTCAACGGTTCCATGCCTGGCCCCACCCTGGTGGTGCACGAGGGTGACTATATAGAGCTGGCGCTGGTCAACCCGGCGACCAACAGCATGCCCCACAACATCGACTTTCACGCCGCCACCGGCGCCCTGGGCGGGGCGGGCCTGACCCAGGTCATGCCGGGGCAGGAAGTGGTGTTGCGCTTCAAGGCCGACCGCAGCGGCACCTTCGTCTATCACTGCGCGCCGCCAGGCATGGTGCCGTGGCATGTGGTGTCGGGCATGAGCGGCGCGCTGATGGTGCTGCCTCGCGATGGCCTGCACGATCCCCAGGGCAAGCCCCTGCGTTACGACCGCGTGTACACCATTGGCGAGTTCGATCTGTATATCCCCAAGGACAAGGACGGCCATTACAAGGACTACCCGACCCTGGCGTCCAGCTATGAGGACACCCGGGCGGTCATGCGTACCCTGACGCCCAGCCATGTGGTGTTCAACGGCCGGGTCGGCGCCCTGACCGGCGCCAACGCCTTGACCGCCAAGGTCGGCGAAAGCGTGCTGTTCATCCATTCCCAGGCCAACCGCGACAGTCGTCCGCACCTGATCGGCGGTCATGGGGATTGGGTCTGGACCACCGGCAAGTTCGCCAACCCGCCGCAGCGCAACATGGAAACCTGGTTCATCCCCGGCGGCTCCGCGGTCGCGGCGCTGTATACCTTCAAGCAGCCGGGCACCTACGTGTACCTCAGCCACAACCTGATCGAGGCCATGGAGCTGGGCGCCCTGGCCCAGGTCAAGGTGGAAGGGCAGTGGGATGACGACCTGATGACCCAGGTGAAAGCGCCGGGACCAATTACCCAAGGCGGAAAGTAGGCCGTCGACGGCGGGGATATTGCTCAAGTCTTGAACATTTCGGGAAAGTACGTAATATCCCCTCCATGCTCATCGACCAAATCAAAGCGCTGGCCAGCGACATCCGCATGCAGATGCTCGAATGGCTGAAAGACCCGGAAGGCAACTTTCCGCCCCAGGGCCATGGTGCGCCGAAAGAAATCGGCATCTGCATGACCCATTTGCAGCACAAGGCCGCGCTGTCGGCGTCCAGCACCTCGAGCCATCTGGCGATCCTGCAGCAGGCCGGTCTGGTCGAGGCCACGCGCATCGGTAAATGGACCTACTTTCGCCGTAACGAAAGTGCCCTGGCGGCCTTTGCCGAGCAGTTGAAGCGCGAGCTCTGAGTTTTTTTATCCAGACATTTCGTGAATTTACGAAATGAAAAGCAACCCCAGGAGGATCTGTCCATGAAAGCAATCTACGTACAAGCCGGTGGTGGCTACGACAAGGTAGTGCTCGGCGAGGCTCCAGCCGCGGCGCCGCAGGCCGGTGAAATTACCGTGCGCCTGCGCGCCAGTTCCCTCAACTATCACGACTTCGCGGTGGTCAGCGGCATGTGGGGGCCGAGCGAGTCGCGCATTCCGATGGCCGACGGCGCGGGTGAAGTGATCGCGGTAGGCGCCGGGGTCAGCGAGTTCGCCGTCGGCGATTCAGTGGTCAGCACGTTCTTCCCCGATTGGCTGGACGGCGAACCCAATGTCGAAGGCTTTGCCACGGTGCCGGGCGATGGCGTGGATGGCTACGCCCGCGAAGTCGTCACCGTCCGCGCCACTTCCTTTACCCGCGCGCCCAAGGGCTGGACCCACGCCGAAGCCGCGACCCTGACCACCGCCGGCCTAACCGCCTGGCGCGCGCTGGTGGACGATGGCCGGGTGACCGCGGGCGATACCGTGCTGGTGCAAGGCACCGGCGGGGTTTCGATCTTCGCCCTGCAATTCGCCAAGATGCTGGGCGCCACGGTGATCGCCACCTCGTCCAGCGACGCCAAGCTGGAGCGGCTCAAGGCCCTCGGCGCCGATCACCTGATCAACTATCGCCAGGACCCGGCCTGGGGCGAGACCGTGCAGAAGCTGACCGCCGGTCGTGGCGTCGACCATGTGATCGAAGTGGGTGGTCCGTCCACCCTGGAGCAGTCGATGATCGCCGCCCGGGTCGGCGGCCATGTCTCGGTGATCGGCATTCTCACCGGCGTGGCCGGCGAGTTCCCGATCGTCACCGCGCTGGTCAAGCAATTGCGCCTGCAAGGTGTGCTGGTGGGCAGCCGTCGGCAGCAGCAGGATATGGTCCGCGCCATCGACGCCAACGGCATGCATCCGGTCCTGGACAAGCACTTTGCCCTGGACGCGATCACCGATGCGTTCCGCTACCAGGAAAGCAACCAGCACTTTGGCAAGATCGTCCTCGATATCTGATCCTGCCTGGCCGGCCGCCGCGCTTCACTCGCTCTGATCCGTGGTGGCCAGCACTTCGTTGATCTTCCAGCAGCCCTTGTCCTTGACCAGCAGCAGGTCGACGATCTGCGTGGTGTCCGGCGTATTGCCCAGGGTCACCGATTCGCGTGCCGAGGTGCCTTGCACCTGCGGCTCGCTGACCTTGATCCGGGTCAGCCACTCATCCATGTAGTCCTGGGTCTTGAGGAAATAGTCTTCCTCAAGCCCTTCGGGGCTGCTCATCTGTTTCTTGATCCGGCCGATCAGCGCTTCGGTGACGTATTGCTGCAGGTGTGGCAGGTCGTCGGTGATCGGGTCTTTTTCGTTGCTGAAACTTTCCAGGTACCAGTTGTAGAAGGCTTCCGCCACCGGCTTGGGCGAACTGGTGCAGTCGGCGAGGGCCAGGGGTTGATGGAGCGCCGTGGCGAGCAGCAGCAGGGGGAACAGCTTTCTCATGGAGACGTCCTTAAGGCAATGGAGATGGCAAGACGCTGAGCAGTTGAGACAGCAGGTAATGGCTGGCTGCTCGATTTCAACACGCGAGGGCTGGAATCGCCATCGGCCTGTTCATGGCAGACGCCTTCGAAACCGGCGACGCCGGCTACATCGCCAAGGCCCTGGGCGTGGTGGCCCGCGCCAAGGGCATGACCGAACTGGCCCATGAAACCGGCCTGTCTCGCGAGCAGCTGTACCGCTCGTTCAGCGAAAAGGGCAACCCGACCCTCAAGACCCTGCTGGCGGTGATGCGCGCCCTGGGCCTGGACATGACGGCGCGGGTGCATGGGGCGTCTTGATGAGGGGGCTGCCCACATCAATCCCTGCGAAGGTTTTACTTCAGGCTTGCAGCGGGCCGATCAATATTCGCCCCTTTTATGCCAACCGCGGGGAGATGTTGCGCCTGGTGGAGGCTGCTGATCGCCTGCAGGTGCTGCGGCTGATGCTCTGCCAGCCGGTCAACCCGTTGACCGGGCTGAGCGCCACCGACCTGCTGGCCCTTGCAGATGCTCAGCCATTGAGTGCCGGGCGCCGGCCATGAGTCATGGCTGGCGCCGTCTTGCCATGGCCCGCTGGTAGATGCCCTGGCGGGCTTCGATCATCGGGTCCGGGCTGGGCGCGATGCCGTCCGGCAAGCGGCCGGGGTTGAAGTCCAGGCGCTGTTGCTCGGCCTGCTGGGCCTCGGGCGGGACCAGCCGGTCGAGGCTCAGGGTGCCCAGCACCACTTCCTCGTTTTCGCGCGACCAGGCAATGGAGCCATCGTCGAGCGCGTCCCCGGGCTCTGCCAGTTGCAGCACCAGGCGCAGCCGCACCGGCCCGTTGTCCAGGCGCGTGCGCAGCTCGTCCTGCAGGTAGTCGTCCGGCATGGCCGCGGCCTGTTCGGCGCTCAGCGGCGCTGTGTGCTGGCTGGGTTCCAGGGGCTCGATGCGGTAGCGGCCCATGCGCTGTTCGCCCTGGGTATTGCTGAACGCCAACGCATTGACCGCGAAATACTCGATGCTGGCGTAGCTGCGTGGGGCCGGCTTGGCGGCGTCGAGAAACTGCCTGGCCCGCGGATGGCTGGCGAGGAAATGCTCCAGCGGTGCCGAGTCGGACGGCGTGGCCGTGCTGGCGGCGATGCCTTGCAGGAGGCCGAGGAACTCCTGTGGGGTGGCGACCGGAAAACCGTTGAACGAATGCGCGACGATGTCCGTGGCTTGGCCGTTGCCCAGGAAAAAACGGATCGCCAGCCCATGGGGGCTGGCCATGGGGTCGCCGTCGCGGGTGCCTGGCACGCCGCTGAAATTGGAAAAGCGCAGCAGCACCGGCACCGGTTGCCCTTGAAAATGCGCCGCACGACTGACCGTAGCGGCGCCGTGGCTCGCGACGAAAGTGCCCTGGGCCAGTACGCCCTTGGCATGGGCCACCCGAAAGCCCGGATGCTGGCCGAAGGTGGCGTAGAGCGCATCGAGCAACGCGTCGTAGAGCGCTTCCTGATTCATGGCTGGATTCCTGGCAGGAGGTGGTGTGTCTGCGGCCTGGACGCTGGCCAGGGGCAAGGCCAGCGCCAATGCCCCCAGCAGCGCGGTCGTCCGATATCTTGGCCGGCCCATGCGCTTCAGCCCTGGACCGGGAGCGCGGGATAGTCGGTGTAGCCCCGGGCGTCGCCACCGTAGAAGGTACTGCCGTCGGGTTCCGTCAGCGGGGCGCGGAGGGCGAAGCGCCGGGGCAGGTCGGGGTTGGCGATGAAGGGTTTGCCGAACGCCACGGCATCGACAAGGCCTTGCTCCAGCAAGTGCTGCGCGGTGTCCTGGCGGTAGCCGCCACAGACCAGGATGGCACCATTGAACGCGGCGCGCAGTTGCTGGCGAAAACCGGGCGGGTAGGGCGCGCCAGGCCATTCCGCGAGGTGCAGATAAGCGATGCCCCGGGCGCTGAGCGCGGCGGCCAGATAGAGCGTGATGTCACGGGCTTCGACATGGAAGTCCATGTCGTTGACGACGGGCGGGCACCAGGGCGAGAGGCGGATGCCCACCCGTTCGGCGCCAATCGCGGCGGCCACCGCATTGACCACTTCGAGCACGAAACGCGCGCGGTTTTCCAGGGCGCCGCCGTAGCTGTCGGTACGCTGGTTGGTGCTGACGGACAGGAACTGTTCCAGCAGATAACCATTGGCGCCATGCAGTTCCACCAGGTCGAAGCCGGCGGCCATGGCTCGCCGCGCGGCCTGGACGAATTCCTCGATCACCGCGGCGATACCCTCATGGCTCAGGGCCTGGGGCGGGTCGCAATCGACCATGCCCGGCAGGCCGTCCTCGGTGAAGGCAAAGGTCTTGCTGCGCGCCCGCACGGCCGAAGGCGCCAGGGGCGGTTGCCCCGCCGGCAGCACCGAATGATGAGCGATGCGTCCGACGTGCCACAGCTGCGCGGCTATCAGGCCGCCATTGGCATGCACCTGGTCGGTGACGCGCTTCCAGCCGGCCTGCTGGGCGTCGGTGTAGAGCCCCGGCGTGTAGGCGTAGCCCTTGGCCGCGGGCGACACCGGGATGCCTTCGCTGATGATCAGCCCGGCCCCGGCGCGCTGGCCGTAATACTCGGCGTTGAGGGCGGTGGGGATGTCGCCGGGCTGGGCCGAGCGCGCACGGGTCATGGGGGCCATCAACACCCGATTGGCCAGGGTGACGGGGCCGATGGGCAGGGGGGACAGCAGAGTCTTGGGATTGCACATGGGCGATTTCTCGGCAATGGCGCCTGCGCCGCCAGCGACGCAGGCGCGTGGACACTATTGGCGCGGGCCGGGGTTGAGGGCGATGTGCTTGTACTCGACAAAGTCATCCATGGCCGCGACGCCGTTGAGGCGGCCCTGGCCGGACTGCTTGAAGCCGCCCTCCTCGAATTCGTCGTAGACCACCGCCCAGTCGTTGACCCACACCGTGCCGGCTTCCAGCTCCCGGGCGACGCGCAGCGAGCGGTCGCCGTCGCGGGTCCAGACGCTGGCCGCGAGGCCGAACTCGCTGTCGTTGGCCAGCTCGATGGCTTCGGCTTCGCTGTCGAAGACCTGCAGGGTCAGCACCGGGCCGAAGGTTTCGCGTTGCACGATCGGCATTTTCGGGTCGCTGACCTGGAGCAGGGTCGGGCGATAGAACGCGCCCCTGGCCAGGACGCCTTCGGTCACCGGGCCCCCGCGCACCAGGACCTGGGCGCCGGCGGCAATCGCCTCTTCGACCACCTGGTTGACTCGCTGTACGTTGGGCTTGTCGATCAAGGGCCCCATTTCGCTGGCCGGATCGGCGGCCGGCCCGACCCGCACGGCCTTGAGCCGGGCCGCCAGGCGCTCGCTCAAGACCGGGGCGATTTCGCGCTGCACCAGCAGCCGCGAGCCGGTCATGCAGAACTGCCCGGCGAAGACGGTCAGGGCTTTCTCCAGGGTCGGCACCACGGCGTCGAGGTCGGCGTCGGCGAACACCAGCATGGGGGTCTTGCCACCCAGTTCCAGGCCGAAGCGCTTGAGGTGCTGGGCGCCCACGGCCGATATCGCTCGCCCGGTGCCGGTGCTGCCGGTGAAGCTGATCACCGGGACATGGGGCGACTCCACCAGGTGCTTGGAGCCTGCCGCGCCCAGTTCGCTGAACAGGTTGATCACGCCCTTGGGCAGCGAGGGCGCCTCGGCCATGACCCGTGCCACCAGGGCGTTGGTCTGGGCGGTCTGCCCCGGCATTTTGATCACCGTGGTGCAGCCGGCCGCCAGGGCGGGGGCGAGCGAACGGATCATCAGCACCACCGGCGAGTTCCACGGCACGATGATGCCCGCCACGCCCACGGCCTGGCGCAGCACCAGGGACAGGCGCCCGGGCCTGGGTTCGGCGGCGCGGCCATATTCGGTCCGGGCCAGGGAGGCGTAGTAGCGCAACTTGGAAGGCACCATGCTGACTTCGAACTCAGCCTCTGGCTTGATCTTGCCGTTCTCCAGCGCCAGGGTCTCGATCAGCGCGCTGGCGTTGCGTTCGAAGGCGTCGGCCAATTCCAGCAGCGCCCGGGCGCGCAGGCCGCGGTCGTCTTTCCAGGGGTCGTGGCGAAAGGCCCGCTGCGCGGCCGCGATACCCTGCTGCGCCTCGTGCAGGCCGCCCTCGGCGTACCGGCCGATGCGCTCGTAGGTCGCCGGGTCGATGGAGTCCTTGTAGTCGCCGGAGTCCAGCCATTGGCCGTCGATCCAGTTCAGTGCCGGTGTGTTGTTCATCGTGCGTTCCTCGGTCAGGCGTAATGGCGGGCAATGTGTTCGGCGGTGGCGATCACGGTGATGTTGGTGGCCACCGACGGCACGTCGGGGAAGATCGACGCATCCACTACGCGCAGGCCTTGCAGGCCGATGACCCGCGCCTCCAGGTCGACCACGGCCCGGGCATCGCCGGGACGGCCCATGGGCGCCGTCGAGGTCGGGTGGTGATAGGTGTCGAGGCTGGCCTTGACGCTGGCCAGCAAGGCCTCGTCGGAGTCCTTGCCGGCCCCGGGGTTGAGTTCCGAGTGGATCAGCCCGTTCAGCGGCGCCGTGCTGCCGATCTTGCGGGCCAGGCGAATGCCGTCCAGCAGGCGCTGGCGGTCCTTTTCCTCGGCGAGGAAGTTCAGGTCGATCTTCGGCGCCACGAACGGGTCGCGGCTGGCCAGCGTCAGCTTGCCCTCGGACAGCGGCCGGGTCAGGGCCACGGCGAGGACGAAGCCGACCTTGGTCGGGCTCTGGTCGTGGGGGAACAGGTGGGTGGCGGTGATGTGCAGGTCGAGGTCGCCGTTTTCCGCGCTGCGGCTGTGGGTCCAGAGCTTGGCGCCGATGGCGGGCGACTGGCGGCCGATCCGTTCGGGCCTGGCCGCATAGGCGTTGTAGTAGAACGGGTGGTCCACCAGGTGCTGGCCCACCGGCAACTCGGCCACTTGCGCAATCTGCAGGGCGCGCAGCCCGGCCTCCGGGCCCACGCCGGAGCGCAGCAGGATGGCGGCGCTGCCATAGGTGCCGGCCGACAAGATGACTTCGCCGGCCAGCAGTTTTTCACCATTGGCCAGTTGCACGCCGATGGCCCGCTTGCCCTCGAACAGCACCTTGTCCACTAGGCTGTCGGGGCGGATCTCGAGGTTCTTGCGCGCGCGCACTTCGTCCGTCAGGTAGGCCATGCCGGTGTTCACCCGCACGCCGTCGACGATGTTCATCGGGTACGGGCTGACGCCGTTGGCATCGGGACCGTCGAAGTCGGCCACGAGTTTGAAGCCATTGGCGAGGGTGGCGTCCATGAAGGCTTGTTGCATGGGCGTGACATCGGCGCGCAGCAGTTGATGCACTGGCAGCGGGCCTTCATGGCCATGCAGGGCGGAAGAGCCGCCGCTGTGGGTTTCCAGTTTCTTGAACGACGGCAGCAGCTCGTCGTAGCTCCAGCCTGGCAGGTTCCAGCGCTTGAAATCGGTCGGGCGGGCGCGGATCGCCACGGCGCCGTTGATCGCCGAGCTGCCACCCAGGACTTTGCCGCGCAGCGCGCCGATCGGGTGATCGATGTAGCCGGGCTGGGTCTTGTAGCCCCATTCGAACTCGGGGTTGCCATTGGCGCCGACGATGTCGCTCTTGGCCAGGATCTCTGGGTAACTGTGCGGGCCGTAGCTGTGGCCGGCCTCCAGCAGCAGTACCCGGCGCTTGCCGTTTTCGCTCAGGCGCCGGGCCAGTACCGCGCCGGCGGAGCCCCCGCCGACAATGAGCACATCGACCGGGGTCGCAGGGCCGGCAGCCTTGCCGGTGTTCTTGTCCGCCTCCAGCGCCTGGGCCAGGCCGCTGCCTGCGGCCAGGGTGGCGGCAACCACTACGCCGCCAGCGAGCACGGCACGGCGTGCGGGGTTGTTCAACGGTTCTTTCATGGGTCTTCTCCCTGTCAGACGCGGGGTGGGGCGTCTGGTACAGGGAGGCTAAAACAGGCGGGGAGGCTCAATAAGCCGGCAAAAACCGAATCGTGGTTCCGCTTTTCACGAACGTTCCAGCGACTGCGCGTGCGCCGCCAACTGCTGCTCCCAGACCGGCGGGCTGCCGATCTGTTCGCTGAGGAAGCCGACCAGCGCCTCCAGTCGGGGCGAGGCCCGGTGGGACTGGCGATACACCGCGCAGATGTGGCCGCCGCGAGGTGCGTGGGGCTCCAGCACCACCTGCAACTCGCCGGCGAGCAGGGCGTCGACGGCGAGAAAGGTCGGCAGGATCGCCAGGCCCATGCCGGCCTTGGCGGCTTCCATCAGCTGATAACCGTTGTTGGTGCGCATGCGGCAACGCACCCGGAACGACTCCAGTTGCTCGCCGACCGGCAGGGTCCACATGCCATGGGGTTCGCGATTCACGTACAGCAGGGCGTCGTGGCCGGCCAGTTCCTCCGGGGACCGCGGTGTCCCGCGGGCCGCCAGGTAGGCGGGGCTGGCGCAGATGACATGGCGGTTGCAGGCGATGGTCTTGGCGATCAGGGACGAGTCGGGCAATTCGCCGATGCGAATGGCCGCGTCGAAGTGTTCTTCTTGCAGGTTCACGTAGCGATCATCGAATTCGACGTCCAGGCGCAGCTCGGGATAACGCACGGCGAAAGACGACAGGATCGGCGTCAGGTAGCGAATGCTGAACGCCATGGGCGCGGCCAGGCGCAGGCTGCCGCGCAGGGTTGAGGCGAAGGCCTGTACCGCGTCCTCGGCGTCTTCGACATCGGCCAGGATGCGCACGCAATGGTGATAGAAGACCTGGCCGGGTTCGGTCAGGCGCACCTGGCGCCCGCGTTCGAGGAGGATGCTGCCCAGGCGTTTTTCCAGTTGCTGGATCCGCTGGCTGACCATGGATTTGGCCGTGCCCAGGCGCCTTGCGGCTTCGGAAATACTGCCGGTGTCGACCACGGCGACGAAGAAGTGCATTTCGGACAGCTTGTTCAAGTTCTGTACCGCCAGTAGGGGAGTCTTTTTTACTCTGGCACGGCGGCGGGTGTTTCGTCGCCGGGGATTTGCCTGCCCGGTCAGTCAGTCCTTCAGCCAGGCGTTTCGCCACGCCAGCAGGTGTTCTTCCCTGAGCATCCAGTTATCGAGCACCACGCTGCGCAAGGCATCTCCGGCCCTGGCGCTGGCGTCGGGTTCAGCGAGATGTTCGCGAATCGCGGCAATCCAGTCTTTGGGCCTGTTCCTGACCCGGGTCACCGGAAAATCACCGCGATAGCAGAGGATGTCCGAGCAGATCACCGGGAAGCCACAGGCGCCGTATTCAAGTAGCCGTAAATTGCTTTTACACGCGTTGAAAATATTGTCCTTGAGAGGTGCCAAGGCCAGGTCCAGGTTTAAACCTGCCAGGCGTGCCGGGTATTTCTCGATATTCACACCCTTATGGAACTCGTGAACATAGGGACGCAGCGCCGGTGGGCACATGCCCATGAACACCCATTCCACCTCCCCCGCCAGTTCACGAACCACTTCGGCAATGACTTGCAAGTCTTCGCTGTGGCTCGAGCCGCCGGCCCAGCCGACCCGAGGCTTGCGGCCTTGGCGGCGATGGCTGCGCAGGTCGCTCCACCACTGGCTCGGCAGGCGGTTCTCCATCACCCGAATGTCGGCGTTGAAGTCCTTTAGCGCATTGGCCAGGGGGTGGGTCGACACCACCAGTCGGTCGCACAGACCCAGCGCTTTTTTCAGGCGTTTGGCGATGTCTTTGGGAAGCAGTTCGCGGGCTGCGTTGCCAGCGGGCACGTCGAGAACGTAGTCATCCAGTTCGTAAACCTTGAAGGCGTTGGAGAATGCCTTGGTGTTCTGGATGACTTCCAGCTGAGGGTCCGTGAGTTGTCGCTGGAAAATGATCGTGTCCGGCGCCAGGCGTTCCAACTCTACGGGTTGAAGCACCCAGTCGCTCACCATACCCTCAACCAGCTGCGCGGCTTTCAGGGCAGCCAGGGGCTGACGCACCCGATAATGTCCGCTACCGAAAGAGTCGCCGGGGTAGCACAGCGCGTAAGGCATCAGGCGACTGGCGAACGGTTGCCAGCCAGACTCGCTGCGGTAGTCGTGGGCGAAGCCGCTGCCTGTCAAGGTCAGGTTGCGGTTGTAGGCCGGGTCGTTGGCGAGCAACGGTAGCCAACGCTGGTACATCACCGATTGTTCGCGTTTGAAGCGCTCACGCTTGGCTTGCTGCTTGGTCGAATCGACCTTGTTCTGGCTCACGTTGGCTTCATGCATGAGCACCGCATAAGGCGTCCAGACGATCAGTCGTCCGGCCTGGCCGACTTTCAGGCACAGGTCTACGTCGTTATAGGAAACCCCCAGGCCGACCTCGTCCAATCCGCCCACCTGGTGGTACAGCTCGGTTCGGATCATCAGGCAGGCAGCGGTCACCGCACTGTAGTTCTGGTCAACCTGCAAACGGTGAAGGTAGCCGTTGGACTGCAGGGGATCGCGGATGAACGGGTGCTCTGCGACGCCGCCCAAGCCGAGTACCACACCTGCATGTTGAATAGCCCCGTCAGGGAACAATAATTTGGCGCCGACGATGCCTACTTCCGGCCGCTGGGCGTGATGGAGCAATGCGTCAAGCCAGTCCCCATCAATGACCGCGGTGTCATTGTTGAGCAGCACCAGATATTCACCACGGGCCTGGCTGGCGGCAAAATTGTTGATCGCCGAGTAGTTGAAAGGTTGAGGGTAACGCAGGATGCGCACCTTGGCGTCGTTCAAGCGCTCCACTCCCGCGAACCAGTCCAGGGCTTCGGCGGTTTCACTGTTGTTATCGATGATGATCAGTTCGTAATTCGTATAGCGGGTTTTCTCCATGATGCTTTCGACGCAACGGAGCAGCATCGGCAGGCAATCCCTGGTGGGAATAAGGATGGACACCAGCGGCTGCCCGGCGTGTTGATAAACCACGCGGTTAGCCACCGGCAAGGGGCCTGCGCGCAGTTCATGAGCCACGCCCAGGCGCTGCAAGTGCGCCTCGACTATAGCCGCCGAGTGCGCAATGACCTGGGGTTCGCCGAGCCACTGGACAAAGTCGATTGCCTGGTGAACCAGCACATCCGCGAGGTGCCCGACGGTGCCCAGCCCATGGGTTTCCACCAGCCGATAGAGCAGGTCATGGGGGGCCAGTTCGGTGAAGGCGGGATCGAAGCCATCGGCAGCCAGCACAGCCTCGCGACTGAAGGCCAGAGCTCGGCCGACATACGGATAACTGCGCAACAGATCCAGGTTCAGGTCCGGCTTGAATATCGGGTTCTGGCAGCCGGTTGCGCCCAGCGAGTCTTCATCGCTGTAGCAAGCGCTGACGCCGGGGTTCAGGGCGACGCCTTCGGCGAGTAATAGCAGCGCATGGGGGTCGAGCTGGTCGCCGCCCCGCAGCAGGTAACACCAGTCGACCTGAATCTCCTGCAATAGCTCATTGAGCTGGCTCGGCCAGGATTCAGCCAGTGGCAGCCAGACCAGATTGTCGGCTGGCGTCACCCCTGCCGGTTCTGCATCGGACAGCACCACGATGGCCGCCGCCCGGTAAAGCTGACGGTCGATGCTTTCCAGGCTGGAACGCAACAACGCGATGTCACCGGTGGTATCGGTCAACACCAGCAACACGTCCAGTTGCCGTGGCCAGCTCGCCAGTCGCGCCGGCAGACCTTCTGATTCGCCGGCTGTCAGTTGCCGAGTGTCCAGCCAGCGCCGGTACAGGTTGAGATTGCGCTGTTGTTTGCCGATATTCGCGAGCACGCCAAAAAAGCGTTCCATGGCGTGTGCCAGGGTGCCGTCAAGCTGGCCGCGTTCAGTTTCGAAATCTTTACCCGTCAGGTGCATCCGTTCCAGGGGGATCAACGCTTCGGTGCGCACGAAGAACATGGTGCCGGCAAAAAAAAACGCCTCGTCGATGTGGCGTGGATCAATGCCAGCACGCTCGGCCAGGGCGACCAGGTGTGTGCGGTTGCTGCCATCAAGGCTTCTGCTGACCGGCAGCCTGTACCGCTCGGGGCCGAGCAGTGGATGGTGCGCCGGGTCGTCAAGGTGTTTTACCGAATGGCGGAAGCGCGCAGGGCTCAGCAGGTCATCGAAAAGGTCCTGGGCCCAGGAATTCGCCACGCCTAAGTGCGCCGAGCGCTTGGTGTGCAGCTTGACCAGCGTGTGGATGTTATCGGCGCGTAAAAACGGCAGCACGCGCAAGAATGGCAAGACATCCCTCCCGTGGTTGGGCACCCGAAACAGCGAATAGCTCAGCCCGCTGGCCGCCAGCTGGTCGCGTACCGCATCGTCACGGTTGGCCACGCAGGTTACGTATAGGTGCAGGCGTTCCGGCAGGTGAATCAAACGCCGCAAAATGTCTTGCAGAATATCGGGGTGATACGCATGGATAACCACGCCGACTGGTGGGGCGCCGTCCTCGAGAGCGGGCTGCTCCATAACCAGCACTTCGCACTCCTCGGCGAACGAGTCTGCGCTGCTGAGTGCGTTGGCAGGCTGGGTGTCGGAAGCCGGGTCGAGAGGGAATTGGTCCAGTGTAAGTAGGCGGTCGTTGAGGGTAAAGGTCATGGCGGCTGGGGTCCTCTGGTGAGGGGCGCGGCGTGTAGGTAGAGAGTGCTACGGCGTCCAGGGGCTGGTTCGAGTCGGCAATGGGCTTCGATCAGGGGCTGGGCAACCAGGTTGCGCTCAGGCGCCAGGCAGATTGGCGGGGGGCAAAGCATGCGGGGTTTGGGGGAGGGGGATAAATAAGACGTTTCTGAATGGTGTTAGGGAAAATCTATTCGCTGCGATGTATGTAGGGCGACTTACCGCGTTGACCCGCATCCTTCGAACCGCAGCCCACCAGGCCATCAACCACCAGGTGTTAAACACCATTGGACAGGGGGATTCCTGGAGCCCTTGTAATATCTAGTCCACCGGGTGGGTTCTTGGATGGAATGGGAATATTTCGGACAAATAAAAAGCCGGCTTGTGGCCGGCTTCTCGGGGACTGGCTTGGTTCATTTTTGGTAAACCGCACCAGCCTGCAAAACGTACACCCAGCTCTGGCGGCTGGCTGTGGGACGTGGCGAGAAAATCATCTGCCGCGTCGGGCGGATCTGACCGATTGGATAGGTCGATGCGCGAAGGTGGGGCGCAGCATACTGATTTGCGAAGGAAATTCCCAGCACGAAGCGCTAATGGCAGGCAAAAAGCCCAGATGTCTGGCGTCTGGGGGCAAGATTCGACAGGCAAGAAAAAGCCCCGGATGACCGGGGCTTTTTCTTGAGGCTTGTCGCTGCAAGCGTGCAGCTGCTTTTAGCCCTTGTAGGCGGCAACCGACTTGCTGATCGCGTCGCGAGCGGCGTCTGCGCCGGCCCAGCCTTCGATCTTCACCCACTTGCCTTTTTCCAGGTCTTTGTAGTTCGCGAAGAAGTGCTCGATCTGCTGGATCAGCAGCGGTGGCAGGTCGGTGTATTCCTTCACGTCGACGTACAGCTGGGACAGCTTGTCGTGTGGCACCGCGATGACTTTGGCATCGCCGCCGCCGTCGTCGGTCATGTTCAGGACGCCGACCGGACGGGCACGGATCACCGAGCCTGGGGCAACCGGGTAAGGGGTGACGACCAGCACGTCGAGGGGATCCCCGTCGTCGGCCAGGGTGTTCGGGATGAAACCGTAGTTGGCCGGGTAGAACATCGGGGTGGCCATGAAACGGTCAACGAACAGGCAGTCGCTGTCTTTGTCGATTTCGTATTTGATCGGCGCGTGGTTGGCCGGGATCTCGATTGCGACGTAGATGTCGTTCGGCAGGTCTTTGCCAGCCGGAATCTTGCTGTAGCTCATTGGGCGATGCCCCCGTTAGTTGACCAAAATGTCTTGGCCGGATTGACCAAAAAGTGGCGGCGATTATAGGCACATTCCCCAGGCTGTGCCACGTACCGAAGGACGTATGGACAGCCAGGGGGATGCTGCCGCGAAGCCCGTGCGGCAACTGCCGCCCGGCGCTCGCGTGCACAAGGAAGAGTCGCCGCGACGCGTTTAGTTCAGATAGACGTGCCGGGACCGGCGATTTTTAGCGCCGGCCAACGGCCGTTGCGGTCCGGGGCGTCAGTGTTGCTGATAATGCGGGTCGCTGGCTTGCAGGTGCTGGAGCCGGGCCAGCGGATCCTGACGGTAAAACAGCTGCAATTGCTCGTACACCCGTGGGTATGCCTGGTGGAGCAGGTCCGGGGCGCTGAAGAAGTATTCGCTGGTGACGGCGAAGAACTCGGCGGGGTTTTCCGCGGCATAGGGATCGATGGCGGTTTCGGCGTCGGGGTCGTGGTCGAGCTGGCGATTGAGGTCGTCGTAGGCCGCCTGCATCGCCTGGGCCCAGTCGCTGACGCGCATGTCGCCATGCAGCGGCGGCAGGCCGTTGGCGTCGCCGTTGAGCATGTCCAGCTTGTGCGCCAGTTCGTGGATCACCAGGTTGTAGGCTTCCCAGCCGCCGCTGGCGAGCACCCCCGGCCAGGCCAGGATGATCGGGCCCTGTTGCCAGGCTTCGCCGCTGTGTTCGGCGTCCCATTCGTGCTCGACGCCGCTGGCGTCGCGATGGCGCTGGGGGCTGAGGAAGTCGTCGGGGTAGAGGACGATCTCGTGGAAGCCCTGATACCAGTTCAGGTCCCCCAGGTGCAGCAGCGGCAACTGGGCCTGGGCCGCCAGCAGCAGGCGCTCGAACTGGTGCAGCTCGACGCCGGGCAGGGCGCTCAGGTGTTTTTCATCGAGAAACAGCACGCTGGTTTCCCGCAGCCACTGGTCTTCGGCGGCACTCAGGCCATCGAGAAAGGGCAGGTGCTGGCGCACCCGTTGCCACATCTCATCGGCAATCGGGTGCCGGGCCAGACGGCGCCGGCGGCGCCAGGCGCTGAGGGGCCACATGTCGATCAGTGGCTTTCGGCCTTGGCCGCCGAGCGGCCCAGGCGGCTGCGCACCACGCCGATGATCATCGGCACCAGCGACAGCAGGATGATGCCCACCACCAGCAGCGACAGGTTCTTCTTGATGAACGGCACGTTGCCGAAGAAGTAGCCCAGGGTCACCAGGCCACCGACCCAGAGGATGGTGCCGGCCACGCTGAAGGCGAAGAAACGCGGGTAAGGCATCTTGGCCACGCCGGCGACGAACGGCGCGAAGGTGCGGATGATCGGCAGGAAACGCGCCAGGGTCACGGTCTTGCCGCCGTGGCGATCATAGAAGTCGTGGGTCTTCTGCAGGTAGTCGCGGCGGAAGATCTTCGAGTCCGGGTTACTGAACAGGCGTTCGCCCACCGTACGCCCGATGATGTAGTTGGTGCTGTCGCCGAGGATCGCCGCCAGCATCAGCAAGCCGCCGAGCAGCACCGGATCCATGCCGCCACCGGCCGCCACCGCGCCGGCGATGAACAGCAGGGAGTCGCCCGGCAGGAAGGGCATCACCACCAGGCCGGTCTCGCAGAAAATCACCAGGAACAGGATGGCGTAGATCCATGGCCCGTAGTTGGTCACCAGCATGTCGAGGTAAACATCGAGATGAAGGATGAGGTCGATCGGGTTGAAATCCATTGAAGCACCTGTGGTGATGACCCGACTCAGCGGATCTGTGCGATGACTGGGGCAAAAGCTTACAGCTAGTGCGGATTGATCTTATGCCCCGAAAAGGTCGGCATTATAAGACCTGAAATGTGAAATGGGCGTTGAGTTTGTAGCGGGGAGTGTCGTGTGCGGATGGCCGGCCCGGAACCACAGCCCGCGGCCTGCGCCGGCCCCGACGAGGGGACTGGCGAAGGCCGCGAAACATTCGGGCCTAGTCGTCGCTGATCGGCAGGACGTAGCTCTTGAACTCGGTGTCTTCGCGAAAACCGATGGATTCATAGGTTTTCTGCGCCACTTCGTTGTCGCTGTTGGTCGAGACCCGCATGCGCACGGCATGGGTGTCCTTGGCCATTTTCTTCGCGGTACGGATCAGGTTGTCGGCCACCAGCTGGCGGCGGGCGTCTTCGGCGACATAGATATCGTTGAGGATCCACACGCGCTTGAGCGACAGGGAGGAGAAGCTGGGGTAGAGCTGGCAGAAACCCAGGAGTTTCTTGTCGTCATCGTCGGGCAGCGCCAGATAGATCACCGACTCCTTGCGGCGCAGGCGCTTTTCCAGGAAGGCCCGGGACGAGTCCGGAAACGGCAGGGCGCCATAGAACTCACGGTATTTGACGAACAGGGGCGTCAACAGATCCAGGTGTTCGAGGGTCGCTTGAGTAATCCGCATGGTTGTCCTCAACTTCGAATGGATACGACGGCAAACGGTTCATTACTCGGGCAGCCGTGTTTCGATGCTGCCTAAAGCGTAAAAAAAGCGCAATCGTCTCGAAAAGTCACGGCTTTTGCGGCCCCAGAAGGAAGTTGCCCCTGAGGGTGTCGGGCGAATCGCTGTCCAGGGTATTCACCTGGGCCTCGTCCTTGAGGTTGACTCCCGAGAGCTGGCGCCGGCAGGCCTCGCGCATCAGGTACAGCAGGCGGTGCGCGGCCATGCCGTAGCTCAGGCCTTCCAGGCGCACATTGGAAATGCAGTTGCGATAGGCGTCGGTGAGCCCGACCTTGGGGTTGTAGGTGAAATACAGCCCGAGGCTGTCCGGCGAGCTCAGGCCCGGGCGTTCGCCGATCAGGATCACGGTCATTTTCGCGCCGAGCAGCTCGCCGATTTCGTCGGCCACCGCGACGCGCCCCTGTTGCACCAGGATCACCGGCGACAGCGACCAGTTTTCCGCCGCGCTCTGTTCTTCGAGGCGGGCCAGGAACGGCAGGGTATGACGATGCACCGCGAGGGCCGAGAGGCCGTCGGCGACGACGATCGCCAGGTCCACGCCGCCCGGGTTGGCGCTGGCATGATCGCGCAGGGCCTGGGCCGAGGCCTCGCTCAACTTGCGCCCCAGGTCCGGGCGTTGCAGGTAGCTGTGGCGGTCGCTGGCGGCGCTGTGCAACAGCAGGCTGTCGCGGCCGCGCTCGGCCAGCTGGCTACTCAGCCCGGCGTGGTCGAAGGGCAGGTGCACCGCGTCGCGGGCCTGGGCATGGGCGAACTGGAAGTCCAGTTGCGCACCGGTGGGCAGGCTGGTGCCGGTGCGGCCCAGGGCGATGCGCGCCGGGGTCAGGCGGCGCAGTTCCAGCCAGGGGTTCTGGCTGTCGGTCGGGTGTTTGTCCATGAGCCTGTTCCTTATCCCAACTGCGCCAGGGCCTGGCGGAAGGCCGGCGGCAGGTTGTGGCCGAACCGCACCTTGCCGTCGGGCTGGGTGAAGATGCCGGTTTTCGCCAGCCACTGCTCGAACTCCGGCGCCGGCTTCAGGCCCAGGGTCTGGCGGGCGTAGAGCGCATCGTGGAAGGAGGTGGTCTGGTAGTTGAGCATGATGTCGTCGGAGCCGGGGATGCCCATGATGAAGTTGATCCCGGCCACGCCGAGCAGGGTCAGCAGGGTGTCCATGTCGTCCTGGTCGGCTTCGGCGTGGTTGGTGTAGCAGATATCGCAACCCATGGGCACGCCCAGCAGCTTGCCGCAGAAGTGGTCTTCCAGGCCGGCGCGGATGATCTGCTTGCCGTTGTACAGGTACTCGGGGCCGATGAAGCCAACCACGGTATTGACCAGGAACGGCTTGAAGTGCCGGGCCACGGCGTAGGCGCGGGTTTCGCAGGTCTGCTGGTCGACGCCGAAGTGGGCGTTGGCCGACAGCGCGCTGCCCTGGCCGGTCTCGAAATACATCAGGTTCTGCCCCAGGGTGCCACGCTTGAGGCTCAGGCCGGCTTCGTAGCCTTCCTGCAACACATTCAGGTTGATGCCGAAACTGGCGTTGGCCGCCTCGGTCCCGGCGATCGACTGGAACACCAGGTCCAGCGGCACGCCGCGGTTGATCGCCTCGATGGAGGTGGTGACGTGGGTCAGCACGCAGGCCTGGGTGGGGATCTCGTAGCGCTGGATGATCGCGTCGAGCATTTCCAGCAGGGCGCAGATCGAGGCGATGCTGTCGGTGGCCGGGTTGATGCCGATCATGGCATCGCCATTGCCGTAGAGCAGGCCGTCGAGAATGCTCGCGGCGATGCCCGCCGGTTCGTCGGTCGGATGGTTGGGCTGCAGGCGGGTCGACAGGCGCCCGCGCAGGCCCAGGGTGCCGCGAAACTGGGTGACCACGCGGATCTTCTGCGCCACCAGTACCAGGTCCTGGACGCGCATGATCTTCGATACGGCGGCGGCCATTTCCGGCGTCAGGCCCGGCGCCAGGGCGCGCAGGCTCTGTTCGTCGGCGGCATCGCCGAGCAGCCAGTCGCGAAAACCGCCGACCGTGAGGTGGCTGACGGGGGCGAAGGCGGCCTTGTCGTGGGTGTCGATGATCAGCCGGGTGACTTCGTCGTTCTCGTAGGGGATCAGCGCTTCCTCGAGGAAGTGCTTGAGCGGGATGTCCGCCAGGGTCATTTGCGCCGCGACCCGCTCGCCGTCGTTGAGGGCGGCGACACCGGCGAGGAAATCCCCGGAGCGCGCCGGGCTGGCCTTGGCCATGACTTCCTTGAGGCTGTCGAAGCGGTAGGTCTGGGCGCCGATGGTGTGGGCGAAACTTGCCATACAGGTTCTCCGTGACGACGCGGGAACGCAGCCCCCGCGTCGAGGTTTTCGGCAGTTAGTGCAAGGCTTCTTCAGCTTTCTGAATGGCCGCGAACTCTTCCTCGGGCGTGCCTGCTACCAAGTGATGCCGACTGTAGAAAGCAAAGTAAGCAATTAATACTCCATAGATGATTGCGGCGCCAATGACCACCCGCGGGTCCACCAGGAAGCCTGCCACCACGGCGATGCAGGCCAGTACCAGGGCCACGCCGGAGGTGAAGATGCCGCCCGGCGTGCGGTACGGACGCTCCATCTTGGGGCGGCGGATGCGCAGGGTGATGTGCGCGGCCATCATCAGCACGTAGGAGATGGTCGCGCCGAACACCGCCACCAGGATCAGCAGGTCGCCCTGACCGGTCAGCGACAGGCCGAAGCCGATGATGCCGGGGATCACCAGTGCCAGGACCGGCGCCTTGCTCTGGTTGGTTTCCGACAGCTTGCGCGGCAGGTAGCCGGCGCGGGACAGGGCGAAGATCTGCCGCGAGTAGGCGTAGATGATCGAGAAGAAGCTGGCGATCAGGCCGGCCAGGCCCACCAGGTTGACGAAGCTGCCCATCCAGGTCGAGCCGCCGTAGGACTTGGCCAGGGCCTCCACCAGCGGGTTGCCCGAGGTCAGCAGGGCATTGGCCCCGGCGCCGCCAGGGCCGATCACCAGGATCAGCAGGGCGAAACTGAGCAATACCAGCATGGCGCCGATCAGGCCGCGCGGCAGGTCGCGCTTGGGGTTCTTGGTTTCTTCGGCGGCCAGGGGCACGCCTTCGACCGCCAGGAAGAACCAGATCGCATAGGGAATCGCCGCCCACACGCCGACATAACCGAAGGGCAGGAAGCTGCTGGCGCCCACGGCCTCGGTGACCGGGATATCCAGCAGGTTGGCGACCGAGAAGTGCGGCACCATCGCCACCAGGAACACGCCCAGGGCCAGGGCTGCCACGGCGGTGATGATGAACATCAGCTTCAGTGCCTCGCCCACCCCGAAGATATGGATGGCGATGAACACGATGTAGAACGCCAGGTAGATCATCCAGCCGCCGATACCGAACAGCGACTGGCAATAGGCGCCGATGAACACCGCGATCGCCGCCGGGGCGATCGCGTATTCGATGAGGATCGCGGTCCCCGTGAGAAAGCCGCCCCAGGGGCCGAAGGCGCTGCGGGCGAAACCGTAGCCGCCGCCGGCGGTGGGGATCATCGACGACAGTTCGGCCAGGGAGAAACACATGCACAGGTACATGGTGGCCATCAGCAGGGTGGCGAGGAACATGCCGCCCCAGCCGCCCTGGGCCAGGCCGAAGTTCCAGCCGGCGTAGTCGCCGGAAATCACGTAGGCCACCCCCAGGCCCACCAGCAGGACCCAGCCTGCCGCGCCTTTTTTCAGTTCGCGTTGTTGGAAGTAGTCGGAGCCGACTTTTTCAAAATCGACGGAAGAGCCCGCCGACTGCACGCCAGTCTGTTCGCTAGCCATAAGGATTCACCTGTTTTTATTGTTGTGCCCGGCCGGCAGACCGGATCGGTATTGCGAGGTGATACTGCGTTTTGCATCGAGGCCCTTCGCCGGCGAACCTGGCGAAGACGCCCGGGCGAAACCACCGGAGTGGTCTCGCCCGGGCCCCGGTTTAGAAGAAGCCCAGTGGATTGATGTCGTAGCTCACCAGCAGGTTCTTGGTCTGCTGGTAGTGGTCGAGCATCATTTTGTGGGTTTCACGACCGACGCCGGACTTCTTGTAACCGCCGAACGCCGCGTGCGCGGGGTACAGGTGGTAGCAGTTGGTCCACACGCGACCGGCCTTGATGGCCCGGCCCATGCGGTAGGCGCGGTTGATGTCGCGGGTCCAGAGACCGGCGCCGAGACCGAACTCGGTATCGTTGGCGATGGCCAGGGCCTCGGCTTCGTCCTTGAACGTGGTGATGCTCACCACCGGGCCGAAGATTTCTTCCTGGAACACGCGCATCTTGTTGTTGCCCTTGAGCAGCGTCGGCTGGATGTAATACCCGCTGGCCAGGTTGCCTTCGAGTTTTTCCACCTTGCCGCCGGTCAGCAGCTGCGCGCCTTCACCCTTGGCGATTTCCAGGTAGGAGAGGATCTTGTCGAACTGCTGCTCGGACGCCTGGGCGCCGACCATGGTGTCGGTGTCCAGCGGGTCGCCGCGCTTGATCTGCTCGACCTTTTTCATCACCACCTGCATGAACTCGTCGTAGATCGACTCTTCCACCAGGGCGCGGGACGGGCAGGTGCAGACTTCGCCCTGGTTGAAGAACGCCAGCACCAGGCCTTCGGCGGCTTTCTCGATGAAGCTCGGCTCGGCTTTCATGATGTCGGCGAAGAAGATGTTCGGCGACTTGCCGCCCAGTTCCACGGTCGACGGAATGATGTTCTCGGCGGCGCATTTCATGATGTGCGAGCCCACCGGGGTCGAGCCGGTGAAGGCGATCTTGGCGATGCGCTTGCTGGTGGCCAGGGCCTCGCCGGCCTCTTTGCCGAAGCCTTGCACCACGTTGAGTACGCCGGGTGGCAGCAGGTCGCCGATCAGTTCGAGCAGCACGCAGATGCCCAGCGGGGTCTGCTCGGCGGGCTTGAGCACCACGCAGTTGCCGGCGGCCAGGGCCGGGGCGAGTTTCCAGGCGGCCATCAGCAGCGGGAAGTTCCACGGGATGATTTGCCCGACCACGCCCAGCGGTTCGTGGATGTGATAGGCCACGGTATTGCCGTCGATCTCCGCGGCGCTGCCTTCCTGGGCCCGCAGGCAGCCGGCGAAATAGCGGAAGTGATCGGCGGCCAGGGGAATGTCGGCGTTCAGGGTCTCGCGGATGGCCTTGCCGTTGTCCCAGGTCTCGGTGATGGCCAGCAGCTCGAGGTTCTGTTCGATACGGTCGGCGATTTTCAGCAGGATCAGCGAGCGGGCCTGCGCCGAGGTGGCGCCCCAGGCATCGGCAGCGGCATGGGCGGCATCCAGGGCCTTCTCGATGTCTTCGGCGGTGGAGCGCGGGAATTCGGCGATCGGCTGGCCGTTTACCGGCGAGGTGTTGGTGAAGTACTGGCCTTTGACTGGCGCGACGAACTCGCCGCCGATGTAGTTGCCGTACTTGCTCTTGAACGAAACGATAGCGCCTTCAGTACCGGGGTGTGCGTAACGCATGGTGGGTATCTCCTGGCTTTTGTGCTTATTGGGAGGACGCGCTGTCGCGCTTGCAAAAGCGTAGAGCAAAGCCCGGGCCACTGCGTTGCAGGCCCGCTGAATCAAGGGTTTACGAATGTTGCAGGCGCTTGGCGCAGCAGGCCTGTGGCAGTTGTGGCGCAGCCTGGGTGACACTTTGTACCGCTTGTGGCACAGCCTGTGACTCATTGGTCGAGGCGCCATTGCAATGCGGGCATGGCTGGAGGATGCTGGGCCTCGCTGAAGAAGGTAGCGGTTCCAGGTCGGTGTCTTGTCGCCGGTCCGGGTATCACCTCTCTCGGGAGAACAATAAGAAATGCACAGCAATCACCTCACCCGGCACGCCCAGCAAGTGCTGACCGTGGCCCAGGGCAAGGCCCGCCTGCAGGGGCCCGGCAGCGATCCTTCGATCGCCCGTTCCTGGCTGCGTTGCCTGGAGGACTACCACCTCGACCCCGCCCTGAGCATGGCGCCCACGGTGCTCGAACATGGCCGCGTGCTGGAGAGCCGCGAACGCCTGCGCCAGGTGCTGCAAATTGCCGGCAGCGAGATGACCAGCCTGCACCAGCAACTGTCCGGCGCCGGCCATGCGGTGCTGCTGACCGATGCCCGCGGGGTGATCCTCAACTGCGTCACCGCGCCGACCGAGCGCAAGATCTTCGAACGTGCCGGGCTGTGGCTCGGCGCCGACTGGAGCGAGGCCTGCGAAGGCACCAACGGCATCGGCACCTGCCTGGTGGAGCGCCAGTCCCTGACCATCCACCAGGACGAACATTTCCGTGGCCGCCATACCGGCCTGACCTGTTCCGCCAGCCCGGTGTTCGACCCGCACGGCGAACTGTTGGCGGTGCTCGACGTGTCCTCGGCGCGCCCGGATGTGTCGCGGCAGAGCCAGTTCCACACCATGGCCCTGGTCAATCTCTCGGCGAAGATGATCGAGAGTTGTTATTTCCTGCGCTGTTTCGACAACCAGTGGCTGTTGCGTTTCCACCTGCAGGCCGAATCCGTCGGCCTGTTCAGCGAAGGCCTGCTGGCCTTCGACGGCGAAGGGCGGATCTGTGCGGTGAACCAGAGCGCCTTGAACCTGTTGGGGCATATTCGCGGTGGCTTGCTGGGCAAGCCGGTGGAGGCGTTCTTCGACTGCTCGCTGGACGAACTGCTGGGCCGCGCCAGCATCAATGCCAGCGCCAGCTGGCCGCTGCGCACTCGCGATGGCCGGCCGCTGTTCGCCGTGCTGCGTGGCCAGCCGCGCAGCGTGCCCAAGCCAGTGATGCCCAGTGCGCTGGCGGTGGAGCGGCCGCGCCTGGCGGGCATCTGCCTGGGCGATGCGGCGCTGCAAAGCGATTTTCGCAAGTCGCTGCGGGTGTTCGAGCGCGATGTGCCGCTGTTGATCAACGGCGAAACCGGTTCGGGCAAGGAGGCCTTCGCCAAGGCGGTGCACCAGGCCAGCCAGCGGGCGGACAAGGCCTTTGTCGCGCTGAACTGCGCGGCGATTCCGGAAAGCCTGATCGAAAGCGAGCTGTTCGGTTATCGCGGCGGCAGTTTTACCGGGGCGCGCAAGGAAGGCATGCGGGGCAAGTTGCAGCAGGCCGATGGCGGCACGCTGTTCCTCGATGAAATCGGCGATATGCCGCTGGCCTTGCAGACCCGCCTGTTGCGGGTGCTGGAAGAGCGCATGGTGGTGCCGATCGGCGGCGAGCCGCAGGCGGTCGACGTGCGCATCATCAGCGCCACCCACCGCGACTTGCTGGAGCGGGTGCGGGACGGCAGCTTCCGCGAGGACCTGTATTACCGTCTCAACGGCCTGGAAATCGCCCTGCCGGCACTGCGCGAACGCAGTGACAAATCCGAACTGCTGGACTTTCTCCTGGCCCAGGAGGCCGGCGATCAGCCGGCGACGCTCGACGGCCCGGCGCGCCAGGCCCTGCTGGACTTCCATTGGCCGGGCAACGTGCGGCAGTTGCGCAATGTGCTGCGGACCCTGGCGGCGCTCTGCGAAGACGGGCGGATCGGCCTGGAGGATGTGCCGGCGATGATCCGTCAGGCGGGCCCGGCGGCGCCACCGACGGCTGCCGAGGCGCCAGCGGGCTTGCCCCTGGACGATGCCGAGCGCCTGGCCTTGCTCAATGCCCTGGAGCAGCAGCGCTGGCACATGACGCATACCGCCGAGCAACTGGGGGTGAGCCGCAATACCCTCTATAGAAAGCTGCGCAAGCATGGGATCGCGCGGCAGGCGTGACAGCGCGCCAGCGTTCATCGCGAGCAAGCTTCGCTCCTACAGAAGATGATGTGCATTTCCTTTGTAGGAGCGAGGCTTGCCCGCGACAGGCGACGCAGCCGCCCGACAGACTTCGATACGGTTCCCTCATCAGCTAAAGAGTGCGATTTGCAGCCCTCTACGCTAACCTGCCTCGACGTTTTACGAGGCCTTCTATGCACATTCATATTCTCGGTATTTGCGGCACCTTCATGGGTTCGATGGCGGTTCTGGCCAAAGAGCTGGGCCATCATGTCACCGGCTCCGATGCCAACGTCTACCCGCCGATGAGCACCCAGCTCGAAGCCCAGGGCATCGAATTGACCCAGGGCTACGACCCGGCCCAGCTCGACCCGGCGCCGGACCTGGTGGTGATCGGCAATGCCATGTCCCGCGGCAACCCGGCAGTGGAATATGTGCTGAACAAGGGCCTGCCTTATGTTTCCGGCCCGCAATGGCTGGCTGACCATGTGCTGCAGGGCCGCTGGGTGCTGGCCGTGGCCGGCACGCACGGCAAGACCACCACCAGCAGCATGCTGGCCTGGGTGCTGGAGCATGCCGGCATGAGCCCGGGCTTCCTGATCGGCGGCGTGCCACAGAATTTCTCGGTGTCAGCGCGCCTCGGCGGCACGCCGTTCTTCGTGATCGAGGCCGACGAATACGACAGCGCCTTCTTCGACAAGCGCTCGAAGTTCGTGCATTACCGTCCGCGCACGGCGATCCTCAACAATCTCGAGTTCGATCATGCGGACATTTTCCCGGATCTACCGGCGATCGAGCGGCAATTCCACCATCTGGTGCGGACTATCCCGAGCGAAGGCCTGGTCATCCACCCGACCACCGAGCCAGCCCTGCAGCGAGTGATCGAGATGGGCTGCTGGACCCCGGTGCAGACCACCGGCGCGGGTGGCCAGTGGCAGGCCAGGCTGCTCAGCGAAGACGGCTCGACCTTCGAGGTGATGTTCGACGGCGTCGCCCAGGGTGTGGTCGAGTGGGACCTGACCGGTCAGCATAACGTTGCCAATGCCCTGGCCACCCTGGCCGCGGCGCGTCATGTTGGCGTGGTGCCGGCCGTGGGCATCGCCGCGCTGAGCGCGTTCAAGAGCGTCAAGCGGCGCATGGAAAAGGTGGCCGAGGTTCATGGCGTCACCATCTATGACGATTTCGCGCACCACCCGACCGCCATCGCCACCACCCTGGACGGCCTGCGCAAGCGCATCGGCGAGGCGCCGTTGATCGCGATCATCGAGCCACGCTCCAACTCCATGAAGCTCGGTGCCCATCGCGACGGGTTGCCGGAAAGCGTCGCCCAGGCCGACCAGGTGATCTGGTACTCGCCGGCCAACCTCGGCTGGGACCTGGGGGCTACCGCGGCCTTGTGCACGGTGCCGTCGATTGTCAGCGATTCGCTGGACGGCATCATCGAGCGGGTGAAGAGCCAGGCCAAGCCGGGCACCCATGTGGTGATCATGAGCAACGGCGGCTTCGGCGGCCTGCACGGCAAACTGGCCGAGGCGCTGCGATGAACAACGGTCCGGAACGCATCACCCTGGCGATGACCGGTGCCTCGGGCGCGCAATATGGCCTGCGCCTGCTCGATTGCCTGGTGCGCGAGGATCGCGAGGTGCACTTCCTGATCTCCAAGGCCGCGCAGTTGGTGATGGCGACCGAGACCGACGTGACCCTGCCGGCCAAGCCGCAGAGCATGCAGGCGTTCCTGACCGAATACACCGGCGCGGCGGACGGGCAGATCCGGGTGTACGGCAAGGAAGACTGGATGTCCCCGGTGGCGTCGGGGTCCGGTTCGCCGGCGGCGATGGTGGTGGTGCCTTGTTCCACCGGCACCTTGTCGGCCATTGCCACGGGCGCCTGCAACAACCTGATCGAGCGGGCGGCGGACGTCACCCTGAAGGAACGCCGCCAGCTGATCCTGGTGCCGCGCGAGGCGCCTTATTCCAGCATCCACCTGGAGAACATGCTCAAGTTGTCGAACATGGGCGTGACCATCCTCCCGGCCTCTCCAGGCTTCTATCACCAGCCGCAGACCATCGACGACCTGGTGGATTTCGTCGTGGCGCGGATTCTCAACCTGCTGAACATCCCGCAGGACATGCTGCCGCGTTGGGGCGAGCATCACCTGAGCAGCGATGAGTAAGGCGCTGCTGGTCCTGCTGATCGCCCTGCAACTGGGCGGTTGCGCCACTGCCCGGACGTTGAATGCGGCCAAGCCGGGGGCGCCGGTGGTGTATTCCGGGACGCGCCTGGACCTGTATGCGATGCAGGGCGGCTGTTGCCCGATGGATCGCTTCGGGGCTGAAGCGCCGGGCTATCCGGGTGTCGACCTGCCGGCCAGCGCCTTGCTCGACACGCTGCTGTTGCCGCTGTCGGTGCTGACGGTATTGGGGGTTGGGTTCCAGGCTACGGGCGGGTTGTAAAAGCCATCGCGGGCGGCGATCCGACTTGCCCGCGATGTTTTTGGCTACTCGTTATTTACCCAGCTTGCGCAACTCGTCGGATTCGACGATCCGCACGCCATCCTGTTCTTCCAGGGCCAGGCGCCACATGGCCCGGGCCAGCTGGCAGGCTTCGATACCGTGGTATTTGCCGGGAATCAGCCTGGACAGCGGGCCGGCCAGCTGTTCGGCGAGGCGCGGTTCGATGCGGTCGCCGAGCAGCAGGGAGGGCCGGCAAATGGTCAGTTGCGGCCAATCCTGGGCCTTCAGAGCCTGTTCCATCTCGCCCTTGACCCGGTTGTAGAAAATCGAGGATTTGGCATCGGCGCCCAGGGCGCTGACCACGATCAGGTGCCGTGCGCCCATCTCCCGTGCGCGTTTGCCGAAAGCCACGACCAGGTCCAGGTCGATGGCGCGGAACGCTTGTTCGGAGCCGGCTTTCTTGAGGGTCGTGCCCAGGCAGCAGAAGGCCAGGTCGACCGGGCCGTTGAGCTCCGGCAGGAGCGCGGCGGGCTCGCCGACCGGGTTCTGCAGGCGTGGATGTTCGCTCAAGGGACGCCGGCTGGGCGCGAGTACGCGGGTTACCGTGGGTTCGTTGAGCAGGCGGTCGAGCAGGTGTTCGCCGGTCAGGCCGGTCGCGCCGGCGAGCAAGATATGCTGAGGCGTCAAGTACATAGTGTTTCCCCCTTGATACTGTTTCAGCTTAGTTGCTCTTTGCTTCCTTGCTGTCGTTCGCGGCACTCTGCAGTGCCTTTCGGGCTTGCTGTTTACGCAGTTGCTGCCAGTGCGCCAAGACCCCCTTGGGCGCCCAGATCTGCGGTTCGGAGGCTTCGAAATTGTCGGCCTGCTCGCGGTCGGCCACGGTGGCCCGGGCCAGCTTGAAGGCTTGTTCCAGGTCGTCGGTCTGGTTCAGTGCCTGGGCGAACAAGGCGTCGCCGAAGTAGGTGAAGTCGGCCTCTTCCGAACAGCCGAACGATACACGGTCGGCCTGGGAGGCGGTCATGATCAGTGTCCGTTCGTCCTTGAGCGCCGGGATGAAACCACCGGAATAGCAGGCCGAGATCACGATGATCTTGTCGCGGTTCTTCAAGGGCGCCAGCACCGCGGCCAGTTCGTCGGCCGGCAGGTCGGCCAGTTCCAGGCGTGGCTGGTCGAGCACCAGTTCGTGCTCGCTGGTGCCGTGGCTGGTCAGGTAGATGAACAGCAGGTCTTCCGGGCCGCTGCGTTCGGCCAGGGTCTGGGCCGCACGCCGCAGGTTCTCCCGGGTGGCCATGGGCCGGCTGTCGAGGCGGTCGCGATGATTGACCAGGCGGATCTGCCCATAGGCGCCGAAGCGGGTGGCGAGCATGTTGCTGACGTAATCCGCTTCGCGCAGGAACACGCTCTGCTTGCCGTCGCCGGCCAGCGTCAGGCTGTAGAGCTCGATGGCCGGCGTCGAGGCCGGCACCGCGGCGAGGGCCTCGTCCAGCAGGCGGCCCTGGGCCAGCAGGCCGGTTTCCAGGGGGTCGGGCAAGAGCTTGCCGTCGGCATCGCGCACTCGCAGGCCATTGATCCAGTCGCCGCCTTGCACGGTGCCATCGCGCAGTACCAGCACGCCGTGGCCCTGATAGTTGTCGCCTTCGAAACCGCCGACGTAGAAGCTGCCATCGCTGAGGTTCAGCCGACCCTGGCCGCTGAAGCGCCAGTCATTGAAGCGACCGATGTAATGGCTGCCGTCGACTCCGATCAATTCGCCCTTGCCGCTGAGGGCGCCTTCCTTGAACTGGCCGATCCAGACATCGCCATCGGCGTTTTCGTAGCGGCCCTTGCCGCTGAGCTGGTTCTGCTTGAAACCACCGACATAGAGATCGCCGTCGGCGCTGCCGAACGTGCCGTTGCCTTCGAGTTGGCCATCGACGAAATGACCGCTGAACTGGTTGCCGCTGGCGTCGCTGCGCTGCCCTTCGCCATTGGGCTTGCCGCGGGAGAACTGGCCCTGGTACTGGCTGCCGTCTTCGAGTTCGAGGCGGCCGAGCCCGGAATACAGGTCGGCCTTGAACTCGCCGCGGTAGGTCATGCCGCGTTCCTTGAGGGTGCCTTCGCCATCGCGCCGGCCCAGTTTGAAGCCGCCGGTGTAGCTGCTGTCCTTGGTAGTCAGGTTGCCCTGGCCATGGAACAGGCCCTGCTGGAACTGGCCGCGATAGACCTCGCCGTCGCTGCCGTGCCATTCGCCCTGGCCATGCCACTGGCCCTTGTCGAACTGGCCGGCGTACCAGCTGCCGTTGGGGTAGTCGATGCGCCCCTGGCCCTGCAGCAACCCGTTGACTATATCGCCGCGGTAGCGGCCACCGTCCGGCAGACGGGCGTCGGGAGGCAGCAACGATTCGCCGTCTCCGCAGGCGGTGAGCAACAGGGTCAGAGCCAGGGGTACAAGTGAGCGCATAGCGGGATCCGGATAATTAGGGGACCGAGTATGCCGCAGCAATGAGGCTTATATATAGAGAGGCGGTGCGAAACAGCGTGAGCTGTCTCGCATCAGGGATATTTCAGACAAAGCAGAGCGACAAGGGCTCCGCGATATAGGCCGGTTTTTCCTCGCCTTCGATTTCCAGGGTCGCGGTGGCCTTGAGCAGCCATTGGCCGGGCTTCTTCTCGGTGACGTCCACCAGGTCGACCTTGAGGCGGACCCTGGCGTTCACCTTCACTGGCTGGATGAAGCGCACGCTGTCCAGGCCGTAGTTGACGGCCATTTTCAGGCCCTGGGGCAGGACCAGGATGTCTTCCATCAGTTTCGGGATCAGCGACAGCGACAAGAAGCCATGGGCGATGGTGCTGCCGAAGGGAGTCTGGGCGGCTTTCACCGGGTCTACGTGAATGAACTGATAGTCACCAGTGGCTTCGGCGAACAGGTTGATGCGCTCCTGGTCGATGGTGAGCCATTCGGAACGTCCGAGTTCCTTTCCGACATAATCTTTGAGCTCTGCAACGGGAACATACGGCATTGAGACTCTCCTTGGGGCATCGGTTTTATAGTTCTGAAAGGGGCGGGGGACGTGCCCCCTGACCACCCACTGTAGATCATCATGGGGGGGGGCTCCGGTCAACCTTCCATGCTTTTGGCGAATGCCGGTCCATAGCGCCCGCATGCTTATAATGCCCGGCGCTTTTTCGGGGGAGATTGGGGATGTTGTTACGCGGTCTGACATGGCTGGTGCTGTTTCAATTGCTCGGCACGGCGATCAATCATCTGCTGGTGCCGATCCTGCCCGGGCCGATTGTCGGCCTGCTGTTGCTGCTGATCTTCCTGGTGGTGCGCGGCGAGGTGGGCGAGCCGCTGAACCTGGCCGCTTCGAGCCTTCTGCGTTACCTGCCGCTATTGCTGGTGCCGCCTGCCGTGGGCGTGATGGTGTACGCGGCGGATATCGCCGCCGACTTCTGGGCGATCGTCGGCGCGCTGGTGTTGTCGCTGGTGATTTCCATGGCCTTCGTCGGCGTATTGATGCAGAAACTGGTCAAGCGTCACGGGCAGCGGGAGGGCGGCCAATGACGTTCGACTGGCAGGGCGCCTGGGCATCGGTGATCCACCATCCGCTGTTCGGCATCGGCATTACCCTGGGTGCCTATCAACTGGTTCTCGCGGCCTTCGAGAAAACCCGCTGGATCTTTCTGCAGCCGGTGCTGGTCTCCATGTTGTTGGTGATTGGCGTGTTGCTGGGGTGCGGCCTGAGCTATGCCGAGTACCGCAAGAGCACGGAAATCCTCAGCATTCTGCTGGGCCCGGCCACGGTGGCGCTGGCCGTGCCGCTGTACCTCAACCTGCGCCGGATCCGGCAGTTGTTCTGGCCGATATTTACTACGCTGGTGGTTGGAGGAGTGGTGGCCACCGGCCTGGGCGTGTTGCTGGGATGGTGGTTCGGCGCCGAGAACATGATCCTGATGACCATGGCGCCCAAGTCGGTGACGTCGCCGATCGCCATGCTGGTGGCCGAGCAGATTGGCGGCGTTGCCGCGCTGGCCGCGGTATTCGTACTGATCACCGGGGTGATCGGGGCGATTTTCGGGCCGGCCATCCTCAACCGCCTGCGGGTCCACAGCCCCGAGGCCCGAGGTATGGCGCTGGGCATGACGGCTCACGCGGTGGGTACTTCGGTGGCCCTGCAGGAAGGTGACGAATGTGGGGCTTTCGCGGCGCTGGCGATGAGTCTCATGGGGGTGGCCACGGCAGTTTTCCTGCCGTTGGCGGTGTCGTTGGTGGTCTAAGGAAACCTGTATGAGCCTGGCGCTTTTCCCGCTGAACACGGTGTTGTTCCCCGACTGCATCCTCGACCTGCAGATTTTCGAGGCGCGTTACCTGGACATGATCGGTCGCTGCATGAAGCAAGGCAGTGGCTTCGGCGTCGTGTGCATCCTCGACGGGGAGGAGGTGGGCATCGCCCCGGAGGGTTTTGCCCAGGTGGGCTGCGAGGCGCTGATTACCGACTTCCACCAGCAGGACAACGGCCTGCTGGGCATCCGGGTCAAGGGCGGGCGGCGTTTCCGGGTGCTGAGCAGCGAAGTGCAGCGCGACCAGCTGCGGGTGGCCCAGGTCCAATGGCTGGACGAGGTGCCGGAGCGGCCGCTGCAGGATGAAGACGCGGACCTGATCGCCCTGCTCAAGGCCCTGGCCGAGCATCCAATGGTCGAGGCCCTGAACATGGGCGTCGACGCCAGCGGCCAGCAGTCGCTGGCCAACCAACTGGCTTACCTGTTGCCGTTTTCCGAACTGGACAAGATCGACTTGCTGCAACTGGACGACCCGCAGCAACGCCTGGATGCGATCCAGGCGTTGCTGGACGAGTTGCAGGGCGAGTTGTTCGCCTGACCCGCAATTACCTGTAGTCGCCGAAGACCTCCGGCGACTTCAAGCCTGTCTGTAGCGGACTGCTAATACGCGTAGCGCAGCATCGCATGGGGCAGGTGCCGGACGGCCTCGAACCCGAACAAGGCGATCAACGCCGGCAATACCAGCCACCAGATCCTGGCCGGCATGGGTGTCAGCGAGGTCTGGCGCTGGGTGAACCACAGGCTGGCCGCGCATACGCCGGCGGCCAGCAGGGCGCCGGCCAGGATGTCGGTGGGCCAATGCGCCCCCAGATAGACCCGCGACAGGGCAATCGCGGCCGCGGGCAGGCACCCCAGTAGCAGCCAGGTCAGGCGCATGCGCGGTGGCTGGCCGCGGCCGGCCAGCACCGCCAGGGTCAGGAACAGCGCGAACGCGCCGGAGCTGTGTCCGCTGGGCATGCTGTAGCTGGTCAGCGGGTCGGTCAGGACTTCCGGGCGCACTCGGGCGAAGAACAGTTTGCTGCCAGTGTTGGCCAGCGCGGTGCACAGCAGCGTGGCGCCGGCAAAGATCCCTTGTCGCCATTGCCGTGCCACCAGTAACAGCAGCGTGACCAGGGCGCTGGCGAACAACATGGTGCGGAACTCGCCGAACTGGGTGAGCACCACCATCACTTCGTCCAGCGCCGGGCTGCGGTGTTCCTGGACCAGTGCTATCAGTCCCTGGTCGAAATGGTTCAGGTAGGGGTAGCCGATGAACAGCGCGGCGAGGAGCGCCAGGCTGAGGCCGGCAATCAGCAGGGTGGCGCGGCGATGGCGGCGCACCGTGCTGTTGATGCTCAGCCCCAGCAGCGCGGCGATGCTGGCGGCGACGATGCCCGCCTGCGGCCAGAAACCTTCGGGCAGGGGCAGGCGGATCGCCGCGCCCGTGGCCCAGCCCGGCAGCAGGTAGGCCACGCTCCAACCCGCGGCGGCCAGCAGGCTGACGGCGAAAAAGCGCGGGAACGGCATGTCGAACATCCCGGCGACCATTGGCAGCATCGGACGCAGGGGGCCGATAAAGCGCCCGACCAACAGGCTGGCGATGCCATAACGCTGGAAATAGGCTTCGGCGCCGTTGATCCATTCCGGGTGATGGCGCAGGCCCGGCAGGCGACGGATGTTCTGGTGGAAACGCCGGCCCAGCAGGTAGGACACCACATCCCCGAGCAGGCCGCCGAAGAACCCCAGCGCCAGGGTTTCGCCCAGGGACAGCGCGCCGCTGCCGGCCATGACGGCAACGGCGAACAGCAGCACCGTGCCGGGCACGATCAGGCCGGCGATCGCCAGGCATTCCACCGCCGCGACGATGAACACGGCTGCCGCCAGCCATTGGGGATTCATTGTCAGCCAGCCAGTTATTCCGTCGAGCCATGGGCCCATAAGTGTCAACTCCGTCGATTCGGTTTGTTCTTTTCGACCGCCAGGGCGCCGGGGCTTGCGATGACCTCACCGCCAGCCGCTTTGCCCTTGCGGGTAGTGATCAGTCGAGCAGCAGATAGTCGCGGCCTTCGACCTGGCCGCGACGCAGAGGGTTCCGAGTGCAGTAGGCGGCATAGGCCGCATCGACGAAGCGGTACATCAGGTGTTCGTCGCGGCCATGGGGAATGCCCAGGCGGGTCGTCTGGATAATGCTGGCTACAGGCGCGCCGACATCTTCGACGAACAGCACTTCATGGTCGAAGCGCTTGGCATCCCACACCGGGACTTTAAGCCCCAGGGCCTTGCACAGCAGGGTCTGGCCGGCGCAGAGCTTCTGCGCCGGGCGCGGCCGGCCGCTGGCGTCGGGGTTGTTCAGGAGCATCTGCGCCAGGCTGGCGGGGCCGGAGACTTCATCGACCCAGGGGTAGGCCGACTTGATCAGCACCGCGTTGCCCGGGCCGTGAGCGCTGAAGTTCAGCGAATCGCCGCCGCGGGCGTAGTACATATAGATATGCCCGCCATCCAGAAACAAAGCCTTACGCTTTTCTGTGTAGCCGAGGGAGGCATGGCTGCCTTTTTCCTCGCAGTAATAGGCTTCTGTTTCGATAATGCGCACCGACAACCACAGATCGCCGACCCGATGGCGGATGACTTTGCCAAGCAGGTCGCGCGCCAGAAGTTGCGCGTCTCGGTTGAAAAAGCTGTCGGGCAGGGCTTTGGGCAGTGTCGTAGCGGACAGGATGGACATGATGGCCAAGAGCGATGACGGGAATTGGAGCGGAATGATATCAATTCCAGGCTTAATTCAGGCTGAACGAGGCGTATTTGCCATCCATTTCGACCATCCGCCCGTGACCGCTGTCCGTGGACCGGCGCGACAGCTATAATCAGCCGCTTTCCTCTTTGCCAAGACCACAGCAGACCATGACTGAGTCCGTTCTTGACTACATGACCCGTTTGGGTCGCGCCGCCCGCGAAGCTTCGCGGGTGATCGCCCGAGCCACCACTGCGCAGAAAAACCGCGCATTGCTGGCGGCTGCCGATGCATTGGACGCTGCTCGCCCCGAGCTGAGCGCCGCCAATGAGCAGGACCTGGCCAACGGCCGGGCCAATGGTCTGGAACCGGCATTGCTCGACCGTCTGGCGCTGACCCCGGTGCGCATCGACGAGATGATCGAAGGCTTGCGTCAGGTGGCCAAGCTGCCTGACCCCATCGGTGAAATCCGCGATATGCGCTATCTGCCTTCGGGTATCCAGGTGGGCAAGATGCGTGTGCCCCTGGGCGTGATCGGCATCATCTATGAATCGCGGCCCAACGTGACCATCGACGCCGCCAGCCTGTGCCTGAAGTCCGGCAACGCCACCATCCTGCGTGGCGGTTCCGAGGCGATCAACTCCAACCGCGCCATTGCCACCTGCATCCAGCAGGGGCTGGCGGTGGCCGGCCTGCCGGCGCAGGTGGTGCAGGTGGTGGAAACCACCGATCGCGCCGCTGTCGGCGCCCTGATCACCATGCCCGAGTTCGTCGACGTGATCGTGCCGCGTGGTGGCAAGAGCCTGATCGAGCGGGTCAGCCGCGATGCCAAGGTGCCGGTGATCAAGCATCTGGACGGCGTCTGCCATGTATTCATCGATGTGGCGGCCGACCTGGACAAGGCCATTCGCATCGCCGACAACGCCAAGACCCAGCGCTACGCACCCTGCAATACCATGGAGACCCTGCTGGTCCACGCCGGTATCGCCGAGCGCGTATTGCCGCCGCTGGCCGCGATCTATCGCGACAAGAAGGTCGAACTGCGCGGTTGCCCGCGTACCCGCGCCCTGCTGGGTGCCGATGTGATCGAGGCCACCGAAGAAGACTGGCGCACCGAATACACCGCGCCGATCCTGTCGATCCTGGTGGTCGACAGCCTGGATGCGGCCATCGAGCACATCAACACCTACGGTTCGCAGCACACCGATGCCATCGTCACCGAGAACTTCAGCGACGCGCGCCGCTTCCTCAACGAGGTGGATTCGAGCTCGGTGATGGTCAACGCCTCGACCCGGTTCGCCGATGGTTTCGAATATGGCCTGGGCGCGGAGATCGGGATTTCCACCGACAAGCTGCACGCCCGTGGCCCGGTCGGCCTGGAAGGGCTGACCAGCGAGAAATATGTCGTCTTCGGCGACGGCCATGTGCGCACTTGATGAGCAAACGTATCGGTCTGCTGGGCGGTACCTTCGATCCTGTGCATATCGGTCATCTTCGCAGCGCGCTGGAGGTGGCCGATTCGCTGGGGCTCGATGAGCTGCGCCTGACCCCCAGCGCGCGGCCGCCTCATCGCGATACGCCGCTGGTGTCGGCCCTGGACCGTCTGGCGATGGTCGAGTGCGCGGTGGCGGGCGTTGCGCCCCTGGTGGTGGACGACCGCGAGCTGAAGCGGGACAAGCCGTCCTACACCATAGACACCCTGGAACAGATGCGCGCCGAAATGGCCGCGGATGACCAGTTGTTCCTGTTGCTGGGCTGGGACGCTTTTTGCGGCCTGCCCACCTGGCATCGCTGGGAAGAGTTGCTCCAGCATTGCCACATCCTGGTGTTGCAGCGCCCGGATGCCGACAGCGAGCCGCCGGATGCGTTGCGCAACCTGCTGGCGGCGCGCTCGGTGAGCGATCCCCTGGCCCTGCAAGGGCCGGGTGGACACATTGCATTCGTCTGGCAGACACCGCTCGCGGTGTCCGCCACCCAGATCCGTCAACTGCTGGCCAGCGGTAAGTCGGTACGTTTCCTGGTGCCTGACGCGGTCCTGGCCTACATCGATGCCCACGGTCTTTACCGTGGGCCGAACTGAAGGAACGCTGCCGGCAGATGCCGCGCAACGCTCCACACATACGAGCTGAACGAGTTTTATATGACTAACCAAGTAATGAAAGGCGAAGATCTGGTCAAGGTGGCAGTCGCCGCGCTGGAAGACGTCAAGGCCCAGGACGTCCTGGTGATCGACGTGCGTGACAAGCAGAGCATCACCGACTACATGATCATCGCCACCGGTACCTCCAACCGCCAGATCGGCGCGATGCTGGAAAAGGTCCGCGAAATGGTCAAGGCCCAGGGCGTGCGCCCGCTGGGTGAGGAAGGCAAGGGCGACAGCGACTGGGTTCTGCTGGACCTGGACGACGTGATCGTGCACATGATGACCGCCTCCGCGCGCCAGTTCTACGACCTGGAACGCCTGTGGCAGGGTGCCGAGCAGAGCCGTGCGGCCGATGGCAAGCACCACAGCCCGGAACACACCCATGAGCACTTCACCAAGCTCAACAAAGACCAGCAATAAGGGACGGCTGTGCGCCTGCGTCTGATCGCTGTCGGTTCACGCATGCCCAAATGGGTGGAAGAGGGTTGGCACGAATATGCCAAGCGTCTGCCATCCGAGCTGGCGCTGGAACTGGTGGAAATACCGCTCAATACCCGTGGCAAGAACGCCGATGTGGCCCGTTTCATCCGTCAGGAAGGCGAGGCCATGCTGGCCAAGGTCGGTCAGAACGAACGGATCGTCACCCTCGAGGTGCACGGCAAGCCCTGGAGCACCGAGCAACTGGCGGTGGAGCTGGATCGCTGGCGCCTGGACTCGCGTACCGTGAACTTCATGGTCGGCGGCCCCGAGGGGCTGGCGCCGGAAGTCTGCGCGCGCGCCGATCAGCGCTGGTCGTTGTCGCCGCTGACCTTGCCGCACCCGCTGGTGCGGATCCTTATCGGCGAACAGCTGTACCGCGCCTGGACAGTCCTGTCCGGGCACCCCTATCACAAATAGTCCGCGCCTCTACTAAATGTCCCAGCCGATCCGTATCAAGGACCACGAAAAAGACGCCCGTCTGGTGCGTGGCCGGGTCGTGTTCGGGGCTATCGCGGTGGTGTGCCTGATCGGGGTGCTGATCGCGCGCCTGTATTACCTGCAGGTGATCCAGTACGACTATCACTCGACCCTCTCGGAAAACAACCGGGTTCACGTCCAGCCCATTCCGCCGACCCGCGGCCTGATCTTCGACCGCAATGGCGTAGTGGTGGCCGATAACCGGCCGAGCTTCAGCCTGAGCATGACCCGCGAGCGATCCGGGGACTGGCGGCAGGTGCTCGACGTCATAATCGAAGTACTGGAGTTGACGCCGGAAGACCGGGTGCTGTTCGAGAAACGCATGAAGCAGGGACGTCGGCCGTTCGAGCCGGTGCCGATCCTGTTCGAGCTCAACGAAGAGCAGATCGCCCGGATCGCGGTCAACCAGTTCCGCCTGCCCGGGGTGGAAGTGGTGGCGCAGCTTGTCCGTCATTACCCGCAGGGCGCGCATTTCGCACATTCGGTGGGGTACATGGGGCGGATCAACGAGAAAGAACTGAAGACCCTGGATCCGGTGAACTACAGCGGCACCCACCATATCGGCAAGACCGGCATCGAGCGCTTCTACGAGCCGGAACTGCACGGCCAGGTGGGCTACGAAGAGGTCGAGACCAACGCCCGTGGCCGCGTGTTGCGGGTGCTCAAGCGTACCGATCCGATTCCTGGCAAGGACATTGTCCTGAGCCTGGACATCAAGCTCCAGGAGGCCGCGGAGGCGGCGCTGGGCGGTCGACGCGGCGCGGTGGTGGCGCTGGACCCGAATACCGGTGAAGTGCTGGCCATGGTCAGCCAGCCGAGCTTCGACCCGAACCTGTTCGTCACCGGCATCAGCTTCAAGGCCTATGCCGAACTGCGCGACTCCATCGACCGCCCGCTGTTCAACCGGGTGCTGCGCGGCCTCTACCCGCCAGGCTCGACCATCAAGCCGGCAGTGGCGATCGCCGGTCTCGATTCCGGGGTGGTGACGGCGTCCACGCGGGTCTACGACCCGGGCTACTACCAGTTGCCCAACTACGATCACAAATACCGCAACTGGAACCGCACCGGTGACGGTTATGTCGACCTGGACACCGCGATCATGCGGTCCAACGACACCTATTTCTATGACCTGGCCCACAAGCTGGGAATCGATCGCCTGTCGGCCTACATGAACAAGTTCGGCATTGGCCAGAAGGTCTCGCTGGACATGTTCGAGGAGTCGCCGGGGCTGATGCCGTCGCGCGAATGGAAACGCGCCACCCGTCGCCAGGCCTGGTTCCCGGGCGAGACGCTGATCCTCGGGATCGGCCAGGGCTACATGCAGTCCACCCCGTTGCAGCTGGCCCAGGCCACGGCGCTGGTGGCGAACAAGGGCAAATGGAACCGTCCGCACCTGGCCAAGACCATCGAAGGCGAAAAGCCGGTGGACGAGAACCCGATGCCGGACATCGTCCTGCGCGACCCGTCGGACTGGACCAAGGTCAACCACGGCATGCAGCAGGTGATGCACGGTGCCCGCGGCACGGCGCGCAAGGCGGCCATCGGTTCGCCGTACCGGATCGCCGGCAAGAGTGGTACCGCCCAGGTGGTCGCGATCAAGCAGGGCGAGAAGTACGACCGCTCCAAGGTCCAGGAACGCCACCGCGACCACGCCCTGTTCGTGGGCTTCGCACCGGCGGAAAACCCCAAGATCGTGGTTTCGGTGATGGTCGAGAACGGCGAGTCCGGTTCCGGCGTGGCGGCCCCGGTGGTGCGCCAGGTGATGGACGCCTGGCTCCTCGGCCCGAATGGCCAGCTCAAGCCCGAATTTGCCGGCCCAATCAGTGCGGAGGCTACGGCCCGTGAAGAGTAATTTCGATCGCATCCTGTCCAGCGAGGACGTGATGCGTCGCCGTGCGACGCTGTTGCAGCGCCTGCATATCGATGGTCCCTTGCTGATCCTGTTGCTGACCCTGGCGGCCGGCAGCCTGTTCGTCCTGTATTCGGCCAGCGGCAAGAGCTGGGACCTGCTGGGCAAGCAGGCCACATCGTTCGGCATCGGCCTGGTGTCGATGATCGTCATCGCCCAGCTCGAACCGCGGTTCATGGCGCGCTGGGTGCCGCTGGCCTATGTGTTCGGCGTGGTGTTGCTGGTGGTGGTGGACGTCATGGGGCACAACGCCATGGGCGCCACGCGCTGGATCAACATTCCCGGGGTGATCCGCTTCCAGCCTTCGGAATTCATGAAGATCATCATGCCGGCGACCATCGCCTGGTACCTGGCCAAGCGCACCCTGCCGCCGCAACTCAAGCATGTGGGCATCAGCCTGCTGCTGATCGGTATTCCGTTCATCCTCATCGTGCGCCAGCCGGACCTCGGCACTTCGCTGCTGATTCTCGCCGGTGGCGCCTTCGTGCTGTTCATGGGCGGGCTGCGCTGGCGCTGGATCCTCAGCGTGCTGGCGGCCGCCGTACCCGTGGCGATCGCCATGTGGTTCTTCATCATGCACGACTACCAGAAGCAGCGGATCCTGACCTTCCTCGACCCGGAAAGCGATCCGCTGGGCACCGGCTGGAACATTATCCAGTCCAAGGCGGCCATCGGTTCCGGCGGCGTTTTCGGCAAGGGCTGGCTGCTGGGCACGCAGTCGCACCTGGACTTTTTGCCCGAGAGCCACACCGACTTTATTATCGCGGTCATGGGCGAAGAGTTCGGCCTGGTGGGTATTTGCGCCTTGCTGCTGATCTATCTGCTGCTGATCGGTCGTGGCCTGGTGATTACCGCCCAGGCGCAGACGCTGTTCGGCAAGTTGCTCGCCGGCGCGTTGACCATGACGTTTTTTGTTTATGTTTTCGTCAACATCGGTATGGTCAGTGGCCTGTTGCCGGTCGTGGGGGTGCCGTTGCCGTTCATTAGCTACGGAGGAACTTCGCTGGTGACGCTGCTGTCAGCGTTTGGGGTTTTGATGTCGATCCATACCCATCGCAAGTGGATCGCACAGGTTTGAATAAGGTGAAGAATTCAATGCAAGCAATGCGTGGCTGGACCGCTCGGTATGCGCCGTGGGTCGGTCTGGTAGGCATCCTTGGCGCGGCGCAGGAAGCGCTGGCCGGCGGCGAATACGAAGGCTCGCCCCAAGTGGCCGAATTCGTCGGCGAAATGACGCGTGACTATGGATTCGCCGGCGAACAGTTGATGGGGGTGTTCCGCGAGGCCGAGCGCAAGCAATCGATCCTCGACGCCATTTCCCGGCCCGCCGAACGGGTCAAGCAGTGGAAAGAATACCGGCCGATGTTCATCACCGATGCGCGCATCGCCCGCGGTGTGGACTTCTGGCGCCAGCACGAGGCCGTCCTGGCCCGTGCCGAGCAGGAATACGGCGTGCCGGCTCAGGTGATCGTGTCGATCATTGGCGTCGAGACGTTCTTTGGGCGCAACACCGGCAACTATCGGGTGATCGACGCACTGTCGACCCTGGGCTTCGATTACCCGCCGCGCGCCGAGTTCTTCCGCAAGGAATTGCGCGAGTTCCTGCTGCTGGCCCGCGAGGAGCAGGTCGATCCGCTGACGCTGAAAGGTTCCTACGCCGGTGCCATGGGCCTGCCGCAGTTCATGCCGAGCAGTTTTCGCGCCTATGCCGTGGATTTCGACGGCGATGGCCACATCAATATCTGGACCAATCCGGACGATGCCATCGGCAGCGTCGCCAGCTACTTCAAGCGTCACGGCTGGGAAGCCGGGCAGCCTGTGGTCAGCCGTGCCGAAGTGCGCGGCGACCGTGTCGACGAGGGCCTGACCACCGGTATCGAGCCGACGAAAACCGTCGGGGAGTTGCGGGCGCTGGGCTGGTCGAGTCATGATGCGCTGCGCGATGATATGCCGGTCACGGCTTTCCGCCTGGAAGGCGACAATGGCCCCGAATACTGGATGGGCCTGAAGAATTTCTACGCAATCACGCGTTATAACCGCAGCGTGATGTACGCCATGGCCGTACATCAGCTCTCTGAACAGCTGGTCCAAGCACGGGGCGTCAAGTAATGCTGGCATCGCCAATCCGCAAACCCCTGAAGCTGGTGGCGCTTGCCGCATTGTCCTTGCTGGTGGTCAGTTGTTCGTCGACCCAGGCGCCGAAGCAGAAAAGCGGGCCCGCCGTGGTACGCACCACGCCCGGCCTGGACATCAACCGCGCCCACAAGGATGGCGCGCCCTGGTGGGATGTCGATGTCTCGCGCATCCCCGATGCCACGCCGACCCTGCACACCGGTCCGTACAAGGCCAACCCTTATACGGTACTGGGCAAGACCTATTTCCCGATGGCCGAATCCAAGCGTTATGTCGCTTCGGGCACGGCGTCCTGGTACGGCACCAAGTTCCATGGGCAGAACACCGCCAACGGCGAGGTGTACGACCTGTATGGCATGAGTGCCGCGCACAAGACCCTGCCGTTGCCGAGTTATGTCCGGGTGACCAACCTGGACAACAACAAGAGCGTGATCCTGCGGGTCAACGACCGCGGCCCGTTCTATTCGGACCGGATCATCGACTTGTCCTACGCGGCGGCCAAGAAGCTCGGTTATGCCGAGATCGGTACCGCGCGGGTCAAGGTCGAAGGCATCGATCCGCAGGAATGGTGGGCCCAGCGTGGCCGGCCGGCGCCATTGATGCTCAACGAACCCAAGGCAGCCGCGCCTGTGATGACGGCCTCCGCGGGAACCGTCGAGCAATGGACTCCGCCGCCGCAGCAGCACGCCGCGGCCGTGGTGCCGGTGCAGCTCGATGCAAAAAAAAACGCTTCTGCGCAAGCCTCTGGCCAGTATCTGCAGGTGGGCGCCTTCGCCAACCCGGACGCTGCCGAGCTCCTGCGCTCGAAGCTGAGCGGGATGGTGAGCGCTCCGGTGTTCATCAGTTCGATCGTGCGCAATCAACAGACCCTGCACCGGGTACGCCTGGGGCCGATCGGCTCGCCGGGTGAAATCCAGCAAGTGCAGAACAGTGTCCGGCTGGCCAATCTGGGGCAGCCGAGCCTGGTAACCGCCGAATAGGCGGCTACTGATTCATGGTTCGCCTGCGGTCATTGGGGGGTGGACCAGGTTGTTGGCTCGTCGTACAACAAAAACCCGGCAAGGGTCAGTGAGTGAACAACTGAACACGCGACAGCCCTTTAGAAGGCTGTCTGAATAGTTTTGTCCGCGAGGACAAGTTTCCATTAGCAATTTCGAGAGACGGATGAACATCACCACCTTTGCCAAACGCCTGTGTCTGCTTGTCCCGCTGATCATCACGCCTGCCGCCTGGGCGGTAGAAGTGATGCCGTCGCCGCCGCAGCTGGCCGCCAAGTCCTATGTGCTCATGGATGCCAGCAGCGGTAACGTGCTGGTGGAGAACAACGGTGACCAGCGTCTGCCGCCTGCCAGCCTGACCAAGCTGATGACCGCCTATATCGCGACCCTGGAAATCCGTCGCGGCCAGATCGGCGAGAACGACCCGGTGACCGTCAGCGAGAACGCCTGGCGTACCGGCGGTTCGCGGATGTTCATCAAGGTGGGTTCGCAGGTCACGGTCAGCGATCTGCTGCACGGCATCATCATCCAGTCGGGTAACGACGCCAGTGTCGCGGTGGCCGAGCACATCGCCGGCAGCGAAGACGCCTTTGCCGACATGATGAACAAGACCGCCGGCGACCTGGGCATGAGCAACAGCCACTTCATGAACCCGACCGGCCTGCCGAACCCCGAGCACTATTCCTCGGCGCACGACATGGCGGTACTGGCTCGCGCGATCATTCATGAAGACCCGGCCCACTACGCGATCTACTCGCAGAAAGAGTTCTTCTGGAACGGCATCAAGCAGCCTAACCGCAACCTGTTGCTGTGGCGCGACAAGACCGTTGACGGCCTGAAGACCGGCCATACCGACGAAGCCGGCTACTGCATGGTGTCCTCGGCCGTGCGTGACGGCATGCGCCTGATCGCCGTGGTGTTCGGCACCAACAGCGAGCAGGCCCGCGCCGCCGAGACCCAGAAGCTGCTGACCTACGGTTTCCGCTTCTTCGAAACCCAGACCTTCTACCAGAAAGGCACCGAGCTGGCTCAGGCACCTGTCTGGAAAGGCACTACCTCCCAGGTCAAGGCCGGTCTGGCCGAAGACCTGACCATGACCATGCCCAAGGGCCAGCTGAAGAAACTGGCTGCCAGCATGACCATGAATCCACAACTGGTCGCGCCTATCGCCAAGGGCGACGTGATCGGCAAGGTCGAAGTGAAGCTGGACGACAAGGTGGTGCATAGCGCCGATCTGATCGCTCTGGACGCGGTCGACGAAGGTGGTATCTTCCGCCGCATGTGGGATAGCATCCGTCTATTCTTCTACGGCTTGTTCAACTGATATTGTCGACCCGCGCGGCCCTCGTTCTGAAGTAGAGCGGGGGCCGCGTCCGTCGCCACGGCTTACGAGGCCGTTACGCCATGACAGACACCGAAGTAAAGGCGCCAAAGATCGAATTTCCCTGCCCGGATTACCCGATTAAGGTAATCGGCGACACCGGCGTGGGTTTCAAGGACAAGATCATCGCGATCCTTGAAAAACACGCGACCGTTGACCACAACACCCTGGCCGAGCGCCTGAGCACCAACGGCAAGTACACGACCATCCAGCTGCACATCCTCGCCACTGGCCAGGAGCAGCTGTACGACATCAACAGCGAGTTGCGGGCCACCGGCTTCGTGCACATGGTGCTGTGATGTCGCAGACGCTGGGCTTTCGCGAGCTCGGTCAGATGGCCTACGAGCCGGTCTGGCAGGCCATGCAACGCTTTACCAACGAACGCGGCACCGATGTGCCCGATGAAGTCTGGCTGGTGCAGCATCCGCCAGTCTTCACCCAGGGCCAGGCGGGCAAGGCCGAGCACCTGTTGCTGCCGGGGGATATCCCGGTGGTGCAGGTCGATCGAGGCGGCCAGGTGACCTATCACGGCCCTGGTCAACTGGTGGCCTATCTGCTGCTGGATGTGCGTCGCCTGGGTTTTGGCGTGCGCGATCTGGTCAGCCGGATGGAGCAATGCCTGATCGAGCTGCTGGCCGGTTACGGCGTGACCGCGACGGCCAGGCCGGATGCTCCCGGCGTGTATGTCGATGGCGCGAAAATCGCGTCCCTGGGCCTGCGGATCCGCCATGGCTGTTCCTTTCATGGCCTGGCCTTGAACGTGGACATGGATCTGCAGCCGTTCCGACGGATTAACCCCTGTGGCTATGCCGGGCTGGCAATGACCCAGCTGAGCGACCACACAGGACCGATTGAATTTGCCGAGGTAAGTGCCCGGCTGCGCGCGCAGCTCGTCAAACACCTCGACTATGCTGAGCAGACGACCCTAACGGGCGGAATCGACTGATATGACTACTGCGCAAGACGCTGTGCAAACCCTGATCCCGACGCTGGATGTTTCCGAGCGCCCGGCCCGTGCGAAAGTTGAAACCGGCGTTAAATTGCGCGGTGCGGAAAAAGTCGCGCGCATCCCGGTGAAGATCATTCCGACCACCGAGTTGCCGAAGAAGCCCGACTGGATTCGCGTGCGGATCCCGGTTTCCCCGGAAGTCGACCGGATCAAGCAATTGCTGCGCAAGCACAAGCTGCACAGCGTCTGCGAAGAAGCCTCCTGCCCGAACCTGGGCGAGTGCTTCTCCGGTGGCACCGCGACCTTCATGATCATGGGCGACATCTGCACCCGTCGCTGCCCGTTCTGCGACGTCGGTCATGGTCGTCCGAAGCCCCTGGACGTCGACGAGCCGGTGAACCTGGCCGTGGCCATCGCCGACCTGCGCCTGAAATACGTGGTGATCACCTCGGTCGACCGCGACGACCTGCGCGACGGCGGTGCCCAGCACTTTGCCGACTGCATCCGCGAAATCCGCAAGCTGTCGCCGAACGTGCAACTGGAAACCCTGGTTCCGGATTATCGCGGCCGCATGGACGTAGCGCTGGAAATCACCGCCGCCGAGCCGCCGGATGTGTTCAACCACAACCTGGAAACCGTGCCGCGCCTGTACAAGGCTGCGCGTCCAGGGTCGGACTACCAGTGGTCGCTGACCTTGCTGCAGAAGTTCAAGCAACTGGTGCCGCACGTGCCGACCAAGTCCGGCCTGATGCTGGGCCTCGGCGAGACCGATGACGAAGTCATCGAGGTCATGAAGCGCATGCGCGAGCACGACATCGACATGCTGACGCTGGGCCAGTACCTGCAGCCGTCGCGCAACCACTTGCCGGTCCAGCGTTTCGTGCACCCGGACACCTTCGCCTGGTTTGCCGAGGAAGGCTACAAGATGGGCTTCAAGAACGTCGCCTCGGGTCCGCTGGTACGCTCCTCCTACCACGCCGACGAACAGGCCAAGCTGGCCAAGGAAGGCCTGGTCTCCTGATGCAATGCGCCCGCAAGGCACTTTCCTTGCGGGCGTCATCCTCCGTTACACCTGCGTCTCTCCTCCTTCAAAGACTTTTCCTGCAAGCGCCGTGGCGTTCCGACACTTCTGTTTGCCCGCGTTCCTGTCTACTGTGCACCAGAGAATCCATACAGGGAGAACCACTGGATGACCCTCCACCCGACTGACGTTCCTTGTGCGCAGCGGCCGGTGCCGGCATTGCCTGCGCAAGGTCTGATCGGCTTGATCGCACCTGCCGGGCCCGCCGCCCTGGACACCGAGAAAGCCATTCGCTGGATGCGCGCTCGTGGGTATTCGTTGCGGATCTTTCCCGGTGTCGAGCAGAAGGATGGCTATCTGGCGGGCAGCGATGAGGTGCGCCTGAACGATCTGCATGCGGCCTTCGCCGATAAGGATGTCGATGCCATCCTCTGCCTGCGCGGCGGTTACGGCAGCCCGCGCTTGCTCGACCGGATCGATTTCGACCTGCTGCGCCAGCATGCCAAGCCGTTTGTCGGCTACAGCGACATTACCGCCCTGCATCTAGCCATCAATCGCTACGCGGGGTTCGTGACCTTTCACGGACCGATGCTCAATGCCGACCTGCTGGGCGACAAGCAGCCGCCGACCGAGTCCTCGCTGTTCAGCCTGCTCAGGGGACAATTGAAGGCCGGCAGCCTGCTGGCCCACCCTGCGGCCTATCCCCTGGACACCATCGAACCCGGCATCGCCTGCGGCCAACTGATGGGGGGCAACCTGTCATTGATCGCCGCGACCATGGGTACGCCGTTCGAGATCAATGCCGATGGCATCATTCTGTTCATCGAGGACGTCAATGAGCCGTTGTACCGGATCGACCGTCTGCTGACGCACTTGCGCCTGGCGGGCAAGCTCGAGCGGCTGCGTGGGGTCCTGGTGGGGGATGTAGCGGGTGTCGAGCCCCAGGCACTGGCCGGGTTGCTGAAGCAGACCTTCGAGCCTTTGCGCATTCCGGTGTTGAGCAGGTGGCGCAGCGGACACTGCGATCCGAATCTGACCCTGCCGCTGGGCGCGATGGTCAGGCTGGATGCCGGGGAACAGCAGTTGACCCTGGAGCAGGACGTGGTCTTCGATTGAGCCACCCGGCCAGCGCAAGCACCCCGTTCCCGTAGGAGCGAGCTTGCTCGCGATAGCCCCACTGCAGATAGGCCTTAACGTGAGCGCAGGCTTTCCAGCAGCTTATGGGTTGGATAGCCGTCGGCCGGCCAGCCCAGGGATTGCTGGGCGCTGCGAATCGCCTTGCGGGTATTGGCGCCAATGATGCCGTCCGGGTTGCCGGCATCATAATTATTCGCGCTGAGCAGGTTTTGCAGCTCGATGCGTTCGGAGCGGCTGAGGGGCATGTCGTCCTTCGGCCAGGTGCCGTTGATCAGGCCTGCTCCGTTGAAACGCTGCGACAACAGGTTCACCGCCAGGGCATAGGACGAAGAGTTGTTGTACTTCAGGACGGCGCGGAAGTTGTCGAGGATCAGGAACGCCGGGCCGCGATAACCCGCCGGCAGCAGCAAGGCCGCGGACAACTGCTCGGAGCCGGCCGGAACGCTGGCGCCATTGGGCAGTTTCATGCCCAGGCGCAGCCATTCGGCCACCGGCTTGCGGATCGCGCCGTCCGCCAATGCGTAGTCGAAGCCATTTGCCAGTTGCACTTCAAAGCCCCACGGCTGGCCCTTCTGCCAGCCCGAGCTTTGCAGGTAGTGCGCGGTCGAGGCCAGGGCATCGGCCGGGCTGTTCCAGATATCGCGGCGGCCATCGCCGTCGAAGTCCACGGCGTGCGTGTTGTAGGTGGTCGGAATGAACTGGGTCTGCCCCATGGCGCCAGCCCAGGAGCCGAGCATCTTCTCGGGCTGGATGTCACCGTGCTGGAGAATCTGCAGGGCGGCCAGCAGCTGGCTGTTGGCAAAGGCCGGGCGGCGGCCTTCGTAGGCCAGGGTCGCGAGGGAGCGGATCACCGACTTGTTGCCCTGGAACTCGCCGAAATTGCTCTCCATCCCCCAGACCGCCACCAGGGCCTGGCGATCGACGCCATAACGCTGCTCGATCTGCTGCAGGATGTCGGCGTATTGATTGATCAGCGCCTGGCCCTTGCGCACGCGCAGTGGCGACAGGGCGCCGTCGAGGTACTCCCATACCGGGCGACTGAACTCGGGCTGGCTGCGATCAGCCTTGATCACGCCCATGTCCGGGGTGATGCCGGCGAACACGCGATCGAAAAGGTCGGCGCGAATCCCGGCGTTCAGGGCTTCTGTGCGGAACCCTGCCTGCCATTGGGCGAACGTCTGCGTCGGCTGGATATCCAGGTTGTCGACGGCCAAGGGCGCGACGGTTGCGGGTGCGGCGAGAGGAGCGGCTTGAATGCTTGGAAGCGGCTGGGCATCGGCGGCGGTGGGTTTTTCAGCGCAGGCGACGAGCAGGGCAAGACTGGAGGCAGCGATCAGTTGGCGCAGGTGCCAACGGCGGGAAAGACAGAAGGGCATGCACAGGTCCAGAGAATACGAATCAGATACAGACCTTATCATGCCGACGGGGTTCTCCGCTTCAGGCGGCCAGAAAGTAAGAAGCCTCCCAGCTTTTAGACTGGAAGGCTTCGCGGCGGTAGCTGCCTTTGCCCTTGGCGGGTCGTTCCTGGCGGCTGCGGAACAGGGGCTGGGCGATGATGGATTTGGCCTTGTTGGGGCCATGCTTGGATGGCTTGCTCATCTTGAATACTCGCTTGAAGTGGATTTGCGCGGCAGATGATCGGCCAGCTTTGCCTGGCTGTCCAGCCCTGTGATGCGTAGGGCTTTTCAGCAACTTTCCCAGGCTCGTCCTTCCTTGTAGGGGGAAGGCTATTCGGCGGGAAGAGGCAGGCGTTGTCCGGCCATCAGCAATGACAGGCGGCTGAGGCTGCTCCAGGGCGAGCCGGTGGCCTGCCCCTTGATCTGCACGTCGATACGCTGGGCATCGAGTAGCAGTTGCGCCCAGCGTGGTGCTGAATAGCGCTGCAGGGCCTTGCTCATCAGGGGTTTGCGTTTGTCCCAGACGGGCGGGCGGGCCTGGCTGAACACTTTGTCCAGCGGAGTGCCCTGGCTGTATTGCAACGACATGTTGGCCAGCGCTCGCAACTCCCGGGACAGCGCCCAGAGAATCACCGGAGGTTCGACGCCTTCGCCGCGCAACCCTTCGAGCATGCGCAGGGCATGGGCCGCCTCGCCATTGAGTACTGCGTCCACCAGGCCGAAAACGTCGAAGCGCGCGCTGTCGGCTACCGCCGCCTGCACGGTTTCCGCGGTGATCTGGCCGCCTTCGGCCATCAGCTTGAGCTTTTCGATTTCCTGGGCCGCGGCCAGCAGGTTGCCTTCGACCCTGGCGGCAATCAGATCCACCGCGTCCTGGTTGGCGGAAAGCCCTGCCTGGGACAGGCGCTGGCGAATCCATTGCGGCAGCTGGTTGGCGTCCACCGGCCAGATCTGGATGAACTGGGTCTGCTCGCCCTCGATCAGTGCCTTGCCCCATTTGGTCTTTTGCGCGCTGCCGTCGAGCTTGGGCAGGCTGACCAGCAGCAGGGTGTCTTCGGCCGGCCGCGAGCAGTACTCGATGAATGCCGCGGCGCCTTTGTCACCGGGCTTGCCGGAAGGCAGGCGCAGTTCCAGCAGGCGTTTTTCGGCGAACAGCGACATGCTCGCGCCAGCCTGCAGCAGCGTGCCCCAATCGAAATTGGCGTCGGCGCTGAAGACCTGGCGTTCATCGAAACCCTGTTGGCGGGCCGCGGCGCGAATGGCGTCGGCGGCTTCCTGGCACAGCAGCGGATCGTCGCCACTGATGACGTAGACCGGTGCGAGCGGGCCTTGCAGGTGTTTGCCGAGCTGGGCGGGGGCGAGTTTCATAATAAGGAAGGGCAAGCGGGGCGCTTGAGCGCCCCACGAGACTTACTGGTTCGGCAGCTGCAGAGGCGACTGTTGCGGCGTTTCCGCCTCAGCCTTCTGTGCGGCTTCCAGTGCGTCGGCCTCGGCCTTGGCGCGGGCTTTCGCGGTCTCTTGCAGTTGATCCAGCTGGGCCGGCGTCAGCAGTTGCAGGCGCAGCATCATGTTCTGCACCAGGTCACGACGCATTTCCTTGCGCACTTCCAGCGATTCCTGGTCGGAGCCCACCAGATTGTTGCCGTCGTGGATGTAGACCTTCTGCACTTGCAGCTTGTCGCTGAGCAGGCTCAGGTTGTTCTGGCCCAGGATCTCGTAGTTCAGCACGGTGGTCATTTCATATTCGGCCGAACGACCGGCACCGGCGTAGCTGAGGCTGCGCTGGGATTCCTGTTCGCGGGTCAGCACCAGCTTGTAAGGCGCGCCGGTATAGACCTTGACGCCGCTGCTCTGCAGGACCTGGCGCAGCTGGGTCACGGTTTCGCCGTAGGCATTGCGGGCGCTCAGGTCGAGTTCCTTGATCGCCAGTTCGGTGGTGCCGGTGCCGCGCAGCTGAAAGCCGCAGGCGCTCAGCAGTACGGCCAGGCCCATCACCAGCAGGTTGCGTTTGATCATCTTGTTGCTCCCCTTGAAACCATGTGGGCCGACAGTGCGGCCCTGGAGGTTTTATTCGGCGCCCGCCTCCGGGCCGGCGCCTGATCCAATTAGCTGGCGACGATATTGACCAGCTTGCCAGGCACGACGATCACTTTGCGGATCGTCAGGCCCTCGGTGAAACGCAGTACGTTCTCGTTGGTCCGGGCGGCGGCCTCGACTTCTTCGCGACTGGCGCTGGCCGGCATTTCGATCTGCCCGCGCAGTTTGCCGTTGACCTGGACCACCAGTTGCAGGCTGTCCTGGACCAGGGCGTTCTCGTCCAGTACCGGCCAGCCAGCATCGATGATGGCGCCGCTATGGCCCAACCGGCTCCACAGCTCGTGGCTGATGTGCGGAGTGATCGGAGCCAGCAGCAGGGCCACGGTTTCCAGGCCCTCCTGGAGCAGGGCGCGATCCTGTGCGGTGGCCTGCGGGGCTTTTTCCAGCACGTTCATCAGCGTCATGACCTGGGCGATGGCGGTGTTGAATTTATGATGCTGGCCGACGTCCTGGCTGGCTTGCTTGATCGCCAGGTGGATGGCGCGGCGAATGACCTTCTGTTCGTCGCTCAGGCTCGCCAGCTCCAGTGCGCCCGGCAGGCCCTGGGCCACGTGGGCCTGGGCCAGGCGCCAGACGCGCTTGAGGAAGCGATGGGCTCCCTCGACACCGGAATCGGACCATTCCAGGCTCATGTCGGGCGGCGAAGCGAACATCATGAACAGGCGGCAGGTATCCGCGCCGTACTGGTCGATCATCGACTGAGGGTCGACGCCGTTGTTCTTCGACTTGGCCATTTTCTCGGTGCCACCGATTTCCACCGGCAGGCCGTCGCTGATCAGCTTGGCGCCGACGATCTTGGCCTTGCTGTCACGCTCCAGCTCGACGTCGGCCGGGTTGTACCAGGTGTAGGCGCCGTTGGCTTCGCGGCGATAGTAGGTCTCGGCGACCACCATGCCCTGGGTCAACAGGTTCTTGAACGGCTCGTTGGAGTTGACCAGGCCTTCGTCGCGCATCAGCTTGTGGAAGAAGCGCGCGTAGAGCAGGTGCAGGATCGCGTGTTCGATACCGCCGATGTACTGGTCCACCGGCAGCCAGTGGTTGGCCGCGGCCGGATCGACCAGGCCGCCTTCGTACTGTGGCGAAGCGTAGCGTGCGTAGTACCACGAGGACTCGACGAAGGTGTCCATGGTGTCGGTTTCACGCTTGGCAGGCTTGCCGCATTTCGGGCAGCTGCACTCGTAGAACTCGGGCATGCGCGCCAGTGGCGAACCGGCGCCGTCCGGCACCACGTCTTCCGGCAGGACGACTGGCAGTTGGTTTTCTGGTACCGGCACATCGCCACAGCTGTCGCAATGGATGATCGGGATCGGGCAGCCCCAGTAGCGCTGGCGGCTGATGCCCCAGTCGCGCAGGCGGAACTGGGTGCGGGATTGGCCGAGGTTCTTTTTCAGCAAGGCGACTTCGATGGCGTCGAAGGCACCGGCGAAATCCAGGCCGTCGAACTCGCCGGAGTTGATCAGTTCGCCATGCTCGCCGTAGGCGTCCTGCCAAGGCGCAGGCGTTTCATCGCCAGCGCTGGTGCGCACCACGTTCTTGATCGGCAGGTTGTACTTGGTGGCGAACTCGTAGTCGCGTTCGTCGTGGGCCGGAACAGCCATCACCGCGCCATCGCCGTAGTGCATGAGCACATAGTTGGCGACCCATACCGGCAGCTTTTCGCCGGTCAGCGGGTGCTCGACGAACAGCGAGGTCGGCAGGCCTTTCTTCTCCTGGGTGGCGACATCGGCTTCGGCGACGCTGCCGCCCTTGCACTCGGCGATGAAGGCTTGCAGCGCCGGGTCGTTCTGCGCCGCGAGGGTGGCCAGCGGGTGCTCGGCGGCGACCGCAACGTAGGTTGCGCCCATCAGGGTGTCGGGGCGGGTGGTGAAGACTTTCAGTGCGCCCGCTTCGCCGATGGAGGCCTGGTCGTAGGGGAACTGCACTTCCATGCCACGGGATTTGCCGATCCAGTTGCGTTGCATGGTCTTGACCTGCTCGGGCCAGCCCGGCAGCTCGTCGAGACTCTCCAGCAGCTCATCCGCGTAGGCGGTGATCTTGAAGTAGTACATCGGGATTTCGCGTTTTTCGATCAGCGCGCCGGAGCGCCAGCCGCGACCGTCGATCACCTGTTCGTTGGCCAGGACGGTCTGGTCGACCGGGTCCCAGTTCACGGTGCCGTTCTTGCGATAGATCACGCCTTTTTCGAACAGGCGAGTGAACAGCCATTGTTCCCAGCGGTAGTAGTCGGGCTTGCAGGTCGTGACTTCGCGGGACCAGTCCACCGCCAGGCCCAGGCTGCGCAGCTGGGACTTCATGTAGGCGATGTTTTCGTAGGTCCACTTGGCCGGCGCGACGTTGTTCTTCATCGCGGCGTTTTCCGCCGGCATGCCGAAGGCGTCCCAACCCATGGGTTGCAGCACGTTCTTGCCTTGCATGCGCTGGTAGCGGGAGATCACGTCGCCGATGGTGTAGTTGCGCACGTGCCCCATGTGTAGCTTGCCGCTGGGGTAAGGGAACATCGACAGGCAGTAGTAAGTCTCCTTGCCTGGCTGTTCGCTGACTTCAAAGGACTTTTGCTCATCCCAGAACGACTGGGCGGCGGCTTCGATCTCACGGGGTTGATAGTGTTCGTGCATGGCTACTTTTGAACTGAATAGGGGTGGCCTAATCCTCTTCAATGCAACGTTGGGCGGTGATGGCGCCATATGTGGCGTTTTCGCGACCCAGGCGAGCTGGAAGTGGAGTTACAGGAAGCGCCGTAGCATACATGACCGCGCTCTACCGAGGGAAACCCTGATTACGCGCCGTGGGCCGTTGGTCGCGGCACCGGGCCGGTTCCGGCAGTGCGGCTAAGCTCAAAAAGGGGAGTGAGTCTTACTTTCATGAGGTGAGTGGATGGTTGAGTCGCAGCGAAAAGTTACAAAACCCGAGTTGTACGAACGACTGATAGATCGTCTGGCTTTGGCCCTGGATGCAGCGAAAACGGCAGGAAGCTTGCGAGATGAGCGCCCTGTGGAATTGGAGTTGCGTGGCCTGAGTCATGCCGAATTCGAGATGATCAAGGCCTATCTGGATCGTAGTGAACGTGAGACGCGGTTGAGCGTGCTCGAATGCCTCAGGCATGAAGAAGTGGCTGCACCTTCGGCCAAGATCATCTGGTTGAAAGACAAGGTACCCGCCCGGGATGCGGTAAAGGTCCGATCCCTGCATTTCAAATGAGCCCGCGCCGCCCGCCCGGGCATCGGCGTTGCGTCAATGCCGTGTACCTTGTACGAGAAATCCGTTTCGTCTCTGTTGTTGCTTTGCTTTTACCCACTTAGGCTTCGAGCATCTTTTGGAGATGCTCGATGCCTTTTCGTTATTTCGTCAAACAACTGCTCCTGCCGCCCGGCATCCTCTTGCTCCTGTTGCTGTGCGCCTGGTGGCTGCGCCGCTCCAGGCCACGACTCGCCGGGCTGTGCTTCGCCCTAGGCCTGGGGGGCTTCTGGCTGATGAGCCTGCCGGTCATGGTCGAATGGAGCGCGCATGCGCTGGAAAGCGAGCCGGCGTTGACGCAGAGCCAATGGTCGACCCTGGCCGAGCACGCCGACGCGATCGTGGTGCTCGGTTCGGGCCGCGAGCGCGGCGACCCGGCCTGGGGAAGCGATCAGCCAACGGGAGTCGGGTTGGAGCGCCAGCGTTATGCGGCGCGCCTGGCCAAGGCTTCCGGGTTGCCGATTCTGACCAGCGGCGGCCTGCACTACGGCACGCCGCCCACCGAGGCGGCACTGATGGCCGAGTCGCTGCTCAATGACTTCGATGTGACCGTGCGCTGGCAGGAAGGGCGCAGTCGCACGACCTGGGAAAACGCCCGGTTCACGGCGCAAGTGCTGGAGCCGCAAGGCGTCAAGCGGGTGGTGTTGGTTACCCAGGCGTGGCATATGCAGCGAGCCGTCTGGAGCTTCGAGCAGGCGGGGTTCACGGTGGTGCCGGCGCCCGTAGGCTTCCTGGGAGTGGATAACGCCAGGCCCTTGGGCGGCTGGATGCCGGAGTTCAAGTCGATCTGGCAGAGTGGCCAGTTATTGAACGAAGCGGTGGGGCTGCTGGGGTACAAGCTGTTCTATCGGGGCAAGCCCTAGATTCGTTGTGAGCGGGCTCGTTCCTACAGGTGCTCGGGAGCTGTAGGAGCGAGCCTGCTCGCAATGGCATCACAGGGTCTTGGCGATCCGGCTGGCCAGCAGGGCCCAGCCGAACAGCAGGACGCACAGGATGATCAGCGGCCACGAGCGCCATTGCAGATAAGGCGTCAGGTCGTGCATCGGCACGACCTCGCCATAGAGAATCCCGCGTTCGAACTGGGGGATCTGCACGGTGATCTTGCCGAATGGGTCGATCAGGCCGGTCACCCCGTTGTTGGTTGCGCGGATCATCCAGCGTCCGGCTTCCAGAGCGCGCATCTGGGCCATCTGCAAGTGTTGCAGCGGGCCGATCGAGGTGCCGAACCAGGTGTCGTTGCTGATCGTCAGCAACAGGTCGCTGCGTGCCGACAGGCTGGCGGCGAATTCCGGGTACACCACTTCGTAGCAGATGAACGGCGCGATCTGGTAACCCTTGGCTTGCAGCAGAGGCTGGTCGGCGGGGCCGCGGGCGAAGTCCGACATGGGCAGGTCGAAGAAGGCGATCAAGCCCCGCAGCAGGTCCTGCAGGGGCACATACTCGCCGAAGGGCACGAGCTTCTGCTTGAGGTACTCGCCATCGCCTTCACCGACCACGGTGATGCTGTTGAAGTAACGCTTCTGGTGGTGCACTTCCTCGCGGATCGGCACGCCGGTGATGAGGGCCGAATGCCGATCCGCGGCAAAGTTACCCATCATGTTCAGGTAGCCTTCGGCCGACTCCTTGAGCACGGGGACCGCGGTTTCCGGCCAGACCAGCAGGTCCACGCGCCTGGAGCTGAAGCTCATGTCGCGATACAGCGCCAACTGGGCATTGAGCTGCGCGGGGTCCCATTTCAGGCTCTGTTCGATATTGCCCTGCACCGCCGCCACGCTCAGCGGTTCGCCCGCGGGGCTGGTCCAGGCGTGGCCCTTGAGGGCCATGCCGATGATCCAGGGGGCGGCCAGCAGCACCAGGCCGGCGGCGATAAAGCCTTTGCGTCCTGCACGGACCAGGCTGGGCAGGTTGTAGAGCAGGGCGGCGCTCAGCGCGAGGCTGAAAGAGATCAGCCACATGCCGCCCAGCGGAGCCAGGCCGGCCAGTGGGCCGTCAAGCTGGCTGTAGCCGGAGTAGAGCCATGGAAAGCCTGTCAGGAACCAGCCGCGGAATGCTTCCTGGCCTACCCACAGCGCGGCGAATGCCAGGGCGTCGGCCAGCGGCGCTTCATTGCGGCGCAGCCAGCGCGCCCAGAGCCAGGCCGGCAGGGCGAAGAACCAGGCGATGGCGGCAATGAAAGCCAGCATCAGCAAGCCGGCCAGCAGTGCCGAGGCGCCGCCGTAGGTATGGATACTGACGTAGATCCAGCTGGTGCCGGCGCCGAACAGGCCGAAGCCGAAGCACCAGCCGCGCCACAGCGCCTGGCGCGGGCTCAGCTCGCGCAGGCCGGCATAAAAAAAGCCGACCGCCAGCAGTGCCAGCGGCCAGATGTCATAAGGCGCCAAGGCCAGGGTGGTGATAGCGCCAGCCACCATGGCCAGCAGATTACCGGGCCAGCCGGGGCGGGTTGAGCGCAGCAAGAGGCGTGTCATCTGCTCTTTCCTGTGTCGTGCCGGAGCCTGCTGTTGCGCAGGGCAAGGCGCGAGGAGTGTGGTTTGGTTTTTTCACATGACGACGAGTGACGCAGTCCTGCGCAACAGCGGTCCCGGCCCTTCGGGGCGTGCCTGAACGTTGGCCAGGCTGCGTTGCCTGGCCAGCTTTCCTTAGCGAGGGATAGGCGTGAGTCGCAGCAGATGAATCCGGCGGCTGTCGGCATTCAGGATGCGGAAACGATAGGCGCCGATTTCAGTGATTTCGTTGCGTTTAGGCAGGTGCCCGAACGCGCTCATCACCAGGCCGCCGACGGTATCGAATTCGTCGTCGGAGAACTCGCTGTCGAAGAACTCGTTGAAGTTCTCGATCGGCGTCAGCGCCTTGATCAGGAAATCGCCACTCGGCAGGGGCTTGATGTAGCTGTCTTCCTCGACGTCGTGCTCGTCCTCGATATCGCCGACGATCTGCTCCAGCACGTCCTCGATGGTCACCAGGCCTGCCACGCCGCCGTATTCGTCGATGACGATGGCCATGTGGTTATGGTTGGCGCGGAACTCACGCAACAGCACGTTCAGGCGCTTGGACTCGGGCACGAAGGTCGCCGGGCGCAGCAGGTCCTTGATGTTGAAGCTGTCGCCGTTTTCCTTGAGGATCAGCGGCAGCAGGTCCTTGGCCAGCAGCACGCCCATGACGTCGTCATGGCTCTCGCCGATCACCGGGTAGCGCGAATGCGCGGCGTCGAGGACGGCGGGGAGGAATTCGCGCGGGGTCTGGGTGGCCTTGATGCTGATCATCTGCGAGCGCGGAACCATGATGTCCCGTACCTGCAGGTCAGCGACCTGGATGGCGCCCTCGACGATGGCCAGCGCTTCGCTGTCCAGCAATTTGTTCTGATGGGCTTCGCGCAGCAGCTCCAGCAGCTCCTGGCGGTTTTTCGGCTCATGGGCAAAAGCCTGGGTCAGTTTACCCAGCCACGACTTTTGCCCGCTGCTCGATCGGTCTTCGCTCATAGCGATTACTCTAAATCCTTGGTTGTTACAGAGGGATGTTCTTCGGTTTCGTCGTCCGCGTAAGGGTCCGGATGACCCAGTTCGGCAAGCAACGTTCGTTCCAGTGCTTCCATTTCTTCGGCTTCGTCGTCATCTATATGGTCGTAACCCAACAGATGCAAGCAGCCGTGAATCACCAGATGGGCCCAATGGGCCTCTAGGTCCTTGCCTTGTTCGGCGGCTTCGCGCTCGACCACTTCGATGCAGATCACCAGGTCGCCGAGCAGGGGAATATCCAGCAGATCGTCCGGCACATCGGCGGGGAACGACAGGACATTGGTGGCGTAGTCCTTGTGCCGCCAGGTGTGGTTCAACTCGCGCCCTTCGGGCTCGTCGACCAGGCGGATGGTCAGTTCCGAATCGGCTGTGCGCTGGCGCAGGGCCAGCTCGCACCATTGGCGGAACAGGGCGTCACTGGGGGCAGGTTTGTCGCTGGCCCGTTGCAGATCAAGCTCAAGCATCGTGGCGATTGCCCTTTTCCGCAGAGGAATGGGCGGACTCGTCGGCCACGCGCTGCTCGAAGCGCTCGTAGGCCTCGACGATGCGTTGCACCAGCGGATGGCGCACCACGTCCTTGGGCATGAAGTGAGTGAAGCTGATGCCCGGGACGTCCTTGAGCACGTTGATCACGTGGGCCAGGCCGGACTTGGTGCCCTTGGGCAAGTCGACCTGGGTGATATCGCCCGTGATCACGGCGGTGGAGCCGAAGCCGATCCGGGTCAGGAACATCTTCATCTGCTCGACGGTGGTGTTCTGGCTTTCGTCGAGGATGATGAAGCTGTTGTTCAGCGTACGGCCGCGCATGTACGCCAGCGGTGCAATCTCGATGACCTGACGTTCGATCAGCTTGGCCACCTGCTCGAAGCCGAGCATTTCATACAGCGCGTCATACAGCGGGCGCAGGTACGGGTCGATCTTCTGGGCCAGGTCGCCCGGCAGGAAACCGAGCTTTTCGCCGGCTTCGACCGCCGGTCGCACCAGCAGGATGCGTCGAACCTGCTCGCGCTCCAGGGCATCTACCGCGCAGGCTACGGCCAGGTAGGTCTTGCCGGTACCGGCCGGGCCGATGCCGAAATTGATGTCGTTGCCGAGGATTTCCTTGACGTAGCGCTGCTGATTCAAGCCGCGTGGGCGAATCATGCCTTTCTTGGTGCGCAGGGCCACGGCCGCTTCGGCGACAGGATGATTGTTCAGCTCTTCGACGGCCGATTCCTGGAGGAACAGATGCACCATGTCCGGCGACAGCTCGGTACCTTTGGTTTCCCGGTACAGGCGGCGCAGGAGGTTTTCCGCGGAAGTGGTGTGCTGGGGTTCGCCGATCAGCTCGAACTGATTGCCGCGATTGCGGATCTCGATGGTCAGGCGCTGTTCGATCAAGCGCAGGTGCTCGTCGAATTGCCCGCACAGATTGGCGAAGCGGCGAGCCTCGAAGGGCTCGAGGATGAAACGATGAGGTTCTATGGGTGCGTTCAAGGTCGTTTTTTTAGCCGCCCAACGGCAATAAGGGTGAATTCAAGGATAACGCCAGTGGCCTGGGTGCGAAAGCTCTTATGCGAAGCAATGTCTTTCACCACATTTTCCGGGAAACCGGCGGGCTGGCGATGACTGGCCCGAGGCCGCCATCGCCGGCAAGCCGGCTTGTACCGGGTTATTGCAGCAACGATCCGCGTAGCGAGTGAGGCTGGGCGGAGTCGATATGCACGTCGGCGAACTGGCCGATCAGGGTCGGATTATCGCAGCGGAAGTTGACGATACGGTTGTTCTCGGTACGCCCCTGCAGTTCGCCCGGATCCTTTTTCGAATAATCGGTGACCAGGATGCGCTGGATCGAGCCGACCATCTGTCGGCTGATTTCGAACCCTTGCTGGTTCAGCCGGTGTTGCAGCGCATTCAGGCGCTCCTTCTTCACTTCTTCCGGGGTGTCGTCCGCCAGGTCGGCGGCCGGGGTGCCCGGGCGCTGGCTGTAGACGAAGGAGTAGGAGAAGTCGAAACCGACATCGGCGATCAGCTTCATGGTCTGTTCGAAGTCTTTCTCGGTCTCGCCCGGGAAGCCGACGATAAAGTCGGAACTGATGCAGATCCCCGGTACGGCGGCGCGCAGTTTGCGCAGCTTGGACTTGTACTCCAGCGCCGTATGGTTGCGCTTCATGGCCGCCAGGATCCGGTCGGAGCCGGACTGCACCGGCAAGTGCAGGTGTTTCACCAGTTGCGGGACTTCGGCGTGGGCCTGGATCAGGCTGTCGGAGAACTCCAGCGGGTGGGAGGTGGTGTAGCGGATGCGCTCGATGCCATCGACGGCGGCCACGACGCGGATCAGTTCGGCGAGGTCGGCCAGGCGCCCGTCGTGGGTCTGGCCGCGGTAGCCATTGACGTTCTGCCCCAGCAGGGTGACTTCGCGCACGCCGTTTTCCGCCAGGTGGATGATTTCCGAAATCACATCGTCGAACGGACGGCTGACTTCCTCGCCTCGGGTGTAAGGCACCACGCAGAAGGTGCAGTACTTGCTGCAACCTTCCATCACCGAGACATAGGCGCTCGGGCCATCGATGCGCGGCTCCGGCAGGTGGTCGAATTTTTCGATCTCCGGGAACGAGACATCGACCTGCGGCAGCTTGCTGATGCGCGCGGCATCGATCATTTCCGGCAGGCGGTGCAGGGTCTGCGGGCCGAATACCACGTCGACGTAGGGCGCCCGGTCACGGATGGCCGCGCCTTCCTGGCTGGCCACGCAGCCACCGACGGCAATGACCATCTCCGGATTGGCCAGCTTCAGCTCGCGCCACCGGCCCAGCTGGGAGTACACCCGGTCCTGGGCCCGTTCGCGGATCGAGCAGGTGTTGAGCAGGATGACGTCCGCGTCTTCGGCGCGAGCGGTGACTTCCAGGGCCTGGTGTTCACCCAGCAGATCGACCATGCGCGAGCTGTCGTACTCGTTCATCTGGCAACCGTGGGTTTCTATGTAGAGCTTCTTGGCCATGGAAGAGGTCATCACGTGATTCAAAGAACCGCGCATTATAGGGAACATGCTCCGCGGTTCCTACCGCTGCGCGTCTGGTGGCTATGCTATAGTGCGCGCCCTCTTTTTTATCCCCCGATGTGTTGCCCGCCCGCCATGACCAAACGTGAAGCCCCTATCTACAAGGTGATTTTCCTCAACCAGGGACAGGTGTTCGAAATGTACGCCAAGCAGATCTACCAGAGCGATCTGTGGGGTTTCCTGGAGGTGGAAGAGTTCGTCTTTGGCGAGCGCACGCAGGTGGTGGTCGATCCGAGCGAAGAGAAGCTCAAGGCTCAGTTCGAGGGCGTGGTGCGCAGCTTCGTGCCGATGCACTCGATCGTGCGCATCGATGAGGTCGAGCGTTTGGGAACACCGAAGATCAGCGAGGCTCGGGGCGTGAGCAATGTCATGCCGTTTCCGATGCCGATGCCTGACAAGTAAGGTGTAGCAGCAGCGCTCTGCGCGTTGTCGCGAGTGTGCTCAGGGCAGTGGCGAGAAAGGCGAGCGGCCGTCGGCGCTCTGCAATTCCATCAGGTACTTGCGGAAAATCTGCCCCAGTACCTGGGTGGCGACTTCCAGTTCGTCGCGCTGCATGTGCTCGGCCACTTCGTCGGCGGTGTCCAGCGCGTCTTCGGCGCCGTTGACCGCGGCCATCTTCAGCACGATATACGCCTGGACGTTGTTGGCCGGTACGCCTTCGCCATGGAAGAACATGGTGCCGAGCTTGAATTGCGCCTGGGCGTGGCCCTGTAGCGAGGCTTTTTCAAAGTAGCTCAGGGCCTGGTTGAGATCGCGCGGGGTATTTTTACCGTCGTAGTAGAACTCGCCCAGCTCGTATTGCGCTTGCGCATCCCCTTCGTCAGACGCCTTCTGGCAGGCCGCCAGGGCCTCGGACAGATCCTGTGGCTGAGTATCGAGGGTGCAGCGACCCATCGCTGGGATCAACAACGAGTTGCCGCCTGCTTGTGCATGCGCGAGCAGGGGCTGAAGGAGCAACAGGCAGCCCAGTGCAAGGGCGCGGCCGGTGCGGTTCATGGGAATCGACTTACCTCTGAAGGGCGCGCGGACCCAACGAGGGATCCAATAAGCGCGCATTATGAAATAAGCAGGGCCAACCTTACAAAGTCTTTACTCGTTTTTCTGCTGCGCGGGCGCTATTTCCGCCGCTTTCGGGGAAGTTTCGCGAGGCGAGGAGGGCATGTAGCGTAAAACCGGCGTCAGTGCGGCGCCGGTTTTTGCCGGGGAGATTATTTCAGGGCGGCGAAAGCGCGTTCGGCTGCGTCCAGGGTCAGTTTCAACTCGGTGTCGCCATGGGCGATCGAGGTGAAGCCGGCCTCGAATGCGCTTGGCGCCAGGTAGACGCCGCCTTCGAGCATCAGGTGGAAGAAGCGCTTGAACAGGTTGGCATCGCTGTCCATCACATCGTCGAAGGTCACGATGTCGTCGGCGCCACTGAAATACAGGCCGAACATGCCGCCAGCCTGCGTGGTCACGAACGGAATGCCGGCGGCATCAGCGCGCTGTTGCAGGCCGTCGAGCAGGCGGCTGGTGTAGTCGCTCAGCTCGGCGTGGAAGCCCGGACGGCTGATCAGGCGCAGGGTGGTCAGGCCGGCGGCCATGGCCAGCGGGTTGCCCGACAGGGTGCCGGCCTGGTAGACCGGGCCCAGCGGCGCGATGTGTTGCATGATCTGGCGCTTGCCGCCGAAGCAGCCCACCGGCATGCCGCCGCCGATGATCTTGCCGAAGGTCGAGAGGTCCGGGGTCACGCCGTAGTGCGCCTGGGCGCCGCCGAGGGCGACGCGAAAACCGGTCATCACTTCGTCGAAAATCAGCACCACGCCGTGCTTGTCGCACAGGCTGCGCAGGCCTTCGAGAAAGCCCGGGGCCGGTGGCACGCAGTTCATGTTGCCGGCCACCGGCTCGACGATGATGCACGCTACTTCCTGGCCCACTTCGGCGAGCATCTGCTCGACCGCGTCGATGTCGTTGAACGGCAGGGTCAGGGTGTGTTTGGCGAAGGCCGCCGGTACGCCGGCCGAGCTTGGCACGCCCTGGGTCAGGGCGCCGGAGCCGGCCTTGACCAGCAGGCTGTCGGAGTGGCCGTGGTAGCAGCCTTCGAACTTGATGATGCTGTCGCGGCCGGTGTAGCCACGGGCCAGGCGGATCGCGCTCATGGTCGCCTCGGTGCCGGAGCTGACCATGCGCACCATCTCCATGGACGGCACGATGGAGCAGACCAGGTCGGCCATTTCGGTTTCCATGGCGGTGGGTGCGCCATAGGACAGGCCATGCTCCAGCTGCTTGCGCACGGCGTCGAGCACCTCCGGATGGCTATGGCCGAGGATCATCGGGCCCCAGGAGCCGACGTAGTCCACATAGCGCTTGTCGTCTTCGTCGGTGACGTAGGCGCCTTCGGCATGCTTGAAGAACAGCGGCGTGCCACCCACGCTCTTGAATGCGCGCACGGGCGAGTTCACGCCACCGGGGATGTGTTTCTGGGCATTGGCAAACAGGGTTTCTGAACGAGACATGGTTGGGCTCTCGGAAAAATCAGCAGTTAGAAGAGGGCATTGAAGGCACGAGCGCGGCGGGTCACTTCCTGGGCGCTATCGGCGCCGAACAGGCCATGGATCACGGCCAGCAGGTCGGCGCCGTGGGCCACCAGTGGCGCGGCGTTTTCCAGGGTGATGCCGCCGATCGCGCAGATCGGCAGGCTCAGCCGGGTCCGGGCCTGGTCCAGGAGTTCCAGGCTGGCCGTCGGTGCGCCGGGCTTGGTGTTGGAATTGAAGAAGCGACCAAAGGCGACATAACTGGCGCCTTCGCTGGCGGCCTGCTCGGCCAGCTCCAGCCGGGCATGGCAGGTCGAGCCGATGATCGCCTGGCGACCGAGCAGGGCGCGGGCCGGGGTCAGTGGGCCGTCGGTCTGGCCCAGGTGCACGCCGACGCCGATGCGTGCGGCCAGTTCGGCGTCGTCGTTGATGATCAGCTGGGTCTTGTAGCGTTGACACAAGCGCTGCAGGGCCTCGGCCTCACGCAGGCGGCGCGCCTCGTCGTCGCTCTTGTCGCGGTACTGCAGGAGGGTGACGCCGCCGTCGAGTGCTGCTTCCACGTACTGCAGGAACTTGCCGGCCAACAGTTGGCTGTCGGTAATGGCATACAGGCCACGTAATTTCATCGAGCGAGCCTCATGGCTTACGAGCAGAAGTCCAGCGGCAGGCGACGCGGTACGAACTGGCCTTGGCCCAGTTGTTCGGCGTCGCGCAGGGTGCGCCAGGTGTAATCGAGGGCCGACTTCACGGCGCTGGCCAGGTTTTCGCCCTGGGCCAGGCGGCCGGCCAGGGCGCTGGCCAGGGTGCAACCGGAACCGTGATAGCTGCCCGGCAGACGCTGGCTGGTGTAGGTGTGGCGGCTGCCGTCGCGACTGTACAGGCGATTATGCACTTCATGTTCATCGCCATGGCCACCGGTGATCAGCAGGTGCTTGACGAATGGCAGGAGTTTTTCCGCGCACTGGTCCGCGCTGCCTTCGGGCAGTTCGGCAAGGATCCGTGCCTCCGGAAGGTTGGGGGTGGCGATGGTGGCCAGGGGCAGCAGGCGTTCGCGCATGGCATAACCGACCTCGTCCTTGCCCAGGCGTCCGCCGCCGCCGGCGCGCAGGACCGGGTCGCAGACCATCGGCAGGTGCGGGTGCGCCTGCAGCAGCTCGACCACGGTGTCGACCATTTCCAACGAGCCGAGCATGCCCAGCTTGACCGCGGCGACCGTGGAATCGTTGAGCACGGCGTTGGCCTGGGCCAGCACCCACTCGCGATCCAGCACACGGAAGTCGCTGACGTTGACCGTATCCTGCACGGTCAGCGCGGTCACGGCGGGAGCCGCATGGCAGCCCTGGGCGAGCAGGGCTTCGATATCTGCCTGCAGGCCGGCGCCGCCACTGGGGTCGTGGCCGGAGAGACAGAGGACAACGGGGCGAGAGCTGTAGATATTCATGGTGCGCGAGCTTACCACCAAACGTCTTTTTTGCACGGCTCCTCGCGTGCCAACCCTGGCCGGATTTTTCGCCTTGGCGACAAGTTGACCGAGGCAACAGCTCTAGATCAATGGATAGCGCTGAAACGCCCGTTCTAGAGCCTTTAAACTAAAACTTTCCGTGGTGTTCATTGGCCATCAACGGCTATGCTAGAGTGGATCCAAACCAATAACAGGTTATGCCGGTCTTACGTCTACTCAAAGGGAAATGGGGGGCTTCCTGACACAACCGGACAGGCCATGCTGGGGCTTTATGCGCTATTTGCTGATGTTGCTGTTGAGCTTGCCGATGCTGGCTGGCGCGGTCGAGTTCGATGAGTTCACTCAGAGCCTGCCCCTGGGCCGGGTGATGCAAGTTTTCGAAGACGTGGGCGGCCAGGCAACCGTCGCCGATGTCAGCGCGCCGGCCATGGCGGGCAGTTTCAAGACCCATGACCAGGCCACGCTCAACGCCGGTTACTCCCGTTCGGCGTTCTGGCTGAAAATCGACCTCCGCTACCGTCCCGCCAACCCCGCTGTACGCCACACCTGGCTGCTGGAACTGGCCTATCCGCCGCTCGACCATCTGGACCTGTACGTGCCCGACGAAGCCGGCGGCTATCGCCTGGCCCGGCGCACCGGGGACGCCTTGCCGTTCGATAGCCGGCAGATCCGCCAGAACAATTACCTGTTCGACCTGAGTTTCGCGCCCTACGAGCAGAAGACCCTGTTCCTGCGCCTGCAGAGCCAGGGCTCGGTCCAGGCGCCGGTGACGCTCTGGTCCAGCACGGCCTACCTCGAAGCGCAGCCGGTACGCCTGTATGTGCTGGGGCTGATCTATGGCGTGCTCCTGGGGATGCTGGTCTACAACCTGTTCATCTATTTGAGCGTGCGCGACACCAGCTACCTCTATTACATCTTCTATATCGCCTCGTTCGGGTTGTACCAGCTGTCGGTGAACGGTGCCGCGGTGGAGTATTTCTGGCCGAACAATCCCTGGTGGGCCAACGCGGCGACGCCGTTTTTCATTGGCGCGGCGGCCCTGTTCGGTAGTCAGTTCGCCCGCAGTTTCCTGCAGACCGCCCGCCACAGCCGCTGGGTCGATCGCCTGTTGCTGGTGCTGATCCTGTGCAGCGCGGTGGTGGTGGCCCTGTCGCTGATGACCAGCTACGCCCTGGCGTTGCGCCTGGCCACGGCCCTGGCGCTGGTCTTCACCGTGGTGATCTTCGCCTCCGGAATCGTCGCCTGGTGCCGCGGCATGCGGGTGGCGCGTTACTTCATCATCGCCTGGTCGGCGTTCCTGCTGGGCGGGATCATCAATACCCTGATGGTGCTGGGCTACCTGCCCAACATGTTCCTGACCATGTATTCCAGCCAGATCGGTTCGGCCATCGAGGTGGCCCTGTTGTCGCTGGCCCTGGCCGACCGGATCAACTCGATGCGCGAACAGCAGGCCCAGACCCTGTTCGATGCAGGGCAGAAGCTCGAAGTGCTCAACCAGCAACTGGCCCACAGCAACCGGCTCAAGGACGAATTCCTCGCCACCCTGACCCACGAACTGCGCACGCCGATGAACGGTGTGATCGGCTCGCTGGAGCTGATGCAGACCGTCGAGCTCGATCCGGAACTGGAGCAATACCAGCAGACCGCCGCCAGTTCGGCGCGGGACATGATGCGCATGGTCAACGGCATCCTGACCCTGACCGAGCTGCAGGCCGGCAAGCTTAGTGCCCAGCGCGAGCCCTTCAGCCTGCGCTCGACGCTGGCGGCCCTGCAGGGGCAGTTCGCCGCCAACGCCTCGGCCAAGGGGCTGGGGTTCGATATCGACCTGGCCGCCGGATTGCCCGATCGGCTGGTGGGCGATCGCGGCAAGCTGAGCCAGTGCCTGGAATGCCTGCTGGACAACGCCATCAAGTTCACCCGGGTGGGTGGCCTGGTCCTGCGTGTGACCGGCCAGCCGGTGCTCGCGGGGCGGGTGTCGATGACCTTCGCGGTGATCGACACCGGCATCGGCTTCGTCAATCTCGACGAGGCCTCGCTGTATCAGCGCTTCTTCCAGCTCGACGGCTCGATGACCCGCGAATACGGTGGCCTGGGCGTGGGGTTGGCGATCTGTCGGCAATTGGTGGACCTGTTGGGTGGCCAGCTGACCCATGAATCGGAGCCGGGACGTGGCAGCTGTTTCCGCCTGGAAGTCAGCTTCGGCCTGGACGGCGAGCAGCCACTGGCGGTCCAGCCGACGGCGCGCGCTCGCCCGGCCCGGCGCATGCCGCAGGATTGCAGCGTGCTGCTGGTAGACGACAACAGCATCAATCAGCTGGTGATCCGCGGCATGCTGCTCAAGCTGGGTTACCAGGTACGCACCGCCGAGAATGCTCGCTCGGCCCTGGCGTCGTTGCGTCGGGAGTCGGTGGATGCGGTACTGATCGATTGCCAGATCGAGCAGGCCGACGCGCTCAAGCTGTGCGACCAGGTGCATGGCATGCCGGGTTGCGCCGGGGTGCCGGTGCTGCTGGTTTCGGCCTCGGCGCAGGGCGTGGACGCCGAGCGGTGCCTGCTCGACTACCTTTCCAGGCCGGTGAAATTCGAGGAGCTGCAGGGCGTTCTGGCGCGTCGCGTGCTCCGCTGGGAGCAGGGCGAAAGCGCCGATATTTAGGCGGGTATGCCACTTTGTTCACCGGGGAGGGGGTGCTTAACTGAGGTTCTGGCACACCCCTGAAGGAGCCCCGAAATGAACCTGCACCAGTTCGCCGAGACGCACGAAGTCACCAACCAGCCCCCTTCCCTGGACGGTACCAACCTCTATCGAATCGATCTGCCGTTGCAGGAATGGGCGCGGCGCTTCGGCGCCGACTGGGCCGAATCGCGGATCGATGCCTATGGCGCGCTGGCCGGCGGGCCGTTGATGGAGGCGGGGTTCCTGGCCAACCAGAACAAGCCGGTGTTCTCCAGTCATGACCGTTATGGGCATCGTGTCGACCTGGTGGAGTTTCACCCGGCGTATCACCAGTTGATGCGTGCCGCCATCGAGCACGGCCTGACCTCGCTGCCCTGGACCGCGCCTGGGTCGGGCGCCCATGTCGCGCGTGCCGCCATGAGCTATCTGCACAGCCAGGCCGAAGCCGGCAGCGGCTGTCCGCTGACCATGACCTTCGCCTGTGTGCCGGCGCTGAAGCTGCAGCCGGATCTCGCCGAGCAATGGCTGCCGAAAGTGCTGGCCATCGAATATGACCCACGCAATGTCGGCATGGCCCACAAGGCGGGAGTCACCATCGGCATGGCGATGACCGAGAAGCAGGGCGGTACCGATGTGCGGGCCAATACCACCCGGGCTTACCCGGTGGGAGCCACGGGTCCGGGGCAGGCTTATGAGCTGGTGGGACACAAATGGTTCTGTTCGGCGCCGATGTGCGATGCCTTCCTGACCCTGGCCCAGACCGAAAAGGGCCTGACCTGTTTCCTCCTGCCGCGTCACCGCCCGGACGACAGTCGCAACCAGTTCTATATCCAGCGTCTGAAAAACAAGCTCGGCAACTGCTCCAACGCCTCCAGCGAAGTGGAGTTCCGGGGGGCGCTGGCGTGGATGATCGGCGAAGAGGGGCGTGGCGTACCGACCATCATCGAGATGGTGGCCATGACCCGCTTCGATTGCATGGTCGGTTCCAGTTCCCTGATGCGCCAGGCCCTGACTCAGGCCGCCCATCACTGCGCGCATCGGAGCGTGGGCGGGCGGGTGCTCAGCGAGCAGCCGTTGATGCAGAACGTACTGGCCGACCTGGCGCTGGAAAGCGAGGCGGCGCTGGCCTTGAGCATGCGCATGGGGCGCGCGCTGGACCACCTGGATGACGCGCAGGAAGCCAGGTTCTCGCGGCTGGTGACGGCGGTGGGCAAATACTGGATCTGCAAGCGGGCCCCGGGAATGATCAACGAGGCGGCCGAATGCATGGGCGGCGCCGGGTATGTCGAGGAGAGCATCCTGCCGCGGCTGTATCGCGAGGCTCCCGTCAACTCGACCTGGGAAGGTTCCGGCAACGTGCAGTGCCTGGATGTGCTGCGCGCCTTGTCCAAGGAACCCGGGGTACTCGATGCGCTGTTCGCCGAGTTGGGCGACGGTCATGGCGACAAGCGCCTGGCGACGCACATTGCCCGGTTGAAAGACGCCTTCCGGGACACCGACGAGATTCAATACCGCGCCCGCCAACTGACCGAGGACATCGCCCTGGGCCTGCAGGCCAAACTGTTGCTGGAGGCCGGCAACGCGGTGGTCAGCGATGCCTTTATCGCCAGCCGCCTGGGTTCGGCAGGAAGGGTCTATGGCACGCTGCCGCGAGGCCTGGATGTCGCGGCGATCGTCGCGCGTTCGACGCCGTCAGGCTTCTGATCGCAAGGACGGCGCTTGCTCGTGCTCGACATTCCGGCCCATCGATTGCCGTGGTCCGGAAGGTCTTTCGCGAGCAGGCTGGCGCGGGCTGATATTCCGTTGTTTCCGTGGGCCGGTGTTGCAGGCAAGATGAACGCCTGCAAGATCAGAACACAGGATGCTTACCGTGACCGAAGCTTTTATTGTCGTTCAAACCGCCGAGCAAGCCGTGGACCGGCTTGCCGCTTTGCATGAGCGGGCCACCACAGCGCTGAGCCAGGCCCTCAAGCGTTACCTCAAGGATCGTATCGAGCCGGACGCCGAGCAGCGCGCCCTGTTCCGCTACCCGGAATTGCGCCTGACCTATCACTGCCAGGGCGAGGTCCCGCAGACCACCCGCGCTTACGCCAAGGTCCAGTTGCCGGGCACCTACAGCGTCACCGTCACGCAGCCTGCGGCGTTCCGCAAATACTTGCTCGAGCAACTGGTGCCGCTGATGCACGACTTCACCGTGACCGTGGAAGTGGGCGTCAGCGAACAGAACATCCCGTATCCCTATGTGGTCGAGCAGGGCGATGAGCTGGCGGGCTCCGGCGTCACCGCCGCGGTGCTGGCGCGGGTATTCCCCAGCACCGACCTGTCCGCCGCCACCGACGGCATCGCCGACGGGCTGTACGACTGGGAAAACACCGATCCACTGCCTTTGGCGCTGTTCGATGCGGCGCGTGTGGACTTCTCCCTGCGTCGCCTGGTGCACTACACCGGCAGCGACTGGCGCCATGTACAGCCCTGGATCCTGCTGACCAACTATCACCGCTATGTCGACCAGTTCATCACCCATGGCCTGGAACAACTGCGCAGCGACCCGCGTTTTGTGCGCATGGTCCTGCCGGGCAACGTGATCATCGAGAAGGGCATGGACCACGGCGAAGCCTCGGCGATCGCCGCGGGCGTGGTGTGGCACCGCTACCAGATGCCGGCTTATCACCTGCAGGCCAGCGACGGCCACGGCGTGACCCTGGTGAACATCGGTGTTGGCCCGTCCAACGCGAAGAACATCACCGACCACCTGGCGGTGTTGCGTCCGCATTGCTGGCTGATGATCGGCCACTGTGGCGGCCTGCGGCAGTCGCAGACCATCGGCGACTACGTGCTGGCTCACGCCTACATGCGCCGCGACGGCATCCTCGATCGCGTGGTGCCGCCGAACATTCCGATCCCGGCCCTGGCCGAAGTGCAGCTGGCGCTGCAAGAGGCCGCCGCCAATGTCACCGGCGAGAAGGGCGACGACCTGAAAAAACGCCTGCGTACCGGCACCGTGCTGACCTACGACGACCGCAACTGGGAGCTGCGCTGGGCCCAGGAGCGCCCGCTGATCAACCTGTCCCGCGCCGTGGCGGTGGACATGGAAAGCGGCACCATCGCCGCCCAGGGTTACCGCCTGCGGGTGCCGTACGGGACCCTGCTCTGTGTTTCGGACAAGCCGCTGCACAGCGAAATCAAGCTGCCGGGTTCGGCCAACGCCTTTTACGAGCGGGCGGTCAGCCAGCACCTGAAGATCGGTATCGCCGCGGTGGACCTGTTGCGCACCGAGCTCAATTCGCTGCACTCGCGCAAGCTGCGCAGCTTCGACGAACCACCGTTCCGCTGACGGCGGGATGGCCATTTGACGGTCGGGCCACTAGCATGGTCGGCCCTGACCGTCAGATGTTCCTTTCGCCATGTCTCGTCCTCCGCGTCCCGCTTCCCGCCGCCCTGGCGTGCAGCGTCCTTCGTCTCCTTCCGCGCCGCGCCGCGTGGCGAAAGCGCCACCGGCCGAGCCGAAGCTGATCCTGTTCAACAAGCCCTTCGATGTGTTGACCCAGTTCAGCGACGACGAAGGACGGGCGACCCTCAAGGATTTCATCGCGATTCCCGGCATCTACCCGGCCGGCCGCCTGGACCGCGACAGCGAAGGTTTGCTGCTGCTGACCAACGACGGCCAGTTGCAGGCGCGCATCGCCGATCCGAAGCACAAACTGGCCAAGACTTATTGGGTGCAGGTGGAGGGGGAGCCCACGGCCGAGCAGTTGCAGCGCCTGCGCGATGGCGTGGAATTGAATGACGGCATGACCCTGCCGGCCCAGGCCCGGCAGCTGGAAGAGCCCGAACTGTGGCCGCGCAACCCGCCGGTGCGCTTTCGCAAGAGCGTGCCTACCAGTTGGCTGGAACTGATCATTCGTGAAGGGCGCAACCGCCAGGTGCGGCGCATGACCGCTACGGTGGGGTTACCGACGCTGCGCCTGGTGCGGGTGCGGATCGGCGACTGGACGATCAATGGGCTCGACCAGGGCCAGTGGAAGGAAGTCCCCGCGCGTTTATAAGGCGCCGGACTCGATCAGGCCGATCACCACGCTCTTGATGATGAACGCGGCTACGCCCAGGCCGAGGACGAAGAACAGAATGAACGAGCCGAAACGCCCGGCCTTGGACTTCTTCGCCAGATCCCAGACGATGAAGGCCATGAAAATGATCAGGATGGTCACCAGGCCGGTCATCATCCACTCTTCGAATACTGCAGGATCCATTGAACATCTCCAGCGCGGGCAAGGCTAAAAGGCGGGGGCGAGTATACGCCAAGGGCACGCGGCGCGGCATTGACCCGGGTGCGCTTCGTCGTCACACCGTTGGGGGGCTTCTGTAGGAGCGAAGCTTGCTCGCGATAAATGTTCCTGACTACACATCGGCTGGAGCCGGACGTTTCTATCGCGAGCAAGAACTGGGCGTCCCCCTTGCTCCTGCAGGAGTGGGTCAGTTGCGCAGGTGTGTCAGCGGCAGCTCGGTGCTGTTGAGCACCTGGTTGAGCACGAAGCTGGAACGCACGCTGGTCACGCCTTCGATGCGGGTCAGGTGGCCCAGCAGCAGCTTCTGGTAGTGATCCATGTCCGGCACCACCACCTTGAGCTGGTAGTCGGCGTCCATGCCGGTGACCAGGCTGCATTCCAGCACTTGTGGCAGGTTGCGGATCGCCGCCTCGAAGTTCTCGAAGCGCTCGGGAGTGTGGCGGTCCATGCCGATCAGCACATAGGCGGTCAGGCTCAGGCCGAGCATCTTGCGGTCCAGCAGGGCTACCTGGCGGGAGATGTAGCCATCGTCTTCCAGCTGCTTGACCCGGCGCGAACACGGCGAAGGCGACAGGCCGATACGTTCGGCCAGTTCCTGATTGGAGATGCGGGCGTCGCGCTGCAATTCCGCCAAAATGCTGAGGTCGTACCGGTCAAGTTTGCTCATGGGTCGGGCCTTTATCTTAACTATTGCGCAATATTATCTATCTAGGGTTAAAAATTGCGCAAGTGATGTTTGATTGAGCAATCTTAGCAATCATTTGTCGGCGTGCCAGGCCTATTCTTATCACCAGAATCACTGCCCGGACACAGAGTCCACTGCGGCCCGCCGAATCAGGCCTGCCGCGGCCGCCAATCCCACAGGGTTGAGCCGGCCCCCGGGCTGCACACTGTCCAGAAGACGGCGTGAGGTGAGCCGGCGTCATAAGCGTCGAGCACGGACGAAATTCCAAGGGGGGGCCGACGGGTCCCCCTTTTTTATTGCCTGGGGGAAAGCCGGGAAATATCCCGCTGGGCGCTCAATAAATAAGTCTTGCGCCTGATAACCTGTGGCAGAACCGGCCTGGGCTTTTCCAGTCTTATCTACAGGCACCCCATCCGCAGTGAGGAATAGCATGAAATCGCGCATCTGGCGTTTGGCAGGTGTTGGTTTGCTATGTGTGAGCGTCAGTGCGCAAGTGCTCGCCGAAGACCGCAACGACGGCCGTGGCTGGTCCAATGGCGGCCAGCGCGGCGATGACGGCTATCCAGGCAACGGCCAGGGACGCGGCGAAAGCCATCAGTCGCGCCCGCAGAATGAAATCATTCGCGGCGATAACAGCCAGCAGTTCGAGCGCAACGTCCAGAACGGGCGCTGGCAGAACCACGGGCCGAACGATGAGGGGCGCGGGCGCCCGGAACAACCGTCGGCCAACCTGTCGATCCAGGGGCGTCCCGATACCGTCCGCCAGACCCAGGAGCCGCGCCCGGGCTACTACCAGGACATCCCGCGTCGTAACGACTACAACCCGCACTGGCAGGCCGGCGGCCCCGGTTCGCGCCCCGACGATCATCGCTGGCCGGGCCGTCCCGACGGGCATGGCAATGGCTGGGGCCCTGGCCCGCAATACCGGCCCGGTTATGTGATCGATCGCTTCCCGGACCGGCATTACCGCGTGCCTTATCGCGGCCAGGACTATTTCTTCTCCGGCGGCTACTGGTACCGTCCGCAGGGGCCACGCTACGTGGTGGTGCGCCCGCCCTACGGGATCCGCGTGGCCTACCTGCCGGACTATGCGCGCGAGGTGTGGATCGGCAGCACGCTGTTCTTCCTGGCCGCGGGCGCCTATTACAGTTACGAAGCCGCTACCCAGCAATACGTGGTGGTCGAGCCGCCGCAGGCCAGCCCGCCGCCGCAGGCCGGCAACGACTACAACGTGCTGGCGTACCCGGTCAGGGGGCAAAGCCCGCAGCAGATCAATCAGGATCGTTATGACTGCTATCGCTGGGGCGTGCAGCAGAGTGGCTTCGACCCGGCGACCATGACCTATCCACCGGCGCCGGAAGTCGTCCAGACCTACCGCCAGGCCCAGGGCGGTTGCCTGAGCTCGCGCGGTTACCAGGTGACTTACTGAGCCCGGGCGGCCAGCACCACTTCCTGCGGGTCGGCGTGCACCAGCACCTCGGCCTTGGGATAGGCCGCCTGGATCGCTTCGGCGGCCCGATCGCTGAGGCCGTGGGCCACCGACAGGGTCAGTTCCCCCGGCAGTTCCAGGTGCAGTTGCACGAACCAGTGGCTGCCGGAAATCCGCGTGCGCAAGTCATGGGCACCGAGCACGCCCGGAACGCTGCACGCCAGTTCGAGCATGTGCTGGCTGACCTCGGGCGGCAGTTCCTCATCCATCAACACCGCTACGCTTTCCCGGGCGATCTGGATCGCGCTCCAGAGGATATAGACGGCAATGGCCAGGCCGAACCAGGCGTCCAGTTGCTGCCAGCCGAAACTGGCCAGCAGCAGCGCCACGAGGATGCTGCCGTTGAGCAGCAGGTCGGAGCGGTAGTGCAGTGAGTCGGCGCGCACCGCGGTGGAGCCGGTTTCACGGATCACCCGGTGCTGCACCATCAGCAATGCCACGGTCAGGGCGAGCGATAGCAGCATCACGCCGATCCCGACCCAGGGCGCGCCCAGCGGCTCGGGGTTCTGCAGGCGCTCGACGGCCTGCACCCCGATCAGCACCGCGCTCACGGCGATGAACAGCGCCTGGGCCATGCCCGACAACGACTCGGCCTTGCCGTGGCCGTAGCGGTGGTCGTCGTCGGCCGGGCGCAGGGCGTAATGCACGGCCAGCAGGTTGAGGAACGACGCGGCGCCGTCGAGCAGGGAGTCGGTCAGGCCCGCGAGCAGGCTGACCGAGCCGCTCAGCCACCAGGCGATGGCCTTGGCCACGATCAGGATGCTGGCCACGGCCAGCGAGGCACGTGTTGCCAGGCGCAACAGGCGTGCGTGTTCCGGGCTACTGCTCATACGAGGCGGGTTCCTTCAGGCGCCAGGGTCAGGCGGCGGGTTGCAGGCCATACAGGGCCAGTTGCTGCACGTTGCCCTTGTGCTGGATCAGGCGTGGGTCGTCCAGCGGGAAGCTGCGGCCCAGTTCGCTTTCGAGGATAGCCTGCAACTTGCGGTTATCGACCTGGCCGTCGGCGCCGATGGCCTGCTGCAGCTTCTGGGGGGCGACCTGCGCGGTCTTGCCCGGCTCCAGGTAGATGGCGCCGGTGGCGAAGTCGACGCCAAAGGCGATCAGCCCGGGGATCACATAGAACAGCAGCCCCACGGCGTCGAGCACAGCCACCAGCGGGTCGATCTTGCCTTCGATCTGGCCGCGCCGGTCGGGAAAGAAGATCGAGCCGCAGGCGGTGAGCTGAGTCAGCAGGGTGGCAACCAGGACGCCACCGATGAGGCGGAAAGCAATACGCATGTAAATCTCCTGAGCAGGCACGAAAGAGCAGGGTTGAAGCATTGCCGGTACGAATTCAGACCGTGATTAACCCCAGGCAGTTCGCCGTTATACTCGCGCCTCTGTTTGGGAGCCAGTATGAATTCTTTGCCAATTGATGAAGTTTTACCCGCCCTGCGCGAAGCCCTGGCGACACGCCACGAGGCCGTGCTCGAAGCACCGCCCGGCGCCGGTAAGACTACCCGCGTGCCTTTGGCCCTGTTGAACGAACCCTGGCTGGCCGGACAACGCATCCTCATGCTCGAGCCCCGGCGCCTGGCGGCACGGGCGGCGGCCGAACGACTGGCCAGCGAACTGGGGGAAAAGGTCGGCGAAACCGTGGGCTACCGCATTCGCCTCGACAGCAAGGTCGGCCCGAATACCCGTATCGAAGTGGTCACCGAGGGCATCCTGACGCGCCGCCTGCAAGACAATCCGGCGCTGGAAGGCGTCGGCCTGCTGATCTTCGACGAATTCCACGAACGCAGCCTCGACGCCGACCTGGCCCTGGCCCTGAGCCTTAACGGCCGCGAGCTGCTGCGTGACGAGCAGCCGCTGAAAATCCTGCTGATGTCGGCGACCCTGGAGGGCGAGCGCCTGGCCGGGCTGCTCGACGACGCGCCGATCCTGCGCAGCGAAGGCCGCATGTTCCCGGTCGATGTGCGCTGGGGGCGGCCGTTCCAGCCGGGCGAGTTCATCGAGCCGCGCCTGGTGCAGACCATTCTCGAGGCGCTGCACGATGAAAGCGGCAGCGTGCTGGTGTTCCTGCCGGGCCAGGCGGAGATCCGCCGGGTGCATCAGCAACTGGCCGATGCCCTGGGTGAACGCCGCGACATCCTGCTCTGCCCGCTGCACGGCGAGCTGGACCTGGCGGCGCAACGCGCGGCCATCGACCCGGCGCCCGCCGGCCAGCGCAAAGTGGTACTGGCGACCAATATCGCCGAGACCAGCCTGACCATCGACGGCGTGCGCGTGGTGGTCGATGCCGGGCTGGCGCGGGTGCCGCGCTTCGACCCGGGCAGCGGCATGACTCGCCTGGACACCCAGCGCATTTCCCGGGCCAGCGCCACCCAGCGCGCCGGTCGGGCCGGGCGCCTGGAACCGGGGGTGTGCTACCGCCTGTGGTCCCAGGACCAGCACGAACAACTGGCGGCCTATGGCAGTGCGGAGATTCTCCAGGCCGACCTCGCCGGGCTGGCCCTGCAATTGGCGCGCTGGGGCGTGGCCCCGGCGCAGCTGGTGTGGCTGGACGCGCCGCCCGGCGCGGCCTATGCCCAGGCCCAGGACCTGCTCGAACGCCTCGGCGCGTTGACGGCCAATGCGGGCGAGGACGGGAAGCTGACCGCTCACGGCCAGGCCATGGCCGAGCTGCCGGCGCACCCGCGCATCGCCCATCTGCTGTTGCGCGGCCAGGCCCTGGGGCTGGCGCACATGGCCTGCGACGTCGCTGCCCTGCTCGGTGAGCGCGATATCCTGCGCGGTGGCGGCGCCGACCTGCACAGCCGCCTGGCGCTGCTGTCCGGCGAGGAGCGCGCGGCCCGTGGCGCCCAGGGCGGGGTACAGCGGGCCCGGCAGCTGGCGCGGCAGTACCGCGGCTATTTGCGTGGCCAGCCGGAGCAGCCGGTGGCCGACCCCGATCATCCGCGCTGGCTCGGGGCCCTGCTGGCGCTGGCCTACCCGGACCGGGTCGCCCAGCAACGCCGCCCCGGCGGCGCCGAATACCGGCTGGCCAACGGCCGGGCGGCGCTGTTCAGCGAGACCGACAACCTGATGAAACAGCCCTGGCTGGTGATCGCCGACCTGGGCAGCCGCCAGGGGCAGCGCGAAGAGCGCATCTACCTGGCGGCGGATTTCGACCCGGCGCTGTTCGACTCGGTCCTGGCCGAGCAGGTGCGCAGCGTCGACCAGCTGGACTGGGACGAACGCGAAGGCGTGCTGCGCGCCGAGCGCCAGCGCAAGGTCGGCGAACTGGTACTCAGCCGCGAGCCCTTGACCGGGCTGGACGAGGCGGCGCGCAGCCAGGCGCTGGTCAATCTGGTACGGCGCAAGGGCCTGGAACTGTTGCCCTGGACCCCCGAGCTGCGCCAGTGGCAGGCGCGGGTGGCGCTGTTGCGCCAGCTCGATCAGCAGGCCAGGGGCGAGAGCGAATGGCCGGATGTCAGCGACGCCGCCCTGCTCAAGAGCCTGGAACACTGGTTGCTGCCATACCTGGGCAAGGTGTCGCGGCTCAGCCATTTCGCCAACCTGGACCTGGCCGGCATCGTCCACAACCTGCTGCCCTGGCCGTTGCCACAGCGCCTGGACGAGTGGGCGCCGCAGCAGCTGCGGGTGCCGTCCGGTTCGTCGATCCGCCTCGACTACAGCGAGCAGCCGCCGATTCTCGCGGTGCGTTTGCAGGAGCTGTTCGGTCTGGCCGAGACGCCACGGATCGCCGGCGGGCGGCAGGTGGTCAAGCTGCATCTGCTGTCTCCGGCGCGGCGACCGGTGCAGGTCACCCAGGACCTGGCGAACTTCTGGCGCAGCACCTACGCCGAGGTGAAGAAGGACCTCAAGGGCCGCTACCCGAAACACTATTGGCCGGACGACCCGCTGGTGGCCGAGGCCACGGCCCGGGCCAAGCCGCGCAAGTAACCCGGGGCTGCGGCTACAGCGCAGCAGGCAGCAGGAAGCGGGCGATCAGCGGTAGATGATCGGAGATGCGCAGGGTGTCGTCCTGGCGGACCCGGGCCTCGACCCGCTTGAGCCGCGGGCTGTGGAACAGGTAGTCGAGGGTGCGATCCGGGCCGTTCAGGCTCGGGTCGTTGGGGTAGTGGGTCAGCCACTGTGCGCGGTCGATGCCGCTGGCTTCGTTGTTGCTGGGGATCATCGGGTACTTGTCCCAGAGCGTGTGCAGCGCGCTGTCGGCGGCGTAGGGCGCGCGTTGCTCGGGGGCGAGGCGTTGGTACTGGCCCAGCGGTAGCAGATTGAAGTCGCCGCCGATCAGCCAGGGCGTCCCGCGGCCCTCGAAGCGGTCGAGAATCCGCGCCACGGCATTCACCTGTGCCGGTAAAGTGCCGTCGGCCTTCGCCGGGCGGTCCAGGTGGGTGTTGAGCACCGCCAGCTGGCCGCCGTCGCTCAGCGGCAGGTAGCTCACCAGCACGGCGTTCTTCGGCTGGAACTGGCGGCTCACGACGTTGGCCTCGGGCACCGGCAATTGCAGGCGCTCGGCGTGTTCGATGCGGTAGCGGCTCAAGGTCGCCAGTTGCCGGCCGACGCTGCCGAAGATGTGCGGGGAGGGCACGAAGTCGGCCTTCCAGTCGAAGGCCCGGGTGCTGCAGGGATAGAGATCGGCGAGGCGTTCCTGCAGCAGCTTGAGCTGGTCCTGGTAGTCGCTGGCCTTGGCGTCGTCATCCAGTTCCTGCACCAGCACGATGTCTGGCTGCTCGTCGCGAATCACCCGGGCCACTTCGTCCAGGCTGAAGGCCATGTCCTCGGCGGTCGGGCGTTCGTCCGGCCCGCGGGCCTGGTCGTTCCAGAACACGTAGCGCTTGCCCGCCAGGTACTGCACGTTCCAGGTCATCACCTTCAGCGCCTGGCCCGGCACCAGGCTGGGAGCCTTGCCGGTGCAGGCAATGGGCAGTGGCGTCTTGGCGTCGGGGCGCCAGGTCAGGCTGTAGAGCAGGGCTGACAACAGGCCTGCACTGATCAGCAGGCCCAGGAGGAGGAAGCGCAGTAGACGGGACATCGGCTCGGCTTATGGCGTTGCGGGATGGAGCCCGAGCATAACCGAGAGCAGGGCCGCCACCCAAGGGGCAGAGCGGTCGGCCCCGGGAGTCAGTCGTTGGCGGGGGCGTCGCCGATCAGCATGAACAGGCGGAACACCACCACGCTGGTGAACAGTTGCAGGAAGCTGTGGGCGCTTTCGATCAGCAACGAGAGCAGCGGGCCGGGATCGGGATACGCCGCCAGGCTGGCACCCTTGAGTACCCACAGTGGGGCCATCACGGCCAGGATGCACATCAGGATCCGCAGGAAGTGCCCGCGGGTCAGGCGGAAGCTTTCCTTGATCGCGGCCAGCGGTTGCAGGCCCCTGAGCACCAGCAGGTACTCGGCGAAGGCCAGGGTCACCATCAGCCACAGGCCGGGCAGGAAATACAGCGACAGGCCCAGCAGGATCAGCAGGGTGTTGATCGCGGTCAGCAGGGCGAAGCGCGGCCACAGGCTCAGCGCCGCGGCGAGCAGGTCGCGGGCCTGGGGCGATTCGCCACGGCTGCGGGCATCGAGGAACAGGATCAGCACCCCGGTGTACAGCGGGTAGATCAGCAGGCCGACGATCACGCTGTAGCCGGAAAAGGCCTCGGGCCCCAGCGAGCTGTCCACCGCCTGTTGCAGCAGCGCTTCGAGGACCACCAGCGGCAGGCACAGCTGGACGATACGCCCCAGGTTGCGCTGGCAGAAATACAGGGAGTCGCGCAGAACGGTTAACGGATTCATCAGTGGTTATCGCAGATCAGAAAAAGCGGTTGGACACTTTAACCGATGCAGCCCCGGGGCGAGCAAACGTAAACGTTAGGTAAAGGCCATTGAAAGCCCGTTCGCCAACCCCATTACTGCTTGCACCTTGCGCATGACGGCAAGGTCCCGTTTTTACCGGCAATCTAAAGAGGTCGCCATGAACAGCGAAGAGCAAACCCTGATCGATGGACTGTTTTCACGGTTGCAGCAAGCCGAAAAGGATTCAGCCCCGCGCGATGCCCAGGCCGAGGCGCGGATCAAGGAGCATCTGACCGGACAACCCGCCGCCGGGTATTTCATGACCCAGGCGATCCTGGTGCAAGAGGCGGCTATCAAGAGCCTCGACGAGCAGAACAAGCAACTCACCCAGCAAGTCCAGCAATTGCAGGCCGAACTGCAGCAGGCCAAGGCCCAGGCCGCGGCGCCGGCGCCCAGCGGCGGTGGCTTCCTTTCGAGCATCTTTGGCGGCTCCCGCGATCCGCAACCGGCGCAGAGCGCCCCGGCCTCGTCCGGCGGTGGCTGGCGCGAACCGGCGCGGCCGGCATTCAACCCGCCGCCGCAGCAGAGCTTCGGACAACCGAGTTATCCCCAGCAGAACGCGCCACAACAGGGCTATGCCGCGCCGGCGCAACAGGCCCCAGGCAGCAGCTTCCTCGGCGGCGCGCTGAAGACCGCGGCCGGCGTGGCGGGCGGCGTGATGCTGGCGCAGGGCCTGAGCAGCCTGTTCCACGGCAACCAGCAGCCGCAGGAAATCGTCGAAGTGATCAAGGAAGAACCGGCGCCTGCCAGCGATAACAGCGGCGGCTGGGGCAACGACGAGCAGCGCATGGCCAACAACGACTCCTGGGGCAACAACGACCAGGGCGGCTTCAGCGATGCCGACTACGGCAACGACGACAGCTCGTTCTTTTCCGACGACGATTCCTTCGTCTGACCCGCCATTGGTCCGGAACGCTGCGGCGTCCCGGACCTGCGGCAGCGATTATTCGCGGAACATTCCTTTCGGCTGGCATACTGGGCGACTTTTCGGGGTCGAGTCCCGGCCCGGGTCGCGCGCGCAAGCGCCATGAGGATGAGCGGTGAAAAAGATCGCTGTGTTCGCCGATGTCCAGAATCTCTACTACACCGTGCGCCAGGCTTATGGCTGTCATTTCAACTATGCCGCCCTGTGGGTCGATATCAGCCGGCAGGGGCAGATAGTCGAAGCCTATGCCTATGCGATCGACCGCGGTGACAGCAAGCAACAGCAGTTCCAGCAGATCCTGCGCAACCTGGGGTTCACGGTAAAACTCAAGCCGTACATCCAGCGCAGCGACGGCTCGGCCAAGGGCGACTGGGACGTGGGCATCACCATCGACATCATGGACGCCGCCGCGCATGTCGACGAAGTGGTGCTGGCTTCCGGCGACGGCGATTTCGACCTGCTGCTCGAACGCATCATCAGCAAGCACGGTGTCGCGGCGGTGGCTTACGGCGTGCCGGGGCTGACCGCCAATTCGCTGATCCGCGCGGCCACGCGCTACGTGCCGATCGAAGGCGCGCTGTTGCTCAGGAACTGAGCCGATTATTTCTTGTACGGAGCTGGACAGGTTTGGAACGCATCGCAGTCATCGACTTTGAAACCACCGGGATCTCCCCGAGCAGCAGTTGCCGGGCCACGGAAATCGCCGTGGTGATCCTTGAACGGGGGCGCATCGTCGAGCGTTACCAGAGCCTGATGAATGCCGGCGTGCGAGTGCCGGCCTTCATCGAACAGCTGACCGGCATCAGCAACGCCATGCTGCGTAGTGCCCCGCCGGCCGAGCAGGTGATGAACGAGGTCAACGAGTTCGTCGGCATCACGCCACTGCTGGCGCACAACGCCGCGTTCGACCAGAAGTTCTGGGATTACGAGCTGAGCCGGATCAAGCGCACCCGCTTGCAGAACTTCGCCTGTTCGCTGTTGCTGGCGCGGCGCCTGATGCCGGCGGCGCCCAACCACAAGCTCGGCACCCTCACCACCTTCGCCAGCCTGCCGCATACCGGCCAGGCCCACCGGGCCATGGCCGATGCGGAAATGGCCGCCAACCTGACCGCGCACCTGGCGCAGGAGCTGCGGCAGAAGCACGGGCTGGGCGAGCTGTCCCACGACTTCTTGTGCAAGTTGCAGAAAGTCCCGGCGGCGAAGATCGGCGAGCACCTCAAGCGCCACCGCAGCGCCTGACCCGTACCCGCTGCCGAACGCCCTGACCCCTGACCCCTGACCCTGTAGCCCTGTAGCCGCTGCCGAGCCTTGGCGAGGCTGCGATCGGCTCCGCAGGAGACGCGCTCTTGAGGGCCTCGGAAGGCTCTTCGAGCCTTATCGCAGCCTCGCTGGCGCTCGGCAGCGGCTACAGGCGGCTACACAGCTACAAGGGACGGGCTTATTTGCCGTTGTTCTCCAGGTGTCCCAGGGGCACGCGCTGCTCGATGGCGCTGGAGAGCACGATCGAAGTCTTGCTGAAACCGAACTGGGCGACGCGATTGATCAGCTCTTCCAATTCAGGCATCGAACCCACGGCGGCGCGCATGATCACGCACGGATCGCCGGTGACCCGGTGGCACTCGGTCAGTTGCGGGATCCGGCTCAGTTCGTCGTAGGCCTTCTGGTTGCCGTGCTGGGCCATGCGCAGTTCGATCACGCACTGGATCGGCAGGCCGAGCCTGGCCAGGTCGACCTTGGCCTGGTAGCCGGTGATGACGCCGCTGGCTTCCAGCTTGGCCACCCGCTCGGCCACGGCCGGGGCGGAGAGATTCACCTTGCGCGCCAGTTCGGCGTAGCTCGCCCGGCCGTTTTCCAGCAGGGCCGCGAGGAGCATGCGGTCATATTTGTCCATGATAAGGCTTCCAAACGCAGCGGCTTTCGAAAACATGGGTTATAGCCATAATCTCCGTGCATTGAAAAGTGTACTGGCGCTTTAAACAGGTTTTGTAACTTAAGTTCCGCCTGCCGGCTTTCTAGAATAAGCCTCTCCCTTGCCTGCCCGTCGAGCTTTCCATGCCTGGCCTACGCCGTTTTCCCTTGCCCCTGATTGCCGCCTTTTTTGCCTTGTATGTGATCTGGGGGTCGACCTACCTGGTGATCCGCATCGGTGTCGAATACTGGCCGCCGCTGATGCTTGGCGGGATCCGTTTCGTCATCGCCGGCACCCTGATGTATGGCTTTCTGCGCTGGCGCGGCGTGCCGGCGCCGACCTGGCCGCAATGGAAGGCCGCGGGGGTGATCGGCATCCTGCTGCTGAGCTGCGGCAACGGTGCGGTCACGGTTGCCGAGCATATGGGCGTGGCATCCGGGGTGGCGGCGCTGGCGGTGGCCACCGTGCCGCTGTTCACCCTGCTGTGCGGTTACTTCTGGGGCGCGCGCAATACCCGCCTGGAATGGGCCGGGATCGTCCTCGGACTGATCGGCATCGCCATGCTCAACCTCGGTTCCAACCTGCAATCGAGCCCCACCGGCGCGGCCCTGCTGGTGTTCGCGGCGGCGGCCTGGGCCTTCGGTTCGGTGTGGAGCAAGCACCTGCCGCTGCCCCAGGGCGCGATGGCCAGCGCCGCCGAGATGCTGGTGGGCGGCGTGGTGCTGCTGATCGGCAGCTGGCTGAGCGGCGAGCAACTGGTCGCGATGCCTCCCCTGGAAGGCTGGGCGGCCCTGGCGTACCTGATCGGGTTCGGTTCGATCATCGCCTTCAACGCCTACATGTACCTGCTCAAGCATGTGCGTCCGGCGGCGGCCACCAGCTATGCCTACGTCAATCCGGCGGTGGCGGTGCTGTTGGGGATAGTGTTCGTCGGCGAGACCATCGGCCTGGAAGAAGCCCTGGCGATGGTGGTGATCATCAGCGCCGTGGTGTTGATCGGCCTGCCGCAATGGCGCAAGCCGAAACTGGCGCAAGAAACGACCGCCTGAGGCAGGCGGTCGCGGTTGTCGTGAAAACCGGGCGGACGCGCCGCGTTCGCCCGGACCCTCAGTTGCAGGCGCCTTCGTCGCGCCAGACCTTGCCACTGCCTTCGCCACCGGTGTACGCCGGGTTGCCCGGCTCGTTGCCCTGGGTCCACCAGCGCGCGGTGTAGAAGTGGCCGTTGTGGCTGACCTTGTTGCCGGTCACGTAGGCGTTCCTGGCGTTCCACGGCCCCTGGCAGGTGCCGGGTTGGCCGCCGCCGTCGGCGCTGACCTGCACGCTGTGCTCGCTGAGCACACTGTGATGGCCGTTGCTCAGCTCAAGGCTGAAGCGGTAGCGGGTGTCCTGGGCGTTCTTCGGCGCGATGAACGTCAGCTGTGGCCCATTGGCCTGGAAGCTCAGGCTCGGGGTCACACTCCAGTGATATTCCAGGGGCAGGCCCGCCGGGTCGCTGGACGCCGAGGCATCGAGCCGTACCTGTTCGCCGGCCTTGGCCTGTGCCACGCCGCTGATGTTCGCCACGGGCGGTTCGACCGGTGCGTCGCCGTCGCACGGCCCCAGGTCCTTCCAGACCTTGCCGCTGCCGTCGGCGCCAGTGAAGGCCGGGTTGCCCGGCTCGCTGCCCTGGACCCACCAGCGGGCCATGTACTGGCGGCCCTTGTGCTGCACTTCGTGCTTTTCCGTGTAGGTCTTGGTGGCGTCCCATGGGGCTTTGCAACTGGCGCCGTTGCCGCTGGCCTTGACCAGCACGTCATGGCTGGCGCTGTTGCCCTGCTTGCCGTTGCTCAGTTTCAGGGTGAACTGGTAGCGGGTGTCGCTGCCCAGCTCGGGGGCGACGAAGCTCAGGCGCGGCCCGTCGAAGGTGAAGTCCAGGGCCGGCGTGGCTTCCCAGGCGAAACTCAGGGCATGGCCTTGCGGATCGCTGGAGGCGGAAGCGTCCAGCAGCACCTGCTGGCCGGCCTGGGCTTCGGCCTGGCCGGAGATCACCGCCACGGGCGGCAGGCTGGCCTCGACCGGCTTGAGCGCGGCGGACTTGACCTCGTTGTCGGCGCTGAATTCGCCGTCGGCGAGCAATGTCCACGGACCGTCCGGGCCGGCGCCGCCATACACCTGGTAAGCCTTGATGTTGCCACTGAGGCCCTGGTCCTGGCGGGGCAGGTAGTGCAGCTGCGAGAAGCGGGCCTCGGTACCCAGGTCGATCACCAGTTGATGGGGATACGCGGCGCCGGGGGCGGAAGCCCAGAAAGACTTGGTGTTGCCGTCGATGATGTTGCTGCCGGGCGCCCCGGCCTGGGTGCTGCTGGCGGAATGGATGCGCCAGCTGCGCGGCAGGGATTTGCCACGGGCATCGGCCAGGTGCAGCTCGGCGATGCTGGCGCTGTCCTTGCCGTCCACCGAGGAGTTGGCCACCAGGCGGATGTAGCGGGCGGTGACGGTTTCTTCCACGGCGGCGAAGGCCTGGCCTTCGAGGGTGATGTCGGGCGCGGCCTTGTTCTTTTCCGCGCGTATCGCCAGGTACCAGCGACCGGGTTGCGGGTCGTTGACTCCCAGGGCTACGCCGTTGTTTTCCAGCGAGCGGTAGTCGTAGTCAGCGACCGTTGGCTGGGCGCCATGCTTGAGCAGCAGTTGGAACTTGCCCGAGCCCTCGCTCTTCGGGCCCAGGCTCGCGCTGAATACCAGGCGCCGGGTGCCGGCGGGCACGTCCAGGGGGAAGTAGCGGATCTGGTCCTTGGCCAGGGTGACGGACTGCTCCAGCAACGAGGTCGCCCGTTCGTCGGCCTGGGGCACCACGGCCGGGGCGTAGGCGGAGATTTTCGCCGCGTTTTCCCGCCAGACCCGCGCCATGTTCGCGGTTTTCTCGTCGCCCAGCGGCACGCCCTGCTGGTCCTTGAGGTCCGGGTTGGAGTAGTAGGGCACCTGGTTGCCGCAGAGGATGGTGCCGACCCGGCCGTTGTTGTAGCCGAAGCGGTAGCTCTTGCCGTCCGAGCAGTGGCTGCCGCCGACGTTGTGCGCCATTTCATGGCGCAGCACGGTCGGACCGTTGATGTAGTTGATCGAATAACGACCATTGACGTAGGCCCAGCCGACCGCCGTGTCCTGGCCGGGCACGCCGCGCACGAAGCTGGCGACCAGGTCCGGGCTGTACTGCTTGATGCCGTCGGCGAACAGCGTGCTGACCTGGCTCAGGGAGCCGGTGGTGATCGGCATGTCGGTGCTCACCACCTGGGTGCCGACCAGGCGTACCCGCACGCCCTGGACCAGCGACTGCTGCACGGAGCGGTTGATCGCCGCCACCTGCGCCGCCGCGTAGGCTTCGGGGTCGCCGATGAACGCCGCCGAGCTCGTCGAGAAGCCTGCCAGCAGGTCGATGAGGATGTCGCCGTTGGCGCTGCGGTCGAGCTGGTAGCTGCGCTGGCCGCTGCGGGATTCGAGCAGGTTGGGCAGTTCCTTGACCGGGGCTTCTAGGGCATCCGGGGCATGGGCCGGGCGTTGCGGGCCATCGAAGCGCAGCAGCGACTGCTGGCCGTCGGCGGTGCCGCGGATCATCGCGTTGGCTTGCGGCAACAGGGCGACGAAGCTGCCGTCGGGGCGGCTGGCGACGATCATTTCGTCGTCCGCCTGCTGGCTGCGGCTGCGGGTCTTGCCGACCACCACCTTGAGGTCCTTGTAGCCCTCGGCCGTGGCTGGCGCGACGCTGCGGATGCTCAGGCCGGTTTCCTGGCGCAGGCGCTCGGTGCCGACTTCGGCCATGCTGCGGGCGCCCGGTACGAGGGCCTGGAGGTTGAGAAAGTGCCCGCTGAGGACGCTTTCGTTCGGGGTGTTCGGCGCTTGCTGGGCCAGCAGGTCGCCGCTCAGCGGCAGCAGCACGGCCGCGGCGAGGCTGGCGCGATAAAGGCGGTGGGCGCGGGACAGCGCGTTCAATCTGAAGCGAGGCATAACCATTCCTGAGGCAGCACGGATGCGGCCCGGCCGACCGGGATCGACAGGGTGCCTGTGCTGGTAAGTGATAAGTAGGAGGTGTGCCGGCGGCCGCGATCATAGGCGCAGGGTCATTGGCCTGTATATCGAGGCGGCGGCTTTTCGTACCTGTCCGAAGCGGCGCGGGGCCCGGCGTGCGGCGCCTGTGCCTGTGCTGCGTGCCAGGACGGCTGGCAGGCCGTGGTGCGAGAAGAACAGCGGGCGATTAGGGTAAACTGCCGGCCATTGCACACCTGCGCTGACATTCTCCTTACGGTATCCCCCATGACATTCGCCACTCTTGGCCTGATCGAACCCTTGCTGCGCGCCCTCGAAACGCTTGGCTACCAGACCCCGACACCGGTGCAGGCGCAAGCCATCCCGGCGGTGCTGGGCGGTCGCGACCTGATGGCCGCGGCGCAGACCGGCACCGGCAAGACCGCCGGCTTCGCCTTGCCGCTCCTGCAATCGCTGACGATGGAAGGGCCGAAAGTGGCCAGCAACTCGGTGCGCGCGCTGATCCTGGTGCCGACCCGCGAGCTGGCCGAGCAGGTTCACGAAAGCGTGCGCCAGTACGCCGAACACCTGCCGTTGAGCACCTATGCGGTGTACGGCGGCGTCAGCATCAACCCGCAGATGATGAAGCTGCGCAAGGGCATCGACCTGCTAGTGGCGACACCGGGGCGCCTGCTCGACCTGTACCGGCAGAACGCGGTGAAGTTCAGCCAGTTGCAGACCCTGGTGCTGGACGAAGCCGACCGCATGCTCGACCTGGGCTTCTCCGAAGAACTGAAGGACATCTACGCGGCGCTGCCGAAAAAGCGCCAGACCCTGCTGTTCTCGGCGACTTTCTCCGACGCCATCCGCCTGCTGGCCGGGCAGATGCTCAACGACCCGCTGAGCATTGAAGTCAGCCCGCGCAACGTCGCCGCCAGCACCGTCAAGCAGTGGATAGTGACGGTGGACAAGAAGCGCAAGCCGGAGCTGTTCAGCCACCTGCTGCGCAAGCACCGCTGGAAGCAGGTGCTGGTATTCGCCAAGACCCGCAACGGCGTGGACGCGCTGGTGGAGCGCCTGCAAGGCCAGGGCGTGAATGCCGATGGCATTCATGGCGACAAGCCCCAGGCCACCCGCCAGCGCGCGCTCGACCGGTTCAAGGCCAGTGAGATCCAGATCCTGGTGGCCACCGACGTGGCGGCCCGTGGCCTGGACATCGAAGACCTGCCGCTGGTGGTCAACTTCGACCTGCCGATCGTCGCCGAGGATTACGTCCACCGGATCGGTCGCACCGGCCGCGCCGGGGCCAGCGGCGAGGCGATCTCGCTGGTGTGCGCCGATGAGGTGAACCTGTTGTCGGCCATCGAGGTGCTGACCCGCCAGACGCTGAAGCGGCACGACGAGCCGGACTTCATCCCGGACCACCGCGTGCCGGAAACCGACGCCAGCGGCCAGGTGGTCAAGAAACCGAAAAAACCGAAGAAGCCCAAGACCTCCGGCGGTGGCGGCAAGCGCAACCTGGGCAAGTGGGTGGACAGCGGCGAAGTGGCCGAGGCCCCGGCGGTCAAGCCGGTGCGCAAGGTCCCGGCCTTCAACACCGGCCCGCGCAAGCGCAAGCCGTAACGCCGCCTCTGTAGCCGCTGCCGAGCCCGCGAGGCTGCGATCGGGCGCGCAGCGGCCGCAACGGCTGATACCCCATTCCCCCTGGCAAACCGCATGCACAGGGCCTTGTGAGGACTGCGCCGGAATGCCGTCCACCTCGATCGCAGCCTCGCTGCGCTCGGCAGCGGCTACAGGGTTCGCGCCGGGCTCAGGCCTTGTATTGCAACCACTCGAGCAGGCCCAGCCCCGCCGCCCGTCCGCTGGCAAAACAGGCCGTGAGCAGGTAGCCGCCGGTGGGCGCTTCCCAGTCGAGCATCTCCCCGGCGCAGAACACCCCGGGCAGTTGCTTGAGCATCAAGCGCTGATCCATGGCCTCGAACGTCACGCCGCCGGCGCTGCTGATGGCCTCGTCCAGCGGCCGGGTTTTCACCAGCGTCAGCGGCAGGGCCTTGATCGCCCTGGCCAGCAGCGCCGGGTCGGCGAAGGCTTCGGCGGCGGCCAGTTCGCGCAGCAGCGCGGCCTTCACGCCGTCGATGCCCACCTGGCTGTGCAGGTGCTTGGCCATGGAGCGCGACCCCCGCGGCTTGCCCAGCGCCGCTTCGACCCGCTCGCGGGGCATGGACGGCAGTAGGTCGATATGCACGGTGGCCGAGCCGTGGCGATTGATGGCCTCGCGAATCGGCGCCGACAGTGCGTAGATCAGGCTGCCCTCGATTCCCGTGGTGGTGATCACGCATTCGCCCAGGCGTGGGGTATCGTCGTCCAGGCCGATGGCCACGTTCTTCAGCGGGGCGCCGGCAAACTTGCTGCGCAGCAGGTCGCTCCAGTCCGCCACCTCGAACCCGCAGTTGCTCGGTTGCAGGGGCGCCAGCCGGATACCGCGTTGTTCCAGGGCCAGCATCCAGGCCCCGTCCGATCCCAGGCGCGCCCAGCTGCCGCCGCCCAGCGCCAGCAACAGGGCATCGGTCCGAACCGGCTTTTCACCTTCCGGGCCCCGGATGCGCAGGCTGCCATCGGCGTTCCAGCCGAGCCAGCGATGGCGGGTGTGGATAACCACGCCGGCGTCGCGCAGGCGCTTGAGCCAGGCACGCAGCAGCGGCGCGGCTTTCATGTCGGTGGGGAACACCCGGCCCGAGGTGCCGACGAAGGTGTCGATGCCCAGGCCGTGAATCCATTGGCACAAGGCCTCGCTGCCGAACTCGCGCAACAGCGGGGCGATCTGCGGCGCACGCTCGGCATAGCGCGAAACAAAGGCCGGGTAGGGCTCGGAATGGGTGATGTTCATCCCGCCGACCCCGGCCAGCAGGAATTTGCGGCCGACCGAGGGCATGCTGTCGTAGAGCTCGACCCGCACGCCGGCCAGGCTCAGCACTTCGGCCGCCATCAGGCCGGCGGGGCCGCCACCGATAATGGCGACGTGGTGGGGCAGGGCGGGGCTGGATAGGGTCATGGCGAGCGGCGGCGTGGCGGAATAAGCCGGGCATTCTACCCGAGGCCGGGCCAGCGCCAAGGCTCCACGGGTGTCGCAGGGCGTTTCATGACGGCTGATCAAAAACTGAGCGCTGCTCTGCAAGGCTTGTTTGCCGTGGCTTGCAGCCGCTTGCACGCAGGTTATCCACAAGCGGCTCCACAGGGATTGGGGGTAAGCCGTCCACAGCTTGATGACCGTTCGATGAAGGCTTTCATAGTCGTTTCCGCCGATGGCGAAAGCTCCGCAAGCCTGCCTGGCCGGCGTTCCTGTTTCCTGGTATTTGCCGGTGTCCGGGGCCTTGATCAGAAAATGACCACCTGCCTGCAAGGCTTATCCCACATGGCCTGTAGCCGCTTGCACGCAGGTTATCCACAAGCGGTTCCACAGAGATTGGGGGTAAGGCGCCCACACCTTGATGACGGCGTGATGACACGTCTCGGTCGCCGCTATGGTGGGGCCGGCCGGCGACAACCCGATCGCGTTGACCCGCCTGGCCGGTGGCCCCGTCCAGTGGCTGGGCAAAAAATGAACAGTCGCTTGCAGCGCCCGGTTTCTATGGCCTGTAGCCGCTTGCGCTCAGGTTATCCACAGGCGGCTCCACAGTCCGTGTGGGTAAGGGCCCAGATTTCAGTGACAACCTGATGACGTCCACACCCGCTGTGCGCTGTGATGGAGGATGCCGTGGCGACGGGCCAGGGCCTGGCGATCCTTGCTGTAGCCGCCGCCGATCACCCCGAGCACCGGGATGTCGCGGCCCAGGCAATGGCGCATCACCTGTTCGTCGCGGGCGGCAACGCCCTGGTCGGTGAGCTTGAGGTAGCCCAGGGCATCGTCGCGGTGCACGTCCACGCCGGCGTCGTACAGCACCAGGTCGGGCTGGTACAGCGGCAGCAGGTAATTGAGGGCGTCGTCCACCACCTTCAGGTAGTCGGCGTCGCCCATGCCCATCGGCAAGGGGATGTCCCAGTCGCTGGTGGCCTTGCGTGCGGGAAAATTCTTCTCGCAGTGCAGCGAGACGGTCACGGCGTCCGGGGTATGTTCGAGAATCCGCGCGGTGCCGTCGCCCTGGTGCACGTCGCAGTCGAAGATCAGCACCCGGCCGACCCGACCGGCCGCCAGCAGGTAATGGCTGATCACCGCCAGGTCGTTGAAGATGCAGAAGCCCGCCGGGTGATCGTAGTGGGCGTGATGGGTGCCGCCGGCCAGATGGCAGGCCAGGCCATGTTCCAGGGCCTGTTCGGCGGCCAGCAGCGAGCCGCCGACCGCGCGCACGGTGCGCCGGGCCAGGGCTTCGCTCCAGGGCAGGCCGAGGCGCCGTTGGTCTTCGCGCGACAACTCGCCGGCCATGTAGCGTTCGATATACCCAGGGTCGTGGGCCAGGGCGAGAATCTCTGCCGGGCACAGTTGCGGGCGCAGCAGGTCGGCATCGCGGGTCAGGCCGCTGTCCACCAGGTGATCGCGCAGCAGGCGGAACTTGTCCATGGGAAAGCGGTGTTCCGGCGGAAACTCGGGGCTGTAGTCGTCGTGATAGATCAGCGGCAGTGGCATGGCATTTTCATGTAGGAATCCGAAAAGGATCCTACCAGCGATGTAGACTGGCCCGCATGGAAATGGAGGGGACAATGGAGCCGATACTGCAACTCGAGAGTGCTCGACTGCTGATGCGCCAGTGGCGCGACGAGGATTTGCCGGCGTTCGCGGCGATGTGCGCTGATCCGCAGGTCATGCGTTACTTTCCGGCCCCCTTGAGCCGGCTGGAAAGCGCGGCGCTGATCGGCCGGATCCGCGGGCATTTCGCCGAGCATGGCTTTGGCTTGTGGGCGCTGGAGCGCAAGGACACCGGGGCCTTCATCGGCTTTACCGGGCTGGGCGTGGTGGGCTTCGAAGCGCCTTTCACTCCCGCGGTGGAAATCGGCTGGCGCCTGGCGCGCGAGCACTGGGGCCTGGGGTATGCCAGCGAGGCGGCCTGGACCGCCCTGCGTTGCGGTTTCGACCGCCTGGCGCTGCAGGAGATCGTCGCCTTCACCACCGAAGGCAACCTGCCGTCGCAGAAAGTCATGCAGGCCATCGGCATGCACCATCACCCGGATGACGATTTTGCGCACCCGAAGCTCGGCAGCGAGCATCCGCTGCGTCATCATGTGCTGTATCGCATCAACCGCGAACAATGGTTGGAAACCTTGCATGGATAGCAGGCCGGGGCATCTGGAATGTGCCCGTTGTGCGTGAACCCGATTGAATTGACCGTGGCAGCCACGACTGCGCGGCATTGCTCTGTGTGAGGAGAGTCTGAATGAGCCATGTGTTGGATGATCTGGTCGACCTGTTGACCCTGGAACCGATCGAGGAAAACCTGTTTCGCGGTCGCAGCCAGGACCTGGGCTTTCGCCAGCTGTTCGGCGGCCAGGTGCTGGGCCAGTCGCTGTCCGCGGCCAGCCAGACGGTCGAGGAGGCGCGCCATGTGCATTCGCTGCACGGGTATTTCCTGCGTCCGGGCGACGCCGCGCTGCCGGTGGTATACCAGGTCGACCGGGTGCGCGACGGCGGCAGTTTCAGCACCCGCCGGGTGACGGCGATCCAGAAGGGCAATCCGATCTTCACCTGCAGCGCTTCGTTCCAGTACGACGAGGCAGGCTTCGAGCACCAGAACACCATGCCCCAGGTGGTCGGCCCGGAAAACCTGCCCTCGGAGCTGGAGCTCACCCAGCAGCGCGCGCACCTGATCCCTGAGCACATGCGCGAAAAACTGCTGTGCCCCAAGCCCATCGAAGTGCGCCCGGTGACCGAGAAAGACCCCTACAACCCGCAGCCGGCGGACCCGATCAAATACGTCTGGTTCCGCGCCGATGGCGAGCTGCCGGACCTTCCCGCGCTGCACAAGTACCTGCTGGCCTACGCCTCGGACTTCGGCCTGCTGACCACCTCGATGCTGCCGCATGGCAAGTCGGTGTGGCAGAAGGACATGCAGGTCGCCAGCCTCGACCACGCGCTGTGGTTCCATGCCGACCTGCGCGCCGACGACTGGCTGCTGTACGCCATGGACAGCCCGTGGGCCGGCAATTCCCGCGGCTTCTCCCGCGGCAGTGTGTTCAACCGCGCTGGCCAACTGGTGGCGTCGGTGACCCAGGAAGGCCTGATCCGCCATCGCAAGGACTGGGCATGAGCCTGGCCGAGGTTCGTCACTGGGTGTTCGACATGGACGGCACCCTGACGGTGGCCGTGCATGATTTCGCGGCCATCCGCGTGGCGCTGGCGATCCCGCCGGAGCACGACATCCTGACCCACCTGGCAGCCTTGCCCGCCGACGAGGCCGCGGCGAAACACGCCTGGCTGCTCGAGCACGAACGCGACCTGGCCCTGGGCTCGCGCCCGGCGCCGGGGGCGGTGGAGCTGGTGCGCGAGCTGGCGGCGCGCGGCTATCGCCTGGGGATCCTGACCCGCAACGCGCGGGAGCTGGCCCACATCACCCTGGAGGCCATCGGCCTGGCCGACTGTTTCGCCGTCGAGGACGTCCTGGGCCGCGACGAAGCGCCGCCCAAGCCGCACCCCGGCGGTTTGCTGAAGCTGGCCGCCGCCTGGGATGTGTCGCCTGGCGAGATGGTCATGGTCGGCGACTACCGCTTCGACCTCGACTGCGGGCGAGCGGCGGGCACCCACACCGTGCTGGTGAACCTGCCGGACAACCCCTGGCCGGAGCTGACCGACTGGCACGCCGAGAATTGCAGCGTGCTGCGGCAGATGGTCCTGGCCTGAACCCCATCGCGGGCAAGCCGCGCTCCTACAGAAGCATGCGTTCTTCTGTGTAGGAGCGAGGCTTGCCCGCGATAGCGTTTGTCCTGGCGACCTCCCCGTTACTGACCGAACAACGCCTTCTGCCCCTCGGGTGAGGTGAACATCTTGTCGCCGTCATGCCCGACCCCGGGTACTTCGACCAGTCGCTGCTGCAGCCCCTGGGGATGGCGCTGTTTCAGGTAGTCGAAGAAGTTGTGGCCGCGCACCAGGCGGTAGGCGCCCTGTGCCTCGGCGGCGCAGCTGGTGTCCAGCGCCGGGTGATGGGGATCGGTGTCCTGCGGCCCAGCAGGTAGGTGATATCGCGCTTGATGTAGGTCTGTTCCAGCTGCTGCGCGGTCTGCCCGGCGGCATAGGCGGGCAGCTTGAGCAGGCCGTACTTCCAGTCGTTGAAGCCAGGGCAGGTCCCGGCATCGACCTTCACCGGGCGGTGCTCGTCGAAGTAGGCATAAGACGATGGGTTGGCGATCACATAACGCAGCTTGATGCCGTCATCCTCCAGGCCCGGATGGTGCTGGCCGAGCAGCGCGAATCGCTGCACTACTTGGGCCCCGCCGGAATGGCCGGCGATAACGATCTCGGTCAGGGACGGAAACTGCTGGCGATCGCTGAGCCGGGTGATGATCGCGTCCAGCGCCGCATAGGAGCTGACCGGCCCGGGCCCGCGGGAGGGCTCGCCGGCCATCCAGGCGTTGCCCTGCCAGCGCAGCAGCGAATCGGGCGAGGGGTGACGCTCGATATCGTCCTGGTTGAGAAACTGCGGCGCGATCACCAGGGTGGTCGCGCTCTGTCCCGCCTGGCTGGCGGCCTGTTCGGCGCTGTGCAGGTAGGTCTGGGCATTGCGCAAGCGCCCATGGACGATGATCAGCGCGCGCTGGACGTCGGGGAGCGGTCGTTGCCAGTCCTGGCTCAGGCCGACGGCCAGTTCGTTGTTGCCCATGCCCAGCCGTGCGGGGCTGAGCGTCTTGACGGCATGTTCCATTGCCTGTGTACCGATGCTGATCATCCCTAGCGCAAGCGCAACCAGCAGGGGTACCCGGCGCATTACAGGCTCTTCGCCGCGAAGGTGTCGCACTGGGCGACCTGGCCCTGGCTGAAGCCAGCCTTGAACCAGCGCACCCGCTGCGCCGAGGTGCCATGGGTGAAGGAGTCCGGCACCACGCGGCCCTGGCCTTGCTGTTGCAGGCGGTCGTCGCCGATGGCGTTGGCGGCGTTCAGGGCTTCTTCGATATCCCCCGGCTCCAGCCAGTTCAGGCGTTTCTGCGCATGGTTGGCCCAGACCCCGGCCAGGCAGTCGGCTTGCAGTTCCTGGCGCACCAGCAGGCCGCCGTCGCCTTCCATCTGCCGGCCCTGCTGGCGGGCCGCCTGGATTTTTGCCGAGACGCCGAGCAGGGTTTGCACGTGGTGGCCGATCTCATGGGCGATCACATAGGCCTGGGCGAAGTCGCCGGCGGCCGAGAAGCGCTGGTCCATTTCACGGAAGAAATCCATGTCCAGGTACACCTGCTGGTCGGCCGGGCAATAGAACGGGCCGGTGGCGGAAGTCGCCGAGCCGCAGGCGGAGTTGACCCGGCCGCGGAACAGGATGAGCTTGGGTTGCTGGTAGGTGCGCCCGGCCTGCTGGAAGACCTGGCCCCAGGTGTCTTCGGTGTCGCCGAGGATGGAGCGTACGAACTCCGCCTGTTCGTCGTTGGCCGGTGGTGCCTGGCGGGTCTGCGGAGTCGCGGGCGCCGAGGACTGGTCCATCTGCCCGGCAAGCTGCCCGAGGATTTGCAACGGGTCCTGGCCGGTGACCCAGCCGATGCCGACGATCAGGATAATGGCCGTCAGGCTCAGGCCCTTGCCGCCGCCAAAGCGCAGGCCGCCACCGCCGCCTCCGCTGTCGTCGCGAGCATCCACCACGTTGTCGCTGCGCCGCCCTTTCTTCCAAAGCATGGGTGAATCCTCGTTGTATTTTGCTGATCAGTGTTGCTGTTGCACGGGGGCGACGCCAGTCCGGTCGTCAGCCTTTTGCATACACGCTACCATTGCCCCGCAGCCGCATCGATTCTGTTTGCGACACATTCGGGGCCTCCTTTGAACATCGATACCCGCATCAAATTCCGTCACCTCGTATGTTTTCTTGAAATGGCCCGCCAGGGCAGCCTGGCGCGGGCGGCGGATGCCCTGGCGGTGAGCCAGCCGGCGATGTCCAAGACCCTCAAGGAACTGGAGGAATTGCTCGACACCCGGCTGTTCGCCCGGAGCAAGTCCGGGCTCAGCCTGACCGAGGCCGGCCTGGCGTTCCTGCGTTACGCCGGGCCGTCGGTGCAGGCGCTGCGCGAGGGGGTGAACAGCTTGCGTGGCGGTGAATATGCCGGTGGTGTGGTGCGCCTGGGCGTGCTGTCGACCGCCGAAAGCCTGCTGTTGCCGGAAGTGGTGCGGCGCCTGCATGAACGGCACTCGGCCCTGGTGGTGAGCGTGGTCACCGGCCCCAGTGCCTACCTGCTGTCGCAACTGCGGGTCGGCGACGTCGACCTGGTGATCGGTCGCATGACCGACAGCCCGCAGATCCAGGGCCTGAGTTTCGAGCATCTGTACAGCGAGTCCATGACCCTGGTGGCGCGTCCCGAGCATCCGTTGCTGCAAGGGCCGCTGGAGCGCGATGCGTTGCAACGCTATCCGCTGGTGCTGCCGCTGGCCGGCACGACCATTCGCAAGTTCGCCGACAGCCTGTTCGTGCAGTGCGGCATCAACCCGTCGCGCCAGCGCCTGGAAACCCTGTCGGTGGCCCTGAGCCGGCGTTATGCGCTGTCCAGCGATGCGCTGTGGATCGCGCCCCTGGACGCGGTGCGCCTGGACCTGGCCAACGGCGAGTTGCGCGAAATCGACCTCGGCCAGCACGAGCCGGGCGGCTCGGTGGGCATCTCCAGCAATGCCAGCCTGCCGCTGTCGCTGGCGGCGCAATGGTGCGTCGAAGTGCTGCGGGAAGTCGGGCAGGCCTATCGTGAAGGGCGCTATCCATAACCATTCGGTTATGGGTGGAAGGCGGCTTTTCAATATTCGTCGAGCGCCTTTTGTTTGAAACTGCGCGGGCTGCGCTCCATAAAATCAAACAACAGGAGACCGACATGTCTGATGCAGACAGCAGTCGCTTCGTGATCCGTGACCGTAATTGGCACCCCAAGGCCCTGACCCCCGACTACAAGACCTCCGTGACCCGTTCGCCGCGCCAGGCGCTGGTGAGCATCCCGCAGTCGGTGAGCGAAACCGGCGGCCCGGACTTTTCCCATCTGAAATTCGGGCGTTTCGACAACGACCTGTTGCTCAACTTCAACAATGGCGGCTTGCCGGTGGGCGAGCGGATCGTCCTCGCCGGCCGGGTCTGCGACCAGTACGGCAAGCCGATCCCCCACACCCTGGTGGAAATCTGGCAAGCCAACGCCGGCGGCCGCTACCGGCACAAGAACGACCGCTACCTGGCGCCCCTGGACCCGAACTTCGGTGGCGTCGGCCGGGCCCTGACCGATCGCGATGGCTACTACAGCTTCCGCACCATCAAGCCCGGCCCCTACCCGTGGCGCAACGGTCCGAACGACTGGCGTCCGGCGCATATCCACGTCTCCATCAGCGGGCCCTCGATCGCCGCGCGCTTGATCACCCAGCTGTATTTCGAAGGCGATCCGCTGATTCCGCTGTGCCCGATCGTCAAGTCGATCGCCAACCCGGAGGCGGTGCAAAGCCTGATCGCCCGCCTGGACATGAGCCACGCGAACCCGATGGACTGCCTGGCCTATCGCTTCGACATCGTGTTGCGCGGCCAGCGCAAGACCCATTTCGAGAATTGCTGAGGAGCCTGCCATGCCTATCCAATTGCTGCCCGAAACCCCTTCGCAAACGGCCGGCCCCTATGTGCACATCGGCCTGGCGCTGGCCGCCGCCGGCAACCCGACGCGCGACGACGAGATCTGGAACCGGATGGCCGGGCCCGATGCCCAGGGGGAGAAGATCCTGCTGATCGGCCACGTGTATGACGGCAACGGCCACCTGGTGCGCGACTCGTTCCTGGAGTTCTGGCAGGCCGACCACCAGGGGGTCTACGACCCGGTGTTCGACTCGGAGAAAGCCTTCAACAGCTTCGGCCGCACGGCCACCACCTTCGATGCCGGCGAGTGGACACTGCACACCGTCAAGCCGGGCGTGGTGAAGAATGCCGCCGGGGTGCCGATGGCGCCGCACATCAACGTGGCGCTGTTCGCCCGGGGGATCAATATCCATCTGCACACCCGCCTGTATTTCGCCGACGAGGCCGAGGCCAACGCCGCTTGCCCGGTGCTGAACCTGATCGAGCAACCGCAGCGTCGGGAAACCCTGCTGGCGCAGCCCTGCGAAGTGAACGGGCAGCGGGCGTACCGCTTCGATATCCGCATCCAGGGGGAAGGGGAGACGGTGTTCTTCGATTTCTGATCTGTCCGCTATAGCCGCTCTGCGGGGTTGGCCTGGCAATCCGCAGTGATAGGTTTGGTGTCTCCTGCGGAGCCGATCGCAGCCTCGCGGGGCTCGGCTGCGGCTACATCGATCGTGTGAGGCCTTGGCTACGGGCAACATGCAATCCCTGTAGCCGCTGCCGAGCCCTGGCGAGTCTGCGACAAGGCCCGCAGGGCCTTCAAGCGATCTCAAGCACCACGCCTTCCTTGAGGCGGATCCTCGTCTTATTCGTAGGCCCCGGCCCCGGCAATATGGCGACCGGCGATGTAGCCGAAGGTCAGCGCCGGCCCCAGGTTGATGCCACCGGCGGGGTAGTGGCCGCGCATGATGCTGGCCATGTCACCGCCGGCGGCGTACAGGCCGGCGATGGCCTGGCCCCGGTCGTCGAGGACCTGGGCGTGCCGGTTGACCTTGAGCCCGGCGAAGGTGCCGAAACAGCCCGGCTGGACTTTCACCGCATAGAACGGCCCCTGCTCGATGGGCGCCACGCACGGGTTGGGTTGCTGGCGCGGGTCGCCCTGCTTGCGGTTATAGAGCGTCGAGCCGCGGCCGAACTGCGGGTCCAGGCCTTGTCGGGCATGCCTGTTGTAGTCCGCCAGGGTGGCGCGCAGGCCATCGGCGTCGATACCGCAGGCCCGGGCCAGTTCCTCCGGGCTGTCGCCGCGCTTCAGGTAGCCGCTGCGGACAAAGGGCGCCAGCGGCACCGGGAAGGGCCGGGAAATGCCCAGGCCATAGCGGCGCTGGAAGCTGTGGCTGCAGATCAGCCACGACGCCACTTCTTCGCCTTCGGGGACGGCCGCGACCATCGCCCGCACATAGTCGTAGTAGCCATCGGCTTCGTTGACGAAACGCTGGCCGTTGCGCAGGACCCCGATGATCCCCGGTTTGCCGCGTTCGATGATGTGCGGAAAATGCCCGCGGCTGCCGTCCTTGTAGGGCACGGCCGATACCGGGGCCCAGGCCACGGGCGACGCCAGGTCGGTATCGACCTGGGCGCCGACGCTTTCTCCCAGGCGCAAGCCGTCGCCCGCCACCGCCAGCGGCGGCAGGGCCAGGTGCTCGTGGCCGGTGGGCGTGCGTGGGAACAGCGCCTTGCGCCGCTCGATATCGTTGGCAAAGCCGCCCGCGGCGAGCACCACCGCCTTGCACGCATGGATACGCACAGGGCCGCGAGTGGCGGTATTGACCACGGCCCCCGTCACCGCGTCGCCGTCGCGCAGCAGTGCGTTGACGGGCGCCGACTCCCAGAGCTGCACGCCAAGGTCGTCCGCCGACTTGGCCAGGCGCGCCACCAGCGCCACGCCATTGACCAGTTGCAGGGCGCGGCGGTGGGTGAGGAGGTCGCGCAGGTGGCGGCCGAAGCGCTTGCTCACATGCCAGGCCGCCGCTGGCGAGCGACTGAGGTTGAGGAAGGCCGCGAGGTCGGCGCCGGCCATGATCGGCATGCCCATGAACGCGGTCTCGCGCATTGTCCGGCGCAGGCGCTTGAGCAGCGCGCCGACTTCGCGCCCATCGTAGGGCGCGGCGATCACCGAGCGTCCACCGGTGCCGGCGCCCGGGGTGTCGCCGTGGATATCGGCGATGGCGTTGCCGTCGGCGAACTGCAAGGCGGTGTGGCGCTCGAAGAACGACACCATGCGCGGGCCCGCTTCGAGGAAGGCGTCGATCAGCTCCGGCTGGTAGCGTTCGCCCAGTTCGTGCTTCAGGTAGGTACGTGGCAACTCCACGTCTTCGACAATGCCGGCGCGGCGCGCCAGCGGGTTGCACGGCACCCAGGCCCAGCCGCCGGACCAGGCGGTGGCGCCACCGAACACCGGGTCTTTCTCCACCACTATGACGTCCAGGCCGTGCCAGGCAGCGGTCACGGCCGCCGAAAGGCCGGCCGCGCCGGAACCGACGACCAGTACGTCGCAATGGATGTCGAGGTGCTGCGGGGAAGGGGTGGCAGGCATTGAAGAAGCGACTCCGCGAAACGAATGTTGTTATTTTTGGAACTTGATTCCAAAAAAATATACGGAGTCGGATAATCTGCGGCAAGGCGGCGCCGGGTTCATTCGCGGCCCGCCCGGTTTTTTATGGGCGGTTATCGAACGAGGCCGCGGTGTGTTTCCCCTTGCGCCGGTTGTCACTAGAATCGGCCAAATTTCGTCTGGACCCGATCATGGCCGGCAGTCAAATCGAGCGCGTCTTCAGCGTTCTGGAAAGTCTTACCAGCGACCCTCGCGGCCTGCCGATGCAGACCCTGGCCGAGCAGCTGGACATCCCCAAGAGCGCCACCCACCGGCTGCTCGCCGAGCTGATCCGCCTGGGCTACGTGCGGCAGAATCCGGACACCCTGCGCTATCAGCTGTCGACGCGGCTGGTGGCCATGGGCTTTCGCTACCTTTCCAGCTGCGGTGCCGATATCGTCCAGCCGGTGCTCGACCGCCTGGCCCGGGAGACCGGCGAGCTGGTGCGCCTCGGGGTCATCGAGGACGAGCGCCAGACCTGGATCGCCAAGTCCCAGGGGGCCCGTTCCGGCTTGCGCTACGACCCCGACATGGGGCGCGAGGCGCCGCTGTTCTACACCGCTTCCGGGCATGCCTGGCTGGCCTGCCTGAGCGACGCCGAGGCCTTGTCGCTGGTCGAGCGCCAGGCCGCGCCGATGCCTGCGGACCTGGGGCCGAATGCGCCGCGCTCGAACATCGAGCTGCTCGAACGCCTGCGCCTGGCGCGGGAGCAGGGTTATGCCTGGGTCGAGGAAAGTTCGGCGGTGGGCACCTCGGCGGTGGCCGCGGTGGTGCGTCACCCGATCGATGGCCGGGTGGTCGGGGTGCTGAGCATCGCCGGCCCGAGCGCGCGCATGCCGCTGGCGCGCCTGCATGAACTGGCGCCGCTGCTGCTGAAATTCGCCGACGAGCTCTCGGCCGCCAGCCAGGCGTCCGAGCTTTTCAGCTGAGCCCACATCCCTTTTCCGTAGGAGCGAGGCTTGCCCGCGATCGGGGCCGCGAGGCATGGCCGAAGATTCGTGTCGTGCCTATCGCGGGCAAGCCTCGCTCCTACGGGTCTGTGGTTTTCTAAAGTTGTGCGCTGATCGGACACTATTTTTCCTGGCGCTTGTGTGAAAGTGGAACCGAGTTCTAAATATTCGGGTTCCCATGACAATCACAAGAGGACTTCGCCTTGGACTCGCCTTTGCGCATTGCCCTGATCGGCGTTGGCAATATGGGCCAGCAGCATTACCAGCACCTCAAGACGCTGAGCGAGGTCAGGCTCTGTGCCGTGGCCGATCCCGCCCCGCAAGCCGCCGGCATGGCCGGGCAATGGGGCGTGCCCCATTACCCTGACCACCGAAGGATGCTGGAGCAGGTCCGTCCCGACGCGGCGATAGTCGCCAACCCCAACAACCTGCATGTCGCCACTGCCCTGGATTGCCTGGCGGCCGGGGTGCCGGTGCTGCTGGAAAAGCCGGTCGGTGTCCACCTGGACGAAGTACGTGAGCTGGCCGCCGCGGTGCAAAGCTCCGGCATCCCGGTGCTGGTGGGGCATCACCGGCGCCACAACCCGCTGATCGTCCGGGCCCGCGAGCTGATCCAGGGCGGCGCGCTGGGGCGCTTGACCACGGTCACCGCGCTCTGGCAATTGCACAAGCCCGACAGCTATTTCGAGATCCCCTGGCGCCGCGAACCCGGGGCCGGGATGCTGCTGACCAACCTGATCCACGACCTCGACCTGCTGCGCCATCTGTGTGGTGAGGTGCAGCAGGTGCAGGCCATCACCAGCAATGCGGTACGCGGTTTCGCCAACGAGGACTGTGCCGCCGTGCTGCTGCAATTCGCCAACGGTGCCCTGGGCAGCCTGACCGGCTCCGACGCCGTGGCCGCGCCCTGGAGCTGGGAGCTGGCGTCGGGCGAGAACCCGGTGTATCCGCAGCAGGCCGATCAACCGTGCTACCTGCTGGCCGGCACCGGCGGGGCCCTGAGCATTCCGCAACTCAAGCGCTGGCGCTACGCCGAGGGCAGCGAGGGCTGGCACCAGCCGTTGCTTGCGGTCGAGGAAAGCTGCGCCGCCGCCGAAGCCCTGTGCCTGCAATTGCGGCATTTCGTCAAAGTGGCGCGGCGCGAGGTCGAGCCGCTGGTCGGCGTGGCCGATGCCGCTCGCACCCTGGCGCTGCTCGAGGCGATCCGCGAAGCCGCCGCGACCGGTCGGGGCTGTGCCCCGGCCACGATCGAGGGATGAGCATGGACGAACGGATTCTGTCCCTGGCCAGCCTCACGGTGCTGGAAGTTTCGCCGCCAGAGATGGTCGAGATCGCGGCCCGGGCCGGCTACAGCCATGTCGGTTTGCGCCTGGTGCCGGCGACCCCGCAGGAGCATCACTTTGCCCTGGTGGCCGATGCCGCTTTGCGCCGCCAGACCCTGAGCCGCCTGCGTGACACCGGCGTCGGGGTGCTGGACGTGGAGATCCTGCGGCTCGAGCCGCACACCCGGGTGGCGGATTTCGAGGCGGTGCTGGCGGTCGGCGCCGAGTTTGGCGCCAGCGAATTGCTGGTGGCCGGCAACGACCCCGACGAAGCGCGTATGACCGAGCGCTTTGCCGAACTCTGCGACCTGGCGTCGATCTACGGATTGCACCCACACCTGGAGTTCATGCCCTGGACCGATGCCCGGGATCTGCAACAGGCGGTGCGGGTCGTGGAGAACGCCGGTCGCGACAATGCCGGGGTGCTGGTGGACGCGTTTCACTTCAATCGTTCGGCCTCGCGGCTGGAGGATCTGGCGCGGGTCGCACCGTCGCGGCTGCGCTATGCCCAGCTGTGCGATGTGGCCGGCCCGCGCCCGGACGACATGCAGGAGATCCTGCGCCAGGCGCGCAACGAGCGGCGTTTTCCCGGGGACGGCGATTGCGACCTGGCGGGGCTCTTGCATTGTCTGCCGGCCAACCTGCCGTTGAGCCTGGAGATTCCCACGGTGCACTTGCTCGAACAGGGCGTCGGCGCCCTGGAGCGGGCGCAGATGGCCCTGGACAAGACTCGGGCGTTGTTGGCTCGGATTGATTGATAGCCCCGGGCGGCCCTATCGCGGGCAAGCCTCGCTCCTACAAAAGCACGCCGCTTGTCTGTAGGAGCGAGACTTGCCCGCGAAGCTGTTTCTACACACACACCTACCTTGAGAGACCTCGCGGATGACCCTCGGCACACCCCTATCCGGTGTCAATCAGCCCTTCAAGGGCATCTTGCTGGTCGTCGTCGCGACCTTCCTGTTCGCTAGCCACGACGCCTTGTCCAAGTACCTCTCGGGGTTCTACCCGGTGATGATGGTGGTCTGGGCCCGCTACCTGGTCCATACCCTGCTGATGGCCGGGATCTTCCTGCCGCAATCGGGCCTGGGAGTATTGCGCACGCGGCGGCCTTTGCTGCAGGTGGCGCGGGCCTTGTGCCTGCTCAGCACCAGCCTGCTGTTCACCTCGGCGCTGCTGTTCATCCCGCTGGCCGAGGCGACCGCGGTCAACTTCCTGGCCCCGGTATTGGTCACCGCGCTGTCGGTGCCGCTGCTGGGCGAGCGCGTCACCAGGGGCCAGTGGCTGGCGGTGATCTGCGGCTTTGCCGGGGTGCTGATCATCGTCCATCCGGGGGGCGAGTTGTTTACCCCGGCGGTGCTCCTGCCGTTCTGCTCGGCGCTGTTTTTCTGCTTTTACCAACTGCTGACGCGCAAGCTCGCCGAGCATGACAGCCCGACCACCAGCAATTTCTTCGCCGGCTTGTGCAACACCCTGGTGATGAGTGCCCTGGTGCCGTTCTTCTGGCAGGTGCCGGGCTTTTTCCACGGCCTGCTGATGCTGGCCCTGGGCGCCTGTGGCATGACCGCCCACCTGTTCCTGACCCAGGCGTTCCGTCACGCGGCGCCGGCCCTGCTGGCGCCGTTCGGTTATTGCCAGATTGTCTTTGCCGGGCTGCTGGGCTGGTTGTTGTTCAGCCATGCGCCACAGCCGATCACCCAGGTGGGTATCGCGGTGATCTGCCTCAGTGGCCTGGCGGCAGCGGCGGCGCTGAGGGGCATTGGACGAGGGGAGCACGCGGGAAAAAAAGCAGGCCCGGAACCGGGCCTGCGAGAGGCAAGCGTCAGTCTTCGATTTGCGGAATCTTGCGCGGGGCCATGAAGTACATCCAGGTCAGGGCGATGAAGTACATCGCCGGGATCAGGGTGAACAGCAGGGTGTAGTTATTGTTGGTGACGGTCAGGATGTGCCCCACCAACTGGGTCATGAACATGCCGCCGATGGCCGCGCACATGCCGCCGAAGCCGAACACGGTGCTCATCATGTGCTTGGGCGTGTAGTCCATCACCAGGCTCCAGATGTTGGCGGTCCAGGCCTGGTGCGCGCCGATGGCCAGGGAGATGGCGAACACCGCCAGCCACAGGTTGCTGGCGCCGGCCGCCATGATCACGCCGACGATGCAGCAGGCGAACAGCAGCATGGACATCAGCCGGGCCTTGATCGGGTTGACCCCGCGGCCGATCAGGAACGACGAGAAAATGCCGCCGCCGACGCTGCCGAAGTCGGCGGTCAGGTAGATGATGATCAGCGGGATGCCCATCTGGGTCACGTTGATGCCCAGGTTGTACTGCTGGTTGAGGAACGGCGGCAGCCAGTACAGGTAGAACCAGAACACCGGCGCGGTGATCGCATAGGCCAGGGCGAAGGCCCAGGTGCCGCGCATGCGCAGGATGCGCGAGAAGGGCACGCGGGTCTGTTCCGGTTCGACTTCCTGCTGGATGTATTCGAGCTCGGACGGTTTGACCGACGGATGATCTTCCGGGTTGAAGTACTTCAGCCCCCAGAACAGCAGCCAGATACCGCCCAGCGCGGCCATGCACAGGAACGCCGCCTGCCAGCCCCAGGCATGCAGGATCAGCGGCAGCAGCATGGGCGTGAACATCGCGCCGACGTTGGTCCCGGCATTGAAGATGCCGGTGGCCACCGCGCGTTCGCCCGCCGGGAACCACAGGCGCGTGGTTTTCACGCAGGCCGGGTAGTTGGCGGCCTCGGTCAGCCCGAGGATGAAGCGGCAGACCATGAAGCCCGCGGCCGAAGTGGCCAGGCCATGGGCGCCGGTGGCCAGGCTCCACAGCAGGACCGCGCAGAAGAACACGCGCTTGACGCCGACCCGGTCGATCAGCCGCCCCTGCAGGACGAAACCGACGGCGTAGCCGACCTGGAACCAGAAGTTGATGTTGGCGTAGTCCATCGCCGTCCAGCTCATTTCCTTGGCCAGGATCGGCTGCATCACCCCCAGGGCGGCGCGGTCGATGTAGTTCAGGGTGGTGGCGAAAAACACCAGGGCGAGCATGCCCCAGCGGGTCTTGCCGACCGCCATGGCGCCGCGGATCTTGTCGCCGATACCGGCGGAGGCGGTGCCGAGGCTCGGGGCCATGCGGGAGCTTTGAGAAGGAATCATGTGGGCCATCCGTTCAATGACTGACGAGGGACAACTCGTCGGGACTCTAGGGCGCGTGATCGAAGACGGGCTGCGGGTGAACTCGATGATCGATCGGCTGAGTGCTGTCGGCGCCACGCATCGGGTGCGGCGGTCGAAAGCGTTCGGGTCAGCGTGCGGGCACGGTATTAGCCCAGGGGCCTTAGTGCGTCCGTCTGAAGATGGCTGTGGCAGGTCTGGCCAGGTGAGCGCCGCAAGGCGGAACAGGCGTGTGAGGCGTTGAATGCAAGCATAAGGATGTACCCGATTTTTGAAATTCTTATGGTGTGTTCTGGGTCTTGGGTCATTGGTGGCGGTGGTTCGGCACCGGCCCAATGTGTTGCCGATGGTGCGCAGCGAGCGAAAAATCGTCAATTCGCCAACCGCCATTCTGTTCGATAATCGCACGAAAAACTAACCAGTTCGTACACTTTAAATGATGGTCTGCAATAATCCGCTCACCCAACCCTGCCTATCCAAAAAAAAGCGTGCGCCTGCCGTCATTACCGGGAGTTGAAACATGCAGCGTTCCATCGCCACCGTGTCCTTGAGCGGTACCCTGCCGGAAAAACTCGAAGCCATTGCCGCTGCCGGTTTCGACGGTGTGGAGATTTTCGAGAACGACCTGTTGTACTACGACGGCAGCCCTCGGGAGATCCGCCAGATGTGCGCGGACCTGGGCCTGGCCATCACCCTGTTCCAGCCTTTCCGCGATTTCGAGGGCTGCCGCCGCGATCGCCTGCAACGCAACCTCGATCGCGCCGAGCGCAAATTCGACCTGATGCAGGAACTGGGCACCGACCTGGTGCTGGTGTGCAGCAATGCCGCCGCCGACAGCCTCGGCGACCGGCAGATTCTGGTGGACGACCTGCGCCTGCTGGCCGAGCGCGCCGGCCACCGTGGCCTGCGGATCGGCTACGAAGCCCTGGCGTGGGGGCGGCACGTCAATACCTATCAACAGGTCTGGGACATCGTTCGCGCGGCCGACCATCCCAGCCTCGGGGTGCTGCTCGACAGTTTCCACACCCTGTCGCTCAAGGGCGACCCGGCGGCGATCGCCGAGATTCCCGGGGACAAGATCTTCTTCGTGCAGATGGCCGACGCGCCGATCCTGGCCATGGACGTGCTGGAGTGGAGCCGGCACTTTCGCTGCTTCCCGGGGCAGGGCGATTTCGACCTGCCGGGATTCCTCGCCCCGATCATCAAGAGCGGCTACACCGGGCCCCTGTCGCTGGAGATCTTCAACGACGGCTTCCGCGCCGCGCCGCCCCGGGCCAATGCCGCCGACGGCCTGCGCTCGCTGCTGTACCTGGAAGAGAAAACCCGCCAGCGCCTGGCGCAGGAAGCCACCCCGGTGGCCAACCTCGATACCCTGTTCGCCCCGCCGCCGGCCAGCGAATACGGCGGCACCGAGTTTCTCGAGTTCGCCGTGGATGAAGCGCTGGGCGCCAAGCTCGGCGGCTGGCTGGAGCGCCTGGGGTTCGCCAGGGCCGGCCAGCACCGCTCGAAGAGCGTGAGCCTGATGCGCCAGGGCGATATCAACCTGATCCTCAACTCCGAGCCGTACTCCTTCGCCCATAGCTTCTTCGAGGCCCATGGCCCTTCGGTGTGCGCCACGGCGATCCGGGTCAAGGACCGGGCGCAGGCGCTGGCACGGGCGGTGGCCTACAAGGGCCAGCCCTATCGCGGGCTGGTGGGGCCCAACGAGCTGGAATTGACCGCGGTACGCGAACTGGACGGCAGCCTGATCTACCTGGTGGACCAGGAGCAGAGCGGCCAGCACCTGTACGACACCGATTTCAATCTGTTCCCCGGCGTGGTGGCCAAGGGCGGCCTCAAGCGCATCGACCACATGGCCATGGCGCTGCCGGCCGACAGCCTCGACAGCTGGGCGCTGTTCTACAAGAGCCTGCTGGACTTCACCGCCGACGACGAAGTGGTGCTGCCCGACCCCTATGGCCTGGTGAAGAGCCGGGCGCTGCGCAGCCGTTGCAGCAGCATCCGCCTGCCGCTGAACATTTCTGAAAACCGCAAGACCGCGATCTCCCATGCGCTGTCCAGCTATGGCGGCTCAGGTGTGCATCACATCGCCTTCGATTGCGACGACATCTTTGCCGAGGTCAGCCGGGCCAAGGAGGCGGGGGTGCCGCTGCTGGACATTCCGCTCAACTATTACGACGACCTGGCCGCGCGCTTCGATTTCGACGACGAGTTCCTCAGCGAGCTGGCCTACTACAACGTGCTCTACGATCGCGACGCCCAGGGCGGCGAGCTGTTCCATGTCTACACCGAGCCGTTCGAGGGGCGGTTCTTCTTCGAGATCATCCAGCGCAAGAATGGCTACGCCGGTTATGGTGCGGCGAACGTCGCGGTGCGCCTGGCGGCCATGGCCAAGTCCCGCAGCGGCGCCGCGCGACAGGCCAAGTTGTAGGAGTTTCGTAACGGCGGCGGCAAAGGGCCGCCGTCCTGCTTTCCTTCGTCGCGCGAGGCGGCCCATAATCGCCCGCGTGTGCAGCGATGGCCGTGAGCCCAAGAATGACAATGACCTCAGAACTCTCCGTAGCGCCGGAGCAGCCCGTAATCGAGCCGCGCAAGAGTCGCAAGAACAACCCGGAAAAGACCCGCGAGAACATTCTTCAGGAAGCCATCGTCGAGTTCGTGCAGCAGGGCCTGTCAGGGGCCCGGGTGGATGCCATCGCGGAGCGCATCCACACCTCCAAACGCATGATCTATTACTACTTCGGCAGCAAGGAGCAGCTGTACGTCGAGGTGCTGGAAAAACTCTACGGCGACATCCGCAGCACCGAAAGCCGCCTGCACCTGGCGGAACTGGCGCCGCGTGAGGCGATTCGCCGGCTGGTGGAGTTCACCTTCGACCACCATGATCGCAACGTCGATTTCGTGCGCATCGTCAGCATCGAGAACATTCACAACGCCGAGTACGTGAAGCGTTCCGGGGCGATCAAGGCGATGAACAACACCATCCTGCATGCGCTGGGCGAGATCCTGCGGCGCGGTGCCGAGGAAGGCGCGTTCCGCGCCGGCCTGGATCCGCTGGATGTGCATTTGCTGATCAGCTCGTTCTGCTTCTACCGCGTCTCCAACCGCCACACCTTTGGCGAGATCTTCCAGATCGACCTGCCCGACGAGGCGATCAAGCAGCGCCACCGCGAGATGATCTGCGAGTCGGTACTGCGTTACCTGCAGGCCTGATTGTTCAAGTCGTTTGCCCCCGCTGCCGGTCGATCAGACGGCAGAGGGTTTCTACCGCGCCCTGCATCGATTCCGCCCGGGTATTGCCAAAGCCCATGAGCAAGCCCCGGCGCGTCCTGCCCCGGGCCGCAACGAAAAACTCCGACAGCGCGGCGACGCCGATGTTGCGTGCGTGTGCGGCGCTGGCGATAGCCCGGTCGTCGAGCGCGTCAGGCAGGTCGGCGAGCAGGTGCAGCCCGGTCGCGTTGCTGGCCACCGACATCCGTTCGCTGCCTGCGCTGTGAATGGCCTCCAGCAAGGCGATGCGGCGTTGCGCATAAACTGCCTGGCTGCGACGGATGTGGCTGCCGAGGTGCCCATTGCCAATGAACTCCGCCGCCGTTGCCTGCAAGGACAGCGGTACGCGATGACCGCTGCCGTTGCGCACGCTGCGCAACACCTCCACCACCGCCTCGGGGGCGACCAGAAATCCCAGGCGCAGGCCTGGCGCCAGTAGCTTGCTCAAGGTCCCCACATAAATCACCCGCCCTTGATTGCCATCCAGGGCCTTGAGCGCGGGTGTGGGTGCGCAGGCGTAACGAAACTCGCTGTCGTAATCGTCTTCGAGGATGAAGGCATTGGCATCGCGGGCCCACTGCAGCAAGGCCAGGCGTCGCGCCAGGCTCATGGCGACTCCCAGGGGATACTGGTGCGAGGGCGATACCAGCGCGAGCCTGGCGTCGGGTGCCAGCCGACGGCCGGCCTGCACATCCAGGCCTTGCTCATCCACCGCAATGCCCACGGCCTGCACGCCGGCCAGCAGCACGCTGCGGTAGGCCGCGTCGTAGCCGGGGTTCTCGACCCAGACGCGATCGCCAGGGTCGGTAAGGGCCAGGGTTGCAATCGACACTGCCGCTTGCGCGCCCGGGGTGATCACGATGTTGTCGGCATGACAGACCACTCCCCGGGCCGCGCCGAGGTATGCCGCCAGCGCTTCACGCAATGGCAGGAAACCCTGGGGGTCGCCATAGGACAGATCGGGAAAGGGTCGACGCCGCCAGAAGCGACCTTCCAGGCGTCCCCACAGGGCATAGGGAAAGGCATCCAGGGCAGGCAGGCCCGGTGTCAGTGGCCAGCCCGCCCTGGCCACCGACATCGAGTCATTCCCGGTCAGGGCCCGGGCCCGGGCGGAACCGAGGGGGGATTCCGAGAGCGTGGGCGGCGAGGCCGCTGGCTCGGCGATGCGGGCCATCGCGTAGGTACCCGAGCCCGTCCGGGCCTGCAGGAAACCCTCGGCGATCAACTGTCCGTAGACCTCGGTGACCGTCATTCGCGACAGGCCCAACTGCGCCGCCAGCACCCGGGAGGCCGGCAGGCGGATGCCAGCTTGTACGCTGCCGTCGGCGATACCTTTGCGCAGGAACAGCAGCAATTGCTCGCGCAAGGACAGGTGGCTGTCCTTGGTCAGTTGCAGACGGTTCCAGATGGGGTAGGCGGTTTTGCGGGCTTTCATGGGGAACTGATCAGTGTTCCAGAGCGAAAAGTGGTCTGGGATATTGATGGAAAGTGGATATTTTATATAGACCATTACCTTCGGATACTGCCTCGCCTCGTCCCCCATCCAGAAGGTCCACCGATGAAAACCGCCCGCATCAGAATCGCTGACCTGTTGCATCCGAGCGTCGCCGCGCTGATTTCAGTCATCGTCAATTACGGCGGAACCTTCATCCTGGTGTTCCAGGGCGCCAAGGCGGCCGGGCTCAGCCCGGAGCAAACCGCCTCGTGGATCTGGTCGATCTCCATTGGCGTCGGCCTGACTGGTGCCTGGCTGAGTTATCGCTATCGCGAGCCGATCATCACCGCCTGGTCGACGCCGGGGGCGGCTTTCCTGATCGCGGTATTACCGAGTACGCCTTATCCGGAAATGATCGGAGCCTTCATGTTGTCGGCCGCAGGTTTCGTCGTGCTGGGGATGTCGGGTTATTTCGAGCGGGTGGTGAAACTGATCCCGCCAGGGATCGCCGCGGGCCTGCTGGCGGGCATTTTGCTGCGTTTCGGGATCGGCGCTTTCGATGGCGCGGGTGTCGACCCTGTGCTGGTGGGCGCGCTGTTGCTCAGCTATGTGCTGCTACGCCGCTTTACCGCGCGTTATGCGATCGTCGGGGTGCTGCTGATCGGCATCGTGCTGTTGCTCGGTTGGGGGCAAGTCAGTTTCGCCAGCCTCGAACTCAAGCCGGCCATGCCTCTACTGACCTGGCCGGTGTTCTCATTGAACGCGCTGCTGAGCGTGGCCCTGCCGTTGTTTCTGATCACCCTTACCGGGCAATACATGCCCGGCATGCTGGTGCTGCGTAACGATGGTTTCAAGACCAGCGCCAATCCGATTCTCACGGTGACGGGCATAGGTTCCTTGCTGATGGCGCCGTTCGGTTCCCATGCGTTCAACGTCGCCGCCATCACCGCTGCCATCTGTACCGGTAAGGAGGCGCATGAAGAGCCGGCCAAGCGGTATCTGGCCGGGCTCGCCTGTGGGCTGTTCTATCTGCTGGTGGGGGTGTTCGGCACCACCTTGACGGCACTGTTCGTGGTGTTGCCGGCGACCTTTATCACGACCCTGGCCGGCCTGGCCTTGCTCGGCGCGATCGGTGGCAGTCTCGCCACCGCGTTGGTCGATCCCCATGCCCGGGAGACGGCTTTGATCACCTTCCTGGCGACTGCCGCCAATGTCACGCTGTTGGGCCTGGGCGGCGCCTTCTGGGGATTGCTGGCGGGGTTGCTGGCGCATGGGGTGATGCATGGCCGGTTTCGCTCCGCCAGCCGCCATGGGCGCGCATAGCCGGCGCAAGATTTCCGGTGGTGCGGCAATCAATGTCGAGCAGGGGCCGAGCAGGGCCCCATGCCGAATCATGCCCTGTCAGCCATTCATGCTCTGGAAATGCGCGAGCATGCGCTGGGCATCCGGCGCTATGCCGCTGAACAGTTCGAACGCCTTCACCGCTTGGAACACCGCCATGTTGCCGCCGTCCAGGGTGCGGCAGCCGAGGGCGCGGGCGTTGCGCAGCAGTTCGGTCTCCAGCGGGAAGTAGACGATCTCCGCGACCCACAATTCGGCGCGCAGCAGTTCCACCGGCACCGGCATGCCCGGCAGCTTGGCCATGCCCATCGGCGTGGTGTTCACCAGGCCGTCCGCGGCGGCCAGGGTGCTGGGCAGGTCGAGGCCGGCCCTGGCCCGGTCCGCTCCGAAATGCTGGTTAAGGTTGGCCGCCAGGCTCTGGGCGCGGGCGCTTTCCACATCGAAGATATGCAATTGGCGTACGCCTTCGCTGAGCAGCGCATGGGCCACCGCCGCCCCCGCGCCGCCAGCGCCCATCTGCACCACGCGTTCCAGGGCGACCCCCGGCAAGCCACGACGAAAACCTTCGGCGAAGCCCAGGCAGTCGGTGTTGTGGCCGATGCGCCTGCCATCCTTGAGCACCACGGTGTTCACCGCGCCGATCCCGCGGGCTTCGGGGGACAGTTCGTCGAGCAGCGGGATGATGCTCTGCTTGCACGGGAAGGTGATGTTCAGTCCGGTGAAGTTCATGCGTTCGGCGGCCAGCAGCAGGTCGGGCAGGGCGCCGCTGTCGAGTTGCAGAGCGTCCAGATCGATCAGCCGGTACAGATAACGCAGGCCCTGGGCATCGCCTTCATGCTCATGCAGCGCCGGGGTACGCGAGGCCTGGATGCCGGCGCCGATCAGCCCGGCCAGTACGGTAGTGGAGCGGATCATGCGCGTGCTCCCTGCAAGTGCTGGCTGAAATGCGCCAGCGCCAGGCGATAGCCATGGCTGCCGAAACCGCACATCACCGCCAGCGCGATGCTCGACACAAAGGAATGATGGCGAAAGGGTTCGCGGGCGTGGACGTTCGACAAATGCACTTCGATCACCGGCAACTCGCTGGCCACCAGGGCATCGCGAATCGCCACCGAGGTGTGGGTCCAGGCGGCGGGGTTGATCACGATCCCGGCGCAGCGGCCACGGGCGCCGTGAATCCAGTCCAGCAACTCGCCTTCGTGATTGGTCTGGCGAAACTCCACGGCCAGGCCGAATTCCTCGGCGGCGCGGCCGCACAGGGCGGAGATGTCCGCCAGGGTTTCGTGGCCATAGGTCGCGGGTTCGCGGGTGCCGAGCAGGTTCAGGTTCGGGCCGTTGAGCACCAGAACGATAGGGGCCATCAGAGGTATCTCCATTGTTTTTATTGGCGCGGCCTGGGAAAGCTCGCTTGCCGGATAAAATGTACCAGATGGTTAATTTGGTCAATTACGGGCGGATGACGGAACGCCGACCCTGGCATTAAGTGTTCGCTGATCGAACACCTTCGGTCGAGCCGTGGTGATTCGAATCGTCAGGAAGAGCCCTGGCCGGGTAGATATCGCACGGGGAGCGCAAACCAAACAGCCGTCGCAAGGACGGCTGTTTTTTACGCAGGCAGCACTCAGCGCCGGGTCAGCAACACCCCGGATTCCATGTGGTGGGTCCACGGGAACTGGTCGAACAGCGCGCAGCGGGTGATGCGGTGGGTGTCGTGCAACTGGGCGATGTTGGCCGCCAGGGTTTCCGGGTTGCAGGAGATGTACAGGATGTTGTCGAAGCGCCGGGTCAGCTCGCAGGTGTCCGGGTCCATGCCGGCGCGCGGCGGGTCGACGAACACGCTGCCGAACTCGTAGCTCTTGAGGTCCACGCCCTGCAGGCGGCGGAACGGGCGCACGTCGTTCAGCGCCTCGGTCAGTTCTTCGGCGGACAGGCGCACCAGGGTGACGTTATCCACCGCGTTTTCGCTGAGGTTGCTCAGGGCGGCATTGACCGAGGTCTTGCTGATCTCGGTGGCCAGCACCTTGCGCACCCGGGTGGCCAGGGGCAGGGTGAAGTTGCCGTTGCCGCAGTACAGCTCCAGCAGGTCGTCCGCACGCTCGCCCAGGGCCTCATAGGCCCAGTCGAGCATCTTCTGGTTGACCGTGCCGTTGGGCTGGGTGAAGGCGCCTTCGGGCTGGCGGTAGCTGAAGCTCCGGCCGCCGATGGTGAGCTTTTCCACCACGTAATCGCGGCCGATCACGTCGCGCTTGCCCTTGGAGCGGCCGATGACGCTGACGTCCAGGTCGGTCGCCAGCTTGCTTGCCGCCGCGTGCCAGTGCTCGTCCAGCGGACGGTGGTAGCACAGGGTGATCATCGCGTCGCCGGCCAGGGTGGTGAGGAACTCGACCTGGAACAGCTTGTGGCTCAATGCGCTGCTGGCTTGCCAGGCGGCTTTGAGTCGCGGCATCAGCTGGTTGATGCGCTGGCTGGCAATCGGGAAGTCTTCGATCAGGATCGGCGTGCGCTTGTCGTCCTGGGAAAACATCGCGTAATGCCGTTCGCCGGCTTCGCGCCACAGGCGAAACTCCGCGCGCAGGCGAAAGTTCTGCAGCGGCGAGTCGAAGACCTGGGGCTCGGGGGCAGCGAAGGGCGCCAGCAGCTCACGCAGGCGCGCGACCTTGTCGTTGAGCTGGGCGGTGTAGCTTGCGGCATCGAAAGTCATGCGTTGAACCAACCCAGCTTGATCACGAACAGGATCGACAGGATCACCAGCGGCGCGTTCAGCTCACGGGCACGGCCCGACAGCAGCTTGATCGCGGTCCAGGCAATGAAGCCGAAGGCGATGCCGTTGGCGATGGAATAGGTGAACGGCATGGCCAGGGCGGTGACCACCACGGGGGCGGCGACGGTGATGTCTTCCCAGTCGATTTCCGCCAGGCCCGAAGTCATCAGCACCGCGACGAACAGCAGGGCCGGCGCGGTGGCGAAGGCCGGGACGCTGGCCGCCAGTGGCGAGAAGAACAGCGCCAGCAGGAACAGGATCGCCACGACGATGGCGGTCAGGCCGGTGCGGCCGCCGGCGCTCACGCCCGCGGCGGATTCGATATAGCTGGTGGTGGTCGAGGTGCCCAGCAGGGAGCCGGCCATCGCCGCGGTACTGTCGGCGATCAGCGCGCGACCCATTTTCGGCATGTGGCCGTCCTTGCCCATCAGGCCGGCGCGCTTGGCGACGCCGATCAGGGTGCCGGAATTGTCGAAGAGGTCGACGAACAGGAAGGCGAAGATCACGCTGACCAGGCCGATGTCCAGCGCGCCCTTGATGTCCAGTTGCAGGAAGGTCGGGGCCAGCGATGGCGGCATCGAGGTCACGCCGCCGAACGGGGTGACGCCCAGGGCGATGGAGACGATGGTCACCGAGAGGATACCGATCAGCACCGCGCCGCGGACCTTCAGGGCCTCCAGGGCGACGATCAGGGCGAAGCCCAGGGTGGCGAGGATTGGCGCCGGTTGCTTCAGGTCGCCCAGGCCGACCATGGTTGCCGGGTTGCCGACCACGATGCCGGCGTTGTGCAGGGCGATCAGCGCCAGGAACAGGCCGATACCGGCGGCGATCGCCGAGCGCAGCGGCAGCGGGATGCTGTTGATGATCCATTCGCGGATCTTGAAGATCGACAGCAGGAAGAACAGCACCGCCGAAATGAACACCGCGCCCAGCGCCACTTGCCAGGTATGGCCCATGTGCAGGACCACGGTGTAGGTGAAGAAGGCGTTCAGGCCCATGCCCGGGGCCAGGGCGATCGGGTAGTTGGCGATCAGGCCCATCACGGTCGAGCCGATGGCGGCGGCCAGGCAGGTGGCGACGAACACCGCACCCTTGTCCATGCCGGTCTCGCCGAGGATGCTCGGGTTGACGAAGAGAATGTAGGCCATGGCCAGGAAGGTCGTGAGGCCCGCCAGAATCTCGGTCCGCACGTTGGTGTTGTGTGCCTTGAGTTGAAACAGCCTTTCCAGCATGTCTGCTCCCCGTGGCGCGCAGGGCGCCGTGAATGTATCGACCCAGACAGCAAAGCACAGACCATTGAAAAGCGTCCGGGGATTTTGTGCGGGTCGGAAAAAGCCGCGCATCATACCAGCAGCGTAAGGCTATGGCTGCGATCGTCGGCGATGTTTTGCCCGAAGGGTGAGTGGGGCATACTGCGCCGACGTTTTGGGGGAACTTATGCACAGCACGATTAAAGCGATGGCCCTGGCGGCGCTGGCCACTGGCCTTTGGTTGGGCGCCGCGCCGGCCATGGCCCGCTCCGCGCCACCCTTGAGCCAGGTGGAGATTCTCAAGGTCGAGTCGCCATCCTGTGGCCTGGAGGATGTGTCGGACGGTCGCGACAAGACCGCCTGCGACCACCAGGGTCCGAACATCAAGGTCTATGTGCTGGAAATCGGCTATGGCCGCCAACCCCGGGTGACGCTGGACGGCTTCGAAGTCGACGGCACCCGCGCGGCGGTCTGCGAAGAAGGCTCCAGCCTGGTGCCGTGCGGCAATTCGGGCATTACCGTCGGCTACATCTATACCTTCGACCTGGCCGGCCGGCAGGAAGGGACGTTCACCTTCAGCAACACCTCATTGAACGCCCCGGGCAACAGCCTGAGCGCGCAGATCTACATCAAGTGACGGCTCCGTGCGCACGCGCCGGGCGGGAAAGCTGACTAAGCTGTGAAGACTCTTTCCCGGACACAGCCCATGACCTCCAGAGCCCTGATCACCCTCGCCGAGGGCATCGACGACCTGCAAAGCGTGACCCTTATCGATGTGCTGCGCCGTGCTGAAGTCGAAGTGCTGGTGGCCAGTATCGAAGGGCGGCGCATGCTCACCTGCGCCCGCGGCACCCGGATGACCGCCGACGGCATGCTGGTGGATGTACTGGCCCAGGCATTCGACCTGATCGTGCTGCCGGGAGGCGCCGTCGGCGCGCAGCACCTGGCGGCCCATCAACCGTTGAGGCAACTGGTCAAGGACCAGGCCGCCGCCGGGCGCCTGTTCGCCGGCATCGCCGAAGCCCCGGCCCTGGCTTTACAGGGCTTCGGGGTACTGCGCCAACGGCGCATGACCTGCCTGCCCAGTGCCAGCCATCAGCTGTCGGGCTGCAACTTCGTCGACCAGCCGGTGGTAGTGGATGGCAATTGCATCACGGCGCAAGGTTCGGGCGCGGCGCTGGAGTTTGCCCTGACCCTGGTGGAAGCCCTGTGCGGCAAGGGCAAGCGGGCGGCGGTGGCGGGGGAATTGCGGGTCTAGCGATCAGCAGACCTGCGCGACAATCGGCTCGATCACCGGTTGCAAGTCTTGTTCGGTGTGCCAGATATCGTAGTCGG